>NZ_JBXWNG010000002.1:0-614482 GCF_059610245.1 Ruegeria sp. YTSA075 | reverse complement strand
ATCGCGCAGAAAACCAGACAACAACGTCCGACCCTCAACCTCCCCGATCACAGCAGTACCGTTCACGGTCATCGAGATTTTCATTAGATTTTCCTCCCTAAAACTTCCGGCTCAACCGCCAAGAACGCGCTTGAGCCAACCTTTCTTTTCCTCGGTCTCTTGATCTGGCTCACCCGGTATCGCCGGGGCCTCGTCCTGCGCTGCTGCCGGTTCGACTTCGACCGCGCTCTGGAAATTCTCGAAGAACTGATCGGCCATCTTTTTGGCCACGCCATCAATGATCCGACCACCCAGTTGCGCCAGCTTGCCACCCACACGGGCATCGACACTATAGGCCAACAACGTCCCTTCAGGCGCGTCAGACAGGGTGACATCGGCAGAACCCTTGGCGAACCCGGCCGCACCGCCTTTGCCCTCACCTGATAGCTTGACGCTTTGCTGATCGACCATGTCAGACAATGTGACCGAGCCTTTGAAGGTGGCTTTGACCGGCCCGACCTTCTGCACCACGGTTGCTTCAAAACCGTCAGCGGCCGTGCCTGACATTTCTTTGCAGCCCGGTACGCAATCTTTCAGTACTTCTGCAGACAACAACGCATCCCAGACTTTGGACCTTGGTGCTGCTATGACGCGGCTATCCTGTAGCTCCATGTCACTCCCTCCAAATTTCCTGCTACGCTACGCGGTGATTGGCGTGCTGCCTATTCGACCTTGGGAGTAGTCAGCGAAGTTTCGGAGGGGTGTGGGTTAAGCCATGGGTTTCAAAGATCTTTTGGATTCGCCCATCTTGCAAAGCAGCATAAATGGCGTCATCGATCGCGTAGCTGAGACCGCGATAGGCAAAATGAACGGCGACGCCGCTGGTCCAGGTGCTGACAGCAAAACCCGGCAGCGGGGGCGTATGGATGTCCAGATCCTGCGTAAGCCCGGCTTCCAGTTGCGCGCGCGGGCCCATGGCCGCCATCGTTTCCCCCTGGGCCAGGGCGGCCATCGCCTGTTCTGCGGTTGGGAACCTGCGCAGATTTTGTGAAAGCTGGCCACCCGGAAAAGATGACAGGTAGAAATCCGCAATCGAGTCGTTTTCCACGGCCACCGTGTCAAACCGGAAATAGGCTGGGACCGGGGGGTTTTCGGGGTAGGCATCGCGGCGATACGCGATGGCGATCTCTTCGTCGTGATATTGCCCGGTAAAGACAACCTGCTCAACGCGGCAGGCGAATTCACTGTCATAGGGGATATGCAGCATCACATTGGCCACGCGACCATTGATCAGCGGGCCTTTCCAGATCCAGTTGCGCAAATCGGCTTCGAGGTTTTCCCCAGCGGCAACCAGATTAAACCTTGGTTCGACCCCCAGATCCTCGGCGATCAGCTTCCCGATTTCGATATCTACGCCCTGTATCTTGCCTTCTTTTTCAAACGACCAGGGGGGGAAGTCCTCGTAGGCGGCAAAGTCGATATAGCCGCGCTCGACAATGGTATCGAGATCGGCGCCGACAATATCCCGACTGGCATTTTGAGGTTTAGGTTGAGGCACATGATCTTCGCATCTGGCCAGAGCCGACCCGGTTGAAAGGGCGGCAGCTAACAGGGAGAGTAAGAAGAGCGATTTGAACATGTGCCTCAGTCTGCCGTGCTATTGCGCTGCAGACAATCCGATAGTCAGTTGTTCGGCGGCCTCTGCGAAATCAGGGCTGTCACCCGAGATCAAAATAGCGGCGCGCAAGGCGACACTGTCTGCAACCGGCGCGCCCGATCCTGTCTCGATCGAACTGGCAATCTCGTCTAGCTCTGCCTGCAATGAGCTTGCATCAGCATCGCCACCATCCGCCATTCCGGCGAGGATATCCCTGATTTCTTTAAGCCGTTCGGAATGATCATCCAAGGCACCGTCATCGGGACGGGTTTCAATATAGGTCCGGATCGCCCAGGCCGCTTTTTGACCCAGCAGGTCTCCGAAAGCGGGCATTTTGGTAATGCCGTTCTGTGTATAGCCTTCGCGGAAGCGCTCGATGTACCATTCGTCGCCATATTCTTCGGCTTCGAGATAGCGCAGGTCCGGGGCCAGCCCGCCTGAGACACCGCCCAGCCCATGGCACCGGGCACAGTTCTGGTTGTAGCCCGAGTCTCCGATTTCGATGGCCGCTTGCCAAACCTCTTCCCCCTGATCGCGATAGGGGTTTTCGATCAGCCACTCTTCGCTCACGTCGGGCAGAACATCCGTGTTCACCGGTTGCGGCGCGACGTCGCCATGGGCCAGCGCCATGCCTCCGGCGGTGATAGCGCCAAGCACTACACCATAAAATCCAAGACGCATCTTCTCCTCCTTCTGATGCTTTCTCCGGTCATAGCCCAAGCAGAATCGCCGCGAAATTCGACCTTGGTTGCACATCCGCGCCGATTTTCGACTAAGGTCCAATAGGCGCTCGGGGGTGCGGCCTGCTTTAGTCTGGCCGATAGGGAGGAGGCCCATACATGTTCAGGATATTCCGTGTTTTCGCGGTGTTAACCCTGCTGCCCGGTATGGCCATGGCCGAGCTGGAAATCTCGGTCACATATCTGCAGCTTCAGACAACCAGACCGCCGGTTCTGTCCAATCTGGACCCTTTGCCGGAAGATCTGGGTGTATCCGGGGCCGAGCTAGGGCTTGCAGACAATCTGACAACGGCAAAGTTTCTGGGTCACAAATACACTCTGGATGTCCAAACCGTGCCCGAGGATGGTGACTGGCTGGCCGCTGCACGGCAGGCCCTGAGCAGAACCCCTTATTTGATTCTGGACGCTCCTGCTCAGGCGCAGCTTGAGGTTGCGGATTTGCCCGAGGCGGCAGCGGCCGTTTTGTTCAACGCTTCTGCCCCCGAGTTGTCGATCCGGGATGAGGCATGCCGAGCCAATCTGCTGCATACGTTGCCCTCAAATGTCATGAGAACCGATGCGCTGGCACAGTTTCTGGTTAAGCGCCGGTGGCAGAGGCTGGTACTGGTGTCCGGGGTACATCCGGGTGATCAGGCATTTGCAGCCGCGATCAAACGTTCGCTTGAGAAGTTTCGGCTGGATCTAAAAGCAGAGAAAACATGGGTTTTTGACGCCGATCTGCGCCGCAACGCCGCGCAGGAAGTGCCATTGTTTACCCAGGATTTTGGTGATTACGACGTTTTGTTGGTCGCGGATGAATTGGATGATTTCGGCCGTTACATCGCATTCAATACATGGGAGGCACGGCCCGTGGCCGGATCCGAAGGTTTGCAGCCCGTCACATGGTCTCGAGTGGTTGAACAATGGGGTGCGGCGCAAATGCAAAATCGGTTCTTTGACCAGTCCGGCCGGGCAATGAGGCCGAAGGACTACGCCGCCTGGGCTGCATACCGGTCTTTGGGCGAAGCCGTCACGCGCACCAATTCTGACGATCCGGAAACATTGCGGGCGTACATTCTGTCGGACGATTTCGAACTGGCGGGTTTCAAGGGCCGTGCGATGAATTTTCGCCATTGGAATGGTCAGTTGCGCCAACCGATCCCTCTGGTGACGGATCGGGCCGTGGTGGCCATGGCCCCGCTTGAAGGATTTTTGCACCAACGTACCGAGTTGGACACGTTGGGAATCGATCAAGCCGAAAGCCAATGCCAGGCATTCAAGGAGTGACACGGATGAGACTAGCAGCACTTTTGGCAGCAACCGCGCTTTGCGCTCCGGCGGCTGCGGATGAGATTTGGATAAGCAACGAGAAAGACGACACGCTGAGTGTAATCGATATTGAAACACTTGAGGTGATCAGAACCATCGAGACGGGAGAGCGCCCGCGGGGCATTACGTTCTCAAAGGACTACTCGGTCCTCTATATCTGCGCATCCGACAGCGATGCCGTGCAGGTTATGGACCCTGAGACCGGTGAGATCCTGCATGATTTGCCATCGGGTGAAGACCCGGAACAATTCGTGCTGCATCCTAATGATCGGCATTTGTATATTGCTAACGAAGATGACGCGATAACAACTGTCGTTGACACCGAGTCGCGCGAAGTGATCGCCCAGATTGATGTTGGGATTGAGCCAGAGGGTATGGCCGTCTCACCGGATGGGAAGATTGCCATTACCACGTCCGAGACGACGAATATGGCACATTGGATCGACACGGAAACGCGTGAGTTGTTTGCCAACACGTTGGTCGATTCGCGCCCGCGCCACGCGGAATTCCTGAAGGATGGCGCCGAGCTGTGGGTGAGTTCCGAGATCGGAGGCACGATCACAGTGTTTGATGTCGTCTCGCAGACGGAAAAAGCCAAGATCGAGTTTGAGGTTGAAGGTGTACACCCTGACAGGGTGCAACCCGTCGGATTCGAGCTGTCGAACGATAATGAGATCGCCTTTGTCGCCCTTGGGCCGTCGAACCACGTGGCGGCGGTGAATGCCGAAACCTACGAGGTGGAAGACTACATTCTGGTCGGGCGCAGGGTTTGGCACATGGATTTCAACGCGGACAAATCGCTGTTGTTCACCACCAATGGCGTGTCCGGCGACGTGACTGTGATCGACGTTGCCAAACGCGAACCGATCAAGACGATCAAGGTCGGCCGGTTCCCATGGGGCGCGGCTTTCCGCCCAACCAATTGAGCAAAACAGGGAGATTTAAGATGGTTCGACTAACAACGCTGGTCGCGATGTTGGCTTTGGCTGTGCCGACGGCGGCTTTGGCAAATGATGACGACGATGATGATGGGTTTGGCCTCGCGGGTTTGCTGTCAGCCAAAAATAAAGAGGACCTGCCGCCAATCACCTTGTCTGCTGGCGTCCCATTGTCTGAAGCGCCTTGGGAGTTGAAATCCGGCACCTATTACGAGTTCGAGATTCAGGGCGACGGAAGTCAGGAACTTGCCATTATCGGACCCGAATTCTTCCGTGCGATCTGGGTCGATGAGATTGTGGTTGAAGGGCTGGAAATCCGACCACTTGGTGTCGATTCAATCGAGTTTGACGAGGCAGGCGAGATGGAAATAGGCTTTGTCGCCATCAAGCCGGGCAGTTACTATCTGAAAGTGCCAGGTAGCACCGGTGAAACACAACGGCTGGAGATTACCATTAAGTGACAGGGCTTTCAGTCCGGAATGTCAGCTATGACTATGGCGAAAAACGTGCCCTTGATGATGTGAGTTTTCACGTTCCACAGGGCGCGTTTTGCGCGCTTTTGGGCCCCAATGGCGCAGGTAAATCCACATTGTTTTCGCTGCTTACCCGTTTGTTCACCACGTCGCAGGGGACCATCGAGATTGCCGGGTTCGACATGTCTCGACAGCCTCGGCAGGCGCTGGCGCAGATCGGCGTGGTGTTTCAGCAGCCAACCCTGGATCTGGATCTGACCGTTCACAGAAATCTCAGCTACTTTGCTGCGCTGCATGGGCTCTCGGGTCGCAAGGCCGAGGCGCGAATTGTTGACGCGCTTGACCGGCTGTGCATGCGCGAACGTATGGCTGAGCGGGCGCGCGACCTGAATGGCGGGCATCGCAGACGTCTTGAGATCGCACGGTGCTTGATCCACGAGCCTTCAGTCCTGCTGCTGGACGAACCAACCGTTGGGCTGGATGCGGCGGCGCGTAGCTCGATCACGGCACAGGTGCATGATTTGTCTGCACATAGCGGTCTGACCGTACTTTGGGCCACTCACTTGACCGATGAGATTAAGCCCGATGATCAAATTGCTGTGCTGCACCGGGGTCAGTTGCTGCATCAGGGTATCTGTCGGGATCTGACAGGGGACGCGCCATTGCAACAGGTTTTTCTGTCCATGACTGGTTCGACCGAATGAAAGGCGCGTTTGTTGCTCTGTACGCGATCATGATCCGCGAGGCGCTGCGTTTCGTGAGGCAACGCAGTCGGTTCATCGCAGCGCTTGTACGCCCATTAGTGTGGCTAATCGTATTCGCGGCGGGGTTCCGCGCGGCGTTAGGCCTGTCGATCACGCCGCCTTATCAGACCTATATCACCTATGAGATTTACATTGTGCCGGGGCTTTGCGGCATGATCATGCTGTTCAATGGGATGCAAAGCTCGCTTAGCCTTGTTTACGACCGCGAAATGGGTTCGATGCGGTTGCTGCTGACCAGCCCCTTGCCACGCTGGTGGCTGCTATTTAGTCGGTTGTTGGCCAGCACCACGATCTCGATCCTGCAGGTCTATACCTTTTTGGTCGTCGCCGCGATTTACGGAATTGACATGCCTTGGTTCGGGTATCTGCTGGTTTTTCCTGCGCTGATTGTTGCCGGGCTGATGCTGGGCGCTTTGGGGCTGGCGCTGTCTTCAGCGATCAAACAGCTGGAGAATTTTGCAGGGGTGATGAATTTCGTCATCTTCCCAATGTTTTTTTTGTCGTCGGCACTTTATCCGCTGTGGAAGATGGCTGAGAGTTCAGCTCTGTTGCGCGATATCTGTGCTTTCAATCCGTTTACACACGCAGTCGAATTGATCCGTTTTGCGTTGTATGGCGAATTCAACGGCCCGGCGTTGGGTTGGACGATGCTGGCTGGGCTTGTGTTTCTTTGCCTCGCACTTTGGGGTTATGATCCGGCGCGTGGGATGAAACGAGCGGGGCGGTAGCCCATCTACGACCATAGCGGGGATGAAATGCATGTCCCGATGCGATAGACTGACCTTCTAATCGGAGGGTTCGATCATGATCCGCATTGCATGTTGCCTGCTGTTTCTCGGCACTTCTGCTACGGCACAAACCGTCGAGGATGAGTTCGGGACGCTTAATCCACAGGACAGTGGCTTTGGCCGTGTCATGAGTAACATCGAAAATGGTGTTACGGATATGGCGACCTGTGCCACCGGCTATTACATCACCAAGTCTGGTCGGCATGAAATGGCGCGCACACTTTTCACAAGCTGTGCTGAAGCGGGATATGCCAGCGCGATGACTTGGATGAGCCAGTTAGACAACAACGGGCTGGGTGGAGGATATAACCCCGATGCCGCCGCTGCATGGGATAAGCGGGCGGCGGATATTGGCGATCCGGTCGGCAAGTTTAACTACGGGCTCAATCTGTTGCGGGGGCATGGTGTGCCACAAGATGAACGACTGGGGCGTGCTTATGTGGATAGTGCTGCACAAGACGGGCTGAAAATTGCTAAGCGTCTTCAAGATTCCGGATATGATCCCAACGAAGTTACGCCCGATGCAGATGAATGGAAGTATGCTCCGTTGTTCTAAGTCTTCATTCGATCACGAGCTGTGGCAGCCAGTGATTGTCTGGATCGGATGCGTGAATATCCTGCTTGGAAACAGGCCTTAGATTCCCGCTTTCTGGTGGTGCCGAAAGCAGACCCATATCCATCTCATGCAGGGTGCCGACAAGGCGGTCGCCGTCAATTCGCAGCTGATAGTAAATGCCGTTCCACATATCGATGCCATACTCGGTTGCGCCTTTGTGAATGAACAGCAGATCGTATTCCAGATCCGTCAGATCTGTGTGCGACACCTGACGCCGCAGGACATAGGGATAGGGCACGTGACACCAATGCTTGTCCGGCCCCTCCAGACACCGAAACGGTCGCATCGACAGGAAATGTTCGGCGAACGGGTCTGTGCTTAAATCGATGGTGTACGAAACAACCCCTTCGAATTCTGAGAAATTTACATCGCCGATCAGTATCTTGTGATCGGATCTGTCCAGCATGTATATTTGTTTTTGCCCGTCCAGCGGCGCGGCTGGCGCACTTGTTTTAAATCCGAATAGGGCGATCAGAAAACACGCAAAGAACCTCAACATGGCAACCTCCAGACAAAAAAAGTTGCGTCAATCTAGTTGAAATTCGGCATCTGCCTCCTACGACCATTGTGCAATTTCACTGATGGCCCGACCCGCGAATAATACCCTCGCCAACAATCCCGACGCGTCGGAGATTCGGCGTGGAGGAAAGACACAAGTCTAGGGAGGACACCGATGAGCCGGTTTATAATGGCGGTGGTTGCAAGCGTCATAGCGACAAGTGCGGCCTATGCAGAAGTTACCGAAGACGATCTGGCCAATGACCAAACGATCACCAATCAGATCGTTACAAATGGCATGGGACGTCACCTACAGCGCTACAGCCCGCTGGACATGTTGAACAAAGACAATGTTGAGAATCTGCTGCCGGCCTGGGCCTTCAGTCTGGGTGGTGAAAAGCAGCGCGGGCAAGAGACACAGCCGCTGATCTATGACGGCATGATGTATATTACCGGGTCGTATTCTCGCCTTTATGCCATTGATCTGGAGACTGGCAAAGAGGTCTGGCAATATGATGCACGCCTGCCGGAAGGCATTCTGCCGTGCTGTGACGTGGTCAACCGCGGCGCTGCGATCTATGGCGACAAGGTGATCTTTGGCACGCTGGATGCACGGATCGTGGCGCTGAACAAGGACACGGGCGATGTGGTCTGGCGCGACAAGATCGCGGACTACAAGGCGGGCTATTCCTACACGGCGGCTCCGCTGATTGTGGACGGGCTAGTGATCACCGGTAACTCCGGTGGCGAGTTTGGTATCATCGGTGCGGTGCAGGCACGTGACGTAAACACCGGCGATTTGGTCTGGGAACGCCCGGTGATCGAAGGTCACATGGGTACGCTGAATGGCGAAGAAAGCACCATGACCGGCGAGCTGAACGCAACCTGGCCCGGTGACATGTGGAAAACCGGCGGTGGCGCGACTTGGTTGGGCGGATCTTATGACGCCGATACCGATACTTTGGTCTTTGGCGCAGGCAACCCGGCACCGTGGAACAGTTGGTTGCGCGACGCGGGCACCCCGACCGAAGGCAACAAAGGCGACAACCTCTATGCCGCCAGCCGTATCGGAATCGATCCGAAAACCGGCGAGATCAAATGGCACTATCAAACCACGCCCCGAGAGGGTTGGGACTATGATGGTGTGAACGAAGTGGTGGCCTATACTGACCGTGAAGGTAACCAGAGATACGCCACGGCCGATCGGAACGGATACTTCTACGTCCTGAATCGTGAGGATGGCGCCTTTGTGTCGGCTACGCCTTTCGTCAAGGATATCACATGGGCCGATGGCATTGATGAAACCGGTCGCCCGATCTTTAACGAAAGCAATCGACCAGGCAATCCTGCGTCAGCTGCTGATGGTAAGAAGGGTGAAGTGATCTTTGCCTCGCCATCTTTCCTGGGCGGCAAGAACTGGATGCCGATGGCATTTTCACAAAACACCGGCAATTTCTATGTGCCCTCGAATGAATGGGGCATGGATATCTGGAACGAGCCCATCACTTACAAAAAGGGTGCCGCCTATCTGGGCGCGGGCTTTACCATCAAGCCGAACTATGAAGACCATATTGGCTCGCTCAAGGCCATCGACCCAGACACTGGCGAATGGAAATGGGAATACAAGAACGATGCTCCGCTGTGGTCGGGCGTGATGACGACAGCAGGCGGGTTGGTGTTCTTCGGCACCCCCGAGGGCGAATTCATCGCATTGGATGACGAAACCGGTGAAAAGCTGTGGTCGTTCCAGACCGGCTCGGGCATCGTCGGTCAACCTGTGACCTGGGAACAGGACGGTGAGCAATATGTCTCGGTCATCTCCGGCTGGGGCGGTGCGGTTCCACTCTGGGGCGGCGAAGTGGCCAAGAAGGTCAACTATCTGAACCAGGGCGGCACGTTATGGACCTTCCGTTTGCCGAAAGAGCTCGCCTCGGCGAACTAATAGCTGGTCAGGAAAACCAAAAAAACGCGCGTCAGGAATGGTGCGCGTTTCCTCATTTGTACGACTTTCCGACAGTAGGCGTGGTCTGGTCAACTTGATAGGATTGATTAGGTTGGGGCAATTCGATTGCAGAGGCCAGAACACATGCTTGCTGAAGCCACCAGAAAAAACGATTTTGAGAAGGTTCTGATCGTAGACGACCACCCGCTGTTCTGCGACGCGTTGTCCATGACGTTGCAAAGTGTTGCACGGATTGGCGAAATTCATACGGCAGACCGATTGGAAAATGCGATCGAGTTGATTGCAAAAGGGTTTAAGCCGGACGCAGTCATGCTGGATTTGAACTTGCCCGACGTCAATGGGCTTGACGGGCTTATACGCCTCAAATCCGTCGCAAATGTTCCGATTATTGTTGTGTCTTCGCTCTCAGAGCCCCGGATTATCAGTCAGGTTATTAATGCCGGTGCCACAGGGTATGTTCCCAAACATAGTCAACGCGAAGTCTTTCGCGCCGCAATTGAAACGGTACAGACCGGAGATGTCTTCGTTCCCGACGGATGTGCCCTGATCGACGCGAATGAGGATAGTGAACATAGCGATGCTGTTAACAAGCTAACAACTCTGACGAACCAGCAATCGCGGATTTTGCAGCTGATCTGTGAAGGCAAGTTGAACAAACAGATTGCGTATGATCTTTCGATTGCCGAAACGACTGTTAAGGCACATGTTACTGCTATCATGCGCAAACTCGGCGTGCAAAGCCGCACCCAGGCCGTATTGATCGCCAATAAGGCATCGTTTGAGAGCGTCTTGCAAGAATAGGGCCAAGCTGCATACTTTCAGATAAAGTCGCGCCTTTTAGGGAGGATGGCTCGATGGACCAAGCTGTTGGGTGGGCTTCGGCCCAGACCCGTCCGCCAGGTATTGTGAGAACAGAGTTTGTCCCCTGTGGCACAGATCAAGCGATCTCTGTGCTGGCAGGGGCATTTGACTGTGACTCGCTTTCTCTGGTCGTCCTGTTCGTAAGTGCCAGCACGGATGCAGACACAGTGATCTCGGAAGCGCGTACAGCGTTTGCACCAGCACCCGTCGTCGGTTGCACCACTGCTGGTGAGCTTGCCGATTGCGGTTATAGTGAAGATCTGATTGTCGCGATTGGATTTCCCCAGAGTCATTTCGAAGTTCGCACTGTTTTAGTTCCCGATCTTGATGATTTTTCGTCTGAGGACATCATTGATGAGATGATCAGGAATCGAAACCAGATGATGACTGCCGCGCCGGATTGGAGGCACGAGTTCACATTTCTGATGATCGACGGTCTGTCCACCAGGGAAGATGCGCTGACCTCAGAGCTTGCCGTTGGCCTGGGCCCGGTGCCCCTGTTCGGCGGCTCTGCCGGAGACGGAACGCGCTTTGATAGCACATATGTGCTGTCGGATGGGCAGGCGTTGCAAAATGCGGCCGTCCTTTGCCAGCTGCGCACGCGTTGTCCGATCAAGGTCTTCAAAACTGATCATTTTGTCCCCAGCGCCCAACGCATGGTCGTAACAAAGGCTGACCCGGTGAAGCGCATTGTACAGGAAATCAACGCAGAACCCGCCGCGCGAGAGTACGCTCGCATCCTTGGCAAAGATCCCGAACAGCTGACAACGTTTACTTTTGCGGCCCATCCGGTGGTGGTACAGATCGGTGGACAGCATCATGTAAGATCCATTCAAAGGGTCGACGAAAACGGTGACCTGGTGTTCTTTTCCGCGATTGATGAGGGTTTGGTTCTAACCTTGGCTGAACCCAGAGATATGGTGGAACATCTTGAGGAAGAGATTGGACTACTGATGCAGGATCAAGTGCCAGATACTATTTTGGGCTGTGATTGCATTTTGCGCCGTCTTGAGGCGCAGGAGAAGCAAATGACCGGGGCTATCTCTCGGGTTCTGCGCGAGAACCACGTGGTTGGGTTTTCAACATATGGCGAGCAATTCAACTCGATCCATGTAAATCAAACATTGACCGGGGTTGCGATCTACCCCCCTGACGAAGGGTAGGCGATGATTGAGGCTCTCACCAATCCTGCTGACTCGCTGGCGCGCCAAAACGAAAAGCTCCTGAAGATCGTGGCGGCGCTTATGCGGCGGGTTGAAGAGTCTACGGATGAGTCCGGTGCAGCCTATGCACAGTTTCAAAGGGCGGCGATGCTGGAACAGGAGGTGCGCGCCCGTACGGACGATTTGGAACGGGCGCTGGAGTTGCTCAACGACTCGAATGCCCGGCTGGCCACGGCAAATCAGGAAACCGAAGCCGCGCGGGCAAACCTGACCAACGCGATCGAGACCGTGCAAGAAGGGTTTGCGCTGTTCAACCTCGAAGAAGAGCTGGTCCTGTGTAACAGCCGTTTCGGGCTGCATATGCCAGACATTCAGGATCGGTTGTTGCCAGGCTTAAGTTTCACCGAGTATGTCGAGTTGGTCAGCCGATCCAAGTACCTGTCCCTGCCGGATACAGTAACAACCGAAGAATGGGCGCAGCGCAGGTTGGCGCGTCACGCTGATGAGCACGTGGTATTTAACGTCCGGCTAAGTGGCAATCGCTGGTCACAGGTATCTGAACACCGCACACCGGACGGTGGGACCGTTATTCTGCAAACGGATGTCACGGACATCATGCGGATTGAGCGGAAGGAACGGGATCGCATACTGGACGATCAAGCGCGCCTGATCCGTGCCACATTGGAGCATATCGATCAGGGTGTCTGTATTTTCGACAACAAGCTGAGACTGGTCGGCTGGAACAACCGCGCCAGCGAGTTGCTGGTCATTCCCATTTCTCAGTTCCAGATGGGGGCGCAGTTCAAAACCCTATTTGACCGTCTCAGCACGACAATAAGCTTGGAAGGCGGCGTTGCCGACACAGACCTGCTCGCCTGGGTCAATCATCCGACCAACCGACCCCCTTTGCAGTTTCAGATGCAAAGTGGCGGATCAAAGATTCTTGCTGTGTTCGCGCAGGAAATGCCTGACCGGGGCTTTGTGATTTCATTTACCGATGTGACTGCCGAACGCCAGTCAGCACAGGCATTGTACGAAGCCAAGGAACTGCTGGAACAACGTGTGGCATCACGCACGATGGAGCTTGCAGATGCGTTGAACGAGGCAGAGCGTGCGAATGCATCAAAATCCCGGTTTGTTGCTGCAGCCAGTCACGATCTGCTGCAACCATTGTCGGCTGCGAAGCTCTATGTCGCAGCATTGGGCGGCGGATTAGGCAGATCCGAAGCTGGCATTGTCGCTGCAAAAGCCGAAAGCGCGCTAAACAGCGTCGAGCACATTCTTGAAGCCTTGCTTGATATTTCCAAGCTGGATTCAGGGCGCGTATCCGTGCACATGTCGACCGTTTCGATCAAAGAACTTTTCTTGCAGATGGAAGACGCATTTGGACCTGTGGCCCAGGCCAAAGGGCTAGACTTGCGGTTCGTCGCAACCAATGCATTGGTCAGAAGTGACGCCACATATCTGCGCCGGATTCTGCAAAACTTGTTGTCGAATGCGATCCGCTACACTGAAACGGGTAAAGTGCTGGTGGGTGTGCGGCGGCGCGGGGACGGCTTTTTGATCGAAGTCTGGGATACCGGTATCGGGATAGCGTCCCATCATCAAGATTCTGTTTTTCAAGAGTTTCGGCGTCTGAATTCTGACGCCAGCGCAGCCGAAGGGATGGGCTTGGGGTTGGCAATTGTCGAACGCGCCTGCGAATTGCTGAAACATCCCATTCATCTTCGTTCGGAACTTGGCCGCGGAACTGGTTTTTCGATCGGTGTACCGTCAGCCGAACTCATGGCTCCGCAGCAACAAAGCCCGACGGATGCCAGTAAACCGGGTTCCAGTGTTCTTGCCTCGAAAATCGCATTGCTGATTGAAAACGACGAAAGTTTGCGTGGCGCCTTGAGCATGACGATGGAAGCTTGGGGACTACATGTTCTGGAATGTGAGAGCGAGAGCCAGGCGCTCGAGCTACTGCAAGAAATTGATATTTCGCCTGATGTGATCGTCGCTGATTTTCAACTGAGTGGCGGGAAAACAGGAACTGACGCCGTCATGGCGTTGACTGGAAGATTCGGGAAGTTACCAGCCTGTATTGTTTCAGCCAATCGATCAGCTGAACTGACGGAGTTGTGTAAAGAGGCGAACCTGCCCTTACTCTATAAGCCAATCGATACGCAGAACCTAAAGTCTACTCTAGAGGCCAGTATGCGCCCGCGTCCGATGTGACGGAATTGAGATCTGGTTTTGGTTTTCCCCCACTGAAGAGGTCCTCCGCTATGTTTAGGAAAACGGAGGAAACCCATGACAAACAAGCGACCGAAGCCAGAAGAGATTGTCACGAAGTCGCGGTAAGTTGAGGTTCTGACGGGACAAGGAATACCGCGTCTTGATACGATCAGACAGATTGGTGTGACTGAACAAACTTATTACCGCTGGAAGAAGTATGGTGGAATGGGCACGGTGCAATTGAAAGAACTGAAGCGCCATCGACAAACACGGTAAAACCCTGGACTTCATGCTATCCAAACGCAGGAACAAAGTTGCAGCGACGAAGTTCTTCGCTCGTGCGCTTGAGGTGAACGGTTTGCCACGGAAGATTGTCATCGACAAAAGCGGGGCCAACACAGCTGGTATCAAAGCCATAAACAAGATGCTGAAGGGCTTTGGCTGCCCAGTACCAATCGAGATGGTGAGGCGGAAATACCTCAATAACATCATTGAACAAGACCATCGATTCATCAAGCGCCGGATCAGGCCTATATTGGGTTTCAAGGCTTTCGATTCAGCTGCATTTGCCCTAGCCGGTATCGAACTGGTTAACATGATCCGCAAAAGTCAATTCACACCAGGAAACCGTCCCTTTCAACAATTCAAAGATCTGGTCGTTTAACATTACTGGCCAGATGTAATATTCTGAACTTCAATAAGCTTTGCAACAGAACCTGGCCTTTGCATTTGTCGCCGGACTGGACGATCTTACATGCTCACGTGTCCATATGCCTGTATGGCCAACTAACCAGGCACCTTTGTGATGTCGCGCCTGTCCTAATAACTGAGCCTAGAAAATCTGCATGTTGTAAGCGTATTTTACTGGAATTTGCCGTTTGGCGGCGCCAAAACTTCGCAATTTGATGTTTCCCATAGTGAACAAGAGTGTACGATGCGCGCAAATCGGATGAAGTTGAAATGAGACGGATAGACCATGAGCGAACTTGAAGCGCAGCGCAAAATCTCCATCGAAGCGACACAGAGCGGACCTCCGCCTCGGACGATCAACCCGTTCTTCGGCGTCGGGCCTATCACTGACGTGATTCAGGATGAGGCTGAAGGGCGCAAAAACCGTTTCGACTTTGACCGTTGGTTGGAAGCCACCTATCGCAAGCTTGACGACACCGGCGACGATCTTGGGCCGTTCACAACCGCAGAAATCGGCCGTTCGATGCACCGCGGCTATCCGGCGGACGCAATCCTGCGGGACATGATGTTCCATATCCATCGGTATTTTGGTTTCCCCAAAACAAACCCTATGGCTGTGGGCCTTGGCGGCGGCCATAGCGGCTTCACCGTCGCGATCATGCATCTGATGAACCCGAATCTGGATGGTCAGAAACTGTTCGTCGACACCCCGCGTCCGGAATCGGACGAAGCCACCAAGGGCGGGTTCTTTCGCCAAAGCTGGGGCACACAGATCCTGGAATTGCAGCGATTTGCCGCCAACGGGCACGAAGACAAGGTCGTCTTCGCGGGCGCCGAAGGCACGATCCCGTCAGCGGACGAGCTGGAGGCCATGGGCATCACCCTTTTTGTCGGCGTTGGGCACGAAACCACAGGGGCGACCACATATACAACAGAAGAAGTCACCTCGCTTCTGGAATGGTTGGACCGCGATCCGGCGAACCGGCATGCAATGATTGATGCAACTTCAATGCTGGGCGGGATGCCCTGGCCGCAGAACGTGGTCGAGGCCTTCATGGCCAAATGCAACATTTTCACCCCGTTCCAGAAAGCAATCGGTGGGATTTCGGGTTACTTCCTGGCATCGTTCACCCCAGCAGCGATGCAGCTGATCGAAGACAACCAGAAGAACCCGGCCTGGGCGATTGCGCGCCAGTTGAAACTGGTTGTTCCGACCGATGCCAAAAAGCCGCTGACCGGTGAAAAGACAGTGGGTCTTGGCCCGTTCTATGACGCCGCGGCGGACAAGATGACTGGCGGAGTGATCAACACATTCTCGTCGCTGGCTTTTGCTGAAACGACCTATGGTCTGCTGCGCGTCGAAAAGATGTTTGGCTCGGTTGATGTGATGAACCAGCGCTCTGCCGCCAACCGCGCGCAGATTGATACGTGGCTCGCCGGTCAGGACCTGCTGGTTGCCGGTGTTGGCGATGCACAGAAACGCGGTGCGGCGGTGACCTTGCTGGCGGTGAATGATCCGGGCATCATCGATCCCGCCATCCACGCACGCATCATCGCGCGGTCGAAACAACTGTTGGGCTACGAGGGGTTGACCCATCCAAATGGCGACTATGAACCAGGCCTGGACGCAGCCCGCTACGTAAATGCCTTCCCCGGCACACCTGGCGACTATCGCGCCTGGATCGGTGGCATTCGTGAGCCCGAGGATATCGTGCGTCTGCTGGACAACATCTCTTATGCCTATCACCGTGCCAAGGTCGTGGTGCTGGAAGAGGAGCTGGCGGCGCAAGGCATCACCTTCGACGCCTCGACAACAGGTGGTGCGGATCTGCGCCAGGACGATCCGAACCGCGCCTATCGCATTCTGGTGGCGGATCTGGTTGGCCTGAAATTTGGTGCCGACGGGCAGCCGGATGCCTCGGCGGTCAAGGCCTATGTTGAGGAGCAGGGCGCAACCTTCACCTATGGCGGCTGGGATGGGTCCGATTTGCCTGCTGGCCAGCATTTCTTTTACCTGCCAGACCTGTCCACACATGAGGAACTGTCGGCAGCGTGCTGCGGCAATCAATATGATGCGGTCATCGCGGCGGCGACCTTCTTTCCCGAGAATGCAACCTTCCCTGAAGGGGGCGTGCGTATCGGTGCTGGAACCGGCAATATGGCCTGTGCCTGCTGGGGCGGCGGGGATGGTACCGGCGGTTCTGCCCCGCTGATGAACACCCCCAGCTTCAACAGCCGCGCGACGGCACAGACCGCGATGAAGGCTCTGCTGCGTGTTCTGCCCGATCTGAAGGTTGACGAGATGCACAAGCGTGTCGTTGACGGCGACTTTGACACCGGCAAGCACCTGCGCGATTACCCGACCGAAAAGCTGGAAGGCAAAAGACTGGGCGTGATCGGCTACGGCAATATCGGCCGCGAAGTGGCCAAGCTGGGCAAAGCCTTCGGCATGACCGTCGCCATATATGCGCGCGCGCGGCACCGTCAGTGGATTGAAAGCGAAGGTTTCATCTACGCCGCAACTCCGGAAGAGGCCGCCGCAGGCGCGGATGTGTTGTCGCCCCATACCGGTCTTGGTGCCAAGGGTGCGGATGGTGTCTTTGCCAATGCGGGGCTTGTTGGCGCGTCGGTTCTGAATGCCCTGAATGACGGCGCAATACTGGTCAACTACGACCGTGGCGAGGTTGTCGATGCAGACGCGCTGAACGATGCGATGGCTTCGGGCAAAGTGTCCTATGCCGCTATCGATGCCGATCTGTTCATCGCAGAAGATGGCAGCCTGTTTGGTCCGATGGTGCCTTACCGTCCGCTGATCGACGCCTATCCGGGCCGATTGGAGCTGCTGCCCCATGCGGCGGCGGATACCGAGCATACCTCGCGCGTTGAAGGGGCGAAGCAGGCGGTCGATCAGATCCTGTCGGCCATTCGCTATCGCAAAGTCATCAACTGCAAGGGTGATATCCCCAAGGGCTATACCAGCGGCGGCGCCCATACTGTCGCCGGGGTCGGCAAAGTATCCGCCTCTGTGATTGCGTCGGCAGCAGCAGATGCGGATACTCTGATCCGCCTGCGCGACGCGGCTGAAACACTGGCAGCGATCTGGGGTGCTATTGAGTCAACCCGCGATCAGGCCCGTCGGGCGGAACTGATCCAACGGCACGGAGAAGCGCTGACGCTGGCTTCTAACACGCTGCACACAGACTTTGACACATTTGGCCTGGTCGGTGGTTACGATTGATCAGGGTCTGATGGGTAAGTGATACGATGCAAACCGTCCATTGGATGGTTTGCATCCCATACCCGCTGTAGGCATCTGTTTGTGCGACCGCGGAAACACCTGCCAGTATTTCGTGGATGTGTTCCATCCCACGTCCAGCGCGATGCGAGTAGACCACGACGGGAGGTAGATTTCCTCCAAAAGGGCGATCATCACGGTAAAGCGCATACAGGCGCAGCAGGTTTTTGTCTTTCCGTTACCCTGAACCATGATTGGATGCGTTGTCTCATCCATGAACAAGCGCCTGGAATTGAATTTGATGTCCTGGGCCAGCGCATCAAAAGTGGGCGTGGGGTCGCGAAAACCCCCTTTCGTTCAGGGCTTAGAAAGTGACCACAACGAGCCCATTTTGCCCGCTGCTGCGTCATTCATGATTGGCGGATTTGCTCTTCGCTGTTCAGTCGAAATCAATTCCAGTGATGCAACGGTCGATCAGAGTGTCGCCCGTCGCGGGAATGTGCAGACCGTGTCAGCTATGCGTCCGCGATTTCTGAGGATCATAGACGGGGCTTGAAGTGATTGTGGCCGTTGTTTCCAGACCGTCGCCCGACACCATGAGCGTTGTTCCAGCCGAAAGGTCAGGATCTACATGCGCTAGCGCCAGCGATTTGCCCATCCGGTGCGAATAGCAGGGGCTGTTGATTACGCCGACCTCCTGACCATCCAACATCAGGGTTTCTCCGCCTGCGACCATGTCCGGGTGGTCGATGTCGAGGCAAACGTTGTTGACCTTCTCGGCGCCTTTCGCCGCCATGACCGCCGATTTGCCGCGATAGTCACCCTTGGCACTGCTCACCGTGAAGCTCAGGCCGACCTCCCACGGGGTGTTGTCCTGGGTCATGTCGTAGCCGTAGAACAGCAGGCCCGCCTCGATCCGCACCTTGTCGAGCGCGGTGAAGGAACAGGGCATGACGCCTGCCTCGACCAGCTTGTCCCAGATGTCGGCGATCACCGCGCCATCGGCAAAGATCTCGTAGCCACGTTCGCCGGAGTATCCGGTGCGTGAAATCCGGCAAGGATGGCCGAAAAGCGCTGCTGGTGCGTGTTCGAAATAGGCCAGATCGGCCAGGTCGATATCCGTGTGCGCGTTGAGAATCTCCAACGAGGCAGGTCCCTGCACCGACAGATCATGCAGATCATCGGTGAACTGCACCTGAACATCGCGCCCTTCCGCCGAAGCCTCCAGCAGCGCCATCGTGTCGCCAGACCCATGCACGATCATCCATTCGTCACCGCCGTTGTTCGACACGATCGCGTCGTCGGCGATGCCGCCCTGATCGGTGAGAACACACAGGTAAGCTGCCTTGCCCGGTGTAACCTTGGACAGATCCCGCGTTGTTAGGTGATCGAGAACCGCCATCGCGTCCAGCCCGCGTACGAATACCTTTTTCAAAGGCGACATATCGAACATGCCCGCGCGTTCGCGCACCGCGTCGTGTTCGTCATTGGGATCGGTGTCGTAGGTCCAGGCAGTGCCCATTCCGTTCCAATCCTCCAGCCCCGAGCCGAGCGCGATGTGGCGTGAGGCAAGGGCGGATGTGCGGCTAAGCTCTTCGGTCAAGGGTGTTCCTTTCTAGTACCATTCGTCCGGCATCCGCGCCTTGCGCCCGGATACGAAGTCCTCAAGCGCTGCCTGAATGCCGGGTTCCATGTCGGGTTGTTGATAGTCGTTCAGCATCTGATGCCACCGCGCGGTGGCGCGCTGATCAGCGGTGAGTGCGCCATTTTCAGACCAGGTCTCGAATGGGCCGGCGTCAGATATCTGTGGTTCAAAATTCGCCGTCGTGTAGTGGCGCAGGGTGTGACTGGTGGACAGGAAATTTTCGCCTGGACCCGTCTCATAGTAGGCATCCCGGCCAAATGCCTCGTCATCGGTATCGAAGCCCTGCAAAAGTTTCAGCATCGCGCCGCAATGGTCGAGATCCATGATGAACTTCTCATAGGACATCACAAGCCCACCTTCGAGCCAGCCTGCTGCATGCCAGACCTGATGCGCACCTGATAGCAGCGTGGACCACATCGCGTCGGTGCTGTCCTGCATGGCTTGTCCGTCCGGGGCGTTGGACGCGGTGATCTGCCCTCCGCCAGAGCGCACCGGCACGCCAAGCCTCCGGCCCATTTGAGTCAGGGCCATAGTGGTCATGTTCGCCTCGGGCGATCCAAAGGTCAGGGCGCCTGTCCGCAGGTTCATGCTGGAGTGGAATGACCCGAAAACCACCGGACAACCAGGCCGCACCAATTGCGCCAACGCGATGCCCACCATGGCTTCGGCTAGCGTTTGTGCCGCCACCGCAGCCGGAGAAAGTGGCCCCATGGCGCCGGCGAAAATCGCGGGAGAGACACAGACACACTGGCCCGCCTCTGCATAGATGCGCAGAGCTGAGGACATGGTGTCATCATAGATCAGCGGTGAGTTGACGTTGATGTTGGCCTGCATCACCGCGTGCCGGTCCATGACGTTACGGCCAAAGACGATGCGTGCCATCTCGATACTGTCCCGCGCGCGTGAGGGTGCCGTGACAGAGCCCATGAAAGGCTTGGTCGAGAGGGTCAGATGCGCCAGCATCATGTCGAGATGGCGCTTGTTGACCGGGATATCTGTCGGCTCGACCACGGTGCCGCCGGAATGGTGCATGGCGGGCGCAAGATAGGCCAGTTTCACAAAATTGCGGAAATCCTCCAGTGTCGCATAGCGTCGACCCTTTGCCAGATCGCTGACAAAAGGCGAGCCATATCCCGGCATCAACACAACGTTGTCGCCGCCAAGCGTTACGGTTTTGGCCGGGTCGCGGGCATGTAGCTGAAATTCGCTTGGGGCCGTGGCGCACAGCGCGCGGGCGTGACCCGGTTCAAACCTTACACGTTCACCGTCAACCCGCGCGCCCGCCTGGGCGAAGAGATCCAGCGCCGTTTGGTCCCCACGGAATTCGACACCGATCTTGTCCAATATCCAGTCGGCCTGATCTTCGATGCGGGCCAATGCCGTTTCATCCAGCAAATCGTATGCAGGTATCTTGCGGCCGGTGAACGGCGTGCTCTCGCAACGTGCGTTGTGACGAGACAGACGGCCACGGCGCGCGCTGCTGCGGCGACCCTGAGGTGCTGACATACCTGCAGTTGCGTTCAAAGGCTCCAACGCCATCTCTCTTCTTTTGGCTCTGAACGTAGATGATGTTCATAAAAATATAATTGGAAATCGAAAAATTCTGTTCTCTGCGTATAAATAAATTATACGCTAAATTATGTCTGCCCGTTTTCATCACCATGATCAGCTGAGGCTTTTCGCCGAGATCGCTCGCTATTCCAGCTTTTCGACGGCGGCGGAGGCGCTCAATATGACAAAGGGCGCGATCAGCTATCAGATCAAGACGCTTGAGGCCGATCTGGGGTTGAACCTCTTCCAGCGCACAACGCGCGGCGTCACTTTGACCGGAGAAGGTCTGAAACTGCTGGCGATCTGCCAGACGCGATACGACGAGATCGAAGCTGAAATTCAGGCGTTAAAGGGGGCCTCGACCCGCTCTCTGACAGTTGGCGTTTCGACCTATTTCGCGGCGCGCTGGTTGTCGCCACGCCTGATGACCTTCATGCAAACACACCCGGACGTGCAGCTTCGCATTCAGCCGATGATCGAGTTCTCACAAGTCGAGATGCAGGATGCGGATCTTGCAATCAGGTGGGGCAACGGGAATTGGAACGATGGCACCGTGACACCATTCATGCCGATGCCGCCCTTTCCGGTTGGCAACGCCGATGTTGCGGGCCGGGTGGAACGGCTGGGGATCAGGGAGGCAGTCACAGAACTGACACTGCTGCGCGATCGCGAAGACAGCAACGCCTGGTCTGAATGGTTGGAGCTTGCGGGCCTGCCGCCGCAAGCGCGGTGCGACGTGCTGATCGTGCCCGATCCCAATGTGCGGGTTCAGGCGGTGATCAACGGTCAAGGGATCGCATTGATGGATGATCTGGTGGGCGATGAGTTGGCGGCAGGCAAGCTTCATCCGCTGTCAGATATCGCGCTGTCGGACTATGGCTACTTCATCGTCAGGCCGGATCGCGCAGCGGTTTCGGAACCGGCGACATTGTTCTCAGATTGGTTGCTGGATGCCGCTTCAACCCGCAACCAGTCCACGAACGCATCAGCGCCCTGAGCCATTTGCCGATCAACGAAATGTCACCGGGATTGGCCCCGGTTGTTATTGAACGCCACATTGAATCGGTTCGGAATTTGCAAACGGACGGGTTGGGGATCTTCTTGATCGAGCCATTTACCCAACTCGCCCTTACCGGTTGGCCCTCGGTTTGGGTCGGAATAGTTTCGGCGGACCTGTTTCAGGGCGTGACCTTCGGGACAGACATATTGATCGTTTTCTGTATCCCACCCGAAATCCGCCCGCGTCCAGGTTCAGGCACGCTATCGCAGGCCCTGCCCCTCTCAGGTCTATGCAGAGGCCAGCCGTTCCATAGCGTTTATGAGGGGCATCGCCCTGACGCCTCCTTGCCCCGGAACCTCTCTGTCGTCTGCATAGACAAGGATACGTTCCGAGACGTCCAGTTCTTCTGTCGCGATGTGAAACCCACGCGTTACTTTCGCCGATGTCGTCCGCTTGATCTCAATGGCCCAGAGGGCGCCGCGGGGAAGTTTCAACATCAGATCCACCTCAGCCCCCGCTGAAGAGCGATAGAAGCTTGCTTCTGTTCCGCGCGGTGCCGCAGCAATCAGGTTTTCAATACAGAATCCTTCCCAACTGCCGCCGACAACTGGATGCCCCAGCAGGTCTTCCTGTGTTTCGATCCCAAGAAGCGCATGGGCTAGACCAGAATCGCGTATATAGACTTTGGGAGACTTGACCAGACGCTTCCCGGCATTGGAATGCCAGGGCGGTAGGCGACGCACCAGCATCAGGTCAACCAGCAAGTCAAGATAACGCGCAACGCTCTGGCCGGAGACTCCCAGGTTTCCCGCTAGTTTTGCCGCGTTGAGTAACCCGCCTTGCTCATGGGCGAGCATTGTCCAGAATCGGCGCAACGTCTCTGCCGGAATGCGCAACCCGAAAGCCGGAACATCGCGTTCCAGATAGGTGCGGATGAAATCCTCGCGCCACGCCAGGCTGGTCCGGTCGTTCTTTGCCAGGAAGCTGTCTGGAAACCCACCCCGCAGCCAGAGTGCGGAGAGCGCGCCGGCTCCGGTTTCCGACAAGGTGAAAGGCGTCAGCTCGTGGTAACTGACACGTCCCGCCAGGGACTCTGCGCTTTGGTGCAGAAGCGTGTTCGAGGCCGACCCGAGCAACAGGAATTGACCAGCCCGATGCCCTTGCCTTCGCCGCCGGTCAATTTGACCACGTAAGGCCTTGAACAGGTCCGGCATAAGTTGAACCTCATCAATCACCACCAGGCGGCCAACCTGTTCATCGAGATAAAGGTCGGGCTCTTCGAGTACCTGGCGATCGGCAGATCTCTCCATATCGAGATAGACAGCATCACGACTTTCAGCGATATCCTGTGCGAGCGTTGTCTTCCCAACTTGTCGCGGCCCAAGCAGGACTACGCCCGCCTGGTTCTCCAGAGAACCTTCAACTGATTTTTTGTCACCGCGCTCGATCATACCCTGCATTTATTCCATTCAATGGAAGATTTACAAGGATAAATTTTGAGAGTAGTTTCCCTTTCAGCATTCAAATCGGTGTAGTCATCCATTTGCCGCGAACACGTACACATGTCTCGCTCATGCGCCAGGAGCTCAGCGTTTCTTTGATTGCGCTCTCGCTGCGATCACCGGTGAATGCTTTACAACCCACCTGTTGAGAGTGGCATGATCCACCTGCACGCCGCGCTCAGCCATGATCTCTTCCAAGTCACGATAGGACACCGTGTACCGCAGATAGAAGTACACGCGTAGAAAACTTCATCTTTGGGGAAGTGGCAGCCTTTCAATGAGATCATGTTGAAACCTGTTCAAAAAATATTCGAGGGCAACAAGCGTCAGATCACGCATGTTCATCAACTGGGCGTCGGAGTTTGCGACACATCCAACTATGCTGCGTCAGTTCAGCCTGGATCAGGTGGATCATATCGCCAAAGCCCGCGCGCCCGAAACTGCTGTTGCGCTGGACGACCGGCTGAAACGGTTCTTTGGCATTGGTAATTCGACCGGTCTGGGCATGGCCCCATATCTGGTGAACCACGGCGAGTTGCTGAGCCAGTGGATCGAAATGCGTGAAACCGCGCTGGCGCAGGTTCTGCACAAGGCGACGCCCACCGATTGGCGGATCAAACTGTTCCATGACCTGATCGACCGGGCCGAGCAGCATTTTGCCGAAAGCCGCACCGGGGATGAGGAACAGATCGAACACAATCGGGTTCTGATCGCGGAGCTCGCCGAGGTGCGCGATTGGCTTTTTGTCCAAAGCGAGGCGCTGGAAACCTGGTCGGTTTTGTCCAATCACGCCCGCGCTGCCTGGAGCCTTGAGACACAGGAACTGATCCATGCGCTGTGTTTGGAAATCCATCCCGAACTGGTGAATGATCTGGAGGACAGCTTTGCCGTCATCCCGAACCCTGTCATCGACCCGGACATGACCACCGCCCAACTGCGCGCCCTGATCGAAGACCGTTATGACTGGGCGCTGGTCATCGACTTTTCGAAGTCCGAACATTCAGACGCGTTCTGGTATCGCTCGGAAGAAAAGCTGGAACCGCGTTTGGGTTTTGCCGGTGCCGATCCCGGGGTGGAAAAGCAGATGCCGCTGCCCATCGGTCGCCGTGTCCGCGCGTGCTATGACGTGCTGTTGGAAGACCTTGAGGAACATCCTGACAGCGATGTAATCCACTTCCTGCTGCGTCGCCCGGCGCTCAAAAGCATTGTCCGGCGCATCCAGACCATGAGCAAACACAAATACGCGGAAATACGCGCCAACCTTGCGGACCGGGACGTGCGTCCCATGGATTTGCTGCGCTGCAAACTGGCCTTCTTTGGCGTCAGCAAGTTCGACCCGCGTTCAAAGTTGTGGGTGTGCAACACGATGTCTTCAGCACTCTTGCGACCGTGGTTGCGGCGACGTTGCCGCCGGTAAGTTCGGCAAAGGACGCAATAGGGATGAGGTACTCGCGATGCCCATCGTCGAATGCGGTACGAGGCCCATGCTTCTTTCCATTCGGATCATGGTAGTAGGCCAACGCCTGCTTGAACAACCTATCGCTTAATGCTGCGAGCCCAGTCTTTATAGTCGTCGACATATTCCTGAGAAAAATCTTCCCAAGCGACGTCGCCCAAAAACTCCTTGAGACGGGCTACTTTTGATTGCATCGGCACCACGGTGCCTTCGGCTTTCTCTTTCTGAATATGCAAAAAGTACCGATCAATGATGTAGCCAAGTGACACATGCTTTGGTGGTCGAGTGTCTCCAGATAAAATCAGTTCCGCAAGCTGACGTTTTGCTTCGGTATCATTTCGGGTTTTTGTCGATCTACGCTTCGGTCTCCCATCTTCGTCCGTCCACACGATTTCCCAGATTTGGTTTTCGGGGCGCTTACGTAGTCGAAATTCAGGTTGATGAGCGAGCATAACGCTTTCGGGATCAAGCTGCGAATATGACATTTTCTCAGACCTCTGTCGGTGTTCCGTGCCAAGCTGGCACGAAGAGCTTCGTTAAAAGTAGGTCATAGCAAAACGGCAAGATTATGATCTTGAACGTTTTTTATTGGTCGGAGTGAGAGGATTCGAACCTCCGACCCCTGCCTCCCGAAGACAGTGCTCTACCAGGCTGAGCTACACTCCGACCGTGGCGCGGGTCTATACGCGGTGGGGTGGGGGTGCAAGGGGGATTCTGAGCCGGGCGAAAGGATGTGTCGCAAACTCTGAGGCCCATTTGACGAACTTTGCAGTTAAGATACAGGCTCTTTTGCAATTCGCTGTGGTTTAAACTGATGACTTCACGGCACTAAGCGAGGACGGCAGCCTACATAGCCTCTAGGGTGTGAGCGAGGCCATTTCGGATGTGATCTTCCAACAGCTTCTTAGCCATGTCCGCGTCTCTGATCAATGCGGCATCGAACATACCTTTGTGTTCCTTGACGGCCTCTTCGCCGCGATAGGTCAGGACGAGCATCTGATACCGCAGATACTTGTCGTAGATGATCGAGTGCAGAGACAGAAGGTTCTTGGACTTGCAGGCCGCGATCATCGCTTGGTGGAACTCCCAATCATATCTTTTCCAAGTCTCTTTCTCGGACTCGTCGCCCCTGAGAAGTTGTTGTTCCATCAGGTGTAGTTTGTGGTGAGCGGCAACAAGGTTGCCTTCCCAATCCGTGTCGCCGTTCGCAATGGACAGCTCCAAGGCGTGGCGCTTACCAACCGTTTTGACGAACCAGCAGGTGTTGTTGCAAGCTTCTTTGTCAATCCTCGTGAGGTGTGCGTGTTTCCCTCAGGTCATGAGCTTGAGGGGAAGGAACGAATAACGATCAAAGACTTGGAGGGCGTGCCATTGATCGGCTACCGTCCGGCTAAGCCGCACTATGCGCCGCTACGTGATGATCCTCGCTGAGACGTTGCACATTTTTATCTAGCGCTCAGGTCAGGGGGTCGGTTTGGTAGAGCTTCACTTTGGTGCCGCCATGATCGACCACGGGGCCGGCTGACAGGTCGGGCAGGCGTGTGGCACGGGCAAGGGAGGGGTTGCTGGTGACGATCCCGACGCGCCAGCCCTGAAAGCGAGAAATCAGGGTTTTGCCCAGGCTGCCGTATAGCGCACGCAGACGTTTTTCGTCGCCGATACGGGCACCGTAAGGTGGGTTCACGATCACAAGGCCGGTCTGATCGCCGATGGGATTGATGTCACTGACAGAGCGCTGGGCGTACTGAGTGACATCTGAGACCCCTGCCTGTGCCGCGTTGGCGCTGGCGGCCTCAATTGCGCCGGCATTGCGGTCCGAGCCGTGAAAGGCCAGAGTTGTCTCGGTGGTCGGGCCGGTCTGGCGCAGCGCTTCAAATGCGGTGGCATCAAAGCCTGCCAGATCTTCGAATGCGAACCGGCGGGATCGACCGGGCTGCAGGCCAAGGGCGATTTCTGCCGCTTCGATCACAAATGTGCCCGAACCGCACATCGGGTCCAGCACCGGTTCAGATCCGTCAAAACCGCAGGATCGCAGAAACATCGCTGCCATGGTTTCGCGCATCGGTGCCTTGGCTACTGCGGGTTTGTGCCCGCGCTTGTGCAGGGGGTCTCCGGATGTGTCCAGAGACAGTGTGCAAACATCTTTTTCGATCCGCAGCATCACGCGCAGATCAGCATCCGTGGATAGGGATGCGCCCAGTGTTTCGGTGATCGCGCGCTCGATCCGCTGGCGCGCGGCACCGGCGTGATAGATGCGTGACTTGCGGCTGGTTGCTTCAACCTTCACAGGAATGTCGGGACGCAAGAATTCGGACCAGGGAAACTTGCGCGCGCGCTTGTCCAGTTGCGCCAGATGAACCGCTGGGAAACTGCCGATGCGCACCAGGACCTTGTTGGCGCCGCGCAGACACAGATTGGCGCGCCAGACCTCGGACCAATCACCCCGGCAACTGACCCCGCCCGCCACGCGGTGCGCATTTGCGAATCTTTTCTCAACCGCTTCGTCAAAAAGCGGTGCTTCAAGGCCAGGTGTGGCCGCCAGAAAGATTTCGAACAAACCGGGTGTTTTCATTCGGGTTGCTTACACCGGATACAAATCAGGCGCGATACGCTTTTTTTGTGCTAGATTGCGGCCCAGATGGCGGCCTGTTCAGAAAGTGAAGCGGTTATCGGTTTTTCGGCGGTAACAGGTTTGCGTTTCGCGTCCCGCGCGCGTAAAGGGTCCCTGATCGAAGGAACGCTGGCGGATTGCAGAGGGGATTTGGCGCAATCGTCCCCCTGAAATGATGTGGTTCGCGCTATCTTGTCCCTGAACCAGCGGGCAAGATAGTCGGCGTAGGAAAAGAGGCTTGGAAGACCGTAGCGACATGCAAACTTTCAAACTGAAAAAAGGGATGGAATTGCCGGTTCAGGGTGCACCTGAGCAGGAAATCCATCCAGGGCCGGAATTCAAAACCGTGGCCGCACTGGGCGCAGATTATCTGGCGCTCAAGCCGCGTATGCTGGTGCAGGAAGGCGATGCGGTTCAACGCGGCACGCCGTTGTTCTGCCATAAGGATGCGCCCGAGGCGATGATGGTAGCCCCGATGACCGGTAAGGTCGTCGCCATCAATCGCGGCGCGCGGCGTGTGCTGCAAAGCGTGGTGATCGAAGTGTCGGACGCCAATGATGCTGGTGTCGATTTCTCAGGCGTTGGCAATGCGGATACTGCCGAGGGTGTGACCGAGAAGCTATGCGCGGCTGGTCTGTGGACGGCATTCCGAACACGACCCTATTCTAAGATGCCCGCGCCGGGCACCAAGCCGGCAGCCATCTTTGTCACCGCGATGGAATCCGAGCCATTGGCCGGCGATGCCGCAGTGATCATCGCAGATGCGGGGGATGCCTTTGCTACGGGTCTTGCGGCCATCGCAAAGCTGACCGAGGGCAAGACATATCTGTGCCACAAGGACGGCGACAGTATCCCCGGTGCGGATGTAGCCGGTGTCGAAGCCGCTGCCTTCGCAGGCCCGCACCCTTCAGGTCTGGCCGGTACGCATATCCACTTTCTTGAGCCGCTGGCGGGTGACAAACAGGTTTGGACCGTCGGGTATCAGGACGTGATTGCCATCGGTCGCCTGATGCAGACCGGGCATCTGGACCCGAATATTGTCATCGCGCTGTGCGGCCCAGGTGCGCGGCAGCCGCGGCTGATCCGCACGGTCATGGGTGCATCGACTGATGATCTGACCCGCGATGAGGTCAATGTCGACGGCACGCCCCGGATTATCTCGGGCTCGATCCTTTCGGGGACACAGGCCGAGGGGCCAACCGCCTACCTGGGTCGGTTCGCGCGGCAGCTGTCGATCATTCGCGAAGACCACGATCAGATCCCGCTGGGATGGATTCGTCCGATGCCGTCGAAGTATTCTGTCCAGCCCGTGCTTGGGTCCGCCCTGTCGAGAAAGCTGTTTCCGCTGACATCGAACCTGAATGGGGGTCGCCGAGCGATGGTGCCCACCGGCGTGTTCGAGCGGTTGATGCCGCAGGACTACCTGCCAACGCAACTGTTGCGCGCGCTTTTGGTGATGGACACCGACACCGCTCAGGCGTTGGGCGCATTGGAGCTGGACGAAGAGGATCTGGGCCTTGTCGGCTTTGCCTGTCCGGCAAAATATGAATATGGGCTGGCGCTGCGCGACTGCCTTGCAAAGATTGAAAAGGAGGGCTGAGCCACATGGGTTTGCGCAGCTTCTTTGATCGGATCGAGCCGAACTTTACCAAGGGCGGCAAGTACGAGAAGTATTTCCCCATCTACGAGATGGTTGAAAGCTTCATCTACACTCCGAAGACTGTCACCACTGTCGCACCGCATGCGCGGTCGTATATCGACATGAAGCGGATCATGACCTACGTCGTGATTGCGACGATCCCCTGTATCCTGTGGGGGATGTACAATACCGGCTATCAGGCGAACTCGGCCATTGCGCTGTTGGGGCCTGAATCGGCCACCGGATGGCGGATTGCCCTGCTGCAGATGTTTGGCATCTCGCTGGACCCCAGCAGCATCTTTGCCAATGTGATGCACGGGCTGACCTATTTCCTACCGATCTACATCGTGACACTTGTCGCAGGTGGTATCTTCGAGGTCATCTTTGCCACCGTGCGCGGCCACGAGGTCAACGAAGGTTTCCTTGTCACCTCAATGCTGTACACGCTGATCATGCCCGCAACCGCGCCTCTGTGGCAGGTGGCTCTGGGCATCATTTTCGGCGTCGTGATCGGGAAAGAAGTCTTTGGCGGAACCGGCAAGAACTTCCTGAACCCGGCTCTGGTTGGTCGTGCGTTCCTGTATTTCGCTTATCCGGCCAGTATGTCCGGTGACACGGTCTGGACGCCGGTCGATGGCTTCTCGGGCGCGACTGCTTTGTCCGTCTCCGCGTCGCAGGGCTTTCAGGCGCTGGCGGCTGATGGCATCACATGGTGGAATGCCTTCTTCGGTTCGATCCAGGGCAGCTTCGGGGAAACCTCAACGCTGGCCTGCATGATCGGTCTGGCCTTCCTGCTGGCCACTAGGATCGCCAACTACCGCCTGATTGTTGGCTGCTTGGCAGGTACGATTGGCTTCACATTGCTGCTGAACCTGATCGGTTCGGACACGAACCCGATGTTCGCGATGCCTTGGTACTGGCATGTGGTCATCGGTGGCTATGCCTTTGGTCTGGCTTTCATGGTGACCGAGCCGGTTTCGGCCAGCCACACCAACATGGGTCGCTACATCTATGGCGCGCTGATCGGTATCATGGTTGTGATGATCCGCGTCATCAACCCGGCTTTCCCCGAAGGCATGATGCTGGCCATTCTGTTCGGCAACGTCTTTGCTCCGCTGATCGACTATTTCGTCGTGCAAGCCAACATCAAACGGAGGGCGCGTCGCCATGTCTGATCCGCAACCTCAAGAACCCAAAGGCGCGATTGCCCGGTTTCTGGCGGCCTCGCCAGACTCAGTCGGCAAGACGATTTTCATCGCGGTCGCAGTCTGCCTTGTAGCCTCGATGGTCGTATCCGCCGCCGCCGTCAGCCTGCGCCCGGTGCAAGAGACCAACCGTCTGAAGGACAAGCAGGTCAACGTTTTGCAGGTGGCAGGTGTCTTTGAGCCTGGCATCGACGTGACCGAAGCCTTTGCCGCGTTCGAGCCGCATGTTGTGGAATTGTCCACCGGTGATTTCGTCGATGACCAGTTCGACCCGGCCACCTTCGACGACATTGCCGCTGCCAGCGATCCTGAGCTGAGCGTCGCGCTGGACGATGATCCAGCGGGCATTGGCCGCAAGTCGAAATACCGCGTGATCTATCTGCTGCGTGACGACGCGGGTGGTCTGGACAAGGTGATCCTTCCGCTGCACGGCTACGGCCTTTGGTCCACACTCTATGGCTTCATCGCTTTGGAGAATAACGGCAACGATATCTACGGCCTGCAATTCTACCAGCACGGTGAGACCCCCGGCCTTGGGGCCGAGGTGGACAACCCGCGCTGGAAGGCTCTGTGGAATGGCAAGAAGCTGCGAGACGACAATGGTGATCTGCAAATCACTGTGTCGAAATCCCAGCCGGCCGCCGGACCCGACTTCTATATCGACGCGCTGGCGGGTGCAACCTTGACCTCGGTTGGTGTCGATAACCTGGTGAAATTCTGGATGGGTGACGCGGGCTACGCTCCGTTCCTGGCCAAACTGCAAGCAGGAGAGTTCTGATGTCCCAGACCAAGAAAGAGATGCTGGTCGACCCGCTTGTCGACAACAACCCAATCACGCTTCAGGTGCTGGGCATTTGTTCGGCACTAGCGGTGACCTCGTCGCTGCAGGTGTCGATGGTGATGGCGCTGGCGGTTATCTTCGTGACCTCGTTCTCGTCCTTCTTCATCTCGTGCCTGCGCAACCAGATCCCCGGCTCGATTCGGATCATCGTGCAGATGGTGATCATCGCCTCGCTGGTGATCCTGGTGGACCAGATACTCAAGGCCTATGCGTTCGAGATTTCGAAAACCCTGTCGGTCTTTGTCGGTCTGATCATTACCAACTGTATCGTGATGGGTCGCGCCGAGGCGTTTGCGATGAAGAACCCTCCGGTGGCGTCATTCATTGACGGCATGGGCAACGGCATGGGCTATGGCCTGATCCTGCTGCTGGTCGGCTTCATTCGTGAGCTGTTCGGTGCCGGGTCGCTGTTCGGTGTCACCATTCTGGAGACCGTTAACAACGGCGGCTGGTACGTGCCCAACGGCATGTTGCTACTGCCGCCCTCGGCGTTCTTCATCATCGGTCTGATCATCTGGGCCTTCCGCACATGGAAGCCGAACCAGGTGGAAGAGCGTGAATACAAAATTCAGCAGGTAGAGGCCCACTGATGGAAGGTCTGATCTCACTGGCCGTAAAGGCCATCTTTGTCGAAAACCTCGCGCTCAGCTTCTTTCTGGGGATGTGTACCTTCATCGCCGTGTCGAAGAAAATCTCGACCGCGCTGGGTCTTGGGATCTCGGTCATGGTTGTGCAGGCGATCACCGTGCCTGCCAACAACCTGCTGCTGAATTACCTGCTGAAACCGGGCGCGCTGGCCTGGGCCGGGTTCCCGGATGTGGACCTGACCTTCCTTGGCCTGATCTCTTATATCGGCGTGATTGCGGCCATGGTTCAGATCCTTGAGATGGTTTTGGACAAGTATTTCCCGCCGCTCTACAACGCGCTTGGGATTTTCCTGCCACTGATCACGGTGAACTGCGCGATCCTGGGTGGGTCGCTGTTCATGGTGGAACGGGATTACAACTTTGCCGAGGCGACCACCTATGGCCTGTCTTCGGGATTTGGCTGGGCGCTGGCGATTACCGCGATGGCGGGCGTTCGCGAAAAGCTGAAATACTCGGACATCCCCGATGGTCTGCAGGGTCTGGGTATCACCTTCATCACCGCAGGGCTGATGGCGATGGCCTTCATGTCCTTCTCGGGCGTGAAACTGTAAGGAGGGGCGGATGGAAACCTTTGGCTTAGGCGTCGTTCTATTTACCCTGATCGTTCTTGGTCTGGTGGCCATCATCATGGCGGCCCGGTCTAAACTGGTGTCCACAGGCAACGTGAACATCACCATCAACGGTGAGAAAACCGTATCGGTCCCGGCGGGTGGCAAGCTGCTGCAAACCCTGGCGGCTGAAAAGCTGTTCGTCCCGTCGGCCTGTGGCGGTGGTGGCACCTGCGCCCAGTGCCGGGTGAAGGTGCATTCCGGTGGCGGCTCGATCCTGCCGACCGAAGAAAGCCATATCACCAAACGCGAGGCTGCATGCGGTGATCGCCTGTCCTGTCAGGTTGCGGTCAAGCAGGACATGGATATCGAAGTCCCCGAAGAAGTCTTTGGCGTCAAGAAATGGGAATGCACCGTGCGTTCGAACGAGAACGTGGCGACCTTCATCAAGGCCCTGACTCTGGACCTGCCCGAAGGCGAGGATGTGAACTTCCGCGCGGGTGGCTATATCCAGATCGAAGCGCCTGCGCACCAGTTGAAATACACCGATTTCGACGTAGAGGATGAATACCGCGAAGATTGGGATCGCTTCAATCTGTGGCAATATGAGTCGGTTGTGAACGAACCAATCGAACGCGCCTATTCAATGGCCAACTACCCGGATGAAAAAGGCATGATCATGCTGAACGTCCGGGTTGCCTCGCCGCCTCCGGGTTCAGAGGGTATACCGGCGGGTCAGATGTCGTCCTATATCTTCAACCTGAAACCGGGTGATAAGGTGACGATCTCGGGTCCGTTTGGTGAGTTCTTTGCCCGCGATACCCAAAAAGAGATGGTCTTCATCGGCGGTGGCGCGGGCATGGCCCCCATGCGCAGCCATATCTTTGACCAACTCAAGCGTCTGGAAAACCGCGATCGCAAAATCAGCTTTTGGTATGGTGCGCGGTCGAAGAAAGAGATGTTCTTTGTCGAGGATTTCGACCAACTGGCCGAAGAATTCGACAACTTCGAATGGCATGTGGCGCTGTCAGACGCGCAGCCCGAGGATGATTGGAAAGGCTATACTGGCTTTATTCATAACGTCCTGTTCGAGGAGTACCTCAAGAACCACCCCGCGCCTGAAGATTGCGAGTTCTATATGTGTGGACCGCCAATCATGAACCAGTCGGTCATCAACATGCTGCTGGATCTGGGTGTGGACCGCGAAGACATCATGCTCGATGATTTCGGCGGGTAAGAGACAAAAAAAGCCGACGCATCATGCGTCGGCTTTTTTTGTTGGATTCAGACCGCGTCAGAGCCTCAAGTCACTCGCGTCCCTTGGCAGGCAGGACTTGATGTCGAACACCACGCTGTTGGATTTACCGTAAGATCGGAATGTTGACGGATCAGCGTCTTTGTATTCCTGATGCGCCACGGCCAAAATGACCGCGTCGTAAGTTCCGTCCCGAGGGGAACTTAAAAGCGAGAGGCTGTATTCAGCTTCCGCTGCGGCGGGGTCGGCATGGGGATCGTGGACATCAACGCTGATGCCATAGCTCTGTAATTCCTCAATGATGTCGACCACGCGTGTGTTGCGCAGATCGGGGCAGTTTTCCTTGAAGGTCAGCCCCATGACCAGAACGCGGGACGCGCCGACGTTGATGCCGTTGCGCGTCATGCGTTTGACCAGTTGAGATACCACGTAGCTGCCCATCCGATCGTTCAGCCGCCGCCCGGCCAGGATGATCTGAGGATGATGGCCAACGGCCTCGGCCTTGTGGGTCAGGTAATACGGATCAACGCCGATACAGTGGCCGCCGACCAGACCGGGGCGGAAGGGCAGGAAGTTCCATTTGGTGCCTGCGGCGCGCAGGACGGCGTCGGTATCAATACCCATCCGGCCGAAGATCATCGCCAGCTCATTCACCAGCGCAATGTTCAGATCGCGTTGGGTGTTTTCGATCACCTTTGCAGCCTCGGCCACGCGGATGCTTTCGGCCTTGTGGGTTCCGGCGGTGATGATCCGGGCATACAGCGCATCGACCAGATCAGCCACTTCGGGGGTCGAGCCCGATGTCACCTTGCAGATATCCGCGATCCGATGGGTCTTGTCGCCGGGGTTGATGCGTTCCGGGCTGTAGCCCGCAAAGAAATCCGTGTTGAAGCGCAGGCCGGACATACGTTCCAGCACTGGGACGCAATCTTCCTCGGTCGCGCCGGGATAGACTGTTGATTCATAGATCACCAGATCGCCGGGTTTCAGGACTCCGCCCATGGATTCCGACGCCGCGAGCAGGGGTGACAGATCCGGCTGCTTGCCCGCTGTGATCGGAGTAGGAACGGTGACAATATAGGTGTCACAGTCCGCAAGATCTGCGACATCTGTGGTGAAGGTCAGACCGGCGGCTGCGGTCAAATCTTCGGGCTCAACCTCTTGCGTGGCATCGTGACCAGCGCGCAGCGCGTCGATGCGGGCCGGGTTGATGTCGAACCCGATGACCGGGCTGATCTTGCCAAAGGCCACCGCCAAAGGCAGGCCCACATAGCCCAATCCAATGACAGCGATCTTGCGGGCATCGGGGTTCGTTTGCAGCATCCAGGTCTCAGTCTCTATTTGCCGTGATAGTCCCGGAACCACGCGACAAACCGGGCGATCCCGTCTTTGAAATCGGTTTGCGGACGGTAACCAGTCAGCCGTTGCAGCAGATCGGTATTGGCCCATGTGGCGGGGACATCGCCCATCTGCATAGGCATATAGTTTCGGATGGCCTCTTTGCCTATCGCTTCTTCAATGGCTTCGACGAAATCCATCAGGCGCACCTTGTCGCCATTGCCGATATTGACGACGCGATAGGGCGCAACCGGGGACAGGCTGTCCCCCTCTTCAATCTGATCGGCGCTTTCGGGCCGCACGGGCGGCACATCGATCAACAATCGGATGCCCCGAACCAGATCGTCCACGTTTGTGAAATCACGATACATGTCGCCGTGGTTATAGATGTCGATCGGACGGTCATCCAGAATCGCGTCCACGAACTTATAGAGCGCCAGATCAGGCCGTCCCCAAGTGCCATAGACAGTGAAGAACCGGAACATCGTTGTCGGCAGGTCCCACAGATGCGCATAGGAATGGCCCATCGCCTCATTGGCCTTTTTGGTGGCCGAGTAGATGGTCAGCTGGGTATCGGCCTTTTCGACCTCGGTAAACGGCATCTCTTCGTTGGCACCGTAAACCGATGAAGTCGAAGCCATCAGAAGATGATCGACCTGGTGGATGCGCGCGGCCTCCATCACGTTGAATGTACCTACAACGTTGGAGTTAATATAGCTGCGTGGCTCCTCCAGGCTGTAACGGACCCCGGCTTGTGCGGCGAGGTGAACGATAATATCGGGCTGAAAGTCGTCGGCAACTTTCATCAGCTGTTCGTGATCTTCCAGCATCGCCTCGGTCGCGGTGAAACCGGGGGTTTGCATCAGCATCTGGTGGCGGCGCTGTTTCAGGGTGACGTCGTAGTAGTCGGTCATCCCGTCATAGCCATGCACCCGGAACCCTTCTGACAGCAGCAGCTTTGCCAGATGGAAGCCAATGAACCCTGCGGTACCGGTGATCAAAACACGTTTCATGAAACCCTCGAACACAATAAAACTCTGCGCATCAGGGATACTTTCCCCAGCGCAAGGTCAAGCAGATTTTCCCATTTTGCGGCTATTCGGCCAAGCTGGTCGATTAGGTGCACGCCGAAACGCCACCGGGAATTGCCGATTGTCGCCAAGGGCGGGCCGGGGTAGGGAAGGCGTGTGATGATTAGGGATTGGATCAAAGGGCTGTTTCGTCAGCGCGACGCGCAAGCGTCGGCGCCCGCCATGCCCGAAATGGCACCGGACCAGCCCTTTGTCGCCATTGGTGACATACACGGACGGCTGGATTTGTTGCAGGATTTGCTGCCCCGGTTGGACGACAGTTGCCCCTGGGTTTTCGTGGGCGACTATATTGACCGCGGTGCCTACAGCGCTCAGGTCTTGCATCAGCTGCGGCATCTCAGCGAAGCTTCGGGCGGGCGGGTCACCTGCCTGCTGGGCAATCACGAAGAGATGCTGTTGCGCTTTGTTGACGATCCAAAACGGGTCAGCCGCCTGTGGTTGCAAAATGGAGGTGTTCAAACGCTCGCCTCGTTTGGCATCACCGGCGTGGCCGAGGCCATTTTAGGCGAACCGGCGGTCGAGATTGCAGAGAGATTGCAGCAGGTCATGGGTGAGGATCTGTTAAGCTGGCTCCGGGATCGTCCCCTGACCTGGACCAGCGGCAATGTCACTGTTGTTCATGCAGCCCTGGACCCGCGCCATCCCGTTGACGCACAACCGCGCGATATTTGCCTGTGGGGGCATCCGATGCTGTCGCGCGAGCCCAGAGAGGATGGTCAATGGGTGCTGCATGGGCACACCATTGTTGATCAGGCGCGGGCGGAGAACGGCATTATATCCATCGACACCGGCGCTTTTGTCACCGATCGCCTGACAGCGGCTGAGGTGTTTCAGGGCGGGGTGCGATTTACCGCGACCTGAGTGCGGTCAGCCCACGATCATCTGCTTCATACGCAGGGCTTCGTATTCCAGTTCCTGCAACCGGAAATGCACCACATCGCCGATGGTGATCACACCGCACAGAGTGCCGTCGCGCAGGACGGGCATGTGACGAAACCTGCCTTCGGTCATCGTTTTCAGAACGTCATTCAGATAATCATCGGGCGAACAGGTTTTGACATCGCGTGTCATCAGGTCCTCGACCGATTGGGGCAGGGTCTGGCCGGGCGTATCTGCCATGCGGCGCACAATGTCGCGTTCCGACAGAATACCCTGTAGCGCCCCGTTCTGATCCGTTACCAGAACCGCCCCGATCCGCTTTTCCTTGAGCGTGTTGACCACGGAATGGATTGTCTCATTCGGGCGCACGGAAAACACATCATCTCCTTTACCTGTCAACAGTTTGGCCACTGTTGTCTGCGCATGCGACAGGTTCGATTCCGTCGACTGGCTGTAGGTCGACTTGTCAGCCTTGTCGCCGCGCGAGGGGGACTGATACGAGGTTGGAGCCATAGGCATTCTCCTTCCGGGGTATTGTGTGTCTTTCCCTTTCACCTTAGCGCAGCTAAACGACCTGTATAGGGTCCAATTGCCTGAAAGGCGAAAAACCGGACTTGGACAGGAGCCCGAAGACGTGAGCGATCTTTATCTGACACCGCCGATTGCCGCGCTGATTTTCTTGGCCGTGGTTGTCTGCGGGCATAATTTTCGTCTGGCGTGGAAACAGCAGCCCGAAGGGTGGCAAAGGCGCGCGTGGCTGTTTGGGGTGCCTGCTGGCGTTGGCCTTTTGATGCTGGGCTTTTTGCCGCTGAAACTGTGAAGCCGGTTTGACTCTGGCACAGGTGGCTGGCATATGCCGGGCACTGATTTTCCCGGAGACCACCCCATGCGTCTGTTGCCAGCATTGGCTCTTGCAACCGCTCTGACCGGTTGCCCGTTCGACAAGGAACCCGAAGTTGTTCGCCTGTCTGGCGAGACGATGGGCACAACCTTCAATATCACCGCGATTGGCGAGGATTTGGATGAGGCGGCATTGGCCGCAGCGGTCGAAGAGACTCTGGTTCAGGTTAATGCAAAAATGTCGAACTGGGATCCGAATTCCGAGGTCTCGACCTTCTCGGCCTCGACCAGCACGGACCCTGTGGCTGTGTCGGAAGAATTTGCGCTGGTTATGGCAGCAGCCAACGACGTGCATGAAAAAACAGGCGGGACCTTTGATGTTACACTCGGCCCGCTGATTGAATTGTGGGGCTTCGGACCACGCAAACCCGAAGATCCGGTGCCATCCGACGAAGATATCGAAACAGCACTAAGCGGTGTTGGTCAGGCTCGGTTGCTGACATTGGACAGCGCTGCCGGCACTTTGGCGAAATCCGATCCAGCCGTGGGGATCAACCTGTCCGCAATTGCCAAGGGGTACGGCATCGATGCAGTGGCAGGAACGTTGCGCGCCGCGGGGATCGAGGATTATCTGGTCGAGATTGGTGGTGATCTGGTTGCCAAGGGACAGAATGACAAAGGCGAGGCCTGGCAGATTGGTATCGAAAAGCCTGAGGCCGGATCGCAAACCGTGCAACTGATCGTTCCGCTGAATGATCGTGGCATGGCCAGCTCGGGCGACTACAAGAACTTCTTTGAAAAAGATGGCGTGCGCTATTCACATATCATCGACCCGGTCACGGGCCGTCCGATCACACATCGGACAACCTCGGTCACCGTTCTGGCGGAAAACGCCATGATGGCCGATGCCTGGGCGACAGCCATGCTGGCTTTGGGGCAGGAAAATGGGCTGGCGCTGGCAGAACAGCATAAACTTGCCGTGTATTTCATCTCGCGGGATGTGACAGGCGGCGATGATGCCTATATTACGGTCCATAGCAGCGCGTTCAAAGACGCGTTGGGAGCCGACTGACGGGTAGGAACCGAGATGAGCACTTTCATTCTAGCCTTTGTTCTTCTGGCACTTGTCATGGTTGGCATGTCACTGGGTGTGATGCTGATGGGCAAAACCATCAAGGGCAGCTGCGGTGGTCTGAACGCAATCTCGGGCGCGGATAAATGCGTGGTTTGCCAGAAGGATATCGACTCGGACAGCCCGCTGCGGGATCAGCTGCAATGCAAACGCGCAAAGAAGATGCTAGAGCAGATGGAGCGACAATCCTGATTGTCGGGCTCTAGCTGCGCCGCGCTTTCCACTGCACATAGCGCGCCATGCCGCGTTCCAGCAGGTTTGGCGCTTTTCCATCATCCAGATGCAGACCACCGCCCCCTGCGCGATACATCTCGGCGAATACATCCAGCACTTTGGATTTGACCATCCCGCGCATTGGGACATGCGCCATCATACCATAGGTCGCTGCGCCGCCGGTTTTGGCCAGATCGGGATTTGCGCGCACGGTGGCAACCGCCTGTGCCAGATCAGCCAGATATTCCTCCGCCACATGCAGATGTTTGGCAGTGACCATACAGTGAATGCCATCGGGATTCTGGACGCGATTGATGCTCCAACCCGCGCGTTCCAACTGATCAGCGACGGCATAGATGTTGAGTTTCGGGTCGGTTGAGCCATAAGCCAGCAAGGGCCCTTGGGGATTACCAAGAATACGTAGGCCGTCCATCGCTGCAATGCCCGATTTCAGCTTTTCGACGGCTTCGGTTGTGTCTTTGGCCAGCTGGCAATAGCCCTTGACCCCCAGTCTCTGCATGACCGCCCAGGCGGCGGCATAGGCCCCACCTGGCCGGGTGCCCAGCAGGGCGGGTGAGGCAAAGACCCCTCCGGGCCAGTCCTGGCAGATGAACATCTGATGCTTGAGCAGATCGAGATTGCGGTAAAGGATGGTCGAGGCCCCTTTGGCCGCATAGCCGTATTTGTGCAGATCAGCTGAGATTGATGTCACCCCCGGAACGCGGAAATCCCAGTCGGGTAGGTCAACACCGTTCCGCTCCATAAACGGCAGAATCAACCCGCCGACGCAAGCGTCGATATGCAGGGGAATGCCTTTGGATTTGGCTATCTCCCCCATTTTGGCAATTGGGTCGATCGTGCCATGCGGGTACTCGGGGGCCGACCCTAGGATCATCACAGTGCCCGCGTTGATCAAGCGGCCCAGCCGGGAAATGTCTGTCGCATGATCCGGCGTCATCGGCAGCAGGCGGGCTTTGACGCCGAAATACTCGGCCGCCTTGAACCAAGCCACATGCGCGGTCTTTGGCAGGATCATGTTGGGCCGTGTCACCTTGCGCTGTTTGCGCGCCATGTCGCGGTAGGTTTTGACCGCCATAAGGCAACTTTCCGTCCCGCCTGCCGTGACCACGCCACAGGTATCCGGCTCGCCGTGCAGCAACCCGGCCATGGTCGAGATGATCTGGGTTTCCATGCGTTTCAGGCTTTGGAACGCAGCGGGGTTCAGCCCATTGGCCGATGAGAACGCGCTGTAAGCTTTGGCGGTGAAGGCGTCATGATCGTCATCCAGATGGTAGACAAGGCTCCACGTGCGGCCCTCACGATAATTCGGGTCATCCTCGGCAAAGGATTTGAGCTGATCCAGTATCTCATCCTCGGGGCGACCCGTCGCAGGCAGTTTCTGATGATCCAAATCCTATCCCCCTCTGGCCAGAAGCAGCGCCAGTGAAATGCCCAGATAGTTCCCGATGGCAAAACCCAGAATGCCGGTTGCCATGCCCGACATCAAGATCGCGGGGTTGCGCAAACTGCGCGAGATCATGGGGACAAAGGCAGGTGACATGACGGCGGCAACCGATGTGATCAGGAATGTGTCCCGGTCAATTCCCGCGATCCGGGCGAACAGCGCGTGCAGGGCGAAACTGCCGAATGTGGCGATCAGGACAAACCCCAGAACGGTCAGATCCATGTCCTGTAGCTTCGCCAGATCCATGGACGCGGCAACACTGAATGAGAATATATAAAGCAGGAACATACCCATTTCAGGCGCGGCCCGGTTCTGATGCAACGATGGGGTGAGTGATCCCAAAAGGCCCAGTGTTGTCAGTAGTATAACGATCACTACGGGCTGAGCGGCAAAGCTGATGGCCGGCGCAAAGATCAACGCGGCCGCAACACAAAGCGACGCTGCTAGAAAGGCGATGATGCCATGCAGATACAGATTTGGCTTTGTCGTCTCGCTTTCTGGCGGTTGGTCTGCATCACGGTCGCCAGTGAAGGGTCTCAGGAACAGACCAAAGACCGCAGGCGCAAGGGTTAGCACAAACAACAGATAGGCCGCGCCTACGACCGTATCGACCGTTGCAAACAGCAGATAGCGGCCCTCGGGAATATCCAACGCCAGTTTGATCGCGCCCATGTTCGCCAGACCGCCGGTATACATACCGACTGCCATACCCGAAAGCTGCTCGGCCTGTTCGGTGCCTGTGGCGCTGAAGGCAAAGAACAGCCCTGTGGCGACAAGCCCAACCGCAAGAACAGCCAGTGCCATGGACAGCAACGCAGACCCGGCCACGCGGCCCCAGGCTCGCAGGTTGACGCCAAACAGCAGCAGGGGTAGGGCCAGTCCCAGGCTTGCTTCGATCACGGATTCCCTAAGTTGCTGTGCGGCTTCGGGTTGCAGCCCGGAAACCCCCAAGGCTAGCCCGGCCATGTAACACAGAACAATCGGCCCGATACGCCCGGCCAAAGCCCAGTGCCGCGCCAATAGCATCAGTGCGGCGGGCGCCAACACATAGATCAGGGCAAAACCCGAAAGTCCTGTTTGCATGACTGTCCTCTTCCTCAGGACCCGAGACTAGGCGGCCCGGCCCTGATCACACAAGAGGACCTGACGTAAGGTTCTTCTGCGCTGACGGTTTGATTAAATCTGCACCAATTCCTGCAAAGGCGGTTCACCCCCCGGCGACCAGAGGCTAGAAGATGGGGCAAGAGCAGTTACCGGAGATCGAAATGGCCACGCCCAAACCCGTAGTCTTGTGCATCCTGGATGGTTGGGGATTGTCCGAAGACACGCAGGCGAATGCGCCTTATCTGGCTGAGACGCCGACCTTTGATGCGATTATGAAAGGTCCTCATGCTACGCTGATCACCCACGGCCCGGATGTGGGCCTGCCCAGCGGGCAAATGGGTAATTCCGAGGTCGGGCACACCAATATCGGTGCCGGTCGCGTTGTCGCGATGGACCTGGGGCAGATTGATTTGGCGATTGAGGATGGATCCTTCTTCGACAATGACGCGTTGCAGGCCTTTATCGCCAAGGCGAAAGCCGCAGGCGGCACGGCGCATCTGATGGGTCTGGCCTCGGATGGCGGCGTACATGGGCATGTGAACCATATCTTAGCAGCGGCCAAGGCGATCACAGATGCCGGTGTTCCTGTGGCGCTGCACGCTGTGACCGACGGGCGCGACGTGGCCCCGAAATCGGCCCTGACCTATATCGCAGAGCTGGAGGATCGCCTGCCTGAAGGGGCTCGTATAGTCTCCGTCAGCGGGCGCTATTTTGCCATGGACCGCGACAACCGGTGGGAGCGGGTCTCACAGGCGTATGATGCCGTGATCAAAGGGCAAGGCCGCGCGGCCGGCACGGCGCATGGGGCGGTGGATGAGGCCTATACCCAATCTGAAACGGATGAATTCATCATCCCGACGGTTCTGGATGGGTATGAGGGCGTCAAAGATGGCGACGGGTTCTTTTGCCTGAACTTCCGCGCCGATCGTGCGCGGGAAATCCTGCGCGCCATTGGCGAGCTGGGCTTTGCTGATTTTGATACCGGTCCGCGCCCGATTTTGTCGGCGCTGTTGGGGATGGTCGAGTACTCGGATAGCCACAACGCCTATATGACCACAGTGTTCCCGAAACGCGCTATCATAAACACGCTGGGCGAATGGGTGGCCAAACAGGGCTTGCGCCAGTTCCGGCTTGCCGAGACCGAGAAATACCCGCATGTGACCTTCTTCCTGAATGGCGGCAAAGAGGCGCCCGAGGAAGGTGAGGACCGTTTCATGCCCAAATCGCCTAAAGTGGCGACCTATGATTTGCAGCCCGAAATGTCCTCGGCCGAGGTGACTGAAAAATTCGTTGAGGCCATCGAGGCGGGGTATGACCTGATCGTCACCAATTATGCCAACCCGGATATGGTGGGCCATACCGGCGATTTGCAGGCCGCGATCAAAGCCTGTGAGGCGGTGGATCATGGACTGGCGCAGGTGGTCGAGGCGTTGAACAAGGCCGGTGGCGCGATGATCATCACAGCAGACCATGGCAATTGCGAGGTAATGGTCGACCCGGAAACTGGCGGACCGCATACCGCGCATACGCTGAACTTGGTTCCGGTAGCCTTGGTTGGGGGTCCCGAAGGGACCGTGTTGCGCAGCGGGCGCTTGTCTGATCTGGCGCCAACATTGTTGGACCTCATGAACCTGCCCAAGCCGCCAGAAATGACGGGCGAAAGCTTGATCTCATGAGGGTAATGGCAGCTGCCATAGCATTGTTTCTGGCTGGTCAGGCGATAGCACAGAACCCGTCTCAGGCGGCGCTTGACGCGGCGGAGATGCTGGAGCAGGCCTCCATCTCGCTGACCGAAGCGGACAGCGCCCGGGACAGGGTGCGTGCTTTGACCCAGACGATCCAGGCCTACGAGGCTGGTCTGTCTGCGATGCGCGATGGCCTGCGCATGGCCGCAACGCGTGAGGCTCAGCTATCGGCTGAACTGCGCACAAGGGAAAAGGAGGTGGCGCAGCTGTTGGGTGTGTTGCAGACGATCGAAACCACGGCACCGCCGGTTCTGATGCTGCATCCTTCAGGCCCTCTGGGCGCAGCGCGGACGGGCATGATGCTGTCTGAAGTTACGCCGGGCCTGAACGCCAAGGCCGAAGATCTGGCGCGTGATCTGCAAGAGGTTCAGACTCTGCGTCTGCTGCAACAGGGCGCTGCTGAGACCCTGACCGAGGGCCTGAGCGGAGTCCAATCCGCCCGAACCCGGCTGAGCGAGGCGATTGCCGATCGTACCGATCTGCCAAAGCGTTTCGTCGAAGACCCGATCAAGACGGCAATCCTGATCTCATCCACTGAAACGCTGGATGGGTTCGCCAGCGGATTGTCCGAAATCTCGGAAGGCGAGATTGCTGCGACCGATGCAAGCGTGGCCAGCCGCAAAGGCGATGTCCAGCTTCCGGTTCAGGGCATTTTGCTGCACGGCGCAGGGGAAACCGATGCGGCGGGTGTCACCCGCCTCGGATTGGTTTTGGGCACACGGCCCCGTGCGCTGGTCACAGCGCCCACTGCAGCGACGATCCGCTATCGTGGGCCATTGCTGGATCTTGGAAACTTGATCATTCTGGAACCTCAGCCCGGACTTCTGTTCGTTTTTTCCGGCTTGCAGGAGGTATACGGCGATATCGGACAGGTTATCCCCGAAGGTACACCGGTTGGGCTGATGCCCGGCGCGACGCCCGAAATCGGCGCTATTTTGTCAACAAGTGGTGATGGCACTGGAACTGACCGGTCAGAAACGCTCTATATAGAGGTAAGAGAAGACAATAGCCCCGTGGACCCGGAATCGTGGTTTCGGACCAACAAGGATGGATAGACGAGTATGAAGAGATTTGTGATGGCCGGTCTGGCCGGAACCGTGGCAGGGATTATCGCAACCACCCAGATCGCCGGTCCGCTGCTGGCGCAAGAGGCCGAGAAAAAGGCCGATGTGTATCAGCAACTGGATTTGTTCGGTGATATTTTCGAACGCATCCGCGCGCAATATGTCGAAGAGGTCGAGCCTGAGGAACTGATCGAGGCCGCGATCGACGGCATGCTCACATCGCTGGATCCGCATTCCAGCTATCTGTCGCCCGACGACGCTGAGCAGATGCGCGTGCAGACACGGGGTGAGTTTGGCGGCCTCGGCATCGAGGTGACGCAAGAGGAAGGCTTTGTCAAAGTCGTCTCGCCCATCGATGATACGCCTGCCGCCGCAGCTGGGATCGAAGCTGGGGATTTCATCACGCATGTGGATGGTGAAAGCATTCTAGGCCTGACGCTGGACAAGGCGGTTGACCTGATGCGCGGGCCTGTGGGCTCCGAGATCATCATCACTGTTGTCCGCGAAGGAGAGCCCGAGCCCTTTGATGTCACCATCATCCGCGACACGATTAAACTGACCGCTGTGCGCGCCCGTACCGAAGGCACCAGCGTTGTGTTGCGTGTAACCACGTTCAACGATCAGACCTTCCCGAACCTGCAAGCGGGTCTTGAGGAACAGATCGCCGAAGCTGGCGGGATCGATAAGGTCAACGGCGTTGTGCTGGACCTGCGGAACAACCCTGGCGGTTTGCTCACTCAGGCGATCCGGGTGTCGGATGCGTTCCTGAACGAAGGCGAAATTGTTTCGACCCGCGGTCGTGATCCCCAAGATGGTGAGCGGTTCAACGCCACCCCCGGCGATTTGGCCGAAGGCAAGCCCATCGTGGTGCTGATCAATGGTGGCTCGGCCTCGGCCTCGGAAATCGTTGCGGGTGCCTTACAGGACCATCGTCGTGCGATCGTTGTGGGCACCAAGAGCTTTGGCAAAGGCTCTGTCCAGACGGTGATGCCGCTGCGTGGCGACGGTGCGATGCGTCTGACCACATCGCGCTATTACACGCCCTCGGGTCGGTCGATCCAGGCGCTTGGCGTCAGCCCGGATATCATCGTCGAGCAACCACGCCCGCAACCCGAAGTGGAGGAAGAAGAGGAAAACGGCTTCACCCGCTCCGAGGCGCAGCTGCGCGGTAGCCTGGACAATGACAGCCTGAGCGAGGATGAAATCCGCCAGATCGAAGAAGATCGCGCCAAGGCCGAAGAAACAGCCGAGCTGCGGGAAGAGGACTATCAGCTGGCCTATGCCATCGATATCCTCAAGGGCTTGTCTGCGTTCAACCCCAACGGGCCGTCTCAGTAAGGCGCTTGTCTAAAGGAGCCTTGGGCGGCGCAATTGCTGTCAAAACTGTTGCTGATCGTGCCTGATTGGATGCGCGATCAGCACAGTTGAATGGCGGTTGTGAACCCTGTCTGCTGAATGCTGCACGACGCAGGGATGGCCGCTATTCACACTCGGAGGCAAGCCGTTTGGCGAGGATGCCGATCAGGACAACGGCTATGGCAAGAAACACGGCGCCGACCATCCAGGCTGTGGGTGTTGAGTAGAGCTCTGCGATGGCTCCGGCCAAGATCAGGCCCAAAGCTGCCCCGAGTTGCTGTATCAGCGATTTCAGTGACAGCATTGTAGATCGCTGATGATCCTCTACGCATCTATGCAGAATGCTGCTGGCTGGCGTTTCAGATACACCAAGCAGAACGGAATAGAGGATAAACACCGCTACAAAACCGACGATGTTGCCTTGCAACGCCAATGCGATCTGAACACCCGCCATGCAGGCAAAAGATGCTGCGAGTGTAATTGCGTGCCGACGCCCAAAAATCCGACTGATGTACGGAGACAGCGACGCGCCGAATGCGATTGAGAAGAAATAGGCAGCGGTCAGGACACCAATGAGCGTATTGGCATAGTCGGCCTCCAACATGGGTTTTGCATGTGTCGGCCAGATCACCTCGACCGGGTTGGTCGCCATCAGAAAAAATGCCAGTGCTGCCAACAGCACGGATAAGACCGGATGCCGCAGGGCCAGAAGACCCGCGTCTTTGATCACCAAGGGCACGCTTGCAAAACCCTGTTTCAGTACCTGAGGGTTCAGAGGGCGCGGTTTCTCCACAATGAAGAACTGGGTGTAGACGAATACCCCAAGCATCACTGCCAAGCTCGCCGCGTAAGACACGTCATAGACACTTACGCCCCGACCTTGTGCCACCGAACCCAAGAGGTCAGGCAGCAATCCCCCCAACACAGCCCCCACAGCCAAGCCCATGGCGTTGGCCCATTGCGCTTTTGCAAGAGCGGGTTGAACATCCACGTTCGGCGCCACGGTTTTGAAAGTTTCCACAAACCAGGCGTCGAGCGTGCCCGACCGCAATGCGCGTCCAAACCCGATAAAGGCAAATGAAAGCGCAAGAACATAGAAATTGCTTGTCGAGAGAAAGAGCCCCAGAGATATCATGCTGGCGACGACTGCAGCCAGAAAGACCGGCTTTCGCCCAATGTTGTCGGCCAACCCGCCGAACGGGAGTTCCATCGCCAGGGTCGTAAGTGAGTAGATCCCGAAAAGCAGCGAAATCTGGAAGAGGTCCATGCCGCGATCGGTCAACGCCAGTGCCACAACGGCAACCGTCAAACCCATCGCAAACCGATCAAGAAATTGCTGAACCTGAAATACCCGGATGTGCCGTCTTGCCGAACCGGTGAGCGTAGCGAAGGAGAACTCTAATTCCGTTGACATAGTCGCACCTTCGGTTCTGTGGGCGACTTGCGCAATGCTCTGGCAAAAAAAACCTGCAAGCGTAGAACAAATTAATATCCGGTTGCTTCGTACCTTGTGCCCGGGGCAGGGCGCGATCGGGTTAGTCCTCGATCTTGTGCAGCTTGCTTTCGTCCAGCATTAGCGCCAGCAAGATGCCCACGGAAACCGAGATCGTGGAAAAGACGAAGGCCACGTTCATGCCGCTGTCAAAGGCGCTGGCAATGGCGGATTTCAGGGTTTCGACCTGATCGGTGTTCAGCTTTGCCAATACGGCGCGGGCGGAGTCTGTGTTCAGCGTTCCGCCATTGATGGCGCGTTGATCGGCGTCAGACAGGGTGATTTTGGCCGCCATTAGCGTGTCGCGCAGGCTGGACAAAGACACCACATACATGATTGCCGTGGCGCAGGCGACCGAGATGGCGCCGTAGACAAGATGAGTCATGAAACTTAACCCACCCACAAGCCCGGCGCGTTCGGGTTTGACGGCACAGACCGCAGCCGTTCCAGATGGTCCAACCGTCAGTGTTGCCCCAAGCCCGATCATGGCCATGCCGGGCAGGATCTGAAAATATCCGAAACTGGCAGGAAGAACCACGATACTGGCCGCGCCAATCGTGGCGATCAGATACCCCCAGAACAGCAACCGTTTGGGGCCGAAATCGTTGTAGAGCGTGCCGGAAACCACCGACCCCACCGCCAGCAACAGGGTAAGCGGCGCCAACCCAAGCGCAGATTCGAGGGTCGACCACCCCAGAACCTTTTGCATGTATTGTGGGAAATACAGCAGTCCGACAAAGGCGGCAGATACGTTGAATATGTTCAGCCCCAGCGTGATCCGAAACTGTTTGTTCTGCATCATCTGAGGCAGCAACAGCGGTTCGACCACGCGTTTTTCGACCTTGGGGAAGAGAAAGAACAAAACCGCGCTGACGAAGAACAAAAGCAGCAGCGGGACCGAGGTCCAGCCCCAATCGGCACCAACATCCAACCCGTACAGCAACAGCAGCACGGCAAATGACAGGATGCCCATACCGGCGTAGTCGATATGTTCACCCTGTTTGTGCTGAGTCTCGCGCTGCATCAGCAGCAGCGCTGTCGCCATGGAGATGCAGGAAAAGACGATGTTGGCCAGAAAGAAATACCGCCATTCTCCGAAGCTAACCGCCAGCCCGCTGATCATGGGGCCGAAGACATTGCCCGTGGTCACACCGGCCAGGATCAAGCCCATCACCAGAGCGCGATGTTCCGGGCGTGAGACTTTGGTGGCCCCAAACGCCAGCGTGCAAGGCCAGACACAACCCGCGCCGATCCCCTGCAGGGCCCGTGCGCCAATCAGAAAGTCCAGGCTGGGGGCGGCAAAGCACATCACGGATGCAAACAGAAAGATCGTCAGGCCGATGAGCATGATCTTTCGATGGCCATACATATCGCCCAGGCGGCCCCCGGCGACCATGGTCATCGCAAAAAACAGGGCGTAGATATTCAGCACCCATTGCGTGCTGGTAATGTCAGCGTCGAAACTGTTTTCGATTGCGGGCACCAGCATCAGGGCGCCGGTGAAATCGATACCGATGCCAAAACCCGTCACCATCAATGCGGCAACTTTTACAATGCTGTTGCGATCCACATTCGCATCCTTCGTGATCCAAACGGGTCAATGATGCACGAATAAGGCTAAAAAGATAGGTTGACGGTCTCTTGGCGGTTAGTCACCGGCCCTGCAAATCTGGCGAAAAGCGCGTTTGAGCATTTCCAGCTCGGCGCGCAACAATTCGACCTCGGTCCGCAGATCATCTGCGGCGGGTTCGCCGGCAATCACGGTGAAGTCCCCGAGTTTCTGCGTGGTTGCTGTGTCGACGATGACAAAGCTGTGCACCCCTTCAGACAGGGCCGTGGAGGGTACGGGAACGGTTAGGTCCCAGCCGCCCTGGGCCTCAGTCAGTGTGACCTCGGGCAGGGGCTCGCCCCAATAGCGAACTTCGACATCTGGTTTTGTTTCGGCCTCAAGATGGCCTTGCCACAGGCCGTTTTCAAACCGAAGGGGGATCAATCTGGGGTGCGTCATGGTCTGGCGTCTCATAAATCGGCGCGATGGCGGCGGCACAGGGTCAGATCGCGCAGAAGAATGCGGTTCATGCGCGGGTTCTCAAAAATCACATCCAGCCAGATCTTCTCGATCCGCCGTTCGTTCAGAGGCAAATGGGCCAGATCAAAATCAACAGCGCTGGGCGTTTTTGACAGATCGATCTGTCGCAATACCTGTTCGGTATTGGGGCCGTGTTGGATATTGAGCCGCGCGAAAATGCCAGTGTCCTGCTCGCTTTTCACCAGCGCATCCAGTCGCAGCAGGTGCTGTTTGGTCAGATCACGCGCGGCGTTGGCTGGTAATTCAATCGACAGGGACAGGAATGTCCCTTCAAAATTGAACGCCTCGACCGATAGGCTGAACGGCGCAAGATCGCTTTCATCGCGGTTGCGGATTTGGCGCACTGCGATCTGGGTGCAGGGACAATCGTGAAACAGGGTCACCTGCCCGTCGATATCCGCCTTGCGCGGGGCTGAGGCAAGCCCAGGCTGAGCCAGCGGTCCACGCCACAAATCGGGCCGCCAGGCCCAGTCGGTGCCAACAGGTTTTGGAAACTGTGCCGACCCGATCTGAGGTCGGGTCAGTCGGCTATCTGCGATATGAAGCAACTTGTTCAGGCTGGCCCGCAACCCGCGCGCTTGATCGCGTTGCAGGCGCAGTGCCGATTGCGGCGCATCCTGCGCCTGCTCCGCCGCTTTGCGCCATCGCTGCACAGTCTTGCGATGTATGTAGCGATCCAGAATCCTGCCCATTGTCCTATCGTCCCAAGTTGCACCTCTTTAGTCAAAGACGGGGTAGGGGACAAACCCGGAATGGCATTATGGGGGTGAATTATCACCAAATTCTGAAGACCGGCCTGTGCCGACCTGCACTCGGTGCGACAAAGACCCGTTGCATTCTTGTAATCAGCCGGGTCAATGCTTACCGTCTGGCACCGGGCTGAGGGTGGGTTTTCCTCGGAACCTCCGCGCAACAGATTAAGCACAGATAAGGCCAGTTCATGGAACCCACTCTGTTTTCATTCATATGGAAATATTCGAAAAAGCAGCAGCTTGTGCTGCTGGGTTTGACGGTTCTGTCCTTTCCGTTTCTCTATGCTTCGCTTGAGCTGCCCAAGCAGATCATCAACGATGCCATCGGTGCGCCTAGTGATACGGTTGCCGTCTGGGGGATCACCTTCACCCAGGTGCAGTATCTGCTGATCCTGTGTTTCGCCTTTCTGGCGACAGTCATCACCAGCGGTGTGATGAAAATGCGGATCAACACGATGAAGGGTGTTCTGGCCGAACGGATGCTGCGACGCCTGCGATTCACTCTGATCAACCGGTCGATGCGCTTTCCAAAGTCGTATTTTGCGACCACCAGCCAGGGAGAGCTGGTATCGATGATCACATCCGAGGCCGAGCCGATGGGCGGGCTGATGGGCGATGCCATCGCACAGCCCGTGTTCCAATTCGGTCAGATGATGACAATCGTGACTTTCCTGTTCATGCAAAGCGTCTGGTTCGGGCTGGCCAGTATCGCGTTGATTCCTTTGCAGGCCTGGCTGATCCCCAAGCTGCAACGCCAGATCAACCTGCTGAACAAGGACCGCATTCAGGAAGTGCGCAGCCTAAGCTCTGAGATTGGCGAAAGTGCCGCCGGCATCAGCGATCTGCGGACCAATGGCGGCTGGCGTTATCGTCTGGCGCAATTCAGCCATCGGTTGGGGACCCTGTTCGAGATCCGGTTCAAGATCTACAACAAAAAGTTCTTTATGAAGTTCCTCAACAATCTGATCACTCAGATCACGCCGTTTCTGTTTTATTCTGCTGGCGGCTATCTGGCGATCAAAGGCGAGATCACGGTGGGTGCTCTGGTTGCGGCGCTTGGGGCGTACAAAGACCTGAGCGGCCCGTGGAAGGATCTGTTGACCTACTACAATCAGGTGCAGGATATGTCGCTGCGCTGGGAAATCGTGACCGAGCGCTTTGCCCCGGACAACATGATCCCGGAGGAGCTATTTGACGGTGAACCCGAGACGATCCCGCATTTGAATGGTGATATCGAACTGCGCAATGTGACCGTGCGGGATGGCGATGGCAAAACCATTCTTGAAGACCTTGACCTGAAGATCCCGAAAGGTGCGCGGGTGGCGATCCAGTCGACCAACTCGGCGGAGCGTACAGCGCTTGGCCAATTGCTGACACGAGAGGTGCTGCCGGTTCAGGGTGAGGTGATCATGGCCGGGCATGATCTGTGTGACATGCATCAGGCGGTAATCGCGGCGCGCATTGGTTATGCCTATTCGCGGCCCTATTTATTTGATGGCACGTTGGGCGACAACCTGATGATGCCCTTGCGAACGCGCCCTCAGGTCGATGAGGCTGATGTCAAGGCCCCGACCCGCCGACAGATCGAATCCGCGCGTTCGGGCAACCCGACAGACTTGCTGAGCGATGAGTGGATTGATCCTAGTTTGGCAGGGCTGGACGATATCGACGATATCCGCGACTGGTGGTTCCAACTGGTCGAGGCGATGGGCATTGACGAGTTCATGTTCCGCCGCACACTCGGCTCTCGTCTCGACCCCCAATTGCATCCCAGGTTCGCGCAAGAGATCGTCAACCTGCGGGAAACCATTGCAACCCGGCTGCGGGAAAAGGGGTTGGACCAGCATGTCTACCGGTTCGATCCAGAGCGATTCAATCCTACGGTCCCGCTGGGTGGCAACCTGCTTTATGCGGCGCCAACGGGTCATATCTCACCCGAGAGCCTGGCCAGCGACGGGCATTTCCTGTCCATGCTTAGGTCGCATGATCTGGCGGAAGAGGCGTTGAATATCTCGAATGCGGTTCTCGATACGCTAAGTCGCACATTTGGGCGCGACGGCACCGATCACCCGCTGTTCCTGCGGTTGGGAATGAGCAAAGAGATGTATCATCGGTGGCTGGACATCGAACAGCGACGCAAGTCCAAAGGCGATGCAGAGCTCAGTGATGAGGAACATGCCTTGCTGCTGACGGTGCCTTTCCTGCTGACGGCAGAGCAAATCGGCCCTGACTTTCCCGATGAATACAAGCGTAAGATCCTTGCGATCCGACAGGGACAGGCTGAGACGTTGCGCGGGGCAATGAACGGGATGTTCCTGCCATTGTCTCCAGAGACGTATGTTCCAATGCTTCCGGTTATGGAAAACGCGCTTTATGGGCGGGTGTCTCTGACCGCAGGTGCCCACGCGGATGAGATCGAGGATGTGGTCGCTGAAGCCATGAACGAAGCGGGCCTCAGGCGTCAAGCTGCGGCCATCATCTATGATCTGCCGTCGGGTCTGGGCGGAAACAACCTGCCGACTGTTTTCCAGGAACGCGCAGCCTTTTCCCGGGCTGGCATCAAACGCCCCGACATTCTGATCCTCGACAAGGCACTGGCCAGCCACGATTCAGAAAGCCGCCTGCGAACACGGTTGAAACTGCGCGAGTTGCTGCCCGAGTCGATCATGATCTTCATGGAAGATCACTTTGCGCATCCCGAAGCCTATGACCTGTTTATTGAGATCAAAGATGGCCGGATTGACGGTGTCGCGCGTACCCAAACCAAACATGAGGAAAGTAGTTCGGTCGATCTGAGCCGTAAGCTCAAGATCATCTCGTCAACCGAACTGTTTTCTGGTATCGATGGGCGCAACCAACGGCTGTTGGCGTTTTCTGCGCAATGGTTCGACGTGACGGCGGGGCAGCAGATATTCTCACGCGGGCAGGCGGCTGATGCGGCCTATCTGTGCATCAAGGGCACGGCCAATCTGGACTGGGCCGATGAAGATGGTGGCAGTCGTACCATTTCGGTTGTCGAACCCGGGCGTCTGATTGGGGACTTGTCGATTATCACAGACGAACCCCGTCAGCTGGACCTAACTGCGGTGTCAGACTGTACGTTCCTGCGCATCGGGGCCGAGGAACTGCGCGCCGTGATTGAAAACGACGCAACAGTTGCGGTTCAGTTGTTGCAAACGGTTGCGGGCTATCTGACTACGTTGGCAACGCGGATCAACACCGCCCAGACCCCATCGGAAATCTTCCCGGAGGTAGCTCAGGCGATTTCGGGCGAAAGTGCTGCCAATGACGCCTGATTCCGGCGTGTATGCAGCCCATGAGGCACTGGTTGCTGATGCGCGTGCCCGGCCCGAGCTTTGGCGGTTTTTGGCCGGTCTGGTCATCGTTGCTGTGCTGTACATGGCGCTGAATTCGGTGATCTTCGCGCTCGTTGCCGGACTGATCCCACCCGTTCAGGCTGAGGGGTTCTTTCGCGGATCGACTGCGGCAGGCACATTGTTACTGCTGGTCAGCTTCGGGTTTCTAATCGTGGGTGTCGCGGTGGCGGCGCGGGTAATGCAGCACCGATCTCTAGGTCACATCCTCGGGTCACGCAATTTGGCCCTACAGCAGTTCGGGCGCGTGTTTCTGGCCCTGCTGATATTGGGGTTGGTGATGATTGCCTTGCCTCCCTATGGGATGGGCGAGCCGCTGATCCAGAATTTGGCGCTGCCGGTCTGGCTGATCCTGTTGCCCGTAGCTGCCTGTGCGGTTCTGATTCAAACCAGCGCCGAAGAGATCCTGTTTCGCGGCTACATCCAGCAATCGCTGGCGGCCAGGTTCCAATCGCCCCTGATCTGGATGGGCGTGCCCTCGGCCCTGTTTGCGGCTGGCCACTATGCCCCCGAATTGGCCGGAGACAACGCACTCATCGTGGCTGTCTGGTCCTGTGTGTTTGGCCTTCTGGCCTCGGACCTGACAGCGCGATCCGGCACATTGGGTCCGGCCATCGCCTTGCATTTCTTCAACAATCTCATCGCGCTTGTGTTTATCTCGTTGCCGGATTCGCTGAGTGGTTTGGCGCTCTATCTGCTGCCCTATGAGATGTCAGAGACCGATACGCTGCGCCAATGGCTGTTCGTGGATTTCGCAACGATGCTGGTCTGCTGGCTGACCGCGCGGATTGCACTCAGGCGTTGATTGCATTTCCTTCCGTTGCGTCTTATTTGACGTCAAAGCCGCACAAGCCAAGGTTCCGATATGAACTGGATCACAAATTACGTCCGTCCCCGGATCAACTCGATCTTCTCGCGCCGCGAGGTGCCCGAAAACCTATGGCACAAGTGTTCGGAATGCGGAACCATGCTGTTCCATCGCGAGCTGGCAGAAAACCAGAATGTCTGCACTCAGTGCGGCCATCACATGGCGATCACCCCGCGCGACCGATTCAAGCATCTGTTTGACGGTGGCATCTTCACCGAGATCGACGTGCCTGCGCCTAAGGACGATCCGCTGCATTTCCGTGATCAGAAGAAATATCCCGATCGCATGAAAGCGGCGCAGAAAAAGACGGGCGAGAAAGAGGCGATGTTGGTTGCGGTTGGCGAGATCGGGCGCACGCCGATTGTGGCGGCAGCGCAAGATTTCTCATTCATGGGCGGGTCGATGGGTATGTATGTTGGCAATGCCATCATCGCCGCCGCGCAAGAGGCAGTGAAACTGAAACGCCCGCTGGTCCTGTTTTCCGCGGCGGGTGGCGCGCGGATGCAAGAGGGTATCCTGAGCCTGATGCAGATGCCCCGCACCACAGTTGCGGTCGAAATGCTGAAAGAGGCGAACCTGCCCTATATCGTTGTGCTGACCCATCCCACAACCGGCGGGGTGACCGCGTCTTATGCGATGCTGGGCGATGTGCATATCTCGGAACCCAACGCGCTGATCTGTTTCGCCGGGCCGCGTGTGATCGAGCAAACGATCCGTGAAAAACTGCCCGAAGGCTTCCAGCGCGCTGAATACCTTCTGGACCACGGTATGCTGGACCGCGTGACCAAACGAACCGAAATGCGGGATGAGCTGATCACCATTACCCGGATGCTGATGAACCAACCCCCGGCGATACGGGGCGATCTGCCAGCGCCGGAACCGGACGAGGCCAAGGCAGACGCGACAGCTGACGATACGGATCAGAAATGACCCCCCAAACATCCGACGCCATCCTCGACCGGATGATGGCGCTTCACCCCAAGATCATCGACCTGACCTTGGATCGTGTCTGGCGTCTGCTGGGTGCGCTGGACAATCCGCAAGCCAAACTGCCACCCGTGATCCATATCGCGGGCACCAACGGCAAGGGATCAACCCAGGCCATGATCCGCGCCGGCCTCGAAGGGGTCGGGCTGTTGGTCCATGCCTATACCTCGCCGCATCTGGCGCGGTTTCACGAACGGATCCGTTTGGCGGGCGCGCTTATCTCGGAATCCGATCTGACGGCAGTGCTGGATGAATGCTACGCCGCCAATAGCGGTGAGAATATCACTTATTTCGAAATCACCACCTGCGCGGCCCTTTTGGCTTTTGCACGCGCGCAGGCCGACTACACGTTGCTTGAGGTCGGACTGGGTGGACGTCTTGATGCCACCAATGTGATCAATACTCCGGCGATAACGGTGATCACACCGGTTTCCATCGACCACGAACAGTTTCTGGGCAACACGCTGGCCAAGATCGCCGCCGAAAAGGCCGGGATCATCAAGCGCGGTGTGCCCTGTGTCGTTGGTCCGCAACCGGACGAAGCGATGGAGGTCATCGAACAGACCGCTGCCCGCCTCGGCGCGCCGCTGATCGCTTGTGGCCAGCATTGGCATGTGCAGGAGGAAAATGGCCGCCTGATCTATCAGGATGAAACCGGCCTGCGCGACTTGCCGCTGCCCAACCTTCTGGGCGCACATCAAATCCAGAACGCGGGCGCGGCGCTGGCGGTTTTGCGCCATCTCAATCTGGGCGATGCCGCCTATGAGGCCGCCGTCACCCACGCCGAATGGCCCGCCCGCATGCAGCGGCTGAACACCGGCCCTCTGGTCCAGGCCGCACCACAGGCCGAGCTGTGGCTGGATGGTGGCCATAACGCCGCCGCCGGTATCGCACTGGCGGAGGTATTGGCGAAGCTGCCGAAACGCCCGACCCATATGATCTGCGGTATGCTGAACACCAAGGATGTCACGGGCTATCTCGCGCCGCTGGCCGCGCAGGCGGACAGCCTGACCGCCGTGTCGATCCCCGGCGAAACAGCGACGCTAAGCGCCCAAGACACCGCCGCTGTCGCCGCAAAAGTCAATCTGACCGCCACAACGGCGAACAGCGTCGGCGATGCGCTCAACTCCATCGTAAATCAGGACCCACAGGCCCGCGTTTTAATCTGCGGCTCGCTCTATCTTGCCGGTCATATCCTGCGCGAGAACGGTTAAGGGCATCTGTTCGCAGGGCTTCATCTGGCCAGAAATATCCCGGGGGAGCCGCCAAGGGCGGCGGGGGCAGAGCCCCCTAAACCCCCCAATCCTCCGCCTGCATCTCCCTCAGGCGCGAGGCGGTGCGTTCGAATTCAAACGTGCCTTCCCCCTCGACATACAGCATCTCGGGCTCTGCTGCGGCAGAACAGATCAACCGCACCCGCGCCTCGTAGAGCGCATCGATCAAAGTGACAAAGCGCTTGGCTTCGTTGAAATTGTTGCGCGACAGGCGCGGGATGTCTTCCAGCACCAAAACCTTCACCGCTTCGGCAATCGCCAGATAATCCGCAGGTCCCAACATCCGGCCGCACAGATCATAAAAGGTCGCACGGGCAATTCCATTGCGGAACTGAGGCAGCTCGACCGCGCGCCCATTGACCTGCAACACCAAAGGATCAGCCGAACCACCAGCCAGATCAGTCCAGACCGTGCGAATACTCTGGCGGGCCTCGGGGCCAATCGGGGTGAAATAGACCGGAGCACCCTCCAACCGGTTCTGGCGATAGTCGGTGGGCGAGACCAGCTCCCACACCTGCAGCTGCTCTTTGATATGCGCGATAAACGGCAAGAAGAGCTGTCGGTTCAACCCGTCCTTATACAGATCATCCGGATGCCGGTTCGATGTCGTCACGACCACCACGCCGCCGTCATGTAACATGTCGAACAAGCGTCCGACAATCATAGCATCGGTGATATCGGTGATCTGCATCTCATCAAAGGCCAGCAACCGGACGGATTTGACCACATCTTGCGCCACCGGTGCCAGCGCATCCTCAACGCCGTCCTTGCGCGCTTTGTGCATCCCTGCGTGGATTTCCTGCATGAAGGCGTGAAAATGCACGCGGCGTGCGGGAATGTCCTGCAAACTGTCGACGAACATATCCATCAACATGGATTTTCCACGCCCAACACCGCCCCACAGGTACAACCCTTTGGGCGCAGGCGGCGCTTTGCGAAACAAACCGCGCTTTGCAGGGGCTGCCAGCGCCGCGCGGATCCGTTCGAAATGCGGCAGCACAGCCTCTTGCGCATCGTCGCGGGTCAACTCTCCGGCGTCGATGCGGGTGTCATAAAGCGAGATCAAATCCGTCATAACTCAGAGCCTTACCGATGAGGCGGCGACTTGAAAAGCAAGCAGTTCTGCCGATACATCAATTTTCCTTATCTGCGACCGCAAATCTGTTGAATTGACGGTCAGAGTGAATCCTGTACCGTCGGCAAACATTTAATTGACCGAGGCTCCCATGCCGCATTCTGCCCGCCTGATAAATCCCATTCTGATCGTCGGATGTATCATCATCACGGTCAGTTTCGCTGTGCGTGCCTCATTCGGGGTGTTCCAGATCCCGATCGCGGATGAGTTTGGCTGGCTGCGCACCGACTTCTCACTTGCGATTGCGATTCAGAACCTCGCCTGGGGCATCGGACAACCTATCTTCGCCGCGATCGCCGAAAAGATTGGGGATCGTAAGGCAATCATTCTTGGGGCGCTGACCTATGCGGCAGGCATGGTTTTGTCGGCCTGGTCTATCACCCCGTTTGGGCATCAGATGTATGCCTGGTTGGTGGGATTTGGCATCGCAGGCACCGGGTTTGGTGTGGTTCTTGCGGTGGTCGGTCGGGCCTCATCAGACAAGAACCGGTCCATGTCTTTGGCGATTGTAACCGCGGCTGGCAGTTTCGGCCAAGTGATCGGCGCACCAACCGCGGAATGGCTCCTCACCTTCCTGCCGTGGCAACAGGTGTTCATCGTGTTCGCTGTGGCAGTCCTTGCCCTCGTTCTTACGTTGCCGTTCATGCGAGCCCCGCAGCCGGTCAGCAAAGCCGAGCTGGAAGAAAGCATGAGCCAGATCCTTGGCAAAGCGTTCCGTGATCCGTCCTACGCGCTGATCTTTCTGGGCTTTTTCAGCTGCGGCTATCAACTGGCTTTCATAACCGCCCATTTCCCCGCCTTCGTGACCGAGATGTGCGGCCCGATTCAGCCAGGGGGGATGCTGCATTCACTTGGCATAACCACCACATCGGCCTTGGGCGCGGTAGCAATTTCACTGGTGGGACTTGCGAATATCGGAGGCACGCTTCTGGCTGGATGGGCCGGGAACTATTTCCCCAAGAAATATCTCTTGGCCGGGATATACACTGCGCGGACCATCGCGGCTGCGGCGTTTATTCTAATGCCGATTACGCCGATGTCCGTGATCATCTTCTCAATCGTCATGGGTTCGCTCTGGCTGGCCACGGTGCCACTGACTTCTGGCCTCGTCGCGCATCTTTACGGGTTGCGCTACATGGGCACGCTTTACGGTTTCATCTTCCTCAGCCACCAGATCGGAGGGTTCCTTGGTGTCTGGTTGGGCGGACGGATGTATGACGTCTCTGGTGACTACACCATGGTTTGGTGGATCGGCGTCGCGGTCGGAGCCTTCAGCGCCATTGTCCACCTGCCGATCCGTGAGAACCGGAGCGCGGCACCCGCACCGGCCTAACGGGCTTCGTCGACGGTCAACAACCCCTCGGCCACCAGTCGATCGGCCCAGCCTTCTGGACCCTTGAAGTGATGCGTTTGCCATCCGCGCGCGCGTGCCGTTTCGATATTGTCGATCCGATCATCTGCGAACAAAAGTGACGCGGGCGGCAGGCCGCAATCGGCTTCGACTTGCTCATAGATCGGAACATGAGGCTTCACCATCTTCATACGGCCCGAGACGTATTGCCGATCGAACTCGTTCAGAAACGGGTAGATTGTGGTGGCATAGTCGAAATTCTGCACCCCGAAATTCGTCAATGCAAACACCGGCACGCCCTTGGCGCGCAACGCCTTCTGCAACCGGACCGTATGTGGGATTTCAGGCGCGGCAAGCTCGATCCACTTGTCGTGCCACATGCGGATTTCATTGCTCCATTCGGGGTATTTCTCAGCCCAGTCGTAGATCGTATCGGTGAAATGATAGCCCTGATCCACAAGATCGTTCATACCGTGCAGATCGACCTCTTCGAACATGGCCCGACGGCGGTCTTCGCCGATCACGCGGTCATAATAGCGCTCGGGCTGCCATTCGATCAGGACATTGCCGATATCAAAGATGACTGCTTGGATTGACATGTTGTGATCCTGTGCTGAGTTCCTGCCGCGCGCCGACTGAACCAAGGCAGGCGCTTAAGTTCAAGCACCAACCGCAGCGCGCAGCGCTGCTTGGCCCAACTGGAGAAGATGCATCTGTGATGCGTCGCCGACGGGCGGGAGCCTTATGCCTGTTTTGCTGCCCTGAGTTCCCGTTCCAACGCGTCCAGAAACCGGGACCGGTCGGCTTTGCCAAAGGGTTTGCCGCCGCCGCCTGCACCCAAAGGGTTGGCTGCGCGCAGATCGGCCATCAGGTCGCGCATGGCCAATTGCTGGCCGATATTGGCGGCGGTGAAGGCCTCACCATTGGGGCGCAGCGCGCGGGCCCCAGCTTCAACGCATTTCGCGGCCAGCGGGATGTCCGATGTCACCACCACATCGCCAGGCCCGCAACGCTCGGCAATCCATTTGTCAGCTTCATCGGCCCCTTCCGAGACGATGACCACCTGCACCAACGGGTTCGCCGAAGGCCGCAGCCCGCCATTCGAGACCAGCGCGATCGGAACCTTGTGGCGGGTTGCGACCCGCTCGGCCTCGGCCTTCACAGGGCAGGCATCGCCATCGATATAGAGCGTTGTCACGCTTTCTTGGCCTCTTTGGCTGCAGGCTTTTTCTTTACCTTGAATTCTTCCGGGATCGGCATTCGGTTGAATGCGTCCAGACCCGCGATCTTGTAGGCTTCGGCCAGCGTTGGATAGTTGAACGTGTTCTGGACAAAGTAATCCACGGTGCCTTTTAGGTTCAGCACAGCCTGGGCGATGTGGATCAATTCGGTCGCCCCTTCACCCACAATCTGCACCCCCAGAACCCGGCGGGTTTTCAGCGAGAACAGCATCTTCAGCATGCCATGTTCCAACCCCATGATATGTCCGCGGGAAGTTTCGCGGAACCGCGCCACGCCAACCTCGTAGGGAATGCCCCGTTCCTGCAATTCCTCTTCGGACATGCCACAGGTGGAAATCTCGGGCACCGAGTAGATGCCATAAGGATACCAGGGGCTCTCCGGCAGGGTCGGCGTTTCCAGCGCATGGCAAGCAGCGACACGGCCCTGCTGCAGCGACGTTGAGGCGAGTGACGGATGCCCGATCACGTCACCTGTCGCATAGATATGCGGCACGTCGGTCTGATAGGTCTTGCGATCCACGTTGATCCGGTTGCGATGATCGGTTTCCAGCCCGACTGCATCCAGGTTCAACGCCGAGGTTGCGCCCATGCGACCGGCTGCAAACAGCAGCATTTCGGCCCGGACATGGCGGCCGTTCTCCAGCGTGACCTCGACATGTTCACCCGCATCTTCGATTTTCTCAACAGCAGAGCCGAGGCGCAGATCGACACCGTTTTCGCGTATCTGATGGGTGAATTCATGGATCAGGCGGCTGTCAATGAAATCTAGAAAGCTCTCGCGGGGTTCAATCAGCGTGACCCGCACGTCCAGGGCCGAGAACATGGTCGCGTATTCCACACCGATCACCCCGGCACCGATCACGATCAGTGAGCGCGGAATCTCTGCCATTTCCAGAAAATCATCGCCATCCACGACGGTCTTGCCGTTGAACGGCACATAATCGGGGCGATAAGTTTTGGTCCCTGTGGCGACCAGAAACTTGGCCGCAGTCAGGCGGGTTTTCTCACCCGCGTCGGTCGCGACTTCGATCTCGTGCGGGCCTGTGAAGGTTGCCAGCCCGTTCAGGGTTTCCACGTGGTTCCGGTTGAATTGATGTTCCAATACGTCAACCTCATGATCCAGTGTCATGTGCAGACGCGCCTTGAGGTCTTCGGCGCGGATCTGGTCTTTGACCCTGTAGGAACGACCATAAAAGCTGCGCTCGCGCCAGCCAGAGAGGTTCAGCACCGTTTCGCGCAGGGTTTTCGAAGGGATCGTGCCGGTGTGGACCGAGACACCACCAAGCCGGTCCTTGCGGTCGATCACCAATACACGACGTTTCAGCTTACCTGCCTGGATTGCCGCAGACCGCCCCGAAGGACCCGACCCGATGATGATCAGGTCATAGTTATATTTGCTCATGCGTTACTCTCCGTACAGCGCTTCGGCGTGGAAGGTGACGTGGTCTTCCATGAAGGTGGAGACAAAGAAATAGGAATGATCATAGCCCGGTTGCAGACGATAAGTGGCCTGCTGGCGGCGTTCTGCAATCGCAGCGGCCAGAGCTTCGGGGCGCAGCAGATCAATGAACTGGTCATTGGCGCCCGTGTCGATCAGGACCGGGCCGTCAAAACCGACCTCTTTCATCATCAGGGACGCATCGTGCTTTTTCCAAAGCCCTTCATCCTCACCCAGGTAGGCAGCTAGCTGTTTGCGACCCCAATCCGCACCGGTCGGGTTCGAGATCGGCGCAAAGGCTGAAACCGAGCGGAACCGACCCGGAAGATTCATTGCCAGCGTCAGGGCGCCGTGGCCCCCCATGGAATGGCCAGTGATGGCTTGACGCTCCATATCTATGGCGAAATTTTCAGCTAACAGGGCGGGCAATTCTTCGGCCACATAGTCCCACATGTTGAAATGCGGGGCCCATGGGGATTGCGTTGCATTCACATAGAACCCGGCGCCCTGACCCAGATCGTAGTCTTCGTGATCGGCCACGCCCTCGCCACGGGGCGAGGTGTCAGGGAAGATCACGGCAATCCCTTGCTCAGCCGCCCAGGCCTGTGCCCCGGCCTTGGTCATCGCGTTTTCATGGGTGCAGGTCAGGCCAGACAGATACCACAGGATCGGAACCGGACCATCCTTGGCTTCGGCCGGAAGGAACAGGCCAAAGGTCATGTCACATTGGCAGGCTGTCGAAGCGTGGCGGTAGACGCCCTGCACGCCACCGAAACAGGCGTTTTCCGAAACGGTTTCCATCTGGTCTTATCCTCACGTTAGGGTCGGCTCATGGCTAACGACCCAAGGGCTTGACGTAAAGTCCGGGCGCGTTTGGCGCACGTATTTTTTAAGGAATGAAGATCAGGGCGCGGTGACCCAGGCAATCACAAGCGGCACGGTCAGGATGCTGGCTACGGTCGACAACAAGATCGCGGCAGAGGCGCGATGGGGTGCGACGCCATAATGGGCGGCCAGCATGTAGACATTGCCGGCCACTGGCAGGGCGGCGGCGGCAATTGCCACGGCAGCCGGGAACGTGTCGATGGGCACCAGCCAGAGCACCGCAATCGCGACGCAGGCCGGGTGGATAACCAATTTGCAAAAGCTCAACCAGGCAGCGACCTGAATGCGCTCGGCGGATTTACCAGCCAGAGACGCCCCGATTGCAAACAGCGCGCCGGGCGTTGCCGCGCCGCCCAGAATGGTCAGGAAATCGTTCAGCGGGCCGGGGACTGGTACCTGAAAGGCCGACCAGATCAGACCGGCGGAAATCGACACGATCATGGGATTTTTCAGCAACCCGATACCGATCAGCCGCAGCGTGGCAGGGGTTAGCTTACCGTCGCGCCCCCCATGGATCAGGATCACGATGAGCGACGAAAATACCACTAGATCAACGGCCAGAACCAGCATCACAGGGCCAATTGCAGCTTCGGTCAGCAGCAGGGCCAGCATCGGCAGGCCAAGAAACCCAACATTACCGATAGCGGCGCATTGCGCCTCGACCGCCGCGGTGGGGATATCCAGGCCTCGGAACCAGGCGATCAGGGTTGCAATCAGATAAACGGCCAGCGTACCGATCAGATAGCCAATGATCAGGCGACCATTGAAAATCTCGGCAAATGGCAGAGTCGCGGCAAAGCGAAACAGCATTGCCGAGAGGGCAAAGAAGAACACAAATTTGGTCAGATAAGCCGTGGCCTCGGCGCTGAAAAACCGGCTGCGCCCGGCCCAGTAGCCCAGGCCAATGATCGCAAAAAAGGGCAGGGTGCGCAGAAATATCTCGACCATGGCCTGTCCTAACATGGTTTTGGCGCGTCGCAAGTGCGGACATTTTGTTGGCCGACCTTGGTGAAGCGGGTCGTGCAAAGAGGTGATTCAACAGAATTGTGAGGTCAATTCACTTGAGCATACCGAGAATCCTTGTATCTAAACCGAACGGTTTATAAGCTCGGAGCACTTCAGACTAGGAGACGACATGACCCAGACCGCTACGATCCTGCGCACCGGCCGAAAATTTGAACAGGTACTCAGCGGGGCCCGAGAGGTTTTTATGGCGGATGGGTTTGAAGGAGCCAGTGTGGACGATATCGCCCGGGCGGCGGGTGTATCCAAGGCTACGCTATACAGCTATTTCCCGGACAAGCGTCTTTTGTTTGTCGAAGTGGCGCAGACCGAATGCCGTCGGATGGCCGAGCGTGTGATTGCGATGGTTGATGAAACCAAACCCGTGCGCGAGGTTCTGACTATCGCAGCCACTCAGTTGATAACCTTTTTTGTTTCCGATTTTAACCAGCAAGTTTTTAGGGTCTGCGTTGCTGAACGTGATCGTTTTCCTGAATTGGGTCGGGCGTTTTATGAGGCTGGGCCGCAAAACGGGCAGCGCAGGATGGCCGAGTATCTGGATAAGGCCGTGGCCAAGGGCGAGTTGGCGATCGAGGATATTCAAATTGCCGCAGAACAGTTTGCTGAACTTTGTAAGGTACGCTTGTGGCTACGTGCCGCCTTTGGAATCCAGAAAGAGTTCAGTCAGGAAGAAATAGACGAGGTTGCCTTGCACGCGGTTGATATGTTCCTTGCCCGTTACGGGGTCTGAATCCTGCACCGGCGTCAATAGGTCGTTCGCATCTGATAGCCTTGGTGAAATGTCATTCTGACAAAGGTCACGGGTTTGTTCTGAAACCACGTGGTGCGTTCCAGCTGGAACAGCGGCGTTCCCGACGGCACCGACAGAAACTCCTGTAGCTGGCCTGCCGCAGGCACGGCAGAGAACGCGATTTCCGCATCCGAGAATGGAATTTCGGACAAAAGCCACTCATTGGGGCCGACGGTCAGAAAATCCTGATCCATCACATGCGGCACCGTATCCGTGTTGATCCAGCGTTCTTCGAACTGAAACGGGCGGTTGTCTGCGTGGTGCATGCAGTTCAGATGCAACACCTGTGCCCCCTCTTGCAGCCCCAGCTTTGCCTGCAGCCAGGGCGGGCAGCTGATCATATTGCGGCTGACCAGAGCATAGCGGTATTCCGCATTCATATCCTCGATGGTCTGGCGTACCACGGTGATCGGCAGCTTCGCCTGTTTCACTGGGGTGGTCACAACACGGGTACCACCTTTGCGGCGACGCGTGATGATGCCTTCATCGGCCAGTTCGCGCAAGGCTCGGTTGACGGTGGCGCGGGCACAGCCAAACTCGGCCGCCAGTTCCAGTTCGGTTGGTAACAGACTGCCCTGTGGCCAGATGCGTGTTTGAATGCGGCTCAACACCTCATCCCGAATATCCTGAAATCCCATGTTCTTTTGTGCGCTCACAGCTTGCTTGGCCTTTAGTGGTGTTCATAAGTAGTTTATGTCTGTATATTTGCATAGGCAAAGAATTTGGCCGTCAATTGCCTAAAGTGCTGCCAGAAGAGTGCGCATCGCGTTGCGATAGTTCGCAATGATCCTGTCACGTTGAACATGCCGCCCGCTTTGAACCTGATGTCGGCCAGCGGACCACAGGTCAGTGATAACATGATCTTTGGCGGCAAATACCAAGCCGTCCAGCAGTTGATCAGGCCGCAGCGCGCAAAGCGACGGATGCTGGCTGTCAATAGCGACCAGATCGGCCAGATTACCCGGTGCGATCTGCCCTGAATCACGGGCGAGCGCCTGCGCCCCGCCTGCGGCGGCATTGGAATACAGCGACTGCCCGACCGATCCTTCGCCTGTCACCAGCACATTGCGAGACAGATCGCGCAGGCGTTGCGAGTATTCCAGCGTCCTCAATTCTTCGGTCAGTGAGATCAGCACATTCGAATCCGACCCAACGCCAAACGCGCCGTCTGCGGCCAGATAGCTGGGGCCGTTGAAAGGCCCGTCGCCCAAATTGGCCTCGGTCACCGGGCACAGCCCAGCCACAGCGCCGGACCGGGCCATGGCCAGTGTTTCGCCTTCGGTCATTTGGGTGGCGTGGATCAGGCACCAGGTGGTATCGACCGGGGCATTGGCCAGCAACCATTCGACCGGGCGTGCGCCGAGCCCGGCTTGCACTTCGGCCACTTCTTTGGGCTGTTCGGCAATGTGGATATGAATTGGGCCTTGGCCTTGTGCCCGCAAGACCTCTGTCAGATCACGTGGGCTGGTGGCGCGCAGAGAGTGTGGCGCGATGCCAACCCGGCAATCATCGGGCAGGTTCGTGGCCGCTGCTCGTGCCTGATCGACCAGTGCGCAGAACCGATCAACATCATTACCAAACCGTTTCTGACCTTGCTCCAAGGGGCGTTCTCCAACGCCCGCATAGGTATAGAGCACGGGCAGGTGAGTCAGGCCGATCCCCGTTTCAAGGGCGGCGGCCATGATGCGGTCGCTTAGCTCAGCCACGTGGTCATAGGGTTGCCCATCCGGCTGATGGTGCAGGTAGTGAAACTCGCCCACCGCCGCATATCCGGCCTCTTGCATCTCCAGATAGACAAGCGCTGCGATGGCCTGAACCTGATCCGGGTTCAAATGTGCAGTAAAGCGATACATCAGATCGCGCCACGTCCAGAAGCTGTCGCGCCCCGCTAGCCGGTATTCTGTCATCCCGGCCATGGCGCGTTGAAACGCATGGCTGTGCAGGTTGGACAGCGCAGGCAGCAGGGTGTCAACACACGAATCGCCAGCTTGCGGCGTGGTGTCCAGCGTTAGCTTTCTGATCCGTCCATCCTTGATCTGCACCCTCAGATTTCGGGCCCAGCCCGTATCCAGCAAGGCGTTCTGTGCGAAAACGGCGGTCATGAGACTCTCCCAAATATGGATAGACAATAAACATAAATGCATATACTGGAAAAGAGAGAAATTGTGATGTGAGAGTCCCATGCAGCCCCAGGATCATCTTTTGACTGATTTGCGTGCCGCGACGATGTCAGGCGCTGATGCCTATGGGTTGATTGACGATGCCGCGATTGCCGTTCAGGCGGGAAAAATCGCTTGGGTTGGTCCGCGAGCGGATGTGCCTGGCGCTTACGCGGGACTGCCACAGCGCGCGCTCGAAGGTCGATTGGTAACCCCTGCGCTGATCGATTGTCACACTCATGTGGTGCATGGCGGCCATCGCGCGGTTGAGTTTGAGATGCGCCTGAACGGGGCCAGCTATGAAGAGGTTGCGCGCGCGGGTGGCGGTATCATTTCGACCGTGACTGCAACCCGTACCGCCAGCGTTGCCGATCTAATAGCGCAGGCCTTGCCGCGCGTGGACGCCATGCTGGCCGAAGGTGTGGCGGTAATTGAGGTCAAATCAGGCTATGGGCTGGATCGAGACACCGAACTGAACATGCTGCGCGCCGCCCGTGCATTGCCGCAGCATCGTCCAGTGAGGGTTGTGACCAGTTTTCTAGGCGCACATGCTGTGCCAGCAGAATATAACGGTCGCCCCGACGCCTACATTGCCGAGGTCTGTATCCCGACGCTGCGTGCGGCCCAAGCCGAAGGGCTGGTGGATGCGGTGGATGCGTTCTGTGAGGGCATTGCCTTTCAACCTTACCAGCTGGTGCCTCTATTCAATGCGGCGCAGGAGCTTGGCCTGCCGATCAAACTCCATGCCGAGCAGTTGTCCAATCTAGGCGGGGCGAAGTTGGCGTCCTCATATGGTGCTCTGTCGGCAGATCACATTGAATATCTTGACGAAGAGGGGGCGCTCGCCATGGCCCAGGCGGGCACCGTCGGTGTGATCCTGCCTGGCGCCTTCTACACCCTGCGCGAGACGCAGGCTCCACCCATCGACCTGCTGCGTAAACACAATGTGCCGATGGCGCTGGCAACGGATTGCAATCCTGGCTCGGCTCCGATGACCTCGTTGCTGTTGACCATGAATATGGCTTGCACTCTGTTTCGCATGACACCCGAAGAGGCATTGCGGGGTGTAACCACCCATGCCGCCCGTGCCTTGGGGCTGAAAGACTGTGGCCAGATTGCCCCCGGCTTGCGCGCCGATCTTGCGGTTTGGGATGTGGCCCACCCGGCCGAGCTGGCTTATCGCATCGGATTTAACCCACTTCATACCCGCATCATCGGAGGTGCAGTTTGACAACACTGACACTCACGCCCGGCGCAGTCTCACTGGCGCAGCTGGAACAGGTCTATCGTGAAGAATGCGCTGTCAGGCTGGACCCGGCGTGCAGGCCCGATATCGAAACTGCTCATGTCCGCATTGCAGATGCGGCTGCGGGTGAGGCGGCGGTTTACGGGGTCAATACCGGCTTTGGCAAACTGGCCAGCGTCAAGATCGCGGCTGAGGATACGGCAACCCTGCAGCGCAACCTGATCCTGTCGCATTGCTGTGGCGTGGGGCCTGCCATCGCGCGGGCGCATGCGCGATTGATGATGGCGCTGAAACTGCTCAGTCTCGGGCGTGGCGCGTCCGGCGTGCGGCTGGAGCTGATCGATCTGCTGGAGGCGATGCTGGATAAGGGTGTAACCCCGGTGATCCCAGCGCAGGGGTCGGTCGGCGCGTCCGGGGATCTGGCGCCGCTGTCCCACATGGCGGCGGTCATGATGGGCGAGGGTGAGGCAGAGTTTGGCGGCAAGGTCATGCCCGGCGGTCCTGCATTGGCGGCTGCCGGTCTGACGCCGGTGGTACTGGGCCCCAAGGAAGGTCTGGCGCTGATCAATGGCACCCAGTTCTCGACCGCCTTTGCGCTGGCGGGCCTGTTTGGTGCGTGGCAGGCGGCACAGAGCGCATTGGTGACGTCGGCGCTTACGACCGATGCCATCATGGGCTCGACCGCGCCTTTACAGCCCGAGATCCACACATTGCGCGGCCATCGCGGCCAGATCGAGGCCGGTGCGACCATGCGCGCTCTGCTGGCCGGGTCGGTGATCCGCGAAAGCCATCGTGAGGGCGACACGCGGGTGCAGGATCCGTACTGCATTCGTTGTCAGCCACAGGTCGTTGGTGCGGCGATGGATGTGCTGCGTCAGGCGGCCGTTACGCTGGAGATCGAGGCCAATGCCGCCACCGATAACCCTCTGGTCCTGACCGGCGCCGGGCTGATCGTCTCGGGCGGCAACTTCCATGCCGAGCCGGTGGGCTTTGCCGCCGATATGATTGCGCTGGCCGTGGCCGAGATCGGGGCGATTGCCCAACGTCGGATTGCGTTGATCGTGGACCCGGTGCTCAGCTTTGATCTACCGCCCTTCCTGACGCCCAATCCGGGGCTGAACTCGGGTTTGATGATTGCCGAGGTGACAACGGCGGCCCTGATGAGCGAGAACAAACATCTGGCCAACCCCTGCGTGACGGATAGCACGCCGACCTCAGCCAATCAGGAGGACCACGTCAGCATGGCCGCCCATGGCGCGCGGCGATTGGGGCAGATGGTGACCAATCTGGAGCGCATTCTAGGGGTCGAACTGCTGTGTGCGACGCAAGGGGTCGAATTCCGCGCGCCGCTGCCCACCAGCGAAACCTTGCAGGGAGTTATGGCTCAATTGCGCGCGGTTGTGCCGCCTTTGGGCGATGACCGCTATACCGCTCCGGATATCGAGGCGGCGTCGGCCCTGATTGCCAGCGGCGAGATTGCCCATAACACGGGCGTCGACATGCCAGGGCTGGGCGCATGAGTGACCCGGTTGAGATATCCCGAGGCACGGGCCCAATCGTTTTGGGCTTGCCCCATACCGGTACATATGTGCCGCCCGAAATTGAGGCGAATCTGAATGATCAGGGCCGGACGCTGGCAGATACGGATTGGCATATTCACATGCTCTATGACGGGCTGCTTCCCGGTGCCACGACGGTGCGCGCCACGTTCCATCGCTATGTGATCGATGCCAATCGCGATCCGTCTGGTGCGTCGCTATATCCCGGTCAAAACACTACAACTCTGGTCCCGCTGACCGATTTTGATGGCCACGGAATCTGGGACCAGCTGCCATCTGACGCGGAAATCGAAAACCGGCTGACCATGTTCCACGCGCCGTATCACGCCGCCCTTGAGGCCGAACTGGCGCGGGTCAAGGCGATCCATGGGGTCGCTGTTCTTTATGACTGCCATTCGATCCGCAGCCACATTCCCTTCCTGTTCGACGGGGTGTTGCCAGATATGAACCTCGGCACAAATGACGGCACAACCTGTGCCCCCCCAATCGAGGTCATCGCGCATGAGTTCGTCGCTTCATCACCTTATAGCACCGTCCTGAACGGGCGTTTCAAAGGGGGCTGGACCACTAGGCACTACGGCCGCCCTACCGAGGGCGTGCACGCCATTCAGATGGAACTGGCTCAATCCACCTATCTCAGCGCCGAAACGGCCCCGTGGACCTATGACGCCCAAAAAGCCAGTCGGCTGCGCCGATGGCTCAAAGACATACTGGATGCAATCCAGGACACTGCATTGGAGATTGCCGCATGACTGATCCTCGCAAAAACACCCGTGATATCTTTCCGCCCACCGGCCCGGAGCTGAATGCCAAAAGCTGGATGACCGAAGCTCCGCTGCGGATGATGATGAACAACCTGCACCCGGACGTGGCCGAGAACCCGCACGAATTGGTGGTGTATGGCGGCATCGGGCGCGCGGCGCGGACGTGGAAGGATTTCGATACTATCGTGGCCAGTCTTAAGGACCTTGAGGAAGATGAGACCCTAGTGGTGCAATCCGGCAAACCGGTGGCCATTGTGCGGACCCATTCGGATGCGCCACGGGTGCTGATTGCGAATTCGAACCTCGTGCCGCATTGGGCCAACTGGGATCATTTTAATGAGCTCGATAAGAAGGGCTTGATGATGTACGGCCAGATGACCGCTGGCTCGTGGATTTACATCGGCACACAGGGCATCGTGCAGGGTACCTATGAGACCTTTGCCGAAGCCGGGCGTCAGCACTATGATGGCGATCTGACCGGCAGATGGATTCTGACCGGGGGTCTGGGCGGCATGGGTGGCGCGCAGCCGCTGGCCGCCGTTTTCGCTGGGGCCTGCTGTCTGGCGGTCGAGTGCAACCCGGACAGTATCGATTTCCGTCTGCGCACCAAATACCTGGACGATAAGGCCGAGACGCTGGATGAAGCGTTGGAGATGATCGACTGCTGGACCAAGGCGGGAGAGGCCAAGTCGGTCGGACTGCTGGGCAATGCCGCCGAGATTTTTCCCGAAATTTACGCGCGGATGCAGGCCGGTGGCATGCGGCCCGATATCGTCACCGATCAGACCAGCGCGCATGACCCGGTCAACGGTTATCTGCCCATCGGCTGGACTATGGCGCAGTGGAAGGACACGCGCGAAAGCGACCCCAAGGCGGTTGAAAAAGCCTCGCGCGCCTCAATGAAACAACACGTCGCCGCGATGGTCGACTTCTGGAACGCGGGCGTACCGACTTTGGACTATGGCAATAACATCCGGCAAGTGGCGCAAGATGAGGGTCTGGAGAATGCCTTTGCCTTCCCCGGCTTCGTGCCAGCCTATATCCGCCCGCTGTTCTGCCGCGGCATTGGCCCGTTCCGCTGGTGTGCGCTGTCTGGCGACCCCGAGGATATCTACAAAACCGACGCCAAGATGAAGGAACTGTTCCCCGAGAACACCCATCTGCATAATTGGCTCGACATGGCGCAGGAACGGATCGCCTTCCAGGGTCTGCCAGCACGTATCTGCTGGATTGGGTTGGGTGATCGACACAAGGCTGGGCTGGCCTTCAACGAGATGGTGCGCAACGGTGAGTTGAAAGCACCCATCGTCATCGGGCGCGACCATCTGGACAGTGGCTCAGTCGCCTCACCGAACCGCGAGACCGAGGCGATGAAGGATGGCTCGGACGCCGTGTCGGACTGGCCTTTGTTGAATGCGCTGGTCAACACTGCTTCGGGCGCGACCTGGGTTAGCCTGCATCATGGCGGTGGCGTAGGGATGGGGTTCAGCCAGCACGCGGGCGTTGTGATCTGTGCTGACGGCACCGACGAAGCCGCCAAACGTCTTGAGCGGGTGCTTTGGAATGACCCGGCCTCGGGCGTGTGGCGTCACGCAGATGCGGGCTATGACATCGCCAAGGATTGCGCCCGCGCACATGGGCTGCGTTTGCCGGGCATTCTGGGTTGATCGCGGGCAAGAGAGCCGGGCTAAGTCAGGTCCGGCTCATGTGACCTGACCGACGTCAGCGCCGCGCGGCACCAGACGCAATCATGATCGGAAAGCGGCGTTCCCTCGTCTGAGATTGAGGTCAACAGCCCCTTTTCTTCACAGCCCAGATCGCGGCCTGCCAACCAATCCAGCTTCATCACACGCTGAGGGTGTGGGGTGATCAGGCTGGGGCGGGTGGTCGTTCCGTCGGCTGTGAAACCCCAATCGTAACCATGCGTCCCGGCCAGACCAAAAAGGCTCTCGTTCTGCCAGTTGAAATCCGGAGGCAGGTGGTTGCCGGTGTTCAAATCCCCACCGATCAGAACCGGCAGGCCCGGCGCGAAGCTGTCAATTGCCCTAAGCAGGATATCGAACTGCGTGTGGCGATGGGCGGCATTCGCGTTGCTTTCCAGATGGGTGGACACGACGCAAACCGGGCCGTTTTCCGTAGGCAGAACAGCAGCGATGGCCATACGGCCACCGACGCGCGGCTGGTCGGGATCTGCGGCACCTTCATCGCAAGAGAACCAGTGGCCATGATCGTCCAACCGAAACAGGGCGGCGCGTTCAAACGGCACCGAAGACAGGATCGCATTGCCATGCCATCCCAGTGCGTTGAAGTCGTCTTTGCAGAAATGGCGCTCGGTCGGGCCGCCCAGATCGAGTTCGTGAAACTCGACCCCAAAGGCGTAGACCATTCCAAGGGCATCTGCCATCGCTTCGGTCGTGTGCCGTTGCGATGTGCGCGCCATGCCGTGATCGACCTCGGACAGGAGAACAACATCGGGGCTGATCCGACCAAGATGCGCGGCGGTCGCCTCGGGGAATAGGCAGCGTTCCACATTCCATGCAGCCACGGTGAACTGCGCGGGCAGAGTGGATATCTGCGCCTGCCCGCCAAGCTGCAGCGCATTCATCGCTGGAATATCGCGCAGCAACTCCCGATGCGCCGCAGCGGTTCGCGGGGCGGACAATATACTTAACCGCTGATCCGGTGTTACAGCGGGAAGCACATCCAAAACGTCTGTGATCAAATGACTTTTCCTGTTTCCACATCAAACAGACGCAGCGCGTCGGGTTTCAGGGTGATCTGGGTTTCGCCTGTTTGGGCCGCGTGATCTTTGCTGACCAGAACCGTGAAGGGCTGACCGCCAAGCTGACCGTGCAGCAACCGATGCGCCCCCAGTTCTTCAAGGATATCCACCTGAAACGGCACGGAACCCTGACCTTCCAGCTCGATATCTTCGGGTCGGATGCCCAGTGTAACCGGTCCGTTGGCCGAGGCGGGCGCGGTCATGATCCCGTCATAGCCGTTGATCCGCACCTGGCCTTGATCGACCTGCGCCTCAATCAAATTCATCGGCGGCGCACCCATGAACGAGGCGACAAAGGTCGAGGCCGGGTTGTGATAGATTTCAGAAGGCGTGCCGATCTGCTCAATCTGGCCAGCGTTCAGAACGATGATGCGGTCGGCCATGGTCATGGCTTCGACCTGATCGTGGGTCACATAGACGGCCGTCGTGCCAAGGCGGCGTTGTAGGGCCTTGATTTCGATCCGCATCTGGTTGCGCAACTTGGCGTCAAGGTTGGATAGCGGTTCGTCAAACAGGAACAGCGCCGGATCGCGCACAACTGCGCGGCCCATCGCAACGCGCTGACGCTGACCACCCGACAGTTGCGCCGGCTTGCGATCCAGATACTCGGTCAGATTCAGCATCTTGGCGGCGTCTTCGACCTTGGCGGCGATCTCGGACGCGGGCGTGCCGCGGTTCTTCAACCCGTAGCCTATATTCTTTCGGACAGTCATATGCGGATACAACGCGTAGTTCTGGAACACCATCGCGATGTCCCGGTCCGCCGGGTCTACGTTGTTGACCACCCGGTCGCCGATTTTCAGCGTCCCTTCGGTAATATCCTCCAGCCCTGCAATCATCCGCAGCAGGGTGGATTTACCACAACCCGACGGACCAACCAGAACGACGAACTCGCCGTCCTGAATGGTGAAACTGGTGGTTTCAACCGCTTTGAAGCCGTTGGGATAGACCTTGCGGATGCCCTCTAATGATACCTGAGCCATGCGCGTATTCCTTATTTGTCGGATTCTGTGAGGCCCTTGACGAACCAATTCTGGAAGAAAATGACGATGGCCACCGGCGGGATCATTGCGACGATCGCCAGTGCCAAAGCCTGCCCGTGTTCAGGGATCTGACTGTCAGTATAGGTCAGCACGATCTGCTTGATACCGCGGACCAGCGTAAAGAAGCTTTCGTCTGTCGTGATCAGCGTTGGCCACAGATACTGGTTCCAGCCAAAGACGAACATGATGATGAAGATCGCGGCGATCATCGTCCGGCTGAGCGGGACGAGGATGTCGACAAAGAACTTCCACGGACCTGCACCATCGATCCGGGCGGCCTCGGCCAGTTCCTCAGGGACGGACATAAAGAACTGTCGGAAAAAGAAAGTACCAGTGGCCGATGCGATCAGCGGGACGATCAGACCGGTATAGGTGTTGGTCAGGCCCAGCTTCTGGATCGCCTCATACGAGGGCAGAATCCGTACCTCAAGCGGGAGAAGGAGGGTGGTAAAGATCACCCAAAAGGCCAGCGTGGCAAAGCGCAGGCGGAAATAGACGATGGCATAGGCTGCCATCATCGAGATGATGATCTTGCCGACTGCGAAGCCGATGCCCAGAATGAACGAGTTCATCAGCATCAGCGTGCCGTCGACGGTTTGGGTAAATCCGCCTTTCTCGAACATGGCGGCGTGGAAGTTCTTGCCCAGATCGTCGCCAAGGCCGATCTGAATGCCCTGTCGATGGATGGTCACCGCATCATGGCTGGCGGTGGTCAGCGCCAGCAGGGGCGGCAGGATCATCAGCAACGAGCCCAGGATCAGCACAAAGTGATCACCGATGGTCTCCCAACGGATTTTGCGGGGGCGGCGGGTGGTTTCGGTCGTCTCAAGGGTTGTGTCAGCCATTGTTCGCCCCTTCAGGTATAGTGGATCCGGCGCTCAACCAGCCGGAACTGAAAGACGGTGAGGAGTAGAACCAAACCCATCAGAATGACGGATTGCGCGGAAGAGCCGCCCAGGTCATTGCCTCGGAACCCGTCCAGATAGACCTTGTAGACCAGCGTCATCGGATTATTGCCCGGCTCACCCTTCATCAGCGCGTCAATCACACCGAAGGTGTCGAACAGCGCATAGGTGATGTTGATGATCAGCAGGAAGAACGCGGTGGGGGCCAGTAGCGGGAAGGTGACCTGCCAGAACCGCCCGGTGGCCGAGCGGTTGTCGATCATCGCCGCCTCGCGCACCGAGCGCGGGATCGATTGTAGGCCCGACAGGAAGAAGATGAAATTGACAGGGATTTGCTTCCAGACCGATACGATGATCATCGCGGTCGCGGTGGCGTTGTAGTCAACGCCCAGTTTGAAATCCCAGCCAAACATCTGGAAGAACTTGGTCATCGGGCCTGTGCTTTGGTCAAAAAACAGGATGCCCAGAAATCCGGCAACCGGAGGCGCGATGGCGTAGACCCACATCAGCAAGGTGCGATAGGTCTTGGCGCCGCGCAGGACCTTATCGGCCTTGACGGCCAGCAGCAGCGCGATGGCCAGTGAGAAGAAGGTAACCAGAACCGAGAAGACAATCGTGAACCAGGCAATGCGTTTATACTGATCATTGCCAATCAACGACGTATAGTTCTCGGCCCCGACAAAGGTTGACCCGAATCCGAACGGGTCTTGCAGAAAGAAGGACGATTGCAGCGCCCATCCCGCAGGCCAGTAAAAGAAGATGGCGATGATCATCAACTGTGGCAGCAGCAAAGCCACAGGAAGCCAGACATTATCAAAACCCGCGCGTTTCATAGGTCTTCCAGTTGCAGAAAAGGGGGATGGCCGCACCCGAAGGCGCGACCATCCTGGGGGTGATCCCAGGGATTAACCCTGAGTCTTTGCAAAGCGGGCCAGCAATTCGTTGGCTTCTGCTTCGATGTTCTGGAAGGCGGTTTCCACGTCGGTTTCACCGGTCAGGATACGGCCATATTCGCGGTTCATGATGTCGCGGATCTGGACATAGAAGCCCATGCGGTAGCCTTTGGTGTTGTCGCCTGCTTTGGCGGACAGCTGGTTGACGCCAACTTCGGCTGCCGGGAAGCGGTCATAGTGGCCGTCTTTTTTGGCGACTTCGTATGCAGCTTCGGTGATCGGCACATAACCGGTTTCCTGATGCCAGAAATACTGGGTTTCAGGCGCGGTCAGGAAGTTGAAGAATTCGGCTGTCGCCTTGTTTTCTTCATCCGATTTGCCCGCCATGGCGAACAGGGCCGCACCACCGATGAACGTTTGTGTCGGCTCGGCTGTTACGGCTTCCCAATAAGGCAGCTCGGTTGCGCTGAATTCAAACGGCAGGTCTTTCTGCAGCAGGCCCCCAAACGAGCCGGAAGACCCCAGCCACATGGCAACTTTGCCTTCTTCGAACGGCTTGGCGTTGTCGCCCCAGCCAGTGCCGTACCATTCAAACAACCCGTCTTCTTTCCAGTCGCTCACCGCCTGGAAATGGGCCTTGATGGCGTCGTTGTTGATCAGGATTTCGGTGTCGGTGCCGTCATAGCCGTTGTTGTTGGTCGCAAACGGCAGGTTGTGACGCGACATGAAGTTTTCGGTGAAGATCCAGGGCAGGTGCGACTGGCTGAGCGGGATATAGCCTGCGTCTTTCAGCGCCGGTGCGGTGGTTGACTGGAACTCTTCCCATGTCTTGGGGGGTGTAACGCCCGCAGCTTCCAGCGCATCTACATTGTAGTACATGATAGGTGTTGACGAGTTGAACGGCATGCCGATCATCTTGCCATCGCTGTCTGCGTAGAAGTATCGCACGCCAGCGATGTAGTCATTGATGTCGAAATCAACGCCATTGTTAGCCAGCAGATCCTGAACCGGGATAGTCGCACCTTTTGCACCGATCACGGTGGCAGCACCGGCGTCAAACACCTGCATGACGTTGGGCTGTTCGCCAGCGCGGAATGCAGCGATACCGGCGGTCAGCGTTTCTTCGTAGCTACCCTTGTAGACCGGAGTGATTTTGTATTCGTCCTGCGAGGCGTTGAAATCCTCGGCAATTTTGTTGACGGTCTCGCCCAGCTGGCCGCCCATTGCGTGCCACCAGGTGATTTCGGTTTCGGCAAAGGCTGCGGTCGCGGTAAAGGCGACGGTGGCAGCAGTTGCGCAGAACTTAAGGTTGGTCATTTTGGTTCTCCGGTTCGGTGTCGAGCTCTTTCAATAAAGAGCTTGTAGGCAATTCGATGCCAGATTGTGGTGCAGGTCCCCCCTGCGGTGTTGGTGTTGCACAGCATTCGATCACATCGTGGAGAGCGTCCGAAATCTGCACACGTGCTCACATACTGTTAACGTGTGACAGTTCGATGAAAGATTCCTAGCAATATTGACAAATTCCACCAATTCGAAGGACAGGTTGGGCGTGGCTCAGGATCATGACAAACCAGCCGATAGGCGCCGCCGGGTAACCGCGCAAGCCGTTGCAGATGCGGCTGGTGTGTCGCGTTCAGCGGTTTCACGCGCCTTTACGCCGGGTGCGTATCTTGATGAAAGAAAAAGAAAAATTATCGAGAAAGTGGCCCATAAAATGGGCTATCAACCAAATGCATTGGCTGCCGGGCTGAAGGATGGGCGCTCGCATCTGGTGGCTGTCTTTGTCGGCAATATGCGTAGCACATATGATTCCGAATTCGTGAGCGCTTTGGTCGGAAAACTGAACGCTTTGAACAAATGGCCGATTCTCATTGATGGCGGGGATCAGCGTGCAGAAGACGCGATCGAGCAGGTTTTGCGTTATCCTTTGGACGCTTTGATCTTGCGTGGTGGCAGCATGCCGCGTGCATTGGTCACGCGGTGCACAAAGTTCGGTGTGCCGATGATTTCCACAGGCCGAATCGTCCAGGCGCCGGGTGTCGATAATGTCTGTTGCCGCAATGCCGACGGTACGGGGCTTGCAGCTCAGGTGCTGATCGACAAGGGGCGCACACGGTTTGGGTATCTGGGCGGCGCGCCCAGTTTCTCGTCATCGGTCGAGCGTAGATCGGGTGTGATCGGGGTTCTGGACGAAGCAGGATTAAACCTGATTGCCGAAGCCACAGGGGATTTCACGGTTGAGACCGGGCACGAGATTGCGCTGAAACTGCTTACCGAGCACAAGCTGGACGCGTTGGTCTGTGCCAACGACGCCAGCGCGATCGGTGCGCTGACCGCCGCGCGCGAGCTGGGTTTGGATGTTCCGGGTGACCTCTCACTGATCGGGTTTGACGATATCGAAATGGCAAGTTGGCCGAATTTCGATCTCAGCACCGTCAACAACCCGATTGATGATGCGGTTGATCAGGTCATTGCGTTGCTTGAACGCAGGCTGGCAGAGCCCGGTAAGCAGAGCGAAACCATTATGATCGATCCGTTTTTCGTCCCGCGTGGAACGCATTAGGGTCAACCGTTTCGCGCTGATTTGAACAGGTACAGGAATACGAAAAGCGACCCGATAGAGGTGGTCACGATGCCGACCGGTAACTCCTGAGGTGCTAGCAGCAATCGGGACACGATATCCGAGGCGGTCAGAAGGATGGCGCCCACGATGGCCGAGGTGATCAGCAGGTTGCGGTGAAGTGTTCCCGCTATTCCACGCGCGATATGAGGGACCATCAGGCCGACAAAGCCGATGACACCCGCGACTGACACGAAGCTTGCCGTGGCCAGGGCCGCAACAAAGAACATGCGAAAGCGCAGGCCCTGTACAGGAATGCCAAGCGTCGCGGCGGTGAAATCTCCGGTCAGAAGGGCATCTAGCCAGCGGCTGCGATAGAGTGCATAGCCCAGGATCAGGGCCAGCCCGATCAAGACCAGTGGAAACGTCTCCCACCGCGCAAGGCCCAGTCCGCCCAGCATCCAGAAGATCACAGAATGGGCGGCGCGGCTGTCGCCGGCAAAGATAAGATAGTTGGTGATGGCGGAGAACAGGAAAGACACGGCAAGCCCCGCCAGGATCAGCTTTTCCGGTGCACTTGTGCGCAAACCCTGGACCAGGGCCAGCACGATGCCTGATGCGATCAGACCGCCACAGAAAGCCGCCAGCGGTAAGGTCCAGAAGCCCAGTACATCGCCCGTGACCGTGATAACCAGCACAGCGCCCGCAGCCGCGCCCGACGAGAGGCCGAACAGAAATGGATCGGCCAGATCGTTGCGCGTGGTGGTTTGCAGAACCACGCCCACAACACCAAGCCCGGCACCGATGACAGTGGCGAACAGCGCACGGGGCAGGCGCAGATCAAACACGATCCGATGCAGCGGCGACATCTCGCCTTCGGACAGGCCAGTTCCCAAACCGATGGCAGCAATGACATCGGCCACGGGGATCGGGGTGGTGCCATAAACCGTCGACAGCAGCAAAAGGGCGGTCAGAACGACCGCCCCCAGCACAACTATCCGGCCTGTCTGGACCATATCAGTTGGTCGCCGTCGGGTGCATCGCATCCGCCATTTTCTGGATCGCGTCGATATTTGCCGGTCCCGGTGTCAACTCTTCGTAACGCAGACCGATCCAGCGTTCATTTTTGACTGCATCTGTTTGGGACATCACTGGGTGCTCTTGCAGGAACGTGAACGTATCCTCTGCCCCGTTGCCGGTCTGATAGTCAAGCAGCACCAGGAATTCCGGGTTCGACGCGGCAACCGCCTCCCACGAGGTACGGCCCCAGCTGGTCTCCATGTCATGGGTGACGTTTTCGCCGCCAGCCGCTGCGATCATCGCATCGGGGATGGCGAATTTGCCAGCGGTGAAGGGCGCATCCGCTGGACCGTCCAGCAGGAAGACACGGGGTTTGGCCAGATCGGCGGTTTTGGCTTCGATGGCAGCCAGCTGTTCTTTCCAGCCTGCAACCAGTACCTCGGCCTTCTCCTCGACATGCATGACCTGACCCAGACGCAGCACATCGTTGAACAGCAGGTCCATGCTGGCCTCAGGGCGGTCTTTGTCCAGATGCACGCAGCTTTCGGTCAGGATCATGGTCTTGATGCCGAACGGGGCCAGGGTGTCCGGCGTCACGTCGCCGCCGGGCTTCATGCCGTAGTACCAGCCCGCGAAGAACAGGTCGGGTTCGGCCGCGACCAGGTTTTCGACGGTTGGGTATTTTGGTGCGAGCTCGGGGATGTCGCCGCGCAGCTTGTCGAAATCTGGGCTGGTCTTGTACCAGCCGGTGATTCCGGTCAAACCAACGATCCGGTCTTGTAGGCCAAGCGCAAAGGCCATGTCGGTCATGTTCATATCATGCACCACCAGCCGTTCGGGCATGGTTTCGAACACCAGCGGTTCGCCGCAATTGTCCACGGTTACCTCATGGGCTGCCGCGCTGCTGGCCAAGCCGGTGATCATCAAAGCTGACCAAAGTTTTTGTTTCATCAATCTCTCCTGTTAAGATGAAAGCGTTCGTTTTCGGATATCCAGCGCCGGGATCATGCGCCCTTCGTGCTGGAAGCACAGGTAGTCAACACCAAAAGTGTCGCGCACATGATCCGGCGTTAGTATCTGGTCGACTGGCCCAAAGCCCGTCATGCGTGTGGATTTCATCAGCGCGACATGGCTGGCGAATTCCGGGATCATGACAAGGTCGTGTACGATCATCACCACCGTCACGCCCAGTTCGGCAACCAGCGACAGCATGTGCCCCTTGGCATCGGGGTCCAGATGATTGGTGGGCTCGTCCAGAAACAACAGCGAGGGGTTCTGAGCCAATGCACGCGCGATATGGGCGCGTTGGCGTTCGCCGCCCGAGAGCCGCTGCATCGGCTTATCCGCCAGATGGGTCAGCTCGGTTGTGCGCAGAACGCACGCAAGATCCATCTTGTGGTCTTTCGCCGAGCGGTCGCTTTGAATGGGAATCTGACCCAGCGCAACGTAGTCGCGCAGCTTTAGGCGGCCATCGGGCAGTTCCTGCTGACCAACAACCGCAATGGTCCGGGCGCGTTCTTGCGCAGACAGGCTGCGCAGGCTTTGACCGTTGATCCGCACGTCCCCCAGCGCCAGACGCTCGACCCCGCAGATCAGGTTCAGCAGCGTTGTTTTGCCGGCACCGTTCGGACCGGCAATGGCAAGTATGGCCCCTTCTTCCAAAGAGAATGAGACGTCTTGTAGCAACACATCGCCATTCAGGGCGTAGTATTCCAGATTCTCCGCGACCAGAAAGCTCATGCCTTACCCGCCTTTGGAAGACGGGGCAGACGTGCCAGAGTTTTGAACAGCAAGGCGGGGGGGCGATCCGTTGCGCTGGTCCAGCCGCTCTCGCTGTCGCGGTACTGATGGGCGAAGGTGGCGATCGCATCCAGATCGGCAGTGCTTTGAATATCGCCAAACAGGTATTGGGCTTTGCCTTCGGCTTGCAGACCTATGGCCATGGGACGTTCGCATCCTGCCATACATGGGATCAGTCGCGTAGCGAACCCGTCGGGCAGCGACGCGTCCAGCAGACTTTGGGCGGCGCTGGCTTCGATCTCACCCTGGCAGGTCGAGCAGATCAGCACAAAGTGGTCAGGTGTTTTGTCCACGGCTATCCTCAACGCGCAAAATGCCCGCATAGAAAGTACCGGTCCTGTAAGGGCGCAAATCTGCCATCAATCCTCCTTCCAGGACGCCCCGTCCCGGGTTGGTTTCACAGGTGATGGCAGGTCTCCTGACTTGCGGGTCGTTGCTTGGCCAACCTTCCCGGCCTTTTCGGGCCAGTGGTGATTTGGCGTTGCTCACCGCTTACAGTTGCGGGGGCAGTCACGGATTTGGCCTGACCCGGGTGTCCCGGGGCCGCACCGTATTCCCATTTTCATCCCGCAATCAAAGTAGCGGGAACCATCACAGGCCAGCTATTCTGGAGAAGGCAAGCTTGTCAAGCAATCGCTGAGAGGCTCGTGTCAGATACGGGGTGGATCAGTAATCCGCAACCAGCAGGAATTCGGCCTCGGTATCTTCTTCGATCGTGGCAAAGCGCGGGATGGGTTGTTCGAAGACGTTATCGGTGCGGTCGTCGTTTACGGTTGAGACCTCGCCGATTAGGCAATCCCCGCGCTCGGCCCAGAAGGCGTGCCAGATACCGGGCATCAATGTTACGCTTTCGCCGGGTTTCAGGCGCAGCAACTCACCAGGAGTGATGGTGATGTCGCATCCATCACTGGGAACCACAACTGGTGTGTCGCGGTCGACGCTGCCGTCGGGGTCCGAGGCATAGATCTCCATCACCAGATCGCCGCCGCCCCGGTTGATGATATCTTCGGCTTTGACGATGTGGCGATGCATTGGCGACAGCTGCTTGTCGCGCGAGATCAGTAGTTTCTCGGCATAGAGCATCCCGCGGCCCTGGCTCAGATCATTCTCATCCCCATTGCGCAGGGTGAACAGGAACAGGCCAAGCTCATCAAATTTGCCTTGCCCGTAATCGGTGATGTCCCATCCCAGCCCCCGGGCGCGGATCGTGTCGGCCTTGGCGCTGCGCATCTGATCCGGGGACCAGTCGGCAAATGGGGGCAGGATGAACCCGAAAGACTGGATAAAGGCCTGTGCTTCGGTCTTGATGCGGTTGATGTCGGAACGTTTCATGTGACTTCCCTTTTGGGGACTAAAGCTCATGCGCCCAGGGTGGGTTGGCCCCGGCACGCGACACGGTGACTGCTGCAACATCTGCACCCAACGCTAGAGCGGCGCGCAGGCACTCTGTTGTCAGATCGCGTAGCGCGGGTTCGGTCAGATGCCCAGAACGGTGAAGTTCGGCCAGTACACCAGCGTTGAACGTATCACCCGCCCCCACCGTATCGACAACCTGAACCGCTTTAACCGGTATCGTGGTTTCCGAGCCATCGCGTAGATAGCCCGAGGCTCCTTGGCTCCCACGTGTAACAATCACAACCGAGGGCCCGGCTTGCAGCAACAAAGGCACCTTTTCGGCATGGGTTTCGGGCCCCGGAATGATCCAGTCCAGATCCTCATCCGAGACTTTGAGGATATCAGTCTGCGCAATCATGGCATTCAAACGGGTGCGGTATCTGGTCTGATCCTGAATAAATCCCGGTCGGATGTTGGGGTCCAGCATTACGGCCCGATCCGCCCCGTGATGGCTCAGCAGGGCAGCATAAGCATCGGCGCAGGGTTCGCAGGCAAGACTGATACCGCCTAGATACAGGGTCGAGATCGCAGGCAATTGGTCGGGCATATCCTCAGGCCGAAGCATGCGCCCGGCAGTATTTTCGTCAACAAAGTTGTACGACGCGTGTCCATCGACCAGTTTCACAAACGCCAACGTGGTGGGGCGGTCGCTGGTGATCACATGGGATGTATCCACATGGCTCGCTTTCAGCGTTTCTGCCAATTGTTCACCAAACATATCGGACGACAAGCCGGTCAGCATGCCAACAGGCGCGCCCAATCTCCCCAACGCGATCGCCGTGTTGAAAATTGCACCTCCAGAATGGGGTACATACCCTTGGGCACCCGAGACTGTAGGCTCGGTGATCATATCGATCAGCGCTTCTCCGCAGCACAGGATCATCCCGCGTTCCTTCATTGAGAATTGTCAGGCGGTTCTACCGCATGAGGGCATTTTTGCAGAAGTTGTTAGCGCCAACAATGCCAAATTCGACCTGTTCGGAGACATAGAGATCCATTCCGCGCCGCAGCTCGCTGAACCGGCCACCATTGTTGAAGGCATCCAGAAAACTGTCTCCGAACAGCCAACGGTTTTTTTCCGCCACGCCGCCGACCAAAAAGACGCCGCCAATCGGCATCAATGTGACGGCCATATCCCCTAGTAGAGCGCCCAGATGCGTTGTGAACAGCGCTGCGGTTTGGACTGCGTGCGGATCAGTACCGGATCGTGCATCCTGCAGGATGTCCCGTGCCGGGCGCGCGGAGATATTGGTTTGACCCGCCGCCATCGCCACTGCTCGGTACAAGATTGGCAGTCCGGTGCCGCTGAGAAACATCTCGGCCTCCAAGCTCAGGCTGTCGCCAAAGAAGCATTCGGGTGCGATACGCCGGGCCGCATCAAAGATATCAACCTCATCCCGGTGGCGCGGCGCAAGGCCGACATGGCCTCCTTCGCCCGAGACGGTGTGATAATGTCCTTCGGAATACAGCAATGCGCCAACACCCAACCCGGTTCCGGGTCCGACCACCAGTCGGGTACCAGGCGGAGGGGTATTCGCGCCTTGTAGAACGGCGACGTCCTTGTCCGTGACCTCCGCCACTGACCAGGCAGCGGCGGTGAAATCGTTGATCACATAGGTGTGCCGGGCGCCGGTGGCCTTAACCAGTTCGGCCTCGGACAAATCCAGATTTGCGTTCGTCAGCTGGATAACGCCATCCTGAACGGGGCCCGCACCTGCGGCAACAACTGCCTGAGGGTCGGTTCCGACGTCATCACGTAGACTGTGAAACGCTTCCAGCAGGTCGGGCAGGGTGCCGGTTGGATGCTTGCGCAATTCGGTGAGTGCACCGTTCTCGACAACCCCAAGCCGGGTATTGGTGCCACCGATATCGGCCACCAGATTCCAATGCTCGTGGACTGCCCCCGCTGGTTGCGCGAGTGGCAGGGCAACAGGGTTCCCTTTGGCCAGCGCGGCTTTTAGGGCGAGATATGAGGCTTTGGGTTTGCGTTCCAGCGTCTCGAAATCCACATCGATCAGACCGAACCGCTTCTCATACCCAAAGGCCCATTCGTAATTGTCGAGAAGGGACCAGACAAAATAACCTTTGACTGGGATCTCTTGCTCCAATGCGCTCTGAACCGCAGTAAGATGCTGGTTCAAATAGTCAATTCGGTCATCATCCTGATCCCGTTCAGGGCTGGCCATGCCGTTTTCGGTTACAAACAGAGGTAGGTTGCCGGTGTATTCCTGTGCGGTGCGCGTCAGGAAGCGGGTGAGGGCGGCCGGCTCGATCTCCCATCCCATCTGGGTTTTGGGCAAAGGTCCGGGAACCTCTTTCAGGCTGGGCCAGGTGGTATCAGACGGGGCAATCAGCTTCCGGGTATAGTAGTTCAGCCCACACCAATCGACAGGTGCGCCGATGGTGTCAAAGTCGTCCTGCCATCCGGTCGGCAAATAAGGCGCGAGCCCCTCCAGAACATTCGCCGGATAGGCCTTCTTGAACGCACCACCCAGAAAGAACCGGTTATAAATCCCATCATACAGATCCGCGGCCTTTCGCGCCTCTGGGCTGTCATCGGCGGGTTCGGCCCATTCCAGATTGAACACCGCACCGAGATTGGACATTCCAAGCCCGCGCATTGCTTGAATGGCGCGACCGTGGGCCAGCAGTACGTGATGCATAGCGCGGGCGGCAGCTCGGATATCGCGCATGCCGGGGGCGTGGTGGCCTTCGAAATGGCTCAGCCAGCTGACGCACCAGGGCTCGTTGATGGGGGCGACGCTATACATGCGATCCCCGATCCGGCCCATGATGATCTCGGTGAAATCTGCAAACCACCCGGCGATATCGCGGTTGCGCCAGCCACCCAGATCAGCAAGGGCCGATGGCAATTCCCAGTGATAAAGCGTTGCGCATGGGCGGATATCGCGCTCTAGCAAGGCGTCGGTTAGCCGGTCGTAGTAATCCAGCCCGGCCTGGTTCACCGTTCCGCGCCCTTCGGGCAGCACACGGGCCCAGCTGGTGGAAAAACGGTAGCAATCAAATCCCGCATCGCGCACCAGATCGAGGTCTTCCGGGAACCTGTTCAGGTGATCGCACGCGAGATCGCCGTTTTCCTGACGCACAACATTGCCGGGGGATGCGGCGAATGTATCCCAATGGGTCTGGCCAGCCCCGCCCTGAGCGTGGCCTTCTATCTGATAGGCAGAGGTTGCCACGCCAAAGAGGAAGTCTTTGGGAAAGTCAGTACGGGTATATTTCATTGCTAGTCCCTGTTGGGCGCCGGGCCTGTTGATCTGCCTACTACCAGTTCAGCTTCCAGCAATCTAGTTTTGGTCGGCGCATCAGGGGATTTGATGCGTTCGATCAGCATATTGGCCGCTATTTCCCCGGCCTTGCGAACAGAGGAGCGGGTGGCAGTAAAGATCGGAACATCCTGTCCATTCTTGAGATAGGACAGGTCATCGTCATGGGCGATGACGGATACATCGCGGCCCATTTGCAAGCCCGCTTCGTCAATCGCGCGCCGAACGCCTATCGCAGAAATCATCGAAGAAATCAGGATTGCGGTTGGTGGATCGTCAAGGTCAAGCATCGTGCGTGTCTCGTGGTGGCCATAGACTTCGGTCATCTCGGCGCTGCGCATTAGATCAGGATCAGGTGCAATACCTGCCTGCGCCAGCGCAGCGAGATAGCCATCACGGCGGCGCTGGGCGAAATCCATGTCTTCAAGGCCGTTAATCAGTGCGATGCGCCGATGACCCAGATCCAGCAAGAATTGGGTTGCCCGTAGGAACGAGCTTTTGTTGTTCACATCAATCCAGTCATAGGGCAGGTCAACACCGGTCGAACGGCCATGCACAATGAACGGAACTGACATCTTGCTGAGTACCGAGATTCGATACTCGTTCACTTTGGGGCCCTGCAAAACCACGCCATCAACTGCACCGCGCTGGAACAGGCTGCGATATGCTTCTTCGATCGAGGTGTCATCGGCATTGGTGAACATCATGTCATAGCCATGCTCGGCATATGTTTTCACGGCGCCAGCGACGAAATCCCCGAAGATGGGGTTCACCATCTCGTGCTGCGACGAACTGGGGATGACATGGCCGATGACCATGGATTTGCCGGTTGCCAAGCCCTTGGCGCGGCTGTTTGGGCGATAGCCATGTTTGGACGCTGCTGCCTGAACGCGCGCGCGCGTGGCCTCATTCACTTCCGGATAGCCGTTCAGGGCGCGACTGACAGTGGTCGGCGAAAGCCCAAGCATATCCGAAAGTTCTTTTAGCGTCATAAGGTGCTCATATTCTGCAAGCGCTTTGAGTTTCTCAAACTCATCTGTTGCGTTTCGTCATACTCATAAAATACGCCATAAAAGTAAAGGTTATTGAACGAAAATTTCAAGAGCCCCCGGAATCGTTGACTTTGAAGCGTAAACGCGCAACTTTACATCTATCCAAAGCGCTTTGGATTGCGGTAGGAAGCTATATTGCCGTGATTCTCGTGTCGGAACGCGTGGCAGATACGTCGCGGATCGGGTCGGGCCCGAACAACTAAAAGCTTGATAAGCTGTGGGAGGACATCATGAAGAAGTCGTTTTACGCCAGTGCTGCGGCACTGGCGCTGAGTGCGGGGGCGGGATTGGCGCAGGCTGATCTGACGTTTACGCCGGGCGAAGGCCCGTTCAATTGGGACAGCTACAATGCCTGGGCAGAAACAGCGCCGGATCTGAGCGGCCAGACCGTTACCGTCTCGGGCCCCTGGCTTACGCCGGAAGATGGCTATTTCAACAACATGACCGCCTATTTCGAAGCGGCGACGGGCGCAGATGTGATCTATACCGGCTCGGACAGTTTCGAACAGCAGATTGTCATCGATGCCGAGGCTGGTTCGGCCCCCAATGTTGCAGTGTTCCCGCAGCCTGGCCTGGCTTCGATCATGGCGTCGAAAGGACAGTTGTCCCCCCTGGGCGACGACATGGCTGCCTGGGTCGGTGACAACTACGCCGCGGGTGAGTCCTGGGTCGATCTGGGTACCTACAAAGACGCTGATGGCAACGACCAGATGTACGGCTTCTTCTACAATGTGAACGTCAAGTCTCTGGTTTGGTACAACCCCGAGAACTTCGAGGATGCCGGATATGAAGTGCCGACGACCATGGAAGAACTCAAGGCTCTGACCGAACAGATCGTTGCAGATGGTGAAACGCCCTGGTGTATCGGTCTGGGGTCCGCGCCGCAACTGGCTGGCCTGCGACCGACTGGGTTGAGGATATGATGCTGCGCACCCAGCCGCCGGAAGTCTATGACCAATGGGTTACCAACGAGATTCCGTTCAACGACCCTCGTGTCATCGCTGCAATCGACGAATTCGGTTGGTTTGCGCGCGATGATGCCAAAGTCTCCGGCGGTGCAGGTGCGGTTGCCTCAACCGATTTCCGCGACAGCCCCAAGGGTATGTTTGCCTCACCGCCTGAATGCTACATGCATCGTCAAGCGTCCTTCGTTCCGGCCTTCTTTCCGGAAGATGTCGAATTCGGTCTGGATGCAGATTTCTTCTACATGCCGGCCTTTGCTGACAAGGACCTGGGTAACCCGGTTCTGGGTGGCGGGACATTGATGGCTGTAAGCAACCCCTCCGACGCGACAACCGCGTTCATGGAGTTCCTCAAACAACCCATCGCGCATGAGATCATGATGGCGCAGACCGGCTTTCTGACACCGCATAAAGGCGTAAATACAGAAGCTTATAAGGATGATACCCTGCGCGGTTTGGGGGATATCCTGCTGGGCGCGACCACGTTCCGTTTCGACGGGTCGGACCTGATGCCAGGTGCTGTTGGCGCAGGCACGTTCTGGACTGGCATGGTCGACTATACAGGCGGCAAATCCGCCGAAGAAGTCACGGGTGAGATTCAATCCTCCTGGGACGCCATCAAATAATCTGACAACCCTTTGGGCATCCCGCACGCCGGGGTGCCCATGCCTGTCGCCGCGAGGGAGGATAGCATGCATCCGGCAATACAAGGCCTGCTGACGATCGCCATTGGTGTGTCGGGATGTGTGGGCTACTTCTACCTATCCAACCAAGTTCTGGATAAATTTCTGTTTCCAGCGCGTGGCCCAAATGCAGGGCGCAATATCAACCGCGCCAACATGATCCGGCCCTGGCTGTTTCTGTTGCCCGCCTTGCTCGCACTGGGTGTGTACCTGGCCTATCCGGTTGTTGAAACCCTACGCCTGTCGCTGACAGACCGCGTTGCGGGTGGCGGCTATGTATGGGCCGGATTCGACAATTACGTGCAAATGGTTGCCGAACCCAAGTTCTGGGAGGCGATGCGCAACAATATGCTATGGCTGATTGTGGTTCCGGCCATGTCCACAGCATTTGGTTTGCTGGTTGCACAGCTGACCGACCGCATCCGCTGGGGCAACGTCGCCAAATCGCTGATCTTCATGCCGATGGCAATTTCATTCGTCGGTGCCTCGGTGATCTGGAAACTGGTCTACGATGCGCGGCCCATCGATCAGGATCAGATCGGCGTCCTGAACGCGATTTATATCTTCTTCGGTGGCACCGAGACGCACACCTGGCTGACGCTTCCGTTCTGGAACAATTTCTTCTTGATGGTCGTTCTGGTCTGGATTCAAACCGGCTTTGCCATGGTGATCCTGTCTGCCGCCCTGCGCGGTATCCCGGAAGAGACCATCGAGGCCGCCATTCTGGACGGGGCCAACCCCTTCCAGATCTTCTTCAAGATCAAAGTGCCGCAGATCAAAACCACGATCATGGTTGTCTGGACCACCATCACAATCGTCGTTCTCAAGGTCTTTGACATCGTCTTTGCCATGACCAACGGTCAGTGGGAGACGCAGGTTCTGGCCAATTACATGTACGACAAGATGTTCCGTGCCAATGACTGGGGCGTGGGGTCGGCCTCGGCCATGGTGATCATGTTGCTGGTCACTCCGATTTTGGTCTGGAACGTGCGCAATGCGCGCAAAGAAATGCAGTAGGAGGTTGGGGATATGAGCGATATTGCGGGAACCCGGCCAGCCCTTCGCTGGGTTGTACATGCCTCGGTGGTGTTTCTTGTCGTGCTTTGGGTGTTCCCAACGCTGGGCTTGTTGATCTCGTCTTTCCGAACGGGGGATCAGATTGCCAGCAGCGGCTGGTGGCGGGCTTTGTTTCCGTCAGAACAGAACCTGACCCTACGCGCTGCCGGGCCAGACACGCAGGTCTCAACCGACGGGATGTATGTCATCGAAGGCAATGTTTTTGACGGTGAGAAGGCCTCGGACATCAGCAGATGGGGGGTCAACTCTCGGGCCATCGATGCCTTTGCCCCCGGCGAAACGGCTGAGCTGCGCCGCGGAGGGACAATAACGGTTCAGGCCAACGGCGACTACCGGATGGAGAACACAGAGGCGTTTTCTGGCAATCGCGGTCCCCGAGTGTTTGTGACCACCACCTTGCCGCCCGAGTTCACGACCGAGAATTATGCCCATGTTCTGTTCAACGCGAACAGTGCCGACAGCATGGCTAAGGCGTTTTTCAATACGTTGACGGTGACGATACCGGCGACGATCATCCCAATCCTAGTTGCGGCCTTTGCGGCTTACGCGCTGGCTTGGATGGATTTCCCGGGGCGGGCATTGTTGATCGCTGCCGTTGTTGGTCTGTTGGTGGTGCCGTTGCAGCTGGCTTTGATCCCGCTGCTGAAACTACACCTCAATATCGGGATCGGCAAAGGGTACCTGGGGGTTTGGATGGCCCATACCGGTTTTGGGATGCCTTTGGCGATCTACCTGTTGCGCAACTACATGGCCGGATTGCCACGCGATCTGATCGAAAACGCGCGGGTGGATGGGGCGACTGAGTTCCAGATTTTCACCAAACTCATCCTGCCACTGAGCTTTCCAGCGCTGGCATCCTTTGCGATCTTCCAGTTCCTGTGGACATGGAACGATCTGCTGGTTGCCAAAGTGTTCCTGATAGACTCATCAGGTCAGACGACGGTGATGACCAACCGCATCGTCGAGTTGCTGGGTACGCGCGGCGGTAACTGGGAAATTCTTGCCACGGCGGCCTTTGTATCGATTGCCGTTCCGCTGGCTGTCTTCTTCGCAATGCAAAAATACCTGGTCCGGGGCCTGTTGGCCGGATCTGTCAAATAGAGGCGTCTGATGAACGTGCAGAACACCGCAGAACTTTCCAAAGCAACCAAAGTGTCGTCCGAGTGGTGGCGCGGTGGGGTGATCTATCAGATTTACCCGCGCAGCTTTCAGGATAGCAATGGCGACGGTATTGGTGACCTTAAAGGCATCACGCAACGGCTTGATTATATCGCGTCGCTTGGCGTGGATGCGATCTGGATATCGCCGTTCTTCAAATCTCCGATGAAGGATTTTGGCTATGATGTCAGTGACTATCGGGACGTGGATCCGATGTTCGGCACCTTGGCCGATTTTCAGGAGCTTCTGGACAAGGCGCACGCCAAGGGACTGAAGGTCATGATCGATTTGGTCCTGTCTCATACGTCGGATCAGCACCCTTGGTTCAGCGAAAGCCGCACCAGCCGGGACAATCCGAAATCTGATTGGTTCGTCTGGGCCGATCCCAAACCCGATGGGACGCCGCCGAACAATTGGCTGTCGATCTTTGGCGGTTCGGCCTGGCAATGGGATTCTCGCCGTCTGCAGTATTACCTGCATAACTTCCTGAGTTCGCAGCCTGATCTGAATTTCCATTGCCGTGAGGTGCAGGATGCGCTGTTGGACATGGCGCGATTCTGGTTGGAATTGGGGGTTGATGGCTTCCGTCTGGATACGATCAACTTTTACTTTCACGACAAGGAGTTGCGGGACAACCCAGCCCTTTCGATTGAGCAACGCAATGCTTCGATCGCACCAGCCGTGAACCCCTATAATCACCAAAACCATCTGTATTCCAAAAGCCAGCCGGAAAACATCGCGTTCCTGGAGCGCCTGCGCGCCTTGACGAATGAATACGAGGGCCGTGCCTGCCTGGGTGAGATCGGTGATGCGCAGCGTGGGCTTGAGATCATGGGCGAATACACCACCGGCAACGAGCGGATGCACATGTGCTACGCGTTCGAATTTCTTGAGAAACGGGCGCTGACGGCAAACTATGCCAAACAGGTCTTTGACGAATTGGCCGCAAAGGCGCGGGATGCCTGGCCCTGCTGGGCGTTCTCGAACCACGATGTTGCGCGCCATGCGTCGCGCTGGAACCTCACTGAGGCTGCCGCCCGGCAATATGCGGTGCTGATGATGTGTTTGCGCGGATCGACCTGCCTGTATCAGGGCGAGGAACTGGGCCTGCACGAAGCGGATGTTCCGTTTGACAAGCTGCAAGACCCGTATGGCATCGAGTTCTGGCCTGAATACAAAGGGCGCGACGGGTGCCGCACGCCGATGGTCTGGGTGTCGCAGGATGAACAATCCGGGTTCAGCGCAGGCGAGCCTTGGTTGCCGGTCAGCGCTGCACAGGCCGAACAGGCTGTTGACCGGTTAGAAGCTGATCCGCAATCGATGCTCAACCATTATCGCCGTGCCATTGCTTTGCGCCACGCGCATCCGGCGCTGGCGACCGGCGCACAGGCACAGATGGAGCAGACCGGAACGGTTCTGACCTTCCTGCGCGAAAATGAGACCGAAGAGGTGTTTTGCGCCTTCAACCTGGGATCAGAGGCTGCGGAGATCTCGTTGCCTCAAGGCCAATGGCGCGCCATTGGTCAGGATCTGGGCGCGGTTGAAGGCAAAGATCGGGTCACACTGGGTGCAGCGCAGTTCTGCCTGACGGTCAGGGAAAAGGGGTAAACCATGTCTGAACTCAAACTGACGGATGTTGCCAAATCCTATGGCCCAATTGATGTCCTGAAACATATCGATCTGGACATCGAGCAAGGTGAGCTGATCGTTTTTGTCGGCCCCTCGGGTTGCGGGAAATCAACGCTCTTGCGGATGATCGCTGGGTTGGAGAAAATCACCGGTGGCACGCTGGAGATTGAAGGGCAGGTGATGAACGATGTCCCGCCCGCGCAGCGGGGTATCGCCATGGTGTTCCAAAGCTACGCGCTTTATCCGCATATGACTGTGCGCGAAAATATGGCCTTCGCGCTGAAAATCGCCAAGATGCCCGCATCGGAAATTGACGCCTCAGTGGAGCGTGCGGCGCAGATTTTGCAGCTTGAACCGTTCCTGGATCGTCTGCCCAAGGCCTTGTCGGGCGGGCAGCGCCAACGTGTTGCCATTGGTCGTGCGATTGTGCGCGACCCAAAGGTCTATCTGTTTGACGAGCCGCTTTCGAACCTTGATGCCGCGCTTCGTGTGGCGACCCGGATCGAGATCGCACGTCTGAAAGAGGCGATGCCAGACAGCACAATGATCTATGTGACCCATGATCAGGTTGAGGCGATGACCTTGGCCAGCCGCATCGTTGTTCTCGCAAACAAGGGTATTGCGCAGGTTGGTACGCCGCTGGAACTGTATGAGACACCCGACAATGAATTCGTCGCGCAGTTCATTGGATCGCCCTCGATGAACCTGCTTCCCGGGCGGATCACCGGCACTGGAGCGACAACCACGATTGCGTTGGCGTCAGGGGGAACTGCAGTTTCGTCGATCCCGACTGAGGCCAGTGACGAAGGGCGAGAGGTGAATATCGGCGTGCGTCCCGAAGACCTTGTGCTGACCGAGGAGACTCCGATCCTGACCGGAACCGTAGATTTCACCGAAGCCCTGGGTGAGGTGACATTGCTCTATTTCGAGAAATCCGAGGGGGTCGAGTCATTCATCGCCAAACTGCCTGGCATACAGCGCAATCTGCGGGGTCAATCCGTATCGGTGACGGCGGCGCCACACAAGGTGCATCTATTCCATAACGGCATGTCAATGAGACGGCACAGCGCCTAAACTGGCCGTGGCGCTCCCCCGAGGGGCCACTTAACTGAATTTCATAATGCCAGATTCGGTTCGTTTGTTCGACGATCAGATAGTGATCAGGCGCCGGACGTTTCGGATTATGTCTTTGCCTTTCGCAGACCGCTGGCGAGGTAAGAGTTTGCTGTATGGCGTTGTTCGAGCGGGTCCTGGTTTCCACGACAGAGCGGAGCGCCAGTTGGCGACCAGGCAATGATCGCCATAATATCGTATATATATCAACATTATAGTGCTGCCTCTAAGCTGCTTTGGTGGGCTCATCTCGTCTTTTGGTGTTCGACTGGTCTTGCCCAATGCGATAGGTGCCAATCGAAATGCGAACTGTTAGCTGTGCAGATCACCATTTGTTATTTGGTACAAGTATGTTGTTGGTCCTTTTACAAACCCGGCCTAAGGTGAACGCGTCTGGCATATTTTGAAACATGTCGACGAAAGAAGCCGGACATGATTGCAAACTGGACTCATCAAAACTGCCAACTGTCACTTTCGAGCAGACAGCTCTGCCGCGAAGGTCTAGCCTGCAATCAAAACAAAAAAATCCAACGGCTAACCATGGGAGATACAAAATGGTCGATCGGAAAACTCTTTCCAGACGCACGGTGCTGAAAGGCGCAGGTGCTGCTGCTTTGGCGGCCCCGCTTTACAGCAAAAGCGCGCTGGCATCGTCGGGCGAAATCAACATTCTGATGTGGTCGGACTATCTGCCGCCCAGCTTTATTCAGGAATTTGAAACGCTGACCGGGATCAAGGTGAACTATACCGGTATCGGATCGAACGAAGAAATCATCAACAAGATGAAGGCCACCAAAGGCCAGGGCTTTGACATCGTGTCGCCCACCAACAACCGCTCGCTTCAGTGGGAACCGCTGGAGCTGCTGCAACCGTTCGACATGAACAAGGTGCCGGTTGATCTGGTGAACCCGGCGATGGCGAAGATCGGTACCGACGCGTGGAACTTTGGCGACAGCGGCGCGCATTGGCTGCCGCATATCTGGGGCACCGAAGGCATTGCTTACCGTACTGACCTGTGGTTGCCCGAAGGTGACGCGCCATCATACGGCGATGTCTGGTCCGAAGCGAACGCGGGCAAAACCATGGGTCGCGCGCATTCGATGATGCTGGGTGCAGGTCTCTACATGGAGCGCGCGGGCGAGATGGAGCCTGGTTCGGTCTGGGCCGCTTATGGCGACGAAGACACCATGCGCAAGGTCTGGGGTCAGATCACCGATTGGTGCGTTGCGCGCAAGGATCGGATCAAACTGATCTGGAACGACGCCGACACCCAAAAGAACGGTCTGCTGAACGAAGGTGTGGTCGTTGGCCAAACTTGGGACGGCCCGCCGCTGGCGTTGAAATCCGCAGGTGAGCCTGTGCACTATCAAGCCCCGGTCGAGGGTGCGATGGCTTGGGTCGACGGTATCTCGATGCCGACCGGTGCGCAGAACGTTGAACAGGTTTATGCCTTCATCGATTTTGCCTATCAGGCGAAACCGGCGGGCGTTGCGATTGACAGCCACGGCTACAATTCGCCTGTTCTGGGTGCTGACCAGTATTCGGGTGACACCTACAAGAAGAACTTTGCGGAAGCCTATCCAGGTGACTCGCTGGCCAACCTCAACCCGTGGCCGGCCGAAGCACCTTGGTATGCGGAAACGCGGACCGAGTTCGTCAACAAGTTCAAAAGCGCCTGATCGCGTAACATCTGGTCCCTCGCCATTGGGCGAGGGACTAAACCCTGAGCGTCGCAAAGGCGCCTCAGGCCCTATCCGCGTGCCAGCACAACGCGCGCCAGTCGGAGATATCTAACATGAGTGCAGGGGTCGGAGTAGATCTGGAAAACCTGTGGATCCGTTTCGGTGATTTTGTCGCCGTGCGTGATGCCAATGTGAACATCAACGGGGGCGATTTCTTTTCGTTCCTTGGCCCCTCGGGCTGTGGCAAGACCACGATCCTGCGCGCGGTCTCGGGGTTTTTGGACCCTAGCGAAGGTAAGGTTCTGATCGGTGGCAATGACATGCGGGGCATTGGTCCCAATAAACGCCCGACCGCACTGATCTTTCAGAACCTTGCGTTGTTTCCGCTGATGAAGGTTTGGGAGAACATTACCTTTTCGATGGAAATCAACGGCGCGAGCGCCGCGGAACGCCGCAAGCGCGCTGATGAGCTGCTGGATATGATCGCGTTGCCGGGGCAGGGCGACAAGCTGCCCAGCGAGCTTTCCGGTGGTCAGCGTCAGCGGGTGGCCATTGCACGCGCGCTTTGTGCGGAACCTGATGTTCTGCTGCTGGATGAACCGCTTTCTGCGCTTGACCTTAAGTTGCGCCAGCATATGCGGACGGAACTGCGCGAAATTCAACAACGCGTCGGCATTACCTTTATCTACATCACTCATGACCAAGGCGAAGCGCTGACCATGTCGGACAATATCGCCGTGATGCGTGCGGGAGTGATCGACCAGATCGCGGATGGCAAAACCATCTACAACGATCCCAACACCGCCTTTGCGGCCTCTTTTGTGGGGGAAAACAATGTGTTCCGCGGCAAGATCAAGCAGGTCATGGGCAATGAGGCGATGATCGCGACCAACCGGTCCGGCGATCTGGTGGCGCGCATCTCTACCGCCAATCAGGGCAAACTGAAAGAGGGTGACGACGCAATGATGTTCGTCCGGCCCGAGGCGTTTGCCATCGCGCCTGATGGCAGCACCGGAGATCACTTTGTCACTGCGCAGGTGAAACACGAAGAGTTTGAAGGCAATGTCTTCAACATCTTCACCGAAGGGGATGGGGGCAAAGAGATTAAAGTCTCGCTACCCAACCTCGGGCAGTCCTTCGAAGACCACACTGGCCAGATGATCACGTTGGAATACGAGACCCGCAATGCGGTTCTGGTTCCGGCGGGTGAACTGGCGGCAGAGTAAAGGGTCAGACAAATGCCCCAATTTCTGAGGGAATTCTTCAACCGCAATGGCACCGGCATGGGTTTGATGATCCTGGGTCTGGTCCTGTTTTGGACCATCGGCCTGATCATCCTGCCCCAGCTATCTATGCTGGACTTCTCTTTCCGTCCAAACTTGCCCCCGCCCGAGATTGGTGGGCCAAAGGACGTCTATACGCTGGAGAACTATAAATATCTGATCTACGGGCCAGAAGGTGGCAGCCAGGATTACAACGCAGTTGACCTAAGGGTGTTTTTCCGCACGCTGCTGGCGGCGGTTTGCGTGACGATCTTTAACCTGATCATCTGCTATCCGATTGCCTATTATTTGGGTCAAACCAAAGGCAATCACATCCGCATCTTTGCGATCATGCTGATCATTCCCTACTGGATCAACGAGATCCTGCGCGCGTTCGCTCTGCGCATCATCTTCGGAGAAACCGGCGTGCTGAATACCCTTTTCATGGGGCTGGGCATTTGGGATGTTCCCTTTGACTTCATCCGCAACGACATCGCGCTCTATGCAGGGCTTGGCTACGCCTACATCCTGTTGATGATCTTCCCGATGTATAACGTGATAGAAAGCCTGGATAAAAACCAGATCGAAGCTGCACGTGATCTGGGTGCACCGTGGTGGAGGATTCACTGGCGAGTGGTCATTCCTTATGCCAAGCCGGGGATCAGTTCGGGCTGTACGATGGTCTTTATGCTGAGCGCGGGCGCGCTGGCCGCACCACAAATCTTGGGCGGGCCGTCTAGCCTGTGGTTTACGCAACTGATCTATCAGCAATTCAACGACAACAATGACTGGCCGCAAGGGGCTGCCTACGCCATCGTGCTGCTGGTGACCTGTATCCTGTTCGTGCTGGCCGTGATGCGCCTGTTCAAGGTGAATATGGGGGATATCGGGAAATGAATAACTCCTTCCTCCGCATAAGCATCTGGGTCTATCTGGTCATCTTCTTCCTGTACCTGTTGGGGCCGCTGGTGATCATGTCGGTCACTGCCTTTAACTCTCCCAGTTTCCCAAGGATGAGTCCGTGGGAATGCCTGACCTTCCAGTGGTTCGGAGAGCTGTTTCAGGATCAACGCATCCTGAATGGCATCAAGAACTCGCTCATCATCGGGGCCGGGACTGTTGTACTGTCGGTGGCAATGGGTCTGGCGGGTGCGTTGATGCTAACGCAGATCTGGCCCAAGCTGCGGGCGACCTATTACACGGTCATCATCGCGCCGATCCTGATCCCGGGTGTTGTCTTGGGTATCTCGACACTGGTTTTCTGGGATCGGATCAACCGGATGCTGGGGCTGGGCGCGGATAGTTTCCTGTCCAATGGCATCTTCCTGACAGTGATCGGGCAATCCACCTTTATCGCTAGTTATTGCATGCTGGTGCTGGTGGCGCGTTTGCAGCGCTATGACACTGCGCTGACCGAGGCCGCACTGGACCTCGGCGCCAGTCATGCGCAGGCGTTTCGCAAGATCCTGCTGCCTTTCATGCGCCCGGCGATTGCTTCGGCGGCGGTGCTGGCGTTCCTCGCTTCGTTCGAGAATTACAACACCACCACATTCACCTTTGGTGAATACCCGACGCTGACCATCGAACTGGCTCAGAAGGTGCGGTATGGTATCACGCCCGCGATCTCGGCTCTGGCCTTTATCATCGTGGCGTTGACCGTGTTCTTCGCCTTGCTGAACGAAGCGAAGCTGAAACGTCAGGAACTGGTCGCAGCAGCGCGCAAAGAGGCCACGGTGGAAGAGCTGGCAGGCAAGATCAAACTGCCCGGCTTCTTCTCGGGGAATATGGCTGCGGTTCTGGTTGTGGTGTTTGCGGTGGCGACGATCACTGTGGTTGGCACCGCCACCGCCTATGATCCGGGTCAGTGTATCGCCGACGTGCGTGCGCAAAAGCAGTTGGAGGCTGAACAGCGTATCCAAAAGCTGCGTCAGGAACGCGAGGAGCGTCGCAAGCAGCGCGAGGCCGAAGAGGCCGAGCAAGGCGGCACGCAAACCGCACCGAAACCGTCAAACAACAGTGGTTTTGGGAATGTCTTTGCCCCTAACACGCTGGGTGGTGATGAAAGCTCTGATTCCGAAAGTGAGCCGTCGAATAACGGTGGGTTTGGTGGGGTCTTTGACCCCAACAGCCTGCAGAACGACTAGGCGCGGGGCCTAAGCAAACCTGCTGCCGCCCGAATGGATTTAGCTCTGTTCGGGCGGTATGCGTTTCAGGATCGCCACATCGCAACCCGCGATGTCGTGCCCGTTCCATCCTACCGCATTGGGGTTGTAGTTGATCAGGAATGTATGCTCTGAGGTGTCGCGGCGGCGCAGCCCTTCCGGCATGGGCGTTAGGATCAGGCCGGTCTGCTCAGCGGCCATTGCTAAGATGCGGTCCCAAAGCTCTGGGTCAGGGAACCCGGCCAAATACCACAGACCACCTTCACCCTTTATGGCGGGTGTTCCATCCTCGAAACTCAGCACTTCCGGGGCGCTGCCTGTCAGCCGGTCGATCCAATGCTGCGCGGTGCCGCCTCCGGTCACGGGGCGGTTGATGTTGGGCGGAAGAGTTTCGACCAGTGCGACGTCGCAATTCAGACCGGCCAGTCCGGGTCGTCCGGTTGTTGGGATCTGAAAATCATGGGTAATCGCGCCGCTGCGCGGGCCAAGAATGGCCAACTCACAGGCATTGGTCAGGCGCTGTTCCAGATCACCTTCTACTGTCGCCAGACCCGGTGCCAGGATCAGTTTGTAGCCCTTTGGAATGGCTTTTGCCGACACAATATCGACCGACAGCCCTGCACGCCGCAGCGCACGATAAGCCGAGAACACAAGCCGGAAGTAATCAAACCCAGCCCCCTGAGGTTGTGTTGTCCAGGCCCAGTCCGAGGCATAGTCGAACAGGATGGCAACCTGCGCTTGTTGCTGTTCCACCGCGCCCAACATTGTCAATTCATTGGCTGTTTGGCGCGCTTCGGCCATCGCAGGCGCATCTGCGTTGTTAGAAGTCAACAGGCCCGCATGCATCTGTTCCTGCGCAAAGGGGGCCTGCCGCCAGCGGAAATAGCTGACAACCTCGGCCCCATGCGCCACGGCCTCAAGCGACCAGAGGCGGACCATGCCGGGCAGGGGGGCAGGGTTGAAGGGGGCCCAGTTCACCGGGCCGGGCTGTTGTTCCATCACCCACCAGCGCCCGTGTCCGACTGTGCGGTACAGGTCATGGTGAAAGGCTTGCATATCGGGATCACCCTGTTGCAGATATCTGGTCTTGTGGTCCAGATCATCTTCCAGCCGGTCCGACAGGAACCCGATCGGATAGCTGTCCCAGGTGGCGATATCCAGATCGGCCCCCACATCGAAATGATCAAACTCCAACACGCGGCCCATATAGTTGTGCAACAAGGGCGCATCGGTCAGCGGCCGAAGCACATCCACCTGAGCCTTGTTGAACGCCACAACCTGATCCGAGCTAAAACGACGGAAGGCCAGCACATGCGCCGGGTTTGGTTCGGTCACGGTTAGGTTGGGCAGTTCGATCTGGTCGAAGCGGTTGTACTCCATCGACCAGAACACATTGCCCCACGCCTCATTCAGCGCTTCAATCGTGCCATACTGATCCGCCAGCCAGCGCTGAAACGCGGCAAGGGCGGGGGTGCTGTAGCTAAGCGTTGTGTCATGGCAGCCATATTCATTGTCGATCTGCCAAGCCGCGATATGTGGATTGCGACCGTAGCGTTCGCCCATGATCCGGGTGATACGGGTGCATTCGTTGATATAGCCCGCATGGCTGAAACAGTAATGTCTGCGCGAGCCGAACTTGCGCAGTTGGTCTTGCGGATCGACAGCCAGCATGTCGGGATGTTTGTCCAGCATCCAGCGGGGTGGGGTGGCCGTCGGAGTGCCCAAAACCACCTTCAGCCCCGCCGCCCCCAGCGTTTCGATTGCGCGATCCAGCCAGTTGAACTGCAGATTGCCGGGTTGTGGCTCCATCCGGCTCCAGGCGAACTCGCCGATCCGGACCCAGCGCAGGCCGGCCTCAATCATATGCGCGGCATCTTCGGCCCAAACAGCCTCGGGCCAGTGTTCGGGGTAGTAGCAAACGCCAAGTTCGGGTTTCATAGAAGGACTCTGTGTTCTGCCTGACCTTGCCCGACATTCGGGGCAAAAAAGGTCATTCCGTTTGTGGGTTGGTCACCAAGCGCCTCAGTACTCAGCCCCTCGCGGGCGGTTGTACAGAAAAGCGTGCTCAAATCGTCGCCGCCAAAGGCGGGACACGAAGTATGCGCGGCGTCAAATGTTACCGCGTGCTGAAACTGCCCCGAAGGATCATAGCACGCAACCCGCGCCGCGCCCCATTGTGCGATCCAGATATGGCCCGCTGCGTCGACAACTGCACCATCCGGGTGCAGGGCCTCATCACGGAAATCCAGAAAAACCGAAGCCTCACCCTCAGGCCAGCCTGTTTCAAGGTCTAGCCCCCAACGCATGACTTGCTGTGTCGTTGTATCAGCATAGTACGCACAAGAGCGGTCGGGCGCGAAGCAGATTGCGTTTGAGATCGTGACGTTTGGAACCAGAGGGCGCAGCTCACCCCGCCAGAACCGATAGATCGATCCGGCATGTGGTTCGGCCTGTTTGCCCATGGTTCCGATCCAGAACCCGCCCCACGGATCAGCGCGCCCATCATTGGAACGGGTCGCCGGGTTGTCAGCTTCCAGCGGGATCAGAAGTATCTTTTGGCTCGTTTCCAATGAGAATCGCCAAAGACCGGTTTCAGACGCGATCAACAGGGTATCTTTGTCTACCCAACCCGCTGCCGACACATGTTCCGCGAAATCCCAGCTGTTCTGTTCATCCCCCTCGCGGGTCATCAGACGTTTGTTGTTGATATCAAACCAGAAAAGCTGCTGCCGTTCCGGGTGCCATAAAGGCCCTTCCCCCAAATCACAGGGGCGGTTGTCAAATATCTGACTCATCCGATGGCCGAGTCATAGGCGTTGACGATCTGCTGTGCGCGGTCGGCAATTTCAGAGAGACCCATGCCCGGCTTATAGAGCGCCGAGCCAATGCCGAACCCATCCGCACCGGCGGCAATCCAGTCACCAAAATTCTCAGGTCCCGCACCGCCGACGGCGTAGACCAGCGTTCCCTTTGGCAAAACAGGGCGCAATGCGGCCAGGCCCGTTGTCCCGGCCATCACGCCAGGGAATAGTTTCAGCCCGGTGGCACCTGCCTTCAGCGCCGCAAAAGCTTCGGTGGGGGTGAAGACGCCCGGCCAGCTTTGCATGTTCAATACTACGCTGCGCGCAATCACTTCGGCATCGTAGTTTGGTGAAACTATCAGTTTGCCGCCGACGCGTGCGACATCTTCGACCTGTTCGACAGTCAGAACCGTTCCGGCCCCGATCACTGCTTTGTCCCCAAAGGACATGGCCAATTGGCTGATACTGTCCAGCGGGTCAGGCGAATTCAGCGGCACCTCGATGCGGTCGATACCGGCGTCGATGATAACGCGACCAACCGCTTCGGCCTCCGACGGTTGCAATCCGCGCAGAATGGCGATGATAGGGCGGCTCATGCGGTTTGCCTCGTCAGGCTGCGGGCCAATGCCAATCCGGCCAAGGTGACCTCGGTGGCATTGGCGGTTTCGACAAATGCGCCCTGTGTTTTCAGCGCTTGAGCATAGATATTGGCGATCTGATCGGCGCCAATGATGGCCAGCTGCTGGCCCAACCAATAGGCGCGCGTGGCAGCCAACTCAGCCCCGATCAACAGGCCAGACAGCCGTGCACGTGCAATGGCTCCGTCCTGCCCCTGCAACAGATCTGCAGCACGCAGGCCAAACAGACGCCCGGCAAGGTTTTCGGGCTTTGACAGCGTGTCCGCCAGCACCTCGGCAAAGGCCGCATCATCCCACCCCTCACCGACCGAGTGCCTCAGCACGGAGTGCCCGCCCAGCAGTTCAAACATCTCTCCGGTCATGAAGGTGCGAAAGCTGACCACTTCGCCCGCGCTAAGCTGCACCCATTTGGTGTGCGTGCCGGGCAGGCACAAAACCCCATCCCAATTGGGTCGCGCAGCCACAAAACCGGCAATTTGTGTCTCTTCGCCGCGCATGACATCTGGTGGTGCCGTCTGTTTCAGGCCGGGTACAACAAAGGCGCGAATGCGGGGATCTGTGTCCGGCACGCGCACCGGGACACTGGGCACCGGTTCTGAGGGTACGGCAACATAAGGGGCCTCAACCCAGCCCTGGCGTGCGCCGACCATACCGCAGGCGATGACATCGATCGGACCATCGCTCAACCATGGTTCGACCAGTGACAGAAGTGCAGCCTGAAACTCACCTTTGGCCACGCGCGACATGCCCTTGTCACACTGCGCTAGATCCACGGCCCTGTCGCCCTGCATGGCCCAAGCCCGTAGATGGGAGGTTCCCCAGTCGACAGCAATCCACTCCGCCTTCATATCCTCACCCCGATACCACCACGCCACCGTCGACAGCCATACACTGACCGGTCATGGCGCGGCTTGCGTTTGAGGCCAAAAACAGCGTTGGCGCAATCATGTCCTCCGGTGTCAGATGTTCTTTAAGGCACTGGCGGTCCAAATGGGCGGCCAGGTCCTCGGGCGTGGCCCACATATCCAGTTGTTTTTGAGTCAGGACCCAGCCGGGGGCCAGAGCGTTCACGCGGATGTTTTGTGGCCCCAATTCGCGCGCCAACGAGCGTGTCATGCCGGTGATGCCGGCATTCGAGGTTGTGTAGATCGGATAGCCCGCATTGCCCATGATATAGCTGATCGAACTGAAATTGACGATAGCGCCGCCCTTATCCTGCATCTGGCGTGCCGCCTCCTGACACGCAAAGTAGTAGGCCTTCAGATTCACCTCGATCATCCAGTCCCAGAATTCGGTGGTGGACTCTTCCAGCGAGTGGCGTTTGTCATTGGCCGCGTTGTTGATCAGAATGTCCAAGGGACCATGTGTCTCGGCTGCCTTCTGCATCGTGGTGTGCAGCAGTTCGGTATCGGTCATGTCGCCCTGCATGAACAGCGGTGCGCGCCCGTGTTTGTCGCGCATCTCTTCGACAAATCCGCTGGCATCCGAGCGGCCAATAAAGGCCACATTCGCGCCTTGGGCCAGAAATCCATCGGTCAGGGCGGCGCCAACACCCGAGCCGCCGCCGGTGATATAGACCGAGGCCCCGTTCAAATCGTGGAATGTCGCGGGTTGGGTCATCAGTGGCTCTCTCTGGTCACAAGGCGGGTATCTTTGCCGACAAGGAAATCAAGATCGGCACCCTGATCGGCTTGCAGCACGTGATCGATATAGAGTTTTGCATATCCGCGCGTGTAATGCGGATTATCCGGTTGCCATACCGCGCGGCGGGCGTCCAGTTCCTCTTCGTCGACTAGCAGTTCCATCTCGCCCTGGCTGGCCGAGATACGGATGCGGTCACCGGTTTTGACCAGCGCCAAGGTGCCGCCCGCCTGCGCTTCGGGGCTGACATGCAGGATGACGGTGCCATAGGCGGTGCCCGACATGCGCGCGTCGGAAATGCGGATCATGTCGCGCACGCCTTCTTTCACCAACTTCGCCGGGATCGGCATGTTGCCAACCTCGGGCATACCGGGATAGCCCTTGGGGCCACAGCCTTTCAGGACCAGAATGGTCTCGGGTGTCACCGGTAGATCGTCGCGGTCGATATTGGCTTTCAGGTCTTCGATGTTCTCGAACACATAAGCCTCAGCCTCGGTCTCCAGCAGCGTGTCTGTCGCCGCCGAGGGTTTCACGATGGCCCCGTTTGGCGCAAGGTTGCCGCGTAGGACACGCAAGCCTGCGGCAGGTTTTACCGGATCGTTGAAGGGGCGGATAACGTCTGTGTTGAAGCATTCAGCCCCATCGTAATGGGCCGAGATATCCTTGTTCAAAACTGTCTTGGCCGGTCGCAAAAAGGATTTGAGTTCGTTCAGAACAACCGGCACGCCGCCTGCGTAACAGAAGTCTTCCATCAGGTATTTGCCCGAAGGCATGCAGTTTACCAGCAAAGGAATCTCTGAACCGATTTCGAAGTCCTTCAACGTCAGGTCCACACCGACACGACCCGCCAGCGCCAAAAGGTGGACCACAGCGTTGGTCGAACCGCCGACCGCCGCGTTCGCCAGAATGGCGTTCTCGAATGCTTCCTTGGTCAGAATGTCCGATGGTTTGAGGTCTTCGTCCACCATCTCGACAATTCGCTTGCCGGTCAGATGCGCCAGCGCCATGCGGCGCGCATCGACGGCGGGCAGGGCAGCATTGGTGGGCAGAGACATGCCCATCGCCTCGACCAGTGAGGCCATGGTTGAGGCCGTGCCCATGGTCATGCAGACCCCGGCGCTGCGCGACATGCCGGATTCGGCGTTCATGAAATCTTGCAGGGTCATCTCTCCGGCCCGGACTGCTTCGGAGAACTTCCAAACATCGGTACCCGAGCCGATATCCTGACCGCGATACTTACCGTTCAGCATCGGGCCTGAACTGACGACAATTGAGGGCAGATCGACTGACGCCGCGCCCATCAACTGCCCCGGTGTGGTCTTGTCACACCCGCCCAGCAGCACGACACCGTCGATGCCATAGGCACGGATCGATTCCTCGACATCCATGGCCAGCAGGTTGCGAAACAGCATGGCGGTGGGTTTCATCTGGGTTTCACCCAGCGACATGACCGGGAATTCGACCGGAAAGCCTCCGGCCTCCCACACACCGCGTTTGACGCCCTCGGCCAGATCGCGCAGGCCCGAGTTGCAGGGGGTCAGCTCCGACCATGTATTGCAGATGCCAATAACTGGACGCCCGTCAAACGCGTGGTCGGGAAAGCCTTGGTTTTTCATCCACGATCGGTGGATGAAGCCATCCCTATCGAGTTTTCCGTACCAATGCTGTGAACGGCGTTTCTTCGTCATATGCGGGGCCTTTCAAGCGGCGCGGGCCGGGCGGCACCAATCGGGCAGCCAGTCGGCATGGGCGGTCAGCAGATCGGTGACAAGGCTGCGGATTTGCCGCAAGTCCAGTTCGGCGGCGGTGTGCGGGTCCATCATGGCGGCGTGATAGATGTGTTCTGGGTTTTGCTCAACCAGTGCGCGCACCGTCAGTTCCTGGACGTTGATCTGGGTCCGCATCAGGGCGATCAATTGAGGCGGGATATCGGTAACCACCGATGGCTGCACGCCGTTGCTGTCTACCAAACAGGGGGTTTCCACCGCAGCACCCAAGGGCAATTGTGGGATTTGGCCGGTATTGGGCAAGTTGCCGTAGGCCACATAGGGCGTGTCAGTGACGATGGCATTCATCAGATCGGCGGCGAATTCATGGCTGCGGCAGACTTCGATATCCCGACCATCGGTCAGTGTCTTGGCTTGTTCTTTCCAGCTTGCAATCTGCTCGACGCAGCGGGTGGGGTATTCGTCCAGAGGAATCGAGAATTGCTCGATCAGATCTTCGCGTCCGTCCTTGATGAACCACGGAACGTATTCGGCAAGATGCTCGGAGCTTTCGGTGCAGAAGTAACCAAGGTGATCCATGACTTCGTACCGCACCTTGTTTGGGCAGCGCGGCATCAAAAGCGGGGCTTTGGGCAAGCGCCCGCTGGCATATCCTTGTCGCAGAGCAGGGTAAAGGTCGCGGCCCTGATGTTCCAGTTTTAGGAAGAACGCGACGTGATTGACGCCTGCGACCTTGTAGCGGAATTCATCCTTGGGCAGGTCCAGGTCATGGGCCAGTTCCTCGACCGTGTTCTGGACCGAGTGGCAAAGGCCCACATGTTTCAATATCGGGAATTGCTTGGCCAGCGCCCATGTATTGATCGCCATCGGGTTCACATATTGCAGCAGTGTCGCGTTGGGACAGAGTTGCATCATGTCGCGAGCGACATCCCACAGGACCGGAACCGTACGCAATCCGCGCATGATGCCACCAACACCCAGTGTGTCAGCGATAGTCTGGCGCAGGCCGTATTGTTTGGGGATCTCGAAATCGGCGACCGTGCAGGGCGTGTACCCGCCAATCTGGAAGGCGGTGATCACAAAATCGGCCCCGTCCAGCGCGGCACGGCGATCGGTATGTGTTGAAACGGTCGCGCCCGTGCTGACCGAGCGGATCATAGCACGGGCCACGGATTCGCTTTCAGCCAGACGTTCGGGATTGATATCCATCAGCGCGAAATGGCTATCGGCCAGCGCAGGGGTCAGTAGTGTATCACCCACGATGTTCTGCATGAAGATCGTGGAGCCCGCACCAATGAAGGCGATCTTTGTCATTGAGGCAAACCTTTGGTTTGACGTTATTTTACGGCACCGAGGGTCAAACCCGCGATGAAGTGTTTTTGCATCAGGAAGAACATGGCCACCGGCGGCAGGGCCGCTACGATGGAACCGGCACTCATCAATTGATAGGCGGCGCGGAATTGCGCGTTGAAACTTGTAATCCCTGCGGTGACAGGCTGACTTTCAGCGCCTTGGGTTAATACCACGGCCCAAAAGTAATCGTTCCAGATGAAGGTGAAGATCAACACGCTGAGCGCTGCAATCGCCGGCTTCATCAGCGGCAGCACCACGTACCAGAAGATGCGCCATTCGCTGATGCCTTCAACCCTCGCCGCCTCGATGAGTTCGAAGGGCAGCGCGCGGATGAAGTTGCGCATGAAGAGGGTACAAAACCCGGTCTGGAAGGCGATGTGGAACAGCACAAGGCCGGTTTTGGTGTTGTAGAGACCCAGCTCCAGCGTCAGGTCACGTACAGGTACCATCAGAATCTGGAAAGGCACGAAGTTGCCTGCAACAAACATGAAGAAGATCCAGAGGTTCGATCTGAACTTGTAGATCCCCAGCGCAAAGCCGGTCATGCTGCTGAGCGCGACACACCCGATCACCGTTGGCACCGTGATCAGGAACGAGTTCATCAGATAGCGTGGCATGTCCGAGTTGAAGAAGACCTGCCCATAGTTGAACGCGCCTTCGAAACTGGATGGCATTCCCCAGTAGTTGGCATTCGTAAAGTCAGCAGCGGGTTTGACCGAGAACAAGGCTACCGCCAGCAGCGGCCCTAGCCACAATAGCAGCGCCAATGGTAGCATGGCCTGATAGGTGATCTGCGCCGCGCGGGGTTGTTTTTCGATGGGTTTGGGAAACATCTCAGTGCCCCTTTTCTTCGCGGTACATCGACCACAGGAAGTAGGCGATGAAGCAGAGCATGATCAGGAACAGGATCACCGCGATGGCGGCGCCGTAACCCATGCGGAAACCGTATTCCGACAGGGCGACCTCGAACATATAGTAGGCCAGCACGCGCGACGATCCGAACGGCCCGCCTTGGGTCATGATCGAGATCAGGTCGAACGACCGCAGCGCGCCGATGATGGTGACGACAAAGGCGATAAAGGTGGCCGGGCGCAGTTGCGGCAGGATTATGTGCCACAGCATCCGCCCACCTTTGGCGCCGTCCAGCCGTCCAGCCTCAATCTGTTCAGGGTCCACAGCGTTCAGGCCGGTGAGATAGAGGATCATGCAGTATGCGGTTTGCGGCCAGAGACCTGCGAAGATGATGCCGTATGTTACAAACCTCTCATCGCCCAGCACGTTGAGAGGGCCCATGCCAAAGAAGCCTAGAAACTCGTTCAACAAGCCGAATGTCGGGTCGTAGAACCATGTGAAAACAAGGCCGACGACAACCTGTGAGATAACGAAAGGAAAGAAAAACAACGACTTGTACAGTCGGATGCCCCAGACTGTCTGGTTCAGGAACAGCGCGATAAACAGGCCCGCAGGGATCGCAGCCAGATAGAGGAGCAACCAGATCAGGTTGTTCTTCAGCGAGATATAAAACGCATCCCGATCAACCCATTCCCAATACAGGTCCTCGTAATTGCGAAAGCCGACATATTCGGCCGCGCCCAAACCGTCCCACTCATAAAGCGACAGGTTGAAGGACTGGAAAACCGGGATGATCACATAGACCATGAAGAACAGCAGACCCGGGGCCAGAAACAACCACGGTGCAATGCGCTGTTGGTTGCGGTGGAACCAGCTTTCCTGTTCTGGGGTGTCTGCGGCGATGGTCATGGCGACATTCCGGGTTTGGTGGGGTAAAGGCGGGCTGAAGCCCGCCTTGCGATTGCGTATTGGGTAGGCCGGGTCTTAGCCCGGCCCGATCGGTTTAGTTGTCGTAGATGCGCTGGCGCGCCCGTTCCAACTTGGCAAGGATACGGTCAGCGTTGTCGGGTTTGACCATGAATTCCTGGAAGCCTTCCATCGACGCTTTGGCCATTTCCGCAGGCGCGTCACGATCCCAGAACTGAGCAACGCCACCGGGGCTGTTCGACGACAGCATGGTAAAGCCCTGCTGCAGGAACTTGTCGTCATCCACCGTTGATTGCGCGTTCACCGGCAACTGACCCAGGTTTGCGCCATTGTTGATCTCGGTCTGTTCATCCGCCGAAACAACGAAGCGCAGGAACTCGCGCGCGGCTTCCTTGTTCGAGGCATTGGCCGGAATGTGGAACGTGTCGGTCGGCGCGTCCTCAGCCAGTTCGACATCGGGGTTGATGGCAACGAACTGATAGAAGTCCAGTTGATCATCCGTCAAACCTGCCTCGCGCAGCGGTGCTACGGCAAAATTGCCCATCAGGTACGCGGTGGCGTCTCCGTTGACCATGAAGGGCAGGGCTTCTTGCCAGCTATAGGTCTGGTGATTGTCGATGAAGGCACCCATGTCGATCAACTGCTTCCAGTTGGCGAAGGTCTGCTTGACCCGGTCGTCTTCCCAACTGATCTCACCATTGGCGAGTTGGTTGTGGAAGTCATAGCCATTGGTGCGCATGTTCAGGTAGTCGAACCAGCCACCAGCGGTCCAAAGGAACTTCGTGCCGATGGTATAGCAGGCACGGCCGGAATCGACGATCTTCTGACAGTTTGCCAGTTCTTCTTCCCAGGTGGTGGGTTCGCTCAGCCCCAGCTCATCAAAGATGTCTTTGCGGTAGTAAACACCCCACTGGTAGTAAGTATAGGGCACGCCCCATTGTTTGCCGTCGATGGTCATCGCGCCTTTGGTCGAGGCAAGGTTATCCGCAATCTCAGGCTCGGCCCAAAGGTCCGAGACGTCTTCGAACAGACCAGCTTCGACATAAGGCTTCATGCGGTTGGCCGCGTACCATGTTGCCACATCAGGCGTGTCCGCCGTCAGGAAGTTTCGGATCTGAGTCTTGTAGGCTTCGCGGTCGATCACGGTGGTTTCAATCTCGAGCCCCGGGTGCTCGGCCGCAAACCGCTCGATCATCGCTTCCATCGTCGCACGCGGCGCCGGGTTCGATGTATCGAGGAAAATCCGCAGCTCGCCGGTGAGCTCGGCCGCAACGGGCGCAGCAAGTGCCACACTGGCCGCCAGAGCAGCCGCAGTGCGCTTGAACATGGAATGCATGGTTTCCTCCCTTAAGCTTCCATTATTCGGTTCCAAATATTGAAACCTAGTTTTATATATTGAAAACTACACATCGACTCGGCTAGTCTTGTCAAGACCCTCGTGAGGATGGGGAGGGTCAAACGGAGGAGATCAAGCACCCGTGGCAGGTGACGGAACAATAGGCAAAGCATGTGATGTGCTGGATCAGGTGGCGTCGTTCGAACGCCCGGTTCGGTTTGCGGAACTGCTTGACCGCAGCGATTTTCCCAAGGCGACGCTGTATAGGTTTTTGCAAAGCCTGACCAATCAGGGCATGCTGTCCTATGACCCGGATCGGCAGACCTATACGCCCGGTTTACGATTGGTTCGTTTGGCCCATGTGGCCTGGACGCAAAGCTCTCTGGCCCCGATCGCGCGGCCATTTCTGGATGCGCTGAGCCGGGAAACAGGTGAGACAGTGCATCTGGCTCAGCTCGATTCCAGCCAAGTTTTGTATGTCGACAAACGCAACGCCGCGCAGCCGGTCGAGATGTATTCGCAGGCCGGCAAAGTCGGACCGGCCTATTGCACAGGCGTCGGCAAAGCGATGATGGCGTTTCTGGGAGAAGAAGCGCTGAACAAGGCCGTGTCGCAGCAAAGCTATCATCGTTTCACTGACAAGACGTTGACTTCGGAGCAGGCTCTGCGCACTGATCTCGACCGTATTCGCGCGCGCGGTTTTGCCGTCGATGACGAAGAACATGAGCCCGGAATCATCTGTATTGCCTGCCCGATCCTCACCACCGGTGGGCGTATGCTGGGCGCGATTTCTGTGACTGGCTCAACCGACCGAATGAATTTCGAACAATTGGAAGCCTGGGTTCCCCGGGTTCGGCGCGTCGCCGAACAGATCGGGGCCGAGGCGCAGGCGTGGCGGTTCCCCGAGACCCGCCCGAACACTCTGGACGACAGGATGCAAGGGACATGACAGGTGTAACTCTGAACCAGGCGATCAAACGGTATGGCCAGACCCAGGTCATCCACGGGATTGATCTGCAGATCGAAGATGGAGAGTTCTGTGTGTTTGTCGGGCCATCAGGCTGTGGCAAGTCCACGTTGTTGCGGATGATTGCGGGGCTAGAAGAAACGTCTGAAGGTCAAATCCATATCGGCGCACGCGAGGTGACCCATATGGATCCGGCCAAGCGCGGCGTGGCAATGGTGTTTCAGACCTACGCGCTGTACCCGCATATGACGGTGGCTGAGAATATGGGGTTTGGCCTGCGCATGAACGGCGTGGCCAAGGGTGAGATCGACAGGAAAGTACAAGAAGCCTCGAATATTCTGAAGCTGGACCAGTATCTGAAACGCAAACCCAAGGCCCTGTCCGGGGGGCAGCGTCAGCGCGTGGCCATTGGGCGTGCGATCGTGCGCGGCCCCGAGGTGTTTCTGTTTGACGAGCCTTTGTCGAACCTAGACGCCGAGTTGCGGGTTGAGATGCGCGTGGAAATCGCTCGTCTACATCAGGAAATCGGCGCTACGATGATCTATGTAACCCACGATCAGGTCGAGGCGATGACCATGGCCGACAAGATCGTGGTCTTGCGAGACGGACGGATCGAACAGGTGGGCGCCCCCATGGACTTGTACCGCGACCCGGACAATCGTTTTGTCGCCGGGTTCATCGGCTCGCCCGCGATGAATTTTCTGGAATGTGACTACGCCGACGGCCATGTTACGCACCCGGCACTTAGCGGACCGTTGCCGGTTTCGGCCGCAGTGCCCGCTGGGCTGTCCAATGTGACTCTGGGCATGCGTCCTGAACATATCCACATCGACCGTTCCGCCGAAACTTGCACTGTCGACCTCACCGAAGCATTGGGAGGTGTGTCCTACTCCTATCTGTTGACACCCAATGGCGACAAACTGATCGTTGAAGAACGCGATGACCAGCGAAGCACCACGGGTGAGCGCATCGGCATCTCGGTCGACCCTGCACGCATGATGGTGTTTGATCCTGAGTCCGGGCTGAGGTTTAGGTAAGTAATTGTGACCTTTCTGCATCGCTGAGGAACAGTTGGGCGGTTTTCTCTTGTGTAGTGACAGCTGAATACCACTTTAAAGTGTGTATTGCTGTTACATAGGAGATTGTATGCACGTTCGTCTTGCTGCTTTGCTTATCATCGTAGCGACACTTATTTTGTCGTTTGGTGGACCTTCCAGATCAGCGCTCAGCGCTTCGGATTTGGCCTCAGTTTGCCAAAGTAACTCGGCAAAACTATCGAACGTCATCAAGGCGTGCACCGAACTTATTGAATCGGAAGACGTTACAGCCGAACAACTGGTCACCTATCTTAGGGAACGCGGTTGGGCGTACTACTGCAACGGACAATATGAACTGGCTATTGCAGACGACAACCATGTGCTTCGCTTGCGCGCTGACGACGCGAAGGTTTTGGTTGCGAGAGCTTACGCACACTCGGCTATGACGAACTTGGACGCGGCGCGAAGTGACTATGCGCAAGCGATGCGCATTGCTCCTGACAGCACGCATGTCCTATTTAATAAGGCCAAGTTCGACCAAAAAAATGGCAATCAGAGTGATGCAATTGAGGGGTACGAACGGATCCTCAAAATTGATCCCGACCACGACAAAGCCGGACAGCGGTTAGCTGGGATCCTCTTCAAGCGCGAAGCGTTTCAGGAGGCGCTTGAGTTTTTGGAAGGGAATCGTGATCGCTGGGCGGATAAGTCATGGCTGCATTCGCAGTTGGGCGCACTCCACATTGTTCACACAAAGGACTTAGAAGCAGCTCTTCGCGCGGCAGACGCCATTCAAACCTTGGATGCCGATACTGAAGATCAGTGGCTGCCTTATGCGCTTATTCATCTGAACATCGGAAGTGATCGCGAAGGTCTCGCGTTCGTCGAAAAATTCGTCCAGTACTTGGTATCCCAGGAAATCGCTGAGATCAGTTTGATTGACCGATTTGAATGGATGTTGTTTGGTTCGGCAGATTTCGAATTGATGCTAAGTTCTGTTGTTCGAGCAAATACTCTTGAACGATTGGGCCGTCGCGACCTCGCACGGCACACTTTTCATGTATACTTTGAAACTGCGGACATTGACGGTGTTATCGAAATGAAGAGACTTTTGAACAATGCTGACGGTGAAGTTAAAGATGTCCCAAGGCAGACCTTAGACGCGTTGATTGACCAATATCTGGAACACAAAGATCTAAGGCTCAAGTGGCTGCCCGCGCCCGAGCTTTGACCACTTATCTATTCTTGGCTGCTCCAACCCGTGGCAAAACGCGCCTTCTTAGATGATTGATTCCCTTTCCAAGGTCATTTAAGGGAGGCCCTGTCAAAACAGAGTCACCCAGGGGCGTTAGCTTACGCCGACCCCTCCCGCGCCGCACTGATGTGGCCTAACTCTTGGATCGCACGCCCCGAAAGGCTTAAAAAAGGTAAAAGAATATGGCAGATAAATCGAACTTCGACATATTGTATACCATTGTAGACGAAGCGCCTGAGCTGGCCAGCGCCTCGTTTCTGCCCATCATTCGCAAGTTCGCATCGGCGGCGGGTGTCAGCGTTGGCACCAAGGATATTTCGTTGGCGGGCCGTATTCTGGCGACCTTCCCGGAAAACCTGACAGACACTCAACGCATCACCGACGATCTGGCCGCTCTGGGTGAGCTGGTAAAAACACCCGATGCGAACGTGATCAAGCTGCCGAACATCTCGGCGTCTGTCCCTCAGTTGGTGGCGGCAATCGAAGAGCTGCAGTCGCAGGGCTATGACATTCCGAACTACCCCGAAGAGCCTTCGACCGACGAAGAAAAAGCGATCCGCGCGCGCTATGACGCGATCAAGGGCTCGGCCGTGAACCCGGTTCTGCGCGAAGGCAACAGCGACCGCCGCGCGGCGCGGGCGGTGAAGAACTATGCTCAGAAGAACCCGCATTCGATGGGGGAATGGGCGTCGGACAGCAAAACCAAAGTATCTTCGATGCCGGGCAATGATTTCTACGCAAATGAGAAATCGGCGACCATCACGGCGGCTCAGGCCGGTGATGCGAAGATCGAATTTGTCGGCAAGGACGGCAGTGTCACCGTTCTGAAAGACGGCTGGCCGCTGGCCGAAGGCACCGTAGCCGACGCAACATTCATGTCGGTCAAAGCCTTGTCCGCCTTCCTCGCCGAGGCCATCGAAGACACTAAGAAAGACGGCACCATGTTCTCGCTGCACATGAAGGCCACGATGATGAAGGTCAGCGACCCGATCATCTTTGGCTATGCGGTCAAGGCGTGGCTGGCCCCGGTGTTTGAGAAATTCGGTGCCGAGCTGAATGAACTGGGCGTGAATCCAAACTCGGGTCTGGGTGATCTGTTGGAGCGTGTTCAGGGCAATGCTGACATCATGGCGGCCATCGACGCGATCAAGGGCGACCGCCCGTCCATGTATATGGTGGACAGCGACAAAGGCATCACCAACCTGCACGTTCCGTCGGACGTGATCATCGATGCCTCGATGCCTGCGGTGATCCGTGCGGGCGGCAAGGGCTGGGACGAGATCGGTGCCAAAGGCGACACCAACTGCGTGATCCCCGACCGCTGCTATGCGCCGGTTTATGATGAATCCATTAAGTTCTTCAAAGCCAACGGCGCGCTGAACCCGGCGACTGCCGGAGCTGTGGCCAATGTTGGTCTGATGGCTCAGAAGGCCGAGGAATATGGCTCACACCCGACCACATTCCAGGCCCCTGCCGATGGCACGATCCGCATCGTTCTGGCCAATGGCGAGGTGCTGCATTCGCATGACGTCGAAACGGGCGATATATGGCGGTCCTGCACAGTCAAGAAAGCCCCCATCGAGAACTGGATCCAACTGGCGATGGACCGTCAGCGCCTGACGGGGTCCGAGGCGATCTTTTGGCTGGATACCAACCGCGCCCATGACGCTGAGTTGATCAAATACGTCAAACCCGTGCTCGAGGCGGCGGGCGTGGCCGACAAGTTCCAGATCATGGCCCCGCGAGAGGCGACCCGTCAGTCGTTGGAAACCATTACTGCGGGCAACGACTCGATTGCCATCACAGGCAACGTGTTGCGTGATTACCTGACTGACCTGTTCCCGATTTTGGAACTGGGCACCTCGGCCAAGATGTTGTCGATCGTCAAGCTGATGAATGGCGGCGGTCTGTTCGAAACAGGTGCTGGCGGCTCGGCCCCGAAACACGTGCAGCAGTTGGTTGAGGAAAACCACCTGCGTTGGGATTCCATGGGTGAATTCTGCGCCTTGGGTGAATCGCTAAACTTCCTGGCCGATAGCAAGGGCAACACCAAGGCGGGCGTGTTGGGCGCGGCCGCCGAAGCTGCAACGCAGGGCATTCTGGACAACAACAAATCGCCCAGCCGCAAAGTCGGACAGCCTGATAACCGCGACAGTCACTACTGGTTCGCCCGCTATTGGGCGGACGCGCTAGCTGCGCAAAGCAACGATGCCGATCTGGCCGCAGAGTTTGCACCGGTTGCCAAAGAACTGGCGGCCAAAGAAGAGCAGATCCTGGCTGAACTGGCAGCGGCCCAAGGTGCTGCAGCTGATCTGGGTGGATACTATCACACCGACCCGGCAAAGGCGGCAGCAGTGATGCGCCCCAGCGTCACGCTGAACGCCATCATTGACTAAACGAACAGGCCCGCGCCACATCGGTGCGGGCCTTTCCAAACCTGCCCTAGAGCAGGCGATTTTTGTATGTCATAGTCTCGACCAACCAGACCCCAATAATGGCGGGGCGTGATTTGGACGCGTGGACGTGATGACGAACGAAACTCAGCAAAAGACCCATACCAGTGGCGCCAAAGTCCTGTTCTTTGGCCGCGAGGATTGTGACGGCACGCAAAAGGCGCTGCAGTTTCTGAACTATGCAGGCTTTGACGTCAGTTATGTTGAATCCAAAGGTCTCGGGCATGGCCTGCCCGACTGGGTACGGGACTGGCGGGGTGAGTATATCTTTTGCTTTCGCAGCTACTTTATTCTGGATCAGGCGATGATCGACGCGGCCTCGGTTGCTGCGATCAACTTCCATCCGGCTCCGCCGGAATACCCAGGCAGTGGGTGTATCAATTTCGCGCTATATGAAGGGGCGGATCAATACGGTGTGACGGCCCATTTGATCAACACCAAAGTCGATAACGGCGCGATCATAAAAGCGCTGCGGTTTCCGATATTGCCAAAGGATGGATTGCGGTCTGTTCTGGCGCGCACGCATCTGTATCTTTATCACCTGTTGCAGGAGGTGATCGGTGGGATCGCAACCGGTGGCGAATCCTTCCTGACAGATCAAATCAAAGCCTCGGGCGACGAAGCCTGGCGCGGTGAGGCACGCAGGATGAAAGAGCTTTCCGCCATGCAGCAATTGCCGTTGGATATCGGCGCTGAGGAGTTCAAGCGCCGCCTGCACTCGATGCATCTGCCGGAATACCCGCTGCATATCGTTTTGCATGGGCGCAAATTTGCACTGCTGGGTGAAGCGGATGAGGCTTAGGGGCAGGCTACATTGGCTGGATCGACATGCATGCGATCCACAAATTCAGCATCCGGGGTAAAGGCGGCAACGCTGTTGTCCTGAAGGAACTGTGCCACCAAATTTGCCACAGCGAAACTGCCGATCTCTTGCAGATGGTGGTCCGGTGTGCCGTACAGTTCTGCTGTCGGACGGTTCAGATCTTCGGATATCGCGACAAGGCCCGGTTTCAGGTTCAGATAGGCAAATCCATTCTGTTCGGCGGCCCCCGCAATCAGGCGACGCACCGCGTCAGAATACCCAACCGGGTCATCCCGGAAGGTGATCGTATCCTTGCCCAGGAATTCCGAGATATCGGGCAGAGAAAACACAATCAACTCTGCGCCTTGATCCGCGACTGACTGCGAAAGGTCCGCAAGGGATTGAAGCAAAAGCGCCTCTTCCATATCGGTCGGGACCGACGGGTACAGGTTCTGATCAAACAACGCGCTTTTGAAACTCAGCACCAGTTTGCCGACGTAGAGCTTTGCAAAGGCGCGTTTCAATCGCTGTGTGGCTGTGGGTTCACGCGAGCTTGGCTTGGGCGCCTGCTGCCATTTCCGAAACCGCACATTATCGACCAGATCGTTGCGATTGAATATGAACAATAGCACCGTTTCGTGCGGTACTTGGCTTTTGAACTCATCATAGGTCAGCGCGTGTTGCAGCGTGCCGTGGCCGCCGGTACCCAGATTGACAAAATGCGTATCTTCCGACCATCCGGACAAAAAGGCAGGGATGGTTTCCGTCTCGTCAGATAAGCTGCCGCGAATGAAAGAATCCCCAAGCACGATCACACGCTCTTGCTCATCACCTGGGTCGAACACACCGCGAAAGCCCTGTTCGTTGATCTTGACGAATGTGGCGATATCGTTGCGGAACTCAAAATAAGACTGATTGGGCGTTTCGCGTGAGTACACCACAGGATGCGGGATCAGACGCTTTGGCCCACCTGTGCAGAAATAATTCTCGTCATTAACCAGAGGAACATTTGCCAGATCGCGGCTGATATGCGGTTGAAAGCCCAAGGGGTCAAACAGGCGCAATGCCACCTCAAGCACAGCCAGACTGATCAGCGTACTGAGGCATATGAGGAAGAAGTTTTTGAGCACGAACGGGTTTCCCCAACTGATAAATTTAGTCCAACCGATAAACAGCGTATTCAAGTAGATTTGGTGCAACTGCGCGGTAATACCTGACTTTTATCGCGGCTTGGTTATTTCTGCAAAATCTTTCTGGAAATCAGAAAGTTGATCGTCATCCCCGCCAGTGTTGCAATCGCCAGCGCGATGATCGGATATGCATTCGCGAACTCTGAGACGTAGAGCACGACGAAGAACGTGGTGAAGTTGGTGATCAGGCCCAACTGCATGCCGCCCAGATAGCTTAGAAATTCGATGAAACTGGGTGGGGCTTGGGTTTTAAATGTAAACGTTCGGTTCAGATACCAGGTGAAGGTCACCGATGTCAGGATGGACAGGCAGCGTGACAGAAACGTGCCCGCGCCCAGCGTATCCAAGGCCGTAAACACCCCGGCATCCACGAAAAATGCCAGGGACCCTACAACTGCGAAGGCCAACATATGCCGGTATGTCTCACTTGAAATCACGTGCTGGCTCCGCCTGGAAATTCGTGTGTGCATCCTGCACCGATACGATGTGAAAGGGAAAGGCCGGAATCCTTGCTCCTTCGCGCTGGTTGGTGCCAAACCACAGTGAATTTGCCGCGAAGTGACAGGAGTTTTTCAATTCGATCAATTCTTTGCCGGAAAGCGCCGATGCGACAGGTTTGGGGTGTTATACCCGACAAGCTGCGCTAGGGTCTGTTCCGGAGGGTTGAACAATCCCTTGTGTTTCGTATTTCGGTTTCGACATGATTAGGTCCAGCATGCATGTTTTTCGCAGTTTTCACCTCGCGTTTCTGAGTTTTCTCGCGGCGACTATGCCTTTCACAATAGGCGCGGTGGCAGATGAGTCTGAAAAAGGGCAGGTCGCGTTTCCCGGAGCCGTGGGATACGGAAAACACGCCAATGGCTGGCGTGGCGGCAGCGTATACTACGTGACCACTCTGGCCGATTCCGGCCGTGGCAGCCTGCGCGAATGCGTGCAGCATCCGGGTGTCGGGCGGATCTGTGTTTTTGCCGTGTCTGGTACCATCGTTGTAGACAAACAACTCCGCGTTTCCCCCAATACCTATATTGCCGGGCAAACCGCACCGGGGCAGGGGATACAGCTGCGCGTGGGGAATGTGCAGTCATCACCGCTGATGGTGTACGATTCACATAACGTGTTGCTGCGATTTATGAAATTTAGACCAGGTCCCAGTAAGAAACCCTCGCCGAGTGTTGATGGGCTGGGTATTGAAAGCAGCACGGATGTCTATGTCGACCATGTCTCGGTTGCGTTTGGCGTTGATGAAAACCTTGGGATCGGCAGTGAACGCTATGCCAGCCATGACATCACCATCGCCAACACGATCCTGGCCTATGGTCTGGACAAATCGAGCCATACAGAGCGGCGGCATTCCAAAGGCGCTTTGATTTGTTCCAAGGATGGGGCGGTCTCAGACTGTGGGCGGATCACCCTTACGGGGAACCTGTTTGCCCATAACCGCGACCGCAACCCTGATGTATCTTCAACCGCTCTGGGCCCTGTCGATATCGTGAACAACGTGTTTTATGACGCCTCGTCGCAATTTGGTGAATTTCGGAACCTCTATGGCGATACATGGATCAACTATGTTGGCAACGTAATTCTGCCCGGGCCGAGTACAAGAAACCGCCCGCGCCCTGCTGCGATTGAAGTGTTTCCGGTCGAGCCTAATAACAAGCTTGAGGTTTTTGCTGACGATAACCTCTATCTGGACAATCGGTTGGACCTGCTTTGCGACAGGTCGAAACAGGGGCGTGTGGTGGATGTTGCGGCCCGAGCCAATGTTGTCTCTCGTCCCGCCTTTCCTTTGTCGCTCACGCCGGAACCTGTCTCGGGCGTATTGGAGCATGTGCTGAACAACGTTGGTGCGCGCTCAGGGCCGGATCAAGAGTTGGACAGTCTGGACCGATTGATCATCGAAAATGTCCGGGGCTGTGGCGGGCACAGGATCGACCACCCAGATGAGGCCGGAGGTTGGCCTGATCTACCCGAGATATCCGCTCTGAATGACCGCGATCTGGACGGGTTGCCGGACGCATGGGAAGTGGCCCGTGAAGGTCTGGACCCAGATGACCGCAGCGACGGCTGGAAAGACCGCGATGGCGATGGCTGGTCAAATCTTGAGGAATATCTGAGTGTTCTGGCAGGCGATCCGCTGCCATGAAGCACTTCCAGTTCATTTTGAATCACCATTACCCTGCCGCGCTGCGCGCGCTCGGGACATTGGTGATAACGTGACCACTCAATGAAAATGGAAGTGCTCTAGGCCATCCATTCCTGCTGCCAGAAATGGTACATCAGCACCACCCACAAATGTGGACCCCAGTTGCGGCGGCCTGACAGATGCTCGGACCAGCGTTTGTTCAGCTGCGCCCGGTCGACTGCATCCAAAGTACCGTTGTTTGACGCAAAGACATCATTGGCAACGGATTTCAGCGGCCCCCGCAACCAATCATTAAGCGGGATGCCAAAGCCTTGTTTTGGCCGGTCATACAACGCTTTCGGCACACGTTTGTCCAACAGGCGGCGAAGGGCGACTTTACCTGATTTACCATCATAGCGCAGGGTATCTGGCGCGCGCCAAGCGGCCTCGACCACGCGGTGGTCCAACAGTGGTGCGCGGATCTCAAGCCCGACTGACATCGAGGCACGGTCGGCTTTGACCAGAATGCTTTCGGGCAGATAGAGCTCGGAATCGAGCAGCATCATCGTATCAACGGGGCCGAGTCCATGCGGCAACGAATGTGATCGGAACAGGCCCTGATCGGATGCAGATGGAGGGGTCCACAAGGTAAACAGCGCATCATACCGGCTGCGGAAATCCGGGTGGCGGGCAATCGCGGCTACTTTCGACAACCGATCGGGCGTGATCTGATCCCGCATCGAGGCCGGAGCCAACGGTTTCAGAAGTGTTGCGGCTGCCTGCGTCACAGCCGCAGGTGAGGCCGCCAGAACAGATGCCGCTGGACCGGGCAGTTTCGCGCTGATCCGCTCCATTGCCATCATGCGGGAATAGCGCTCGTAGCCGCCGAACGATTCGTCTCCACCATCACCTGACATCACCACCTTCAGCTTTTCGCTGGCCAGTTGTGATACCAGTAGCGTCGGAAAGGCCGAGGGGTCGGCAAAAGGCTCGTCATAGACTTGTGGGAGGGTCTGCAATAGATCAAACGCCATTTCGGGCGTTGCGGTGACCTCGTGATGGTCGGTGCCCAGATGTTTGGCGATGGCCGCGGCGTGATCAGCCTCGTTCGTTGCGTCATGATCGAAACGGACAGTGAAGCTGGTGACTTTGCGATCAGATTGCTGCTGCATCATCGCTGTGATCAGGCTGGAGTCGATACCGCCGGACAGGAACGTACCAACAGTCACATCGGCGACCATACGCTCGCCCACTGCCGACATCAGCGCTTCTTCGATCCCGTCCAACGCCTGCGTCTCATCCGCGTATCGATCAGCCTGAGAGGCTTCGACCCGATCCCGCAAGTCCCAGAACCTGTGCAGCCCTGTTACCAGATCCTCGGCCGAGGATGGGGGCGTATCCAGCTGAACCTCGACCATCGTGCCCGCCGGCAGTTTCATCACGTTGCGATAAATGGTCAGCGGGGCCGGGATAAAGGCATAGCGCGCATATTGCTCCTGCGCGCGGCGGTCGACCTCGGGCACGCCAAAAGCCGCATGGGCGCGTAGCGCTTTGAGTTCCGAGCCGAACAGCAGATTGCCACCCTTGACGCCCAGATAAAGTGGCTTTTTACCCAGCCGATCCCGTGCAAAGATAACCCGGTTCTGTTGTCGGTCAAACACGGCAAAGGCGAACATGCCATGGGCCAGTTCCAGAGTTTTGCGCACGCCCCATTGGTCCATTGAGGCCAGCAAAACTTCGGTGTCCGAGGTGCCCCGGAACGTTACGCCCAGATCGATCAACTTCTGGCGCAGGTTGAGGAAGCCATAGATTTCCCCATTGTAAACAATGCAGTAGCGACCGCTGGGCGAGCTCATGGGTTGCGCGCCGGTCTCAGAAAGGTCGACAATGGCCAGACGGCGATGCCCCAAGGCCACGCCTGTTTCGGGGTCTACGAACATGCCATCCGCATCGGGGCCGCGATGCGCGATGCTGTCACACATCTGTTTCAATGCGGCGGTGCCTGCGTCACGACCGATTGGGTTGAATGCAAGATATCCGGCGATGCCGCACATGGCCCTGTCTTCCTATCCGGTATGCGGGGCGGTCGACGTCCCGGCCTTTGGTGCATTGCCGAACAAAACCGCGTCGTATGACGCTGCAATCGCGGCAAGTGAGTACTGCGAGGCGATGCGCTGCCGGGCTGCCGCGCTGCGTTGCGCGTAGGTTTCGGCGCTCCAGTTCGCGGCATCTGTCAGGGCCTGACCTAGTGCCTTGGCATTACGGGCAGGTACGACATAGCCAATATCACCTGCGATCTTTGCCGCGTCTCCGACGTCAGTAGTTACAACAGGGCGGCCAAAGCTCATTGCTTCGGCTATGACATTTGGGAAACCTTCGGTGCGCGAGGACAGAACGAGAAGATCAATGCTGTTATAAAACGTGGTCATGTCGTGCAGATCACCGCAAAGCGTCACGCTGTCTTCGGGAACGCCGGCCTGGGCCATCAGTGCGCGAAGGGCTTCGTTCTCGGCTGTCACACCATCCCCGGCCAACCGGGCGGTCAGATCTGGGATCGTTTGGCGCGCGATGTCAAAAGCGCGGAAAAACGTCTCAAAATCCTTTTGCGGATGAAACCGTGCGGCCAGACCAATCACGCGCGCAGGGCCAGGTCTGGGGGTTGGTGCGTCGGGCAAAAGAAAACCGTTCGGCACGACCGAAGCATTGTTTTGTGCAAATCCGTATTTGCCGTGTTGCTCCAACGCTCGGGTCGAGTTGTAGATGATCCCATCGCAATACCGCGACAGTTTTTGTGAAAGGCGCACGGCGATCCGGGTGCTGCGGGTAAAGGCGGCGGGGTCATCCAAAGCCTGCCGAACGGTCCAGATCACTGGCGCATGTCGCAGTGACAAAACCTGCGCGATCAGGCCAACAACCATGGCGTGATACATCCAGCACAGTACCACATCGGGTTTATGGGTCCGGATCAACCGCGCGATCTGCCAGATGGCACGGGGAAAAGACAAAGGCGACCGGGCCCGCAGCGAGATGTATTCGACCTTCTCATTTCCCGCCATTGCGCGGCAACGGTCGGACACTTCAGTCAGCGCCACCACAACCGCGCGTTCGCCGGAATGCGCCAGCAGCCGCGCCAGCATCGCTTGCGCGCCGCCCTGGGTTGAGAAATCTGTGACCACGTGCAGGATCATTTATCCCGCCTTTTGCCCTGCCAGGGCTTGATTGCCTACGTCAACGATGACCTGTGCAAGACGCGCGATGTCTTCTTGCGACCAGCCGGGATCAACAAGAAACGCCAGGCTGGTCTCGCCCAACTCACGCGCCACCGGCAGGCGTTCAGCGGGGCCAAGCCCATGTTTGCGGAACGTATCTTCAAGGTAGATTTCAGAGCAACTGCCTGAGAAGGCGGGGAATCCGGCCTGCGTGATCTCGGCAATAATGCGGTCGCGCGACCAGCCCGAGGCCAGGGCCTGCGGGCGCACGAAGGCGTAGAACCGGTAATAGGCATGTGTCATGCTGTCGGGTGGGATTGGCACGATGAAGGCGGGGCAGGTTGCCAGCGCTTCGCCCAATATTCGGGCGTTGGCCGTGCGATGCGCGCGCCAATCGTTCAGACGTTGCAGTTGAACACGGCCCAAAGCCGCCGATGGGCCAGTCATGCGCAGGTTGGTGCCGGGCCCGGAATCATGCAGCCAGCGGAACCCTGGGGGATGATCGGTGTTGAACACCGTGTCATAGCCCTTGCCATGGTCCTTGTAGCTCCAGACTCGCGACCAAAGCTCATCGTCATTGGTTGTCAGCAATCCACCTTCACCGCCCGTGGTCATGATCTTGTCTTGGCAGAACGAGAACGACCCGAATGTGCCGATAGTGCCCATGTGGCGGTCACCGATCATCGCGCCATGGGCTTGCGCGCAATCCTCGATCACCCAAAGATCATGCGCTTTTGCCAGATCCATGATCGCATCCATATCACAGGGCCAGCCGCCCAGATGCACCGGAATGATCCCGCGTGTGCGCGACGTGATCAGCGGCGCGATGGTTTCGGCGGTGATGTTCTGGGTGACCGGATCGACATCCGCGAAAACCGGTACTCCACCCTCCAGCATCACGGAACTGGCCGAGGCAATAAAACTGCGGGGCGTGACGATCACTTCGTCGCCGGGCTCGAGGTCCAGCACATGCAGTGCCGCATCCAGTGTCACCGTGCCGTTGGCCATGGCGATGGCATGGGCAGAACCCGTATAGGCGCGGTATTCATCTTCGAACGCACGTACATCCGGTCCGGTCCAGGCGTTGACTTTGCCCGACGCCAGAACCCGGCTAACCGCATCAATCTGTTCCTGATCGTATATGGGCCAAGATGCCATTTCGAACTCTCCTGTCAGACTACGGTTCGGACCAGAACAAACCCTTCGGCCGCATGCCGATGAACGGTTGCACCGCGTAGGGTCGCCAACGCGCGCAGACTGTCGACCGACCGTTCGTGCGGGGCTTGTTTGGCCTGGCTTTCAAACATCGCAAAAGCCGTAAGCTTGCGTTCCAGCGTGTCCGAGATATCTACAAATACATTGGGCACGAAAGGCGGGGTTAGATACGGCGCGTTCCAGTTGGTTTCCGACAACGTCTCGTAGGCTGCAATGGTCGCCGGGTATTTGTCCTGATGCGGACGGCTCGCCACGAGGCTGGACAGAAATGTCAGTTGGTGATCCATGTGAATATCGCCCGGATGCGGCGCAAGGATCAGGTCGGCCCCCAGATCACGCACCAGTTTGCCCAAAGCGCCATTCAGATCGGAATGCGGCTGTTCCGATAGCTCAGCCGCGGTGAAATCTAACCAGTGCGTCTGCGTCACGCCCAGATAGTCATGGGACTTACGCGCCTCAGCGCGGGTGACCTCGGTGTCCTCATCCCGGAATTTCGGTGGCTTTGCACGTGTCACCACAACCACATGTACCTCGCGGCCCGCATCGGCAAGCCGGGCGATTGTACCACCCGCGCCCAGCACCTCATCATCGGGGTGAGGGGCGATGACCAAGGCAGGTCCGGCCCCGGCGCTTATGAGATCGGTGGTTATCATGACGTTTTTCCCAATTTCGAATGTATGGCCGGGGGAATATCCGCCCCGGACCATTCCAGAATATCAAGGCTGCGCCCATCCCCGCAGGCGACGGTGAAGTTTTGGCCATCAATGTCCTGCACCTGACCGGGGAGGCCGATATAGTAACCGTCAGGTTCCGAGAATTTGGCCTTTGTGATTACAATCTGCCGACCATCCGAGCCCTGCGTGAATGCCCCTGGATAGGGCGGACCAGAGGCGCGGATCAGGCATTCGATCTCTTCGGCCGAACGCGTCCAGTCAATGAGGCCGTCTTCGGGCCGACGACGCGCGCAAATGCTCATCCCTGCGTTGGGCTGAGGTTCGCGCGGTATGTCTCCCACGGCAATCTGCTCAAGCAACGGGGGCAGCAGGCCCGAGATGGCGCGCAAAGAGCGATCATAGAGCTCGCGCGCAGTGACGGTGTTTGGATCAACGGCATAGCGCGCCTGAGCCGCAATGGGCCCATCATCGGCACCTTCGCCAAGCCAGAACAGAGACGATCCGACGTTTCGTTCCCTCAGCAACACGGTCCAGGGTATAACCCCACGCCCGCGCAGCTTCGGCAGGGCCGAGGGATGAAAGCCGATGCACCCCAGCTTGGGGATCGCGCGAAAGGCTGGGCCGCAGATTTGCGACCAGCCGATAACCATGATCAGGTCGGGCTTTAGGGCCTCAATCCGTGCGATGGTTTCGGGGGCATTGGTCTTCTCAATATGCTCAATGGGTACACCATAGCGATTGGCCACAACGCTTAGATCAACAAAATCGGAATGCCGATGTGACAGATGGGACGGCAATGTCATAACCAGATCGGGGGCATGCCCCGCAGCACATATCGACACCAATGCAGCGTGTGAGGTTTCGACAGCCCCGACAAATACAGTTTTCATGCGGGCGACCCCTGGAACGAAGATTTTTGAGGCGGGTGTTGCTGCAACCAATCCGCGGCAGCCTTAATCCGGTCTGTGCGACGGTTCTCGCCGCGCAGCGCAACGCCAACGGTTTCTGACATGATCTGCAGATCCAACGCTAAAGACCGATGTGCCACATACCACAGATCAAGGCTGAGCTTTTCGGAGTTGCTAAGATTTGTGTTGCCACTCACCTGTGCCCAACCGGTCAGGCCGGGCCGAACCGAACAGCGATACTGCCCCTCGGGCCCAAAGCTTTCGATGGTTTCGGGCAGCAGGGGGCGCGGACCCACCAGCGCCATGTGGCCGCGCAGAATCAGCAGCAGCTGCGGGATTTCATCCAAACGTAAGCGGCGGATCAGGGCTGTGGCACGGGTTTGTCTTTGATCATCGGGCAGCAGCGCGCCATCCGGGCCGCGTTCTTCGGACATCGAGCGGAGTTTGAACAGATTGAACTCGCATCCGCCCAGACCACAGCGGCGCTGTGAAAACATCAATGGCAACCCGACAGAGGTTGCGACAATCAGACATGCAATCAGGAAGAAGGGCAGAGAAATAAGACCCAACAGGAGGCAGAGCAGAATTTCGGGTACTCTATTCACAGTTCAATCCAACTCAGAACACATGCGGCGCACCGCAACACTTGAAATCAACAAACAAATCACCCGCCAGCGGCAATAGGTAGATCAGCCGGGCAGCGACTGCCTCAATCTGTTCGAATTGGATGTGTTTTGCAAGAAGTCTGCGGCGCTTTGATCGAATCAAGCCGGTTGCGTAGAAAGTCGGGAATTTGGTGGCGGCATCACAGCGAATTCCGTGAACGGTTTGGTGGGTCGCAGAGCATTGTTTCGGATTTGAGGCAGCGCGCGGGATTCCCGTAACGACGGGCCGTTTCCCTTGTCACGTTGTACAGGAGTGCTTAGCTTGAGATTGCGGGCTTGTGCATGTCTGACCGGGCCCAATCATTTTTTGACGCACCGCTAAAAAAGCTTGCGTTTCTTGTGTATCGAAGATCACAGAACCACCAGTTGGTTTGTAGTAAAGATCGTAGAGTTAGTGAGTTGGGAGACAGAGGTTTGAAAACCTGTTTCAAAGTAATTTTGGTGATGTTCACTCTGGCGGCGAGCACCGTCTGGGCCGAGGGATATCGCCTGCTGCCGCAGGATCGGCTGTCTCTGAAGGCGATGCGCTGGGATGCGGAGTCCACAACTTACATAAGCTGGACCGGTGTGACCGGCGAATACACCATCACCGGTGATGGTGATTTGATGATTCCACTTGTCGGCCAGGTCGAAGCCGAGGGGCACACCCCGGCAGAGCTGGCAGCGGCGCTGGAGTTGAAATTCCGCCGTCAAATAGGCATGGTTGAACCGCCGCGCATCGCGCTGGAGGTGATTGGCCATCTGCCGGTCTATGTACTGGGCGACGTGAATTCCCCAGGCGCATACGATTTCCACGTGGGTATGACGGCGCAGCAAATTCTTGCGCTGGCCGGAGGGCCGATCCGCCCGCCGATTCAACTGGCAACGGGCAATGATATCCAGGTGTTGCGGATGGGCGGTGAGATTCGCCTGTTGGCCACGCAGATTGATGAACTGGAACAGCAGCGCCAGCGTCTGATTGCGGATCTGTCCGTTCTGGAAGGCGATGACGAAGGCGCTGACCTGACAAACGCGCCTGAGGGGTTGGAAGGCGAAATCCTTCAGGCCACATTGGCTGCGCGCGAAGGGCAGGGCGAACGGATCAGGGATCTGCAGGCGCTGCTGAAAGAACAGATCGAAAGCCTGACACAACAGCTTGAGTTGCGCGACACGCAGATCGCTAACGTCTCGAAAGAACTGGAGAATCTGAATTCTCTGAGGGAAAAGGGCCTGACCGCGTCGAACCGTGTTACCGCGATGACCAATGCGCTGAACGATCTGGAGTCGAAGCGTCTGGATCAGGAGGTCGCCTTGCTGGTCGCGCGTCAGGACCTCAACCGTGCGCAGCGAGATGAGTTGCAACTTGGTGACACGGCGCGTTCGGATGCTTTGGTGAAATTGAATGAGGTTGAAAGCCAACTGGCATCGCTGAAGACCCGACTGCAAACCGCGTCGACCCTGCATGGTGAACTGGCCGCCGCCGGTTATCTGAGCGAGGATGACATCGCCAGCGAGACAACGATCGAGTTCATCGTCACTCGCGGCGGAAATGTTCAAACGCAGCGTGTAAAGGGAACCGATCCGGTGCAACCGGGTGATACGATCGAGGTCGTCAGGAAAACGGTTATTACGTCGAATTGAGTGTTAAATGTATTCGGGCCCAGGCCCTTGGGAAGTTTAGTTAACGAGTTTCATGATGACATTGCCCGCTGACAGACCCGTCGATTTTCTGATCATAGGTGCTGCAAAATGTGCGACTACGTGGTTGCAGCATTCGCTGACACAAACCCCGGCCATCTATATGCCCGGGCCCGAGCTACACTTCTTTTCTCGTGAATACGACAAAGGTTTGGGTTGGTATCGGGATCAGTTCGACGGATGTGAACAGGCTGCGCTAATCGGTGAGAAGTCGAATTCTTATCTGACAGTACCTGAGGCCGCGCAGCGCATTCGGGATTTTGCGCCAGATGCGCGTTTGATCCTGCAAATGCGTGATCCGGTTCAGCGCGCCTATTCGGATTACTGCATGCTGTTCCGCCGTGGAGAGGTTTCGGACCGGATCGAAGACTACCTAAATCCGGCGCGTGCGGCGGACAAACGGTTCCTGTCTGATGGGCGCTATGCACATCATGTGGCGCGGTTCTATGATCTGTTCCCGGCCGAGCAAATCCTGTTGCTGGCCTATGAGGATATTCGTCGCAATCCATCCGGGAACCTGGAAAAGGTACGCGCGCATCTCAACCTGCCCGGTAAACTGGAAGCGCCGGTGAAGAAAAAGGTCAAGGACAAGAACGCTGCGATGGTGCCTTTGCCGCTGCGCAAAATCCTGGCACCGGTTCGTTCTGTCATTGATCCTGTTCGGCATACGTGGCCGGTTCGGTCCTTGCGCAATGCTGTCGCCCGTCAGGTTCAGTATCCGCCACTGTCAGACGATCTGTCGCGGCGCCTGGCCGAGTTCTACGCCGAAGACATGGCCCGCATCGCCGAAATCGATCCCGGCATCACCGACGCCTGGAGCAGTGCCAAACCGCTTGAAATGGCTCGAATCAATTGAGTTTTGTTGTGTGTCATAAGTCACATTGCGTTTCCGGTCTGGAAACAAAGGCGCCAAATCGCGTAGCGCGTCTCGTTCGATCAGATGTTTACAAAAAGTTCTCAAACAGACCGAATGCTGTGCGAACATTGGCAAATAAGACATTTCTTTGGTCGAACGATGCCGGAAAGGTGAAAAAAGCGTTTTGCTCCGGTGTTGGCTATGCTAGATTTTAATCATATTGAAACCTTAGCGGTCACGTTGGCTGCTAAACATTGTAGTTTGGTTTGTACGAGTGAGAAAGGGTTGTGGCGCAAGGTCTGATGATTTTCAAACCTGAGCCGGTCTAGGGGGACCTTACAAAAATAATCAAACTTGCCAGCAAGTGGTTTCTGCTGGCGCGTGAGTGCGGCTTTGACGGCTGATCGTCTGTTTTCGATCTGTCCAGTTGAGTCGGGTAGTAGTGGGCAATTTGTACGCCGGAGTACTGAGTATGTATGAGCGTGAGTTGGTTAAGCTCAAGAATGGGTCTGTTAAAGATACTGCGATCGAACCCGATCTGAAACTGGGCGACATCGGATCCACATTGAAGCAAAAACTTATTGAGCTGAGCGCAAACCGCCGCTTGGTTATTGGCGATGTTGTCGCCTCGGCTGTTTCCGTTGTGATGGCTGTGGTGCTGGCGAATGGAGGCGCTTTGCCTGCGGCTGCGGCTGCGGCACTGATCCCGTTGGTTCTGATGTCCTGCCTGATCGCACTGGCGATCCTGCCGATGTCGGGCATCTATAAGCGTCACACCCGGTCCACGTCGCTACGTGATGTGGCGCTGATCGTGCGCGCTTCGTTCTTCTGTGTCGCAACGCTGGCCTTGTTCGGCATGGCGGCTGCAGTCACATCGCATGTTCCGCTTGCTGTCTATGTCATTCAATTCTTCCTGATCGTGCCTGCACTGGGCAGCCTGCGCATCATTGCCCGCAGCACCGAGTTCAAGCGCAAGGTTCAGGGCTGCACCGCAAGTGAAAATGGCAAAATCCCGGTGATCCTTGTTGGCACCGGCGCCAGCAGCGACCTTTTTGTTCGTTCGCTGCGTAACACGGAATCAAAATATGAGCCCGTGGGCATCATCGATGACGCGCGTAACACGCAAGGCCTGTACTTTCACGACGTGAAGATCATCGGCTCGCTGCTGGATGCAGACGCCGTGATCGAGCGGCTGAAGTTTGATGACAATCTGCCTCAGCGTATTCTGCTGACCGAGCCGGTCACCCATTTTGAAAGCGATGGCATCCGTAAGCTGACTCGCTGGGCCGAAGCCAACAGCATTACCGTGTCACGTCTGACCGGTCTTGAAGAACTGGGCACCGAAAGCAACGGTATCCGCACGGTGAACCCCGAAGACATCCTGGATCGCCCGCAAAAGGCGGTTGAGCGTTCGATGCTGCGCGAGATGTTCAAGGATCGCCGTGTGCTGATCACCGGGGCCGGCGGATCGATCGGCAGCGAACTGACACGTCAGATCGCTTCGTTCGAGCCAGCGGAAATCGTCATGATCGAAAACACGGAATACAATGCCTATTCGATCGACATGGACCTGAGCCAGAACTTCCCCGAAGTCCCGCGCCGCATCTATGTTGCCGATATTCGTAGTGCTGACCGTGTGAACAAAATCTTTCAACGTCATCGTCCCGAACTGGTGTTCAACGCGGCCGCGCTGAAGCACGTGCCGATGGTCGAGCTGAACCCTTGTGAAGGTGTTCTGACCAACGTGATCGGCACGCGTAACGTGGCCGATGCCGCGCGCAACGTGGGTGCCATTGCGATGGTGCAGGTTTCAACCGACAAGGCCGTGAACAGCACCAGCGTCATGGGCGCAACCAAGCGTGTTGCGGAGTTCTACGCTCAGGCGCAGGACCGTGTAACCAATGGCACTGATGAGGCCACGCGCTTCTTTTCGGTCCGGTTTGGTAACGTTCTGGGCTCGTCGGGTTCGCTGATCCCGCTGTTCCAGCGCCAGATTTCGGAAGGCGGCCCGCTGACGGTCACCGACCCGAAGATGGAACGCTATTTCATGACCATTCGTGAGGCCGTCCAGTTGACGCTGGTTGCGGCAGCCAAAGGTCTGAACCTGGAAAACAGCCACGGCGAAATCTTTGTTCTGGACATGGGTCGCCCGGTGAAAATCGTTGATCTGGCCGAGCGTATGATCCGTCTGGCCGGTCTGGTTCCTTACAAGGATATCGACATCAAGTTCATTGGTATCCGCAAAGGCGAAAAGCTGTATGAGGAACTGTTCGATGTGACCGAGGAGCATCGCGAAAGCGGCATCCCGGGTGTGGCATCGGCGATCCCCGAAGGTGTCTCGGTCGCGCGTTTGCGTGCTATGATCCTCAAGCTGGAACAGGCTGCGCTGGATGGCGATGATCTAGGCGTTAAAAAGCTGCTGAAAGAGCTGGTGCCGGGTTATGGTGTCAACGGTTTGCGTCCGATTGAAACCAAGGATCTGATCAAACCTCGAACCAAGTCGAAGATCACCGCGATCCCAACCGAAAAGATGGTCGGCACCTTTGCAAAATCCGATGCTTTGGAAACCGTCGGTGGCCATTAAGGGTATTGTCTGAAGTTATTGATGTGTCGGCTTTGACCCAAGCCGTGTGTGTTACGAGTAAATAAGGGCTCTTGCGAGCGTTTTTTAAAATGTCAGAACTGAGTCAATCTGGCGTGATCACCCCCACCCGGCACGGGTGGGACCGGATCCTGCGGTTTATCGGGGCCGGTGTGATCAACACGCTGTTTGGATATGCCGTATTTTCGGTACTGGTGTGGTTTGGAGCCCACCCTCAGGTGGCGCTGGCCATCCAATTCGGTGTGGGGGTTCTTTGGAACTTTCAGGTTCATGGTCGGTTCGTTTTTTATGTTCAGGGCTATGGGCGGCTGCCGCATTACGCAGTGTCCTACATCATCGTTTATGCGTTCAACGCGGCGCTATTGTCGGGTCTTTTGCAGATTGGGTTTGATGCCTATCTGGCACAGGCCGTTGCACTCGGGCCGACTGTTGTTTTGTCTTATGTCCTGATCTCACGCGCTTTGCGTCCCAGCCCGCAGAAAGGGGTGTAATGACCCACTCCGTCGACCCCGGTCTGAATATTGATCAGGACGCCCGTGTCACCCGGCGCTATGCTGGTGGCATGTTGGCACGGTTTGCAACTATTGGCGTCTTGGTCGTCCTGTTTGCTGCACTTTACGGGCGTATCATGGGATACGGCCTGCGTCGGGACGAGTTGATGTTCGTACCCCCAGCTGAACTTTTGGGCTATTGGAGCCTCTACAGCGATTTCTTCTATAACCACGTTCCGAATTCTGCGTGGTATTACAGGGGCTTCTACCTGTTGTTCGGAGGCGATGGCCTGCTAGCCTCGGCCCGTTCTGGACAGTTCTGCGCCTGGTTGTTGCTGGCCTCGGGTATCGGCTGGGCGACCTGGCGGATCTCCGGCTCGCGCCTTCTGGCGGTGTTCTTTGTTGTCGCTCTTGTGGTCAATGAAACACTGCAAGCCCAGGCCGGTATGGCCGCCAGCAACAACCTGTTGCCTTTGCCCTTTGCTGCATGGGGGCTTGGCCTGTTTATAGTTCAGACCCTCAAGGATCGTCCGGGTTTCCTTTGGTTGGTGCTGTCCGGCCTTTGCCTGTCGATTGCTGCGGGCATGAAGGTCAGTGCCGCGATGTTCATCCCACCGGTTGCCATCGCCGCATTCCTGCTGCCTTGGCATCTGCCCTTTGCGGCTCGACTGCGTGGGGTCGTTCTGCCAGTGCTGATCGGCGGGTTGATCGGGGCCATTCCCCTGTTCTGGTATCTGGCCTCTGACCCTTCGGATTTTCTGGCGCATATACTTAAATTTCACACCGGCCCGCATGTAGCCTATTGGCAGGCGAACGCCGGGTCCGAGCCGGGGCTGGCCATGGGGATCGGTGGTAAGGTCCTGTTGGCCTATGCAACCTGGTTTGGGGGTGCGGCCTTGATCGGATTGATGGCGCTGTTCTTCATTGCTGTACTGGCTGGAAACACAGCTCTGCATTTTAGCCATGGAACAGGTCAGATCATAACGGTTCTGGCCCTGCTGGGCATAACGGCGATGTTTAGCTTTGTACCGACTCCGGGATTTCCTCAATATTTTATCCAGCCGCTGATCGCTGTGCCACTTCTGGCTGCTTTGATCTATCGCCTTGTTCCCGCTGAAAAATCTGCGGCTATTGTACCTCTTTGCACGGCGGGTTTCGCATTGATGGTGTTGCTGGGCGCGCCGCGACTGGCACCAGGGCTGCTGAAGCTTGCGAATCCCGATAGCTTTACAGCCGCCCGCATTGCGCAAGGCGCGCAGGCACTGCAGGACGTGGTCGCGGACAGCGCGATCCCGGATGGCCCGGTAGCGACCTTGATGCCGCTATATCCGTTGGAAGCCCATTTGCCGGTCTATGCTGAACTAGCCACGGGTCCCTTCGCATATCGCATCGCGCCCTATACCGACCCGGATCTGGCACAGCACTATGTCATGGCCGGGGCAGATGATCTTGTGGCCCTGTTTGATTCCAATCCGCCCTCCGCTTTCCTTTTGGGATATGATTCCACGCTTGAGGCACCATTGTTGCGCTATGCGGAAACAAATGGCTACGCTGTGGTGCCAAAAGACGGGTTAAGTAACCGCTACGGAAAAGGTGTGATATACTCCAAGCGCGCGGGAGTGGCAGATTGATACGAATGCACCACCCACCCCGCCCCAGCAACAACAGGCAATCCGCCTTAACCCCGATGTAACATTGAAGTTTAGTTAAAGGTATTTTGAGGGAGTAGCACAGATGAAAACAGTACTTCTGGCAGGAGGATTGGGATCGCGTTTGGCCGAAGAAACGGTTGCGATTCCGAAACCAATGGTTGAGGTTGGTGGACGACCGATTATCGCGCGGGTCATGGATATTTACAGCCATTTCGGCCATCGCGATTTTGTTGTCGCCGCAGGGTACAAAGCCCTTTTGTTGAAACAGTTTTTTGCCAACTATCACCTGATCGCTAACAACATTTCGGTTGCTTTGGATACAGGTGAGCTGAAGCTGGTGCCGTCGGCACCGGGTGGTTGGAATGTGTCGGTTGTTGACACCGGCGCGCACACCATGACCAGCGGGCGCATTCGTCGTCTGAAGGAATGGCTGGACCCGGGTGAGACATTCATGTGCACCTATTCAGACGGTCTGGGCAACATTGATATCAACGCTCTGATCGATTTCCACAAATCCCACGGGAAGCTGGCTACTGTCACAGCGGTGCAGCCTCCTGCGCGGTTCGGCAACATTGAACTTAAGGGCGACCGGGTCGATGCGTTCACCGAAAAAGTGCGCCGCCGCGAGACCTGGATCAATGGCGGGTATTTCGTGTTCGAACCGGGGGTCATGGACTACATGGTTGACGACAACGAGCCGCTGGAACAGTCGCCTCTGTCACAAATGGCCCGGGACGGAGAACTGATGGCCTACCGTCATGATGGGTTCTGGCATCCGATGGATACGATCCGTGATCGCAACGCGCTGAACGCGCTGAGCGAAGAGGAAACGCCTCCATGGATGCAGTTCGGCGATCAATCTTCAGCCGAATACCCGGTTGCAATCTGAGGGCAAAATGACTGCACATCAGCATCAGATGTTCGGTGGTCAGTTCAATGGCCGCCGTGTCCTTGTGACCGGTCATAGCGGGTTCAAGGGCGGCTGGATGTCGTTGTGGCTGCAACGGCTTGGCGCACAGGTGACCGGATTGTCGCTGCCACCCGAGCCTGGCCCAAACTTCTATGACAGCTGTGATCTGGCCCAGGCCACCGACAGCCGGTTTGCAGATATTCGCGAGCCTGATGTCCTTGCCAGCACGCTGGAGGGAGTAGATGCCGAGGTTCTGTTCCACATGGCTGCGCAGCCTCTGGTGCGCAAATCCTACCGGGAACCGGCAGAGACCTTTGCCACCAACGTGCAGGGCACCGCCAATGTGCTGGAGCTTGCGCGCAAGATGCCGTCGCTCAAGGCTGTGATCGTGATCACCAGTGACAAATGCTATGACAATCGCGAGTGGGTCTGGGGCTATCGCGAAAACGATCCGCTGGGCGGCAAAGACCCCTATAGCGCATCCAAAGCGGCGACCGAACTTGTCGCCCAGTCCTATGCGCATTCCTTCTTTTCTGACCCGAACGGTCCGCAGCTGGCGACGGTGCGCGCCGGGAACGTGTTCGGCGGTGGTGACTGGGGCGAGGATCGTCTTGTCCCCGATATCATCCGTGCCTGGGGCAAGGGTGAACCGGTTGTCATTCGCAACCCCGCCAGCGTGCGCCCCTGGCAGCATGTTCTTGAGCCTGTCTCGGGCTATCTGCGCGTGGCTGAAAAGATGCTGACCGACGGTGCGCCTTATGCCGGGGCGTGGAATTTTGGTCCGGATGTGTCCAGCACCGTGGATGTGCGCCAACTGGCGGACATGATCCAACGGGCCTGGGGCGATGGGGCGCCTATGTTCAGTTTCCCCGATCAGGTTGCCCACGCCCCGCATGAGGCCGGTATCCTGCGCCTGGACAGTACCAAAGCGCAAACTCGCCTGAACTGGCGCCCTCAGTTGACGCTGCAAGGGGCCATCAACCTGACTGCGGATTGGTACAAAGCCCATGCAGCGGGGAAGAACATGGCGCAGGTCACCGCGACACAAATCGAATACTTCGAAACCCTGACAGCATCTGACACACATGACGCGACCCCGGTCGCCGCACAGTAAGCTGCGTATTTTTAAGGAGCGCCTTTTATGAGAGTGAACTACGGGCAAACCGTCCATGGCCAGGAAGAGATCGACGCCGTTGTCGAGGTTCTGAAAACATCGACCCAAATGGGGCCCAAGGTGCGCGAGATGCAGGCCAAGGTTGCCAAGCTTTTTGCCAAGAACCACGGCATCATGACCAATTCGGGCTCGTCTGCAAACTATCTGGCGGTTGAGATTCTGGACCTGCCGGAAGGCAGTGAAGTCATTACGCCCGCCCTGACGTTTGCCACCACCGTAGCACCGTTAGTGCGCAAGGGTCTGATTCCGGCCTTCGTGGATGCCGCCGTGGGCACCTATAATATCGATGTGGATCAGATCGAACGGATGATCACGCCGAACACCTCGGCCATGATGATCCCTTCGCTGATCGGCAACCTGCCGGACTGGCGCAAAATCCGCGAACTGGCGGATGCGCATGGTCTGAAAGTGATCGAAGACAGCGCCGACACGCTGGACGCGCAGATGGATGGCACCAGCACGGGCGTGTATTCCGACGTTTCGACCACCAGCTTTTATGGCAGCCACGTGATCAACGGGGCTGGCAATGGCGGCATGCTGTGTGTCAACGATGACGAGTTGGCGCGCAAGGCGCTGTTGATGCGGTCCTGGGGGCGCAGCTCGTCCCTGTTTGTTGAATCTGAGGCCATCGAAAATCGGTTCAATGTACAATTGGATGGTATTGAATATGATGCCAAGTTCCTGTTCGAAGCGTTGGGCTTCAATCTTGAACCGTCTGAGATCAGTGCTGCCTTTGGCCTGGTACAGCTGAGCAAACTGGATACCAATATTCGTCTACGCGAAGAGGCGTTCGCGGCTCATCTGGAGTTCTTCAAGCAGTATGAAGACTGGTTCATCCTGCCCCGTCAGCTGCCCGGTTCGCGTACTGGCTGGCTGTCTTTCCCGGTCACGATCCGCGATGGCGCGCCGTTTACGCGCCGCGAGATGCAGATCTTCCTGGAAACCGCTGATATTCAGACCCGTCCGGTCTTTACCGGCAACATCCTGCGGCAACCGGCCATGAAAGGTGTTGAATATCGCACCGACCCGGCGGGTTATCCGGTCTCGGACGAAGTGATGCGCGGTGGTGTTCTGCTGGCGTGCCATCATGGCTTGGTTCAGGCACAGATCGACTTCATGCATGAAAAGCTGACAGAATTCCTGCAGCCTCATGTCGCAGGGCTCTCGCGGGAGGCGTCCTGATGCCACTGGCCCCGACCGAGGCGATCCGGGATCTGATCCGGGATGATTTCAAACAGGGCACCGGCCCCTGTGCCGTCAATGGCGGGGTACCGGTCTTTGTGAACTATGAAACCTCGGTCATCGAGCCACCCAAGCCCACGGATATCGAAGTGGAATCGCAGATTCACCGGCGCAGCTATCGCGGGCCGGTGAAGCTGTTAAAACGGCTGGCATCGCCCATCAAACAGGTGACCTTGCGCAATGTGGATCGGTTCCTGTCTGAAATTAAGTCACTGAACCCAAACCCGCGTGTTCTGATCGTGGGCGGCGGTAGCGTCGGGCAGGGGATGGGGAAACTCTACGATGACCCCAGCGTTCAAATCTTTGCCTTCGACATCTACCAGTCGCCAAACATCCAGTTCGTTGCCGATGCCCATGACATCCCGATGCAGGATGACGTATTTGATGGCGTGATCGTTCAGGCGGTTTTGGAACATGTGCTGGACCCCCGCCAGGTCGCGACCGAGATTCATCGCGTGCTCAAACCAGGTGGGTTGATCTATGCAGAAACCCCGTTTCTGCAGCAGGTCCACGAAGGGGCCTATGATTTCACCCGCTTCACCGAAAGCGGCCACCGTTATTTGTTCCGCGCGTTCGATCGGATCGATTCGGGCGCCAGCGCGGGTCCGGGGGTGCAGTTCATGTGGTCTGTCGACTACCTGTTCCGGGGTCTGTTCCGGTCTCGCACGGCGGGCAAGATTGCCAAGCTTTGTGTCTTCTGGGCGCAATATCTGGATCGCTTGATCCCTGAACCCTATCGTGTTGACGGGGCCAGTGGCGTGTTTTTCCTTGGGCGTAAGTCCGATGCGGTCCTGCAACCGAAAGAGGCGGTCTCGCATTACCGGGGCGCGCAGTAGTTATGATGCGTGTGCTCATCACCGGCGCAAACGGCTTTATCGGTTCGCATCTGGTGCGGGCCTGCGTTGCTCGTGGGGATGAGGTGACCGCATTGGTCCGCCCGGGATCAGGCATTGATCGGTTGGCTGATGTGGCTGCGAATATCCATTTGGCTCGGGTAGCGTTGACCGACACTGCCGCAGTCGCGCGCGCGTTTCACGAGGCCCAGCCTGATCTGGTGTTTCACGCGGCTGCAAATACCCGCATTCCGAATAGTCCGGATCTGAGTGATGCGCCCGATAGCCTAAATGAAAATGTCGACAGCATTCTGTCAGTTCTGAGTGCTGCGGCAGAGTGTGAAACACCCCCCGGTGCATTTGTGCGTTTGGGCACCATTGCGGAATATGGGGACAACCCGGTTCCCTATCTCGAAACGCAGTGTGAAAAGCCGCGTGACAGCTATGGCACCTCGATGCTGACTGGCACAAAGTATCTTGCGATGTTGCAGCCCCGCCTGCCATTTCCAGCGGTGACGGCGCGCTTGTCGCTGACTTATGGTCCCGGTCAAACCGGGCAGCAATTGGTGCCTTACTTGGTTGAAAGCTTGCTGACCAACAAACCCGCCCAGATCGGCCGCCCAGATGATGCGCGCGATTTGCTTTATGTATCTGACGCCGTGCGTGGGTTGTTGATGCTGGGGTCTGACCCAAAGGCCGCCGGCCCGGTCGTGAATATCAGCACCGGCGTGGCGACAAAGGTGCGGGATGTGGCCAAGATAGTGCAGCGTTTTTCGAACGCACCTGAGGATTTGCTGCAGTTTGGCTCTCCCGCTGGGGCGCCGATCGATTTGATCAACCATCCCGGCCTGATGCAATCCAGCTATGACTGGGCGCCCGAAACCAATGTGGAAGACGGGCTGAAACAGACGGTCGAATGGGCTATGCGCTCAGCAGATGCGACACTGACAGGATCCGTCTCATGACACTCGTTTCCATCCTTATCCCGGCTTACAACGAAGAAGACAACGTGCGGATGGCCTATGACCGGGTCGTTCAAGTGTTCGAAGGGCTCGACGGGTATGAGCCCGAGATCATCTTTACCGACAATCATTCGGAAGACCGCACATTCGAGCTGCTGTCCGAGATCGCCAAAGAGGACTCGCGCGTTCGCGTCATTCGGTTTGCGCGAAACATGGGGTATCAGGCGTCGGTCCTGACGGCCTATCGCTCGGCCAACGGAGCGTGTGCGGTGCAGCTGGACTGTGACATGCAGGATCCGCCCGAGTTGATTCCACAGATGCTGGATCTTTGGCGTCAAGGCAATCACGTGGTTTATGGCATTCGCCGCAGCCTGCCGGATGGGCCGTTGGTGGCCTGGGCCCGGCGCGCCTTTTATGCGTTGATAGACATGATCAGCGATGATGATCTGCCACGCAATGCCGGGGAGTTCCGTCTGACCGACCGCCGAATTCTGGAGGAGCTGCGCCGGGTCGATGACCGCTCACCCTATGTCCGGGGTCTGATCAGCGGTATGGGTTTCAACCAGGTTGGATTTGAATATGACCGAGTGGCGCGTACCGCCGGTGAATCCAAGTTTCCGTTCCGCGCGATGCTGTCTTTGGCTGTTGACGGGTTGATCAACCACTCGTTGTTGCCCCTACGGCTGGCGTCGATGATAAGCCTGACGGTCGGTCTGTCGATGTTCCTGCTGATGGTAGGTTATCTGATTGCCAAGCTGGTTTTTGGTGCCGAATGGCCAGCTGGTTTTGCGACCACCACCATCTTGCTGCTGTTGTCGATGACATTGAACGCCATGTTCCTGGGTATTTTGGGGGAATACATCGGTCGTATCTTCCTGCAATCCAAAGACCTGAATCGCCCTATTATCGAACATGAACTCAACAGACCGGGACCCAGCGAACAGCCTCTGACACAGCCCCTGCGCGAGACTGAAGAACCGCGCAAGAAGATGTCAGGATAACACCGCGTGAAGATCCTTATCATTCAGGGTGGATTTGGCGCGGGCGGAGCGGAGAAGATCGTATCGATTTTGGCCGCGCATCGTGCCGAGCGTGGGGACAAGGTTCACGTGGCTGGTCTGACCATGCCACCCGGTGGGTCGTATTTCCCGTTTCCCGATGAGGTTACGCTTCACGTGGCGCAGGCGGGTGGCGGGCAACTGGATCGGCTGCGCCACATCCGATCAGTGATCCAGCAGGTTGCCCCAGATGTCATCGTCAGCTTCCTGACCAAGATCAACGTGCTGACCTTGATTGCGACGCTGGATCGTGCGACCCCGGTGATCATATCCGAACGAAACAACCCGCGCGCGCAGACCGCCAATCCGGTCTGGCGTCACGCTCAGAACCTGCTTGCACGGCGGGCCCGGACGGTTGTGATGCAGACACAGCGCGCCAGCGAGGATTTGCCGCGCGCGATACAGCGTAAGGCGCGGATTATCGCAAACCCGTGCGCATTGCCCACCGGTGCGCGTGAACATCTGGGCTCGGGATCGTCTAATCTTGTTGCGGTGGGGCGTCTGGATCACCAAAAAGGATTTGATTTACTGCTTGATGCCATGCCGCAAATTCTGGCGGGCAATCCCAGCGTAAGGCTGACCATCTATGGCGAAGGTCCCGCGCGCAAAGCGCTGGAGGCGCAGCGGGATAGGCTGCAGCTTGGGGATGTCATCTCAATGCCCGGTTCCAGTGCTGCGCCGGGGGAATGGATGGATAATGCCGACATTTTGGTTTTTTCATCGCGTTACGAAGGTTTTCCCAATGTTCTGGCCGAAGCCACTGTCACAGGATTGCCTTTGGTTTCGTTCGATTGTCCCTATGGTCCGCGCGAACTGATTCGACACGAAGAAAACGGTTTGCTGGTTCCGCCCGAGGATGTGGATGGTCTGGCGCAGGCCGTTCTGCGTCTCTCCGCATCGCCCGATCTGTTGCAGAAGATGCGCGATGCGGATTTGGAAAGCAGGGTCTGGCTGGCCCCCGACAACATCCTTGCAGAGTGGGACGAAACAATTGACGATGTGGCCTAAGGCCCATTCTGCGCACTGACACAGCGAAGGCTTCACCGGGTGAGTTATTTTAGCACCAAATCAACTAGGACCAGCCCGATCCTTACATCGGTGGATCGGAGTGTGCCGTGTTGCAAAGTGTGAATACCATGACAGCTGAACAAGACGTTCCGATGCGCAAGATCGCGGTTGTGGCCAATCTGACCTCGTCCCTGATCAATTTTCGCTATGATCTGCTGCGCGAGTTGTCATTGCGCGCCGAAGTGATCGCCTGCGGACCGGAACGTCACGCGCCCAGTGAAGAGGCGTTGCGCGGGATCGGAGTCAAATTCGTACATTTTCCTTTGGCACGGACCGGGATGAACCCGATCGCGGATCTGAAAACGCTGCGCAGCTTGCGCCAGATCTTTGCCGATTTCGCACCGGATACCGTTTTTGCCTATACGATGAAGCCTATCATCTATGGCTGTCTGGCCGCGCGCCTGGCTGGGGTTCCGCAAAAATACGCGATGTGCACAGGCCTAGGCTATGTGTTCAATGCGCAGAACACCAGCCTGAAACGCCGTGCCGTCCGCGCCCTGTCGGCCAATATGTACCGACTGTCTTTGCGGGGTGTGGATGAACTGTTGGTCTATAACACGGTTGACGAACAGGAGTTCAAAGACCGCCGTATGGTCGGACAGGGCACGCGGCTGAGCGTTGTGCCGGGGTCGGGTGTCAATCTGAATAAATACGCTCCGTCTGATCCACCAGATGGCCCGCCGGTCTTTCTGATGATCTCTCGCTTGCTGAAAGAGAAGGGTGTTTTCGACTACGTTGAAGCCGCCCGGCTTTTGAAACAGGATTACCCGCAGGCCCGGTTCCAGTTGCTGGGCCCGATGGATGCCAACCCGGATTCCGTGGGGCAGGCAGAAATCGATCAATGGGAGCGCGAAGGTGTGGTGGAGTATCTGGGCGAAACAGATGACGTCAGACCTTACCTGCGCAATTGTTCGGTCTTTGTGCTGCCATCGGCCTATCGCGAAGGAATACCACGCACGATCCTAGAGGCGATGTCGACAGGGCGCGCGGTTGTAACGACAAACGCGCCTGGATGCGCCGACCCGGTGATCGAAGCTGAGACCGGTTTTGTGGTTCCGATGCGTGATCCGCAATCGTTGAGCCAAGCCATGGCACGATTTCTGAAAAGCCCCGAGTTGATTCCGCAGATGGGGCAGGCCTCCCGCAGCCGGGCTGAGGCTGTTTTTGATGTCCGGCGTATCAACACCATTCTGCTGCGCAAAATGGGACTGCTGCGACCCGACCAACAGCTCTACTCATCTTCCGAGTGAATATCTGACCCGCGCGTAAAGTCATGCGGAATGTTGAAATAGTTGATTATTTACAACATGATAATCGGTATTTTTGCGAAAATCAGCAAACCTACGGGATTCCCCTAATATCCGCGGCCCTCAAGCTTTGGTAAGTTAGGTACAACCTGAGATAACTACCGGTGGCGCCTTCGGGCACTATCACTCACTCGAAAAAATGACCAGCATTTGGGGTGCTGGTCATTTGCTTTTTCAGGGGTCTGAATAGGGTCAGTTTGTCTGGCGATCAGGCATCTGATACCCGTATTGGCCAAGGTCCAGGCCTGTGAGTTCTTGCAAAGCTAAGTTGGATTCGGCGAAGGCCCCATCAAACTGTTCAGCAGCATATTTGGCCGTGCGCCGTTCAATCATATTGTCCAGAGCGGTTGGAAAAATCCGGCTGAGTGGGCTGCTAAGCTTACCGAACCTACGGGATGCGTTCGGCAAAGGAAGAAATGCTCCGGCGCTGAGCTGGTTTCTGCTGAGCGTCCTATTGACGACCCGCTGAAGCACCTGAAAACTTTGTGACCGTTTGGTATTGGTACGGTCGAACCGCTGTTTCGGGGCAGAAACACCCAATCCGCCGCAAAGCTGAGCTACAAATGCGTCCGAATCCCGGACGAATTGTTCATAGGTCAGCCCATGCACGCGGTCTTCTCCGAACAGCGTTTGATAATATCTGAACAGGCGGTGGTAGTGATAGAATTCCGGGCTGAACATGGGCACGCGGCGCATCATCGGCTCGACCTGAGCGATGTATCGCTTGAACGATTTATGCCCACCATCGGTGATATACTGGCTGTACATGGAAAGGATACTGGATAGCTGTTCGCGGAAGACGATCAGCACATGCGCATCCGGAAATGTCTTCTTCAGGCGGTCGGCGATCATCGGGCTGTCGAATCCTCCGGTTGCCGGATAGCCCGAAAACCGCTCATGCGAGAACACGGCTACTTTCCCTGATCCATGCGCAGTATCTAGGAAATCAGCGTATTGTTCACGAACCGCTTCCGGATCAAATGTCAGAGGCTGCGGCAATACGAATCTGTTCGACAAGACATATTTTGGCTCATCCGGCGGGGTGGCAAATGGCCCATCAGCTGCCGAAAACAGCTGTTTCTGCAACGCAGAGGTCGCGGTCTTGTGGTAGCCAATGTGTATGAGAACTTTTGCTTGTTCCATATGGTGTTAATCAATACCCAAACTCAAATCGCAACCAAACGCGTTCGCACCAAAAAGGCAAGTCTTCGCGACTTTTCCCCTCTGCATTCCCCGGCCCCTATTGTAAACTCCCCATGTGGAAAGCAGGATTCCAAAAACAGGGCTGGATTTCGATATCAAACTGCGCTTTCGTAAAAGGATACAAGTCCAAAAAACAAAATGATAGAACTAGTGACAGTTTGGAATCGCCAAATTTTGAAGTTTAGTGAGTGACGAAAGGTATTTGACCTGAGACGAGTGCCAAGGTTGTTTTGCACCATGTTATGTTCAGGTGCCCGGGGCAAAACCCGGTTAGAACATCCATCAAAACTATGACCCGCTTTGATGCCAAATCCTTGATTGGGCGGCTTGCAAAGAACATGTCCTGGCTGTTCTTGTCCCAGATACTCATCGCGGTATTTGGGTTGGCGACCCTGATCATCACCGCACGTGCGGTGGGCCCTGCTGCGGTGGGGATTTTGGCTTTGGTTGATGCCTATGTGCAAGTACTGGACCGCTTGTGTCGGCTGGAACCTTGGCAGGCCGTGATCAAATACGGCAGCGACGCGCTGACCGAGGAAGACACCAACCGCTTTGCGCATCTGATCAAACTGTCTGTTGTCATAGACATTTTAGGGGGCATTCTGGCAGGTGCAGTCGCCATCGTGCTGGCCCCGTTTGTAGCCCCGCTGATCGGCCTGCCCGAAGATGGCGGATCAACCTATATCGTTCTTGTTGCCCTGGGATTGTTCCTGTCGCTGCGGCCCACTGGTATTGCGGTGCTGCGAGTGCATGACCGGTTCGACCTGCTGGCTGTGTCAGACATGGTGGTCGCCGGTTTGCGCCTTGTGGGCACAATCATCGTGTTCCTGCTGGATTTGGGGCTTTGGGCGTTTTTGGCCCTGATGCTGATGCATCAGGTTTTGACCGGTCTTGTTGCCTTTTGCCTTGCGCTGCGCGAGCTGAAACGGCGAGGTGTTCAAAGCTTCATGGGGCTGAGCCTCAGAACGGCGCTAAAGCAGAACCCCCGGTTCCTGCGGTTTTTGTGGAATTCGAATTTCAACGTTGTGTTGCGGCAATCGACCCAACGGCTTGACGTGCTGGTCGTGGGGGCGCTGCTGGATGTCACCTCGGTTGGTTTCTATCAAGTCGGTAAACGTATCATGACGAATATCGTGCGTATCGGCGGCCCGATCCGGCAGGTCCTGTACCCTGAGATGACGCGACTTTGGTCCGCGGAGGAGTACACCAGGTTCTGGAAACTTGTGCGCTATGTTTCGCTGGTAATGTTGAGCGTGTCTTTGGTGATTTCGATCCCGCTGGCGTGGAAAATGTCTGATCTGGCGATCTTGCTGTTCGGGTCTGAATTTGCGGACGCTGCTCCTGTTATGACAATCCTGATGTTTGCGGCGGTGATCTATCTGGGCGGGCTGTCGTTAAATCCAACCATGCTGAGCATGGGCCTGGATCGGGCGTTGGTGCAGACGACAATGGTGGCGACCGGCATATTTGCGCTGTCGTTCATACCGTTGCTTTATGTTTTGGGGATCGAGGGTGTCGCTCTGTCCCATGTGGTTTTCAACATCGTCTGGACGACAGGGTGCATCTTTGCCATCCGATCTCATCTGGCGCGGCAATAGGGGATCGCCCACACAATATGAAACCACGTTTGAAGACCCCGATTCATCAGTGATTTAAGATTAACGAGAAAACAAATGACCAAACGAATCCTGTTTCCTTTTGAAGGGGACACCGTCATCGGTGGCAGCCATGTCTCTGCCATGAAGTTGGCCGCGGGCTTGGACAGATCGAAATACGAACCCTATATCATCGTTCATTATCAGGATGGTCTGGCGGGGGAATACGCCAAATCACTGGGCCTGGATTATGAGGTGTTAAAGCAACCGGCGCTTATGTCGCCGGGGCAGATCAAATATGACGGGGATTGCGGGCCCGCAAAGTATTTGATGTCCAGCGTTCCGGGGTTCATCTCGGTTCTGAATCGGATCAAACCGGATATCGTCCATACGAACGAAGGCCGCATGCATTCTAACTGGGCCTTGCCGACAAAACTGTCGGGTCGCAAACATATCTGGCACCACCGCCAGGACCCAACTGCCTTTGGGATCAATAAGCTGGCCCCGGTCCTGTCGGACCATATCATCAGCGTCTCGCATTTCTCAAAGCCTAGAAAGCCGGTGCGGTCTGTGGACAAGAAATTCACCGTAATCCGTAGCCCGTTCGATTTTAACCCCAACCCACCCGATCCTGCGCAAGCACGGCAGGACGTGTTGGACGAACTGAATCTACCGCCCGAGACACTGTTACTGGGGTATTTTGGAAACTATGTTCCGCGCAAACGCCCTGATCATTTTGTCAAAGCGGTCGCCGCGATTCAAAAGGCCATGCCCGATGTGCCGGTGCACGGCCTGCTGTTCGGCAGCGTCGGTGAACGGGGTGGTGAACTGGAGAAAACCTGTAAAGACTTGGCATCCGAGGCATGGATGGACAGTCAGATTCATTTCATGGGTTTCTGCCAGCCGATTGACGGCTACATGGCCGCGATGGACGCCAATCTGGTCACCGCGTTGGACGAACCCTTTGGGCGCACACTGATCGAAACCATGTATCTGGGTACCCCTGTGGTGGCCACGCGGCACGGCGGCAATGTTGAGGCGATTGTGGAGGGTGAGAACGGGTTTCTCGTTGATCCCTTCGACGCCGAGGCGTTTGTCGAACCTGTCAAACGGATGCACAGTGACACAGCGCTGAAGGAGTGGATCATCGACGCCGGCCAACGCTATGCCCGAGAGAATTTCGGGATGGCCATTCACATCGACGGCGTGTGCAAGATCTACGACCAGCTTCTGGGCTGAACCTGCACCGCGCCCAAAGTCAGTCTTTGGATGCCTTTGTCTGAGTGACACCGGGGAATTGCAGATAGGACAGGCGCCGAATCTCGCGCCGTCCGCGCGCCAATGAATCCAGGATCAAGGCACAGACAACCGACAACATTGCAGCCACAAACCCTGCAACTGCCACAATCAGAGATGGGAACCTGCTGACGATCCCGGTTTGCAGGAACTCGTTCAAGACCGACAGGAACACTGACAACGACGGCAGAAAGAAGATCAGAGCCAGTGACATGAAAAAGACCATCGGCTTTTCTTCTTTGATCAACAGGCTGATCATCTTGAGAATGCGCCAACCATCCTTGAAGGTCGAAAGCTTCGAGGTTGATTCCGGCAGGCGCGAGAAATAGCTCGTCTGAACTTCGCCAATGGGCATACGCATCTGCATCGCATGGACCGTCAGTTCTGTTTCGATCTCAAATCCGTTCGACAAAGCGGGAAAGCTTTTGACAAAGCGACGGCTGAATACACGATAGCCTGACAGCAAATCGTTGATCTTGTCGCTGAAGAAGAACTTGACCAAGCCGGTGAACAGCGCGTTGCCGAACTTGTGGCCCCGCCTATACGCCTCAGTCTCTTTGTTCACGCGCGCACCGTTCACCATATCCAGGTTCTGCGATACCAACAGCTGAACAAGCTGTGGCGCGGCGGCGCTGTCATAGGTCGCATCCCCATCGGCCATCACATAGACATCGGCCTCGACATCCGCGAACATCCGACGGACGACATTGCCTTTGCCCTGCAGATTTTCGGTGCGAACCACGGCGCCCGCCTCACGTGCGACCTGCGTGGTGTTGTCGGTCGAGTTATTGTCAAAAACATAGATCGTCGCGTCCGGAAGGGCCGCCCGAAATTGCGCGATGGTTTCACCAATGGCGACCGCCTCGTTATAGCAGGGCAGGATCACCGCAATCTCAAGCCCCCGCGGCCAGAGCGCTTCGTTGGTGCCAACTTCATTTTCGGCTTTCGTCATAAGCATGACGCGCCCCTCAGCTTAGTTCAGTTGAGGAAGTGTAACCGCAGCGCAGGCCCGTCGGCACGTCGTTAATTGCCCAACGTGTTCAAAAGAGTTCCATCTGTTGTACGGATGACCTCGGTCAGGTTCAGTTCTTGCGTCAAATCGTCCTGTGTGGGCAGGTAGAACCGCCACGTCACATCATCGAAATAGGCAACAACGGCCGTTCCATTTGCCAAACCTTCCCGCATTTCACCCAGCGTTTTGGCGTAGGGGCGTTCGGGGATTTCGAACCCCGTGCGTCGGTTGAATTTCATCGGCAACCAGGTGGTTTTGTACCCGGTGACCAGATGAACCACGTCTGGCGCGTTGGAATACACAAATGTCTCGGGGTCCAGTTTGCTAATCTCAGCCGCCAGCGGCGATTGATACCATTTCGGTCCTGCGAAAAAGATGCCCTCTTCCCGGAACTCGGTAATCAGGTTTCCGGTTCTGGCTATATTTGAGATCAGAACCAATGCACCGAGCCCTATCAGAGCCAGCCCGGTCCAGCGTTGTAGGCCGTCGCCTACCACAAAACATGCGCAGTAGTGGGCTCCCATGATGATCAGCAGCACATAGACTGGCGCAAAATACGAGGGTTTCAACGGTAGATTTGGCTCGATCAGGATCGACAAAAGCAGCAGCGCGAAATGGCCGAAGATATAGACAGTCGCCAATAGTGGAAACGCCGCACATCGGTGATCCGCATCCGGCGCGCGTGTGACAACACGAGTTATGGTTTCGTACCAGACGATCCAGATCAGCAGACCGATCAGAACCAGGCTGACAGCGATCTTCAGGATATCGGGCACCACATTTGGGAAGAACGACACCCAGATCGAGTTTGCGCCCTGTATCAGAATGGCCCATGTCGCGTTGCCCAGAAACGCAAATTCCCGTCCAAGCCCCGATCCTCCGGCGGCGGCCTCAAGATACGACCACAACATCAGCGGGGCGATCACCGCGGCCAGAAAGGCTCCTGCATGCAGTAGTCGGGGTTTTACACCCTGCGGTCCCAGGAAGAGAGCTGTCAAAACCCCAACAACCCAGATAGGCGCGCCGTTGAATCGCGTCAGGAACACGAGAACCGACACAAGCCCGGCCAGGATTAGAAACCGCACAGCACCCGTGCCAGCATAGACGCTCAGCAGCGCCAGTGTCAGCAGCATCAGAAAGATGAACATCCCTTCGGACAGGACGGTTACATGTAGTTCAAACACCAAGGGAGACGTTACGATCAAAAGCGCCGCAAAACCGGCGATCAGCCGGGATGCCCCCAGCCCGCGCGCCAGTGTAAATGTCATCAGGGCGTTCAGACAAAGGAAAGAAAGGTTGACCACGGTGGCTGCTGTCAATGGACCCATCCCAAGACTTTCGACGATGTCGATCACCCAGATATATCCTGGCGAATGCCCCTGAAAATAGAATGGAAACCCAAGGTAAGAGGCCGAATCCGGACGGACCCCAATACCCCACGGTGTTGCGGCAAAGAACAAAACCACGGCCAGCAGCACAATCACCGCGCACCACATGATATCTGGTTTTTCTACGTGAATAGTATCGGCCGTTCTCATTGCCGGCCTCCCTTGATACGTGCTGAACACAAACTCATTACTCTTCATCACATTACTCGGAATTGAACTGTTTGTCCGGGTGCCCGAACATAGATACTTTCAACCGTCGACAACCTCGTAAAACGTGTTTCCTGCTACAAAACCATCCAGCCCGACCTGCCGCGCATAATGCGCAAGATCGCTGGAGGTGTTGATAAACCCCGAATTTCGAAAGTTCAGTGAAGTATTGCACAGAACTCCGGTGCCCGAGATCGATTTAAATTCGGCCAGCAGGTCATAGAAAAACGCGTTCTGGTCGCGCCGAACGGTCTGCACGCGGGCCGAGCCATCCACATGGGTCACCGCTGCCAGTTTCGGGTCAGTCACCTGATGAAAGCTAAGCATGTAGGGCGATGGGCCCTTCATCGCGAAATGCAGCGCCGTGTCCTCTTCCAAACAAGACGGGGCAACGGGGCTGTTTTCTGCGCGTCCCTTGATCCGGTTCAGCCTGGCGCGCGTCTCCGCCTTGAACGGAGCCGCCAGGATCGACCGATTGCCCAACGCGCGCGGTCCGATTTCGCAATTGCCTCGCGTCCATCCAATGATCTTACCGTCGTAAAGCGCTTGCGCGACGGTCTTGAGGTTCAGTTCCGAGGCCTTCAGCCCCTCCAACTCAACCTTGTCGTCAGAGAAAGACTGACCAGAATAGACAGACCATTCCAGTTTGGCTTGCCCCGTATAGTGTCGCATTGCATCGACCGCCGTGCCAATTGCGCAACCCGAATCTCCCGTGGTCGGCGGTACAAATACCTCTCGGAACAGGCCGCTGTTTTCCCATTGTGCGTTCCAATTCCCATTCAGGCCGCAGCCGCCGGCGATCAATAGCGGCAAACCCTCTTTCAGGTTCTCCTCGGCGAAATGGTGAAAGCGCGAGAATATGGCATCTGACAGTTTGGTCGCCAGATTCTTGAGCCTCTGACTGTCGGTGCCGATATTGAAGAACGGGGAGTTTACGAACGAGCTTTTGCGCAAGGGGTGCGTCGCCAGATCAACCGACAGGATCTGATCGATAAACGATTGTTCATCTTCATCTACCGGACCAGCCTCGCCGAAGGCGCAGGCGGCCATCAGGCGACCTGGGTCCGACGGGCGCATCTCGCCGCCCGAAATGGGAAACTCGGGATCGGCCAGAGCATAAAGAAACGCGAATCGGCTGCCCGGTGCGGTCATCACTTGGCCTCGGTGATGAATGTTCAGATCGCGGTCGATTTCATAGAAATCGCCCAAGGCGCCTTCCCACAACAGCACGTAGCAGGGCTCGCCCTGCGCAAAGGGCGACAGCGCGTAGCTGCACCAGATATGTGCCCGTTCGTGGGTCGAAGAGTAGTAGTCGACTGTTTTACCAAAGAAGGTGCGTTTGCCCACGCTTTCCGAGCCCTGGCCGATGCCGAAATACCCCGCACCCGAGGTGGTGACATGATCCATCCCGCTGCTGGACCAGCCGCTGAGTGCCAGAACCTCGGGCAGATCCTTGAACCAAAGCCCGGCATCAATGAACGTGTCAGGAGTGACCGGCGTGTAGCGGGGAAAGCTGTTCTTTTCGGCCTCATACGAGAACAAAAGACTTTTGCTCGTACAATCGATTCCCGCCACTGTTCCATCATGGCCAGATTTGAACGACAGAATCTTCATCCCTTGTACCTCGTAAATCGGGTTGGTGTCTTGTTCATCAGGATGCGCCGCCTTCAAAAGGCAGTTTTCGGGGCGGTGCCCGTCATAACACTTTGTTCTTGCTACGCTCTTTCCATAATCCCGCGAAATCGAACGGGTTGGAACATTGGCGGATTGGGAACATACGCTAACCTGAAAATCAAAAACCAAACCAAATGCCAAACTCAACGGCTGCAACCTATCAGACCGAACAGGGGTCTTGTAAACACTCTTTTCCGACAGCGCCTTGTTTGGCCGAGTGCAGGATAAAATCGTAAACGGATTCGGTAAAATGAACCGATTGTTCGCAGTTCAAAACCAGTTCGCTCAAAGGCATATTTGCGGTGTATTGCACTTAACCTTAAACAAATGCCTTGATTTTCAGGCCGTTCAGCCAGTTTCCGCAGACTTACGTATTTTCTACCACGCTTGTGTGATCTACATCCTTGCACAGCGAACGCGAAGGCCGTTACGGTGTGCGCGTTAACGGCAGTTTATTTGGCCAAGGGTGTTTTAGGTTATGTCAGTAATTTTGGGTTTGGCAACGATGAACAACAGCGCAGCGGCGTTGTTTCTGGACGGAAAACTGGTTGCCGCAGTTGAAGAAGAGCGTTTGACTCGGGTCAAGAATGACGGTGCTTTTCCCCATCATGCAATCTCGGAAGTGCTTCGGATCGGCGCTCTGAAATTCGCGGATATTGATGAGGTCGCCGTGTATTGGCAGCCTTGGCGCATGGCCGGGCGAGGTATGGGCACGGTCCGCAAGATTTTGCAAAGCCCATCAGCCGCCAAAGGCGTGACCGCGCGAATCGGCGCGTTGTTCTCGTCAAGCAGTGGTGGAGAAACGCCGCAGGACAGCGGCTGGATGGACCTTTTCAAAATCCGCAAGATTCTGACCTCGGAACATGGGCCTTGCGATTTCAAATTGCATTACATCAATCACCACCTGACCCACCAACTGTATGCCGAGGCCATGCGCGATTGGGACAGTTTTGTATCGCTGTCTTACGACGGTGGCGGCGAAGAAAGCTCGACCATCGTGACCACGATGCGCAATGGCAAGCGTGAGCAGATTGCCGATCACCGCTGGCCAAATTCTTTGGGTCACTTCTATTCCGCTTTCACCGGTTTCCTGGGCTTCAAGATGCTGGAAGGCGAATACAAGATGATGGGGCTGGCCCCCTATGGCAAACCGATCTACCGCGATGCGATCCTGAAAGAGATCCTGCTGCTGGAAGACAATGGCGGCTACCGGGTTAACACCACGTTGTGCGACTATCACTCGGCGCTGCGCGGTGTCTTCCACCCCCGTTTGGAAGAGCTGTTCGGTAAAGCGCGTGAGCCTGGTACAGTACCGAATGAACGCCATATCGACCTGGCCGCGTCTGTTCAGGCTGCGTTTGAGGACGCGTTGCACCACGTGCTGGAGCCGGTCCGTAAAGCCAATCCTGACCTGCGCAAACTGGTTATCTCCGGCGGCTGCGCGCTGAATGTTACGGCCAATGGCACGTTGATTTCGAACGGCACGTTTGATGAGATCATCATCCCGCCCGCACCACATGATGCCGGTTGTGCTGTTGGGGCGGCGCTGGCCTGTATTCCGCATGATCAGATCGACATGGCCTCGGTGCGCAACCCCTATCTGGGGGCCGAATGGGATGAGGCGTCGATCACCATGGCGCTGAACGACTATTGCGCGCAGCCTCAAATCGCGCTGCCACAGGATGAGCTGCTCGAAAAGGTCTCGGACCTGTTGGCAGATGGCAAGATCATCGCCTGGTTCCAGGGTCGGGCCGAATTCGGACCACGGGCTTTGGGCACAAGGTCTTTCCTGGCTGATCCGCGCAAAGACAGCATTCGCGACGACATCAACGCTAAGATCAAGAAGCGTGAGCATTTCCGCCCCTTCGCACCCAGCGTTGCGGAAGAGGCTGCCGCGGACTTTTTCGAGATCGACCAAACCAGCCCTTACATGAACATCGTGGCCCGTGTACGTGACGACCGGGCAAAAGACATCCCGGCCATCACCCACACGGATCAGACCGCGCGGGTACATTCGGTTTCGCCAACGGCCAACCCGATCTATCACGCCTTGCTGACGAAGTTCGGTGAAAAGACTGGTGTGCCGGTCCTGCTGAATACCTCGTTCAACATTCAGGAACCGATTGTCTATTCGCCGCTCAATGCCTGCGCGACCTTCGCGGCTTCGGGTGTGGATGCGCTGGTCATCGGCGATTTCGTCGTGCTGCGCGAGGCGTTGAAAGAGGAAAGCCCCAGCAAAGCAGTGGCGTGACCGCGTGTATCTGAGCATAGATTTCGAGGATTTCGCGCACGACCTGAAGCGCGATCTTGGTATCTGGGAAACCGGTCCATTGCGCGCAGACGCCCTGTGGCAGAGCTATGAGCTGATTGAAAGATTCTTACAGGAAAACGGTGGCCCCGGCGGACGCAAGGCCACTTTTTTCTGCACAGGCGTGGTTGCGGAACATGCCCCAGATTTGATTGCGCGTATCGCGGGGCAGGGGCATGAAATTGCCTGCCATTATCACTATCACGACAGCATGAACCGACAGTCGGCGCAGACCGTCGATACCATGCTGGCGCGCGCGAAAGATCATCTGCAAACAGCCGCAAATGCCCCGGTCAAAGGCTTTCGTGCTCCGAAGTTCCATGTGAACCGGGATACGCCTGAACAATACCGGTTGATCGAACGGCATTTCGACTATGACAGTTCGTCTTTCTTTGGATCGCCCGATCAATGTCGGGACTTTGCGCAGAAGATGCAGCTGTCAAAGCTGCGCGTGCTGCCGCTGTTTTCCTCTCAATACAAGGGCAGGGGGCCGCAAATACGTCTGGGCGGTACCTATCTGAAACTTGCACCAGATAAGGTGGCGAAGGATCTGATTGCTCAGGCAACCACCAACGGATTGGCACCCCATATCTATCTGCACCCGTATGAGATATCAGGCCACCAGGCGTTCCGCGTATCGCGGCAGGAACTGGCTGCGCTGGGGGCGAAAACTTCCGCCTATTGGGTGCTTCGGCAAAATCAGTGGCTGCGGTTGGGTGGCAAGCGATTGTTGCGCAAGATCGCCCGGTTGCTGCCACCCGAAGGGTTGTCTGGGCGGCTGGATCAATTTGTCGCTCAATAAAAAGGGGCCGATCATCGGATCGGCCCCATAGTGTCAGCTGAACCGAGGGTCAGTTCGAAGCTGCAATCAGTTTTTCATTGTGTTCGCGAAGCGTGTCCGAAACGATCGCATACCATTCGCCGGATTCACGCATTTCATTCAGGCCTTTGTTCAGCATTGTCAGATACTTTTTGCCGAATGGGTTGCTGCGATGTGCGATGAAACGCAGTGACGACAAGCTCGTTACATACGAGTTTTCGACAAGGTCATTCTGGTTCAAACCCATTTCAGACATTGTGTCCGAGAAAAGCTGAACTTCGAATGTTGCAACATCTGCAGTGCCGGTCAGAACTGCATCAAGGCACTCACGCGCAGTAATCGGTTGCATTAGCGAAATGCTTTCCCCATCTCGCAGGCCTTCCTGTTCCAGGTCGTGGATAAACCAGCCATCCATGCGGCAGATGGTTGCGCCTTTCAACTCATCAAAGGTTGTTGCGCTGGCGTATTCACTTTCCGGGATGCTGTAGAAACCTACGACAATATCATAGACAGGTACTGATGAGTCGAACTGAGTACAACGAACCTCAGTTTCCCAAGACCACTCATATGTACGGTTGGTGCAGTCGGGCATGTTCCACGCCATTGATACATCAAACGCTCCAAGGGGTAGCAGCGTTTCAAGATGGGAATTCCAATCGTCCACAAAGCTGACCGAGTAATCGACCGCGTTGCCGCCACGTTGTAGAGCCGTGGTTCCAAGGCGGGTGATTGCACCACCACCATTCAGCGTTTCATCTGCGAACGGTGCCCAGCCGTTGCCAGTTACAAGTTTGATTGGCGGCTGATAAACGTTCGAACGCTTAACATTGGCTGCACGCTGTTCTTCCGCTGCAATGATTTCTTGTGCAGACTGACCGTTGGGCAGGCTACCATCATCACAGGGCAGGGCCAATACCAGGCCAGGCTCAAGCGAGTTCGGGTTACTGATGATGTTACGGTTTGCGTTGAAGATGGGCTGATAGTTCGAAGTGCCGTATGCCGCGATGGCAATGGTTGCCATTGTGTCGCCATCTGCAACCGTATAATTCGTACAGGCCTGCTGCGCGGCGGCTGCACCAGCACTTAGCGCAGTGACGGCAGTGGCCGACATCACCACTTTCTTAATATTGAATTCAAACATGTCCACTTCCTCCAGACTTGTAGGTTTCTTAGGCCGTGCCGGGCCTTATCCATTTTCCATTTGATGTCGCAGAGCGGTCGAAACGATATCGCGCCACTCTCCGGATTGCTGCATGATTGCCAGTCCCTGATTTAGCGTCTCCAGGATCGCTTCCCCATCAGGGTTATCTTTATGGGTCATGACGTTAAGCGACTTTACCGCCGCCAGGTTGGGGTTCTCGATGATACGGTGTTGGTATCCCAGGCGCGCTATAGCCTCTTCCGCCAGATGAGCTTCGATGGCTACGATATCGGCGCGGCCTTCTATCACAGCGTGAAAACAATCATCCGGGTCGACCGGGCGCAACAAGGTGATAACCGGCTCGTAAAGGCTGACGGCATCCATATGCGACAGTGACCAGCCTTCGGGGCGGCAGATCGTTGTTCCGGCGAAATCCGCATAGCTCAGCGTCTGTTCGTAGCCAGAGCCTTCGCGTGCGAAGAAGGAATCCACAACCTCGTAGAACGGGTTTGAGAAGTTGTAGGTTTCGCAACGGTTCCGGTCACTTTCAGACAGAGCTTCTGCCTGTTCGCAATTTGGGCGGGACCATGGGAACGTGCCGTCAAACGCCAGCGTCGGCATCAACAGGTCCAGATGCGAGGACCAGTCGTTGACGAACTGGATTTTGTAACCTTGCTCGGGCGCGGCCCGCAGCATCGCGGTTTCCACCAGGTGGGTGTACAGCCCGCGGTTCGGCAGCGATTCATCGGTGAAGGGCATGAAACCACCGCCCGTGATCAGCAGAAGCTGCCGGTCTCGGATCTCGGGCCGTTCGCCAGTTTGTGCCTGACGGATCAGCGCGGCCCCTTCGGCGCGTGCGGCTTCAATCTCTTCCTTAGCTGCAGCCTTTGCGGCGATCACGGCATCTTCGCTGGCTTTTTGGGCTTCGGCTTCGGCGGCGGCCACCCGTGCTTCGGCATCGGCAATGGCTTTGGCTGCACGTTCTTCGGCTGCTTTTACCAGTTCAGCGGCCATTTCAGTCGCCAGACGCCCTTCTTCGGTATCGACCAGAACCGATGCACGACCGATATCTTCAAGACATGGCATGGTCAGCACATCACCAACGCGGATGATGTTGGGGTTGGTCCCGATAACGTCGCGGTTGGCGTCATAGATGACGCGAAAATCTTCGGTCGAATAGACCTGGATGGACAATTCACGCAGGCTGTCGCCACGTTGAATTTCATAAGTCGAACACGCCTCCTGCGCCCAGGCCGCGCCGGTGGCAGCGGCAAGTGCAAGGCTGGATATGATAAGGTGTTTTCTCATGGTCTGGTTGCTTTGCCTGTTATGATTTGTTTGGTTTCGCGACCGCGATTGTCAGGTTGTCCTGATCGGGGTTGGCCTTGGCCAGAACGGCCTGCAGCAAGGCGTCGGCGATGTCTTGCGCCAACGCGTCCTGATGTTCAGACAGCACGCCTTGGATTTCGCTGTCCGTAAGGGTTTGCAACCCATCGCTGCCGAGAACTACGATATCGGCAGCGGTCAGGTTCAGCGGATCTTCGGGGCAGTCTACCTTTGGGATCGCGCCGCCCATGACCACCGAGGTCAGCTGATTGCGATCCGGATGCGCACGGGCCTGTTCTTCGGTCAGTTTCCCTTGTGCAACCTGTGCATCGATCGCAGGCGCCATCGAATGGTCTTCGTTCATTTGCGACAGCGCGCCGTCCCGGAACAGATAGAACGGGCTGTCACCGATCGAAATCCAATAGACGCGATGGCCCAGCAGCAGCACACCCAGCAGCGTTGAGCCCATGTTAAAGCCCAGGCCCTTTTCTTCGTTGTGGCTGGCAATGGATGCATTGGCCTGCATTGCCGCCAGAGGCAGCGCATCAACAAGCGCGCGTTCGGACAGTGTTTCAACATCCAACTCGTCATCCAGCGCATCACGCCAGGCGTTGATCACCAGCTCCGAGGCGACCTCGCCCGCTTCGTGACCACCCATGCCGTCGGCGACCGCAATATAGCCCGCATCGACGGCGTCAAAGGTCCGCGCGGCGACAGCATCTTCCTGCGAGTCGCGCTGACCCTGATTCAGGATCAGGGCAATGTCATATGCCGGAGTCGCCAACATCAGTTACGAATCCCTCCAGTCGAAACCGTCATCACAGAAGGCCATGAACCGGATCGAGGTTTCGCTGATACGGATCAGATCACCGTTGGTCAGGGCGATGGTGCTGAGAACGGGTTTGCCGTTCAGACGCACCAGGTTTGCCTTACCACCATGACCCAGATAGCATTTGCGATCTTCGGGGTCATAGGCGATCACGGCGTGGTTTTCGCGAGAGATGCCGGTGTCGCCGAAATCAAGCTGGATTGCCTGATCGTCATTCCGGCCAATCTGCATCAGGCCTTCGGTCAGAGTTATGCTGGCCCCACGGCCAGGCCCGCCGGTCACGACCAGCCAGCCGACCGGGAAGGTTCCCTGCGCGGTTTCCGTCTTGGTGACGGGTTCGGCAGACTCCATCACGTCCTGTACATGGGTATCGGCACGTTCGAAACCCAGGAAGGTTGTTTTTACGCGCGACCGGCGATCCGTGGCAGGCGCTGCCGCAGGTGTCGGTGCAGGTTCTGCAACCTCTTCTGCGATCTCTGCTGCTGGCGCTGCGTCTTCGATCGGCGCTGCCGGGGCTGGATCTGCTACCTGTGCACTGGGTGCTTCGGGCGCCTCGCCGATGACATCAACAGCGTTTTCGGCGCCAAGGCGCAGTGTTACAACCTGATCATCTTCGGCAGGTGCTGGTTCATCGATCTTTACCTCGGCCGCTTGAATTTCTTGAACCGGCTGCTCGACAGGTTCTTCGGCCTCGACTTCGGGCGCTTCAACCGTGGCCTCTTCTGCGAAGTCCGGCATCTTTTCTTCGGGCATCAACTCATCCGATTCCTCATAGGTTTCGGATGTCGCATTGCCACCAGCCAGCGCTTCGCGCAGGGCGTTGAAATCGGCGATGGGTTCTGCAGTTTCCTCGGCAGGTGCCACGCTTTCGGTAGCGTTTTCTTCTTCTGTTTTGCCCGCGCCTTCTAGAAGCCGGCTCAGAGGGCTTTTGTATTTGAACATGGCGTCGACACCTTCATTTGAACGGCACGCGAACTACGTGCGTTGGGGCTGGAACTTACCTCTGCGCTATAGGCGCAGCGGCACTTATCATTTGGAAGACCACAAGAACTCTTAACTCTCTGCGACGGTCCGGTCCCCGTCAGTTCGGCCCGAGACTGGGCCATTCTCAGCAAACACAACGCTGGCAGAATTTTTGCGAACCGGTCTGATCACTCCTGTGCAAGCGGCATCGTCGCAGCTGTTTCGGCCCCGCCGCGCAGAACGGAAAACCGCGCTTCGGTTTTGTTCTCGGACACAAGTGCAGCCAGTGTTTCGTCCAGGCTTTCGGCGGTGTTCAGGCTTGTTCCGGTTTGTGTTTCACTCAGCAACACATCCCCATCACGAAGATCGCCCGCAGCCTGTCCAGGCACGCTGGAAACAACGGTTTGCCATCCGTCGGTCCCATCGCTGCGCACTGTGAATTCATAGCCGTTCTGCAGCCCGACCGCACGGATTGCGGGCAGCGCCATCAAACCGTTCTGAACACGGGTCTCACCCCGCACGCGGTACCGCGCCGCAACGCGGATGTATCCGTCTGGGTCAACCTTGAAGCCGTCCAGAACCTGCCCAGCAAATGATGCGTCAGAGCGGATTTGATCACCGTTCAGCGTGAACATCGTCGCGCCGCGTTGAATCCAGTCGCCAATAACTGACATGTCTTGACCCGAGTTCACGGCGGTCACGGCAAATGTGTCGCCGGTAACCGCACGGCGGCGCGAGACGGTGAAGGGGATGTCGACATCCCAATGCGCGAAGGCGACCTGATCCTGAACAAGTTCACCAGGATCCGCCAGCTCGGCAGGGGCTGCAACTTCGGGTGCTGTGTCGGCTTCGGCGGCTGCTAGTTCTGTGTTGGTTGTGTCAACTGCGGCTGCATTTTCTTTTGCAGCATCTGTGGTCGGTTCTGCGGCGGCTGCTTCTGTGGCAGCCGGTTCCGCAGGAACGGAGGTTGCCTGCTCGACAGGCGCCTCTGAAGTGTCTTCTGTTGCAGGTGTAGCGGCGGTTTCCGGTGCAGCAGCTGCGGTCACTGCTGGCTCTGCCACTGACGCCGTTGCGGTTGTTTCGGGCGCTTTATCGCCGCCGGACATAACGAAGTAGCCACCTGCGGCAATGGCCAAGGCTACGACAGCCACGCCCACCAGTAGTTTGCCATTTCCGCCCGACCCGCTTTGAACGACGGTGTCGACCGCGATCGGCCCGTCTTCCTTTGCGGTAAACTTGGCCAGTTCGTCTTCTTTTTTGTCGTCATTGCCAAGCGCGATATCCGAATTCCCCGCCAGCAGTGCGGTGACGACGGCTTCGGCATTCTCGGTCTCAGCCTTGATCCGCTCTTTCTCTTCTTCTTTGTCCTTGCGATCCATGCCCACGATGACCGAGATGGGGCGGTAAGCAAACGTATCGAACATCACACCTGGGCCACGGAACATCCGCAGCCAGTCCAGGGCAGTTTGCAGTCGATCCGTAGCGTGAACCTCCATCGCCTTGTCGATCGCTTCAAGGAAGCCATCAGGGTAGCCTTCGAAGCGGCCGGTCAGCGGTTCATACGGATCGTCCTGGCCGTTGTTGAACGCATTTAGGCGGGACTGGCCATCAACCGGGCGCTCTCCGCTGATCGCGTGATAAAGCGTGGCTGCCAGTACATAGAGGTCACTGCTCGGGTCCTGTTCCGCCCCACGCACATAGAACTCATGGGGGGAATACCCGTCTTTGATTACCCGCAGGGTCAACAAGGCTGCGGATTTGTTTGCTGCTTGCTCGCGGGCCGCGCCAAAGTCGATCAGGACGGGATCGCCGTTTTCATCAATCAGAATGTTGTCGGGCGAGATATCCCGGTGCAGCATACCGCTTTGGTGAATGAACGACACCGCCGACAACATCTTTTCGGTTACCTGGACGATGAAGTCCGGGCCGCTTTCTGTGTCGGGGTTTTCCATATAGTCCAGCAGATCGCATCCACGGATCAGGTCCATGGCGATGTAGGCTGTATCGTTGTCTTCGAAGACCTGATGCACATCGACAATGTTGGGATGTACCAGGCGGGCATGGTTGCGTGCTTCCTGAATGAACAGGTCGATAATGGCGCGCAAGTCTTCTTTGAGGGCGGGATCATTTGGTTCAACCAGATCGCCATTGCGACGGCACAGGGCGCCCGGGAAACATTCCTTGATCACCACATCCCGCTCAAGGCTATCCCGCGCAAGGTAGGTAATGCCAAACCCACCATTGCTGAGAAAGCGAAGGATTTCGTACTGTCCGCGCAACAGCTTTGCGCCGGGTTCCAATCCTTCGATATGTGGTTCGTCGTGCGATGCACCGACTGCCTGGTTGTGGCTCATTTCAATCCGCCCGTTCTACACATTTTTGCGGTAAAACAACCGGGCAAACCGCCCGAAACTTACAACCCAAAACAACCGCAGGTCACTTGAGTACGGTTAGACGTTTCAAATTAGACTTTATTGGGGCCGCCCGATGGCTTCACTATGGATCGTTTCGGACGTATATCAATATATTGATTTCCTATATTTCAGAGATCAAGATATTGATTTTTAAGATCGTCAATCCAAAGCTTCTTACCCGGATTGGAGCGTTCTGGTCGACGATTCCGAAACTGTTAAGAATCGGATTTGGGCGACAACGAATCGCTGCGATGCAGCTCAATCTTCACGGGAGTCGTTTAGGTGCCGGTTTTTGTCTGCGCCGTGACTACAGTGCTACCTGCCCAGGCCAGGTTGTCGCTCAACTGAGCCAGGATGCTGATGGCATCTTTCAGCGGTGCGTTGCCGCTTTCGAATTGCAGCAACAACAGAAGGTCTGTGGCCTTCTCGAATTCAGCCGGAATCCAGTCGGCCTCGGGGTCGATTTCGCCGCCCTGTTCCAGACGCTCGGCAAAATCCTCGACAATTTCCTGACAGCTTTGCAAGAACGTCGCTGGTTCCATATCCGCGTTTTCTCGCAGATCCTCATAGATGCTCGCGATTGCGGCAAGCCAGTCTTCTAGGATGGGATTGTTCAACGGGGGTAGAGCCGCGCCCAAGGTCGATTGCATATCCGCGTTTTCTGTTCCGGATGCTTTCGGTTCAGACTCTTTCAGAGCTTCAAGGAAAGGCAGGAACTCCTGTTCGATGTCTTTTCGCGCGGCGTCCAGATCACTTTGGCGGCGGCTTGATGCAACTTCCAGCACGTGTTCAGCCAGTGTTTGGCCACCACAGGTTTCCCACAGAGCAAAATCCGGCTCGGGTTCTTGCGCCATTGCGCGAACAGCCACGGGTGTGCCAATCGGGACAACAGCACGGAACATCCCGTCTTTTTCTTTTTTCAAACGTGCCAGAACGCGGTCGATTGCCTCTTCAACAGGCGGCAAATCTGCATGGGTCACTGCAAGCAGGCTATTCTGGCGCAGCTCAGCGGGTACCTGCGCCCACAAATGCCGTTCTGTTTCACGCCAGGCGTTTGTGCCGTTGGTGCACCAGATCGCACAATCCACGAATTTGAGCAGGTCCAGGGTCTGCTTATATGTATCGTCTAGCGCCCCCGATCCGGGCAGATCGAACAGCGAGATTTCTTTGAGCGCTGGGGTGTTCAATCCAACTGAGATAAAATCGGGCTCATCAGCGGCTGCCTTTTCCAATGCGATACCCGAGTAGGTCTTGGGCTCTTTATTCCACCAGCCCACTGTTGTTTCCGGCGTTTCGGCATAAGCAACGATGACCAAAGGCAATTTTAGATGCTGCGGACCAGTGGGCAGGATATCTGCACCAGCCAACATATTGGCAAGGCTGGATTTGCCTGCGCCGAATTCCCCTGCGAAACCGATGTTCACCGCATTCGACAGACGTTCGGCATGCGCCAATGCGCGCGCGCGCAGATCCTCTAGCGCGGCGTCCGCCTCCATCTTCTCTGTCGCGGTCAGGAAGCGTTCGAGTTGACGCACTTCCTGCTCGGTCCCTGGAAATTCAATCATTCAGCAGCCTCTGCCAGTCTGTCTTCCTGATGTCCGGTGCCAAAGATAGCCCCAAGATCATCACTGATACGGCGTGCACGGTCGAGCGCGTCCTGTGCTATCGCCTTTGCGTTGGTATCGTCTGTCCCGGCGCGATGCTGCAGATGGCCTGCCAGCAAGGCCAGATAATGATCCAACACGGTGTTAAGCCGTTCCAGCAGATCGTCACGCGCAGTGTCGATCAGATCGTCACCCATCAGCTCGAATTCCTGCGTGATCATCCGTTCCGCGCGCGAGACAACGCTGTTGCGCGAGATCAGCCTCGACAACCAGTTTACACGCAGTTCGACCGTGATGCCACGGGTTAGCGCCGTGGTGTCCGGGCGGAACCAGCGCACGGCGCTGGTGTTCATGCGATTATCCACCGGTTCCTGCCAGCCGGGTAGGGCCCGCAACGCCGCGTTGCTTTGCATGTCGATTGTGTAAAGCTCGCTCAGAACCCGTTGCCGCACCACTTGCGAGGCACCTTGAACCAGTTCCCGCATGCGATCCCTTAAAGGCGTGAAGTTCAGTTCTGTATCCCCTTTGGCCAGCAAGGGAGACTTTCCTTCAGGACCGCGCACAACAGCCGAGACGGCCTCGGAAACGGTGTCATCCATTACCCCGCGCAGATTGGACAAAACCTCGTCCATTTCATGGGTAATAGTCTGTTTCTTCTCGGCAATCAGTGCGCGCAGATCCTCAAGCGTCTTGTCGTTTTTCTCGACGCTGACAGCTGTTTCTTCTGCATCAGCCTCGAGGACTCGCAGATCAGCCTGCGACCGTTCCAGTTCGGCCTGGGCAAAGCTGTTCAGGTGTTGCCAGGCCATACGCAATTGTTCGTCATGCGGTCCTTCGATCAGGGCCTGCGTCACATGACGGCGTAGGTCTGGCAAGCCTGAGGCGATCATGGCGGCAAAACGCAACACCGCCTCGCGGCTGATCGGGCCGGGACCCTGCTTGATTTCTTTCACTCCGTCCAGATACTGCCGCATTTGTTCCGGATGCGCCCGCAGCCAGGACAACACATGGTCGTGATTCACACCTGTTTCATCACCCGTCAGCGCATAGTGTGCCCATTGCGCGCTGCCCATCAACACGTCAATGTTTGAGTTGCCCAGGGCCTGTTCCAACCCATCCAGAACATCGGCGCGCACTTTTGTCGCGTCCTCTGCGCCATCGCTGAGTTCGTCTACACGATTGATGAAAACAACGATCTGCCCAAGCTCGAGCGCTTGCATAAGGCGGAACAGTTTCAGGTCGGCACGAGAAAGCGCTTGATGCGCTGACAGAACCACCACAAAGAAATCGGATTCTTTAAGGTACTGGCGCGAGATTTCTTCGCGGATCAAGAGAGGGTCATTAACACCCGGCGTGTCTGTCACCGTCAACGGGAACGGGAAATGGCCGATGTCAAAATAGACCTCAGCCTTGCGGGTGATGTCGCTGTACAGCCCCCGGTCACTGCCGGGATCCAAAGGGCCGTCCTCGGTCGGGTCGTCGCCGGCGCAGACATACCGGGCCAGATCGTCGGAATTCAGCTGTTCCAGATCATGGTGTTGACCCAAAAGCTGTTCATAGCTGTCGCCCAGACGCCGCTGCGCGCGGGTTTTCATCGCCTCGACCTGCTCTTCGATCATTTCGCGCTTATAGCTGTCCTCGTCATCCGGGAACATGTTGCGCAACTCTTCACCTTCGGCGATCAGCGACTGCCATTGGTGGTTGTCGAAGAAATGAAATTCGGCCCCTTCGGTCCGCCCCGAAGGGTGCCCGAAATGCATATCGGTGATCACCGTGGTCCACGGGTTCACATCAGATGGCAAATATTCGGCCTGACCTGTGAAGCCATTGATAAGGCGGGATTTACCAGCCTTGATTTGTCCGACAAAGGCAATGGACGGTTTCAGATTTGAAAGATCGCCGACAATACGCGAGATGAACTGACGGGTTTCGTCATTGCTCGTCTCATTCATGTCCTCGGCTATGCGGATTAACTCACGACGATTGGACTCACTCATACTGGGTATCCTAACAACACATTACTCAAAAAATTTGGTGGTTTAAAAACATAGAAGGCAGTCATTCTTCTGCCTCCTGCAACGTGGTCCACAAGTTGACCACGGCCCCCAGTTTGCGCGCCTCGTGTACAGCGAAGGCGATGTTTTGACCGTCATTGACAACGGCCAGTCCTGCACCCTTTCCACCGGAAGGGCGCATTACGATCAGTTGGGGTAAGCCCAACCCTGTCTTGGTATCTTTGTCCCAGCCAGCCAGATCGGCTGCAAAGCGGGTCAACAAATCCTGATTGGGATGCAGTTTGGCATCTGGCGCGCAATCTTCAGCGGCCAGTACCAAGGCGCCATCCTTGGCAGCAGCTAAAACGCGCCCCAGAGCAAAGCTATCTGTCCCGTCAAAGAACGCCTGTGCCAGCGAACCATTACCATCAGCCTCTGGTGCGTCTTCCGATGTTTCCGGCACCGGCTCCTGTGTTTCCGGCACGACCGAAATTGTGGGCTCCGCGGCCAGTTCAATTGCGGCGCAGGCGGTTCGGATCTCACGCAGGGTGACACCCACGTCATCCGCTTCGAGCACGTTGTCGGGTTTCAGAGACAGCAGCTCGAGCGGGGCGGGGGCTAGGGCGATATCCGAGACAAGCTGTGCCAGGTTGTCAATCAATTCTGGACGCGGTGCCGTTTCGAAATCTGGGACGGGGCCGGACATAACGCGGAACACATCCGTCACGCGCGAACTGTTCACTTCTAGTGCAAGACAGTCGCCATTGGCAGCGGTGAATTCCAGGCGGCGTGGCAAAATCGTACTGCGGATCACGCGCAGAACCTCGGTCCGGCGCGCCTCGGGCGTGTCGCCGACAATCATCACAGACGGCGACAACCTGGCAACCGAGTTGCGCCCAATATCCTCGAGCATCGCGAGTATGTCTGTATCCATCATACCGTGATCCTCATCACTCTGGCTCAAACCGCGGCCGCAACGGGCGCGAGACTGAGATGTGATTTCGTCAACGCAAGACCCACATTCGCACTGTTGCGGCAGATATAGCAGACCACATGATCGGGGTATTCCCGCGTGCGCAGGAAGATGTTCAGCCGGTCGTTTGAAAACACCGCGATCTCGCCGAACCCATCGGCGTCAGAGTCTGTATCCGCCTCGCGCAACAATGCTTCGAAGGCGGAAACGCCGCGCCCCTGAAACAGGTTGGCCACTGCTATAGCCAGTTCATCCAGATCAATCGTGTCGTCCGACCCCTTGATGCAGGTCCCCAGCAACATCCCCGTTTCCATGTCGATATACCCGGCTGCAAGGCAGTCGGGTATTGTATCAATAGCAGCGTTCAACGCATCATAAATCGACATGTAACTAACTGTTTTACTTCGCTAATAGCCGGTTACCCGGATTTGGTTTCGATTACAAGACATGCCATTCCATCCCGCTGTTTTCGTTGGATTTGGGGATCGAACGCAACGCTTCTTTGGTTTGTTTTTCAGTATGCTCTGACGCGATTTGGTCGAATTCCTTGAGGAACGCTTGAAACACCCGCATCAGCTCACTTGGGTCATCCGGCAAGATTTCGTTCTTGGTCACCTCGGTCCACATCGCGTAAGCGCTAATCGGAGCGGAGCGATCTTCCGTCAGTGCATCCAGTTCAACCAGTTGTGGTTCGGTTGATTCTGCGGGTGCCGTGATCGGAGAGAGCTCGACCAAACCATGTGTTTCGGGTTCGGGCTCATAGTCTTCCGACGGCGCTCCCTGCTGTTCTGCCATCAGGGCTGCGATGGAAGAGGTGGAAACCTCAGCATCCCGAATGTCGGCTTCCGGCGTTTCAACTGCGGGTTCCTCAGAGGTTTCAGACGTCCCATTCAGCGTGTTGCTGAGCGATGCCAGCACATCGTCAGAGGAGGGGTCATCAGCCGCGTCCACCGAACCAACTTCGGCATCTGATACGATCAGGATGTTTTCGACCTCGTCATCAGTGTCTTCGTCATCCAGAAGGTCGTAATCATCGATTTCAGATGTCGGCTTCGGGACCGCGTCCAGTTCCAACGGATCTTTGGCGGTATCGCGAAAAAACGCGCGCAGGTCGTCATCCTGCGTCTCGGAAACCTCTGGGCTTGCCTCGGGCTCCGGGGTCATTTCGGCCCGCAAACGATCCGCCTCGGCGGGATCGATACGCGGACGTTCGTCCTCATCGGCGCGACGTTCAACACGGGCAGGTCGCACCGGGAAGCTGGTGACAACCGAGGCGTCACTCTCCGCCTCGTCCACCGGGTTCACCAGCTTGAGCGGTGCGGGTGTCTCGGCATTCGGTCGCGAGGCATTGGAGGCCTCAGAGTTTCTTGCAGGCCGCAAGGGCTGTATCTTGGTTTCGCCTGACAGGCCTTTGTCGATCTGATACCGCGCAAGTTGGTCGGCCCGGGCATCCATGATATTCTCGGTGATCTCCAGGAAGCTGTCGATCATCTTGCCGCCACCGCTACGCGCCCACATCTCGGCATCACCGGTCTTGTCGCGGGCCTCAATCGCATCGCGGGCCGAGAACAAGATCGAGCGATTAAACAGATGGCCCGCCTCGCGATTTACGCGGCGCAGCACCTTTTGCCGGTCTTTCTGACCCAGCGCATCCGCGCGGGTGACCAACAGCAATGAGTTGTGTTGCAGCCGTTCCGGCAAGGAGACCCAGGTTGCACGCTCGGTTTCGCGCCAGGCTTGCGTCGCATGGGTACACCATAAAACGCCATTGGCCTGACCAACCGCACGCTGCCAGACATCGGTTGAAATTTTCGGATCGGAAATACCGGGTGTGTCGATCAGATCGACCGCTTCCAGAATATCGGCCTCAAGAAAAATGCGAATGAACTGCGCATCGTTCACGCCCACGGATTCAAGCTGGTCCAGATCGATCAGTTCTTTACTGCCATCATGGCGCTTCACATAGGCTGACTGATTGCCCCAACTGAACCAGACGGGCGGCAATTGCGTCGCCGTGACTTGTGTTGGCAGCGTATGGGTGCGCAACAGAAAGTTCATCAGGGTGGATTTCCCGGCGCTGAATTCACCCATAAGGGCGAAAACGGGCTTCCGGCGTGACCAGTGCTCAATCCGTTCCCATGCCCGGGGAGAAACGAAACGGTTTTGTGTGTCTTTTGCCATTTTTCTACTTACGCCGCTTCGTTGCTAAGGTTTTTTAGGATGTCGCCCAGAATTTCGTCGCGCGACTTCTGCAACTGCAGATTCGCCGCCATAGAAGGAGCTTGGTTGCCACCTTTTTCGGCCGAGGCCGAGATGTTCAGCAATGTCTCTTTCTGTTCGCGCATAAAATCAGACAGCCCGGCACGGACGTTTTCCAGAACCGCTGCGACCTGATTTTCCTCGATGTCCTTGGTGATCGAATTCGCCTCGGTCGCGATCAGCCTCGTGTAGTCAGCGGCATAGGCTTCGAATCCTTTGCGCTTTTGCCACCATCTGCGCCACCATGTGCTTTGCAAGTCCAATGCGATGGTGCGCCCGATTCCCAAGGGGGGCGGGACGCGCGGCACAATGGGCGCTTCGATGCTGAATTCACCCAGATGGTTGCCTAGAAGCTTATGATAAAGCGCTTCGACATCCGCCGCTGCCGAAGCATAAAGCGCGCCCGCCTCTTTCTTCATCGACCGGGCAAAGCTGAAATAGGCGGCCTTTTGCAAAGTCCGTAGACCCGCGGGATCATATTGCCAGGTGCCTTCTTCCCCATTCATTTCAAGATGCGCAATCAGCGAATCCGTTGCACGTTTGACAAAATTGGCTTCGGCCGAATTCAAGCGCTCAATCACCTTGTCGCGTAACGCGGCGGTCAGCTCAGCGGCTTTCTTGTCGTATTCATCGGAGACGGTGGAGATCGCCTCTTCCGGGGATGCGCCGCCCAGATCGCGGACAACACCTTCGTTGCCGGACAGGGTTTTCGCAACGGCCGTTGCGCGAATCTGGCTTGCAATATTGCGTGCACGATGGCGGACGCGATCCACTAGCCGCGCGCCTGCGCCATCGGCAATCCGTTCGTTCATCGCCAGCAGCAAATCAGGAAGCCCGGAGAGCGCCCAGATTTTATCCAAAGACGCTGCTTGATCGCCAAAACCGGCAGCCAGATAGAAGGTGTTCAGCACCTTGCGGGATTCATCGGTCAGGATGTCTGGATTCCCGGTCAGAGCGGCTTCGGCCCACAGGGCACTGCCAAACACGATGCTGGTATTTGCATCGATATTGTTCTGCTTCAGGGTTTCCTGAATGCGATCACGTATTTCCGGGACCTGATTGACCGGATCAGCCAGTTCATCAATCCGGTTCACGAACAAAACGATCTGCCGGTTTTCGAACTGCGCGATGATCCGCATCAGCGCCATGTCCATCGTGGTCAGCGCCTGGCTTGCGGCCAGTACCACGACACAAACTTCGGATCCACGCAGGCTGCGCAGGGTGATCTGCTCACGCACCATGAAGGTATCGTTCACACCGGGCGTATCACACAGCTTCAGCGAGATCGGATATTGCGGTATGTCCATGTACAGTTCTGCAGATTTTGTCACATCCGCAAAACGGCCGGTTTTGGGGTCGATATCCGGGTCGTCTTCGTCACCCAGACAGACATAGCGCTGAATCAGCTCTTCGTCGAAATAGTCGTATTGGTGGCTTTGCCCCAGGATCAGATCAAAATGCTTGCCCAGTCGTTCCTCTGATTTGGCTTTCATTTCAGCGACCTGACGGCGGATGTCTTCCATCTCATCATCTGCACCGGCGCGATTGGCCAGTTCACCAAGACGTCCACCGCCAACCATCAGGTTGTCCCATTCTTCTTGCTCGAAGAAGGTAAACTTGGACCGCGTATCGCCCGGTGTCCGGGTGTTGATGTTCAGCGTGGTTACAACCGAGGTCCACGGGTTCACATCCGAAGGCAGCAGGGCAGGGCGACCAGCCAGAATATTCACAAGCGATGATTTGCCCGCTTTGACCTGCCCAACCATGGTGATGCTGGCAGAGAAATTCTCGATCCGCGTTTTTAACGTCGCAAGTCGGGCCGTTGACCGCGCATCGGCCACTTCTGTCAATTGGTCGATCTGAGCCGTTAATAACGACATTGCCGACGTCATCGGGGCAAGTGCCTCGTTTCCGACAGACAAAAGGTGGTCGTTGCGCGCCATGTGTTAGCCTCCGGTGCCAGTCGCAGCGATTTGCGGAGCCTGCGAAACGCGGCCTGCGGGCATGTTGGTCAGGGTGTCGATACGGGCGATCAGATCCAGGGCATTGCCCAGAATTTCTGCCTCGTCCCGAGGAGAGATGGTTTCATACGCATGGGAATCAGCCAACACCTCAATTGCGCGGAAGCGATCACCATTTTCGAGGCAGGCCAAACGCCGGCCGGTTGGAAACCCGTCCGATTTTACTGCGGGCAGGGGCATACGTGCGTTTGCTAACAGGTAGTGTTCACCCGAATGGGTGCGAAGGGAGATACCGAAGCCTGTATCGGGATAATCCCGGTTCAGAGACTTCAGCTCACCGATGAAGCTTTCGCGAGCGAAGAAAACAGCCTCTTGCTCGGCAGCGGCGGAGTTATTCATGCTGGTCACATCAAAGACCCTTGTTACTGGAGTTGAGCGGAAGACTCGTACAGGTGCCAAAATGGCGAAAAAGGACTCATTAACTCCTTTGACCAAGAAGCCCGGCCAAGGCGGTGTTATTTTGACGCGAATAAGATATTTTGGTGCTTGAATTGTGGCGTAAATATGAAGTGACGTGCATAGGAATGCCTCAACCTTGAGGCGAATGGTTAACGGGCACGTAGTGTTTTGTGGTTTGAATATTGCGCAGGTGCCGTGCGGTGGGCAATTGCCAAACAACCCATTGCGGTCTTCGCAAATCCGTAAATGCCTTGTATCTATACAAAGTTCAGGTGCGGCTAGTGCTGTTCTGCGAGGTATTTGGATTTGGGCTGATTGCGCAAACGCAGAAAACTTGAACCGACGAAGTCAGCTGAATTTGTTTTGCACACCATGGTCCGATCGATACAACGTAAGCGCGTTTTTCCTGTTGGTTGAAAAATAGCGATCCGATCAGGTGAATTGGCACCGGAGATCTGGGTCTCGGGTGGCGCAAATCTAAGGATGACAAACCAGCCTTCCAGTACCCATAGGATATGAACGGAAATATCCCGAGGCTGATGCCTTTCTGGCGAGTTGGCCCAAGGGTTTCTAAAACGCGTGGGGTCTCTTGATCAAAATCTTGGGTTGGGGTGAATTTTACCTCTCGCGCTCCGTAGGAAGCTTTGCTATTGAGCGCTCCAGTCCGGCACAAATGTGCCCGGTTGCGGGTGTGGCGAAATTGGTAGACGCACCAGATTTAGGTTCTGGCGCCGCAAGGCGTGGGGGTTCAAGTCCCTCCACCCGCACCATTTTGATTTAACTAGATTTTCTTCCATTTTGCTCTTCTGGCCTCTTGGTCTGAATTGTCGAGTTTCGCACTCAGTTTCGCACTTTCACGTTCTGTTTCTGTTTCGTTTTACCTCTCCCTCTTTTCTTGAGCACGTCTTGAGTTTGCCTTTTGATTTGCTTGAGCGCGGTATTTCTGGACCATCGCCAATGTCTTGTGTCCGGTGACGGATTGGATTTCTGCGTCGGTGCAACCCGCGTTAGCCAAGAGGCGCGCGGCTGTATAGCGCCATCCATGTGGTACGAGACGATTCTCCCCTCGCATAATCCCAATAGCCGTCCGAACGTCCTCTATTGCTTTTTGCACGCCACGTTTGCCGATGGGTTGGGTGAGGTTTACCCCCTTCGACAGGCACAGCCACGTGCGAATGCTGGATAAGGTATCTGCCTGTCGCGGGGTGATCGAGCACCACCGCACGATAGTCAACTGTCTCACCGGTTCTTTGATGCACGATGCCAGCCTGATACCGTGCAGCTTCTTTAAGCATTTCAGCCATTGCGAATCTCCTACGGTTAAATCCGGCCAGCGAAAGGGGAGGTGCACTCACACACCGATTTGTGCAACAAAGCCGGACGCACTCGGAAGGTTCTAGATTGTTCCTTTCCGGCGTACCACTATAAATTTAACATAATCTATATTATGCGACTTTTTCTGCCCTAACGTGAAAGGGAAGAAAATGCGAAACTTTATTGTTCAAGAAATGCTGAAACCCGGCATTCATCGACTTGGCACGGCTGCGGGGTCGTTCATTGCCAGCGTTAGCACTTATGCTGGGCAAGAACAAGTCACGGCAGCTATTGTGCTATTGCTCGGTGTTGGTGCCGATCTGCTTTCGCGAAAGCTCCTGTAATGGGTATCTTTAGCGCGTTAATAGGCGGATTGTTCGGAAAGCGTAACAGCGATAAAAACGCAGATTCTACGGTTCGGGCCCAACAGCTAGCTAACGATCAAGCAAATCAATCCGCTTCGGATGCTTGGAAGCGTCAGCGTCAATGGGTCATGGATTTCCCGTGGTTAACGCGCAATGCGGGACAAAACTCAGGGTTTAACCCCCTGACATTGTTGCGGGGAGCAAGTGGAACCGGCGGTGTACCGCAAGCTTCGACCCCTGCCCCGCCCCTGTCCAGAGCAGGTGAACTGATCGGGCAGGGTATCGGCGGTACGATAGATACGCTTTTTAATGGAAAGCAACGCCAAATCGATGCGGAACGCGAGAAATTGCAGGCCGAGATCATGCGAGAGGAATTGAAAAACCTTCAAAGCAACAATAGGTTGATCAAGCGGAATAACTTTGGCTAGAGGCGCATTTTATCCCAATGTTGGCGGCGGAACGGTTTAGCAATTCGCTAGATGCGTTCAATCGCTCATGGGAAGAGCAACCGCCAGATAATCAAGGCGGCGCCCCTGTCCCGTTCTTTAAGCCATGGAACTTTGATCAAGCGGCAGAAATCGTTCAGGCGCTCGGCCTGCACGGCAAGCAAGGTCAACCGATGACCAATGATTTCATCATTGAGGCATACAATGTCCTTGTTAATTGGATGCGAGCATCCCGGTCAGAGAAAATCACCAAACGGGAACTGACCGATACCACCTTGGCAGAAGCATTCTGGAAGCACGATGTCATGTCACATGTCGTGCCTAGCTTCGAGCAAGCGATGATAGATGCCGAGGTGCCGCTTACCTTCTCGAATAGCACGGCACCCGTGACAGGTCTCGGAGTCCTGGCTACGGCAGCGCAGAACGCACATTATGGTCATCACGCAAATATTCTCTCTTTGGAAACCGAAGGGTTCACCAATAACCCACAGGCGTGGGTTGAGAATGAACACAACAATGCAGGCGTTATTATTGAGCGCGATCCAAATACGGGATTGCCGCTCATATTGGCAGATCTTGGCGGGAAAGGCCTTAAAACCGGAGCTCATAACCGATGTTCCAACTGACGTTATGGTCGCCTGAATTGCTGCCCAATCCGGTTTCATCGGTGATTTCACCATAGAGCTGCGAGTGATCTGACAGAGCGGCAATGCCACCTATGCTCATGGCTGCGCTGTCCTCGCCATACGCCACCGATGGTTCATTGCCGAACCCCTGGTAGAGGTCGATTTGACCATAAAGCAGCGAGTTATCTGCAAAGCTACGTTCAGCACGCAGTCCTAACCGAGCCGTCAATGCGTCATCATCCGCCAAGGAGCCGATCCGCGCAACCGCAGCCCGATCTGCGACATTGTCCAAGTTGATATCGCTGTACATGACCTGCACTTGTGGGGTCAGCGTCCATTCATTCTGCAGCGTGAACGACTTACCGAGTTCAACAGATATCTGATAGCCACTGCCGTCGACATCCAATGCATCCTGGCCATTCAAACCGATGCTGCTGTCGAATTCCCCATACCGAAACTGCCCGTCGATATAGAACTGGCTGTCCGCAACCCAAAGCGCGCTCAGGGTGGTGTCGAAGGCGTTGGCTGAAACATTGGCATTGGCCAAGCGAGAGTTGACGCTCGATGTCAGGCTGCTTGTACCAACCTCCAACCCGCCAAACAGCTGTCCGCCTGCGACCTCGCCAGAAAGAATGTCCTGATCATATCGTTGCTCATCGCTATACGTGGATACACTGCGATCGGCATTTACATCGACGTAGTTGCGGGCTTGCGAAACAGATGAGCGGACATCCGGTGCAAAGTTGATTTGGCCGTGATCACTCAATGGGCCAGCCATCGACGTTCCGGCGCTTATGGCAAGTGCAATGACCGTAGCCGTTGTGATCATTACCTTTTTCATCTTTGACCGCCTTTCAACTGAGCGTGATTGTTACGCTGTGTGTGCAATCAATGTGATGCGCTGCTGGTCAAATTGATTGCGCTGGCGGGTCAAGGTTTTGAGAAAACGCATCAATTGAACGCCCGATTCCGCGTATCTTGCAGCCGGGCGTTCTTTGTCAGGCAAATGTCGGCTTGGCGCGTGTGATGGCAAAGCCTATGGTCAGTGCGTGACGCAAGAAGCGGAAGGTCTCAGATACGGCTTCGCCATCCTTGCCTTTGGCACCCAACGCGAACTCTTTCTCAATAGCTTTAAGCCGTTTGAATTCAGCCCAGTATCTGAGTATTGCGCGGCTGCGCGGATAGTCTGGCTCGTACCAGCATTGATTTCAGCGCATTCTTTCCTCAGCGAGAATATGCTGACCTGTTGGTGTTCAGAGACGAGTACTACCAAGCCCCGACGTTGGCAGCCGGGGCATGGCATTGAGTTGATAGCACATCGCGTTTTCATAGGGCATCCATGCCTGGATCAACACGATCCTGCCGCGTCCGAGTGCAATTCACAGATCCTGTTATTTAGTAAGCTTGAGTAGTCGCCATAGAACATAGTTTCATCTATGTGCACATCCGAATCCATACCAAAAATCAAGGTCATAGAACCATCTTCATCCATCTCGATGACTTCAAATTCGGGCAAGTACGTGCTTGGGCTTGAACCAACCATTTGAGTCGTACCTTTGTACTTATCTGCATTCTTGGCGACATTCCCGATTTGGGTATTTGTTGAGATACTGTGCTTTGCAATCCCACGCTGACCGTGGCCGAACGATGGGCTGGCCATGGACGCTCCGGCACTCATAACAAGCGCGAACACTGTGGCGGCTGTGATCATTACCTTTTGCATATCTTAGTTCCTTTCAGTTGAGCTTATTTGAAGCACTGCATGTGCACTCAACTTGGCAGTCCGCCGCACAAATTTATTGCGCCTGTACGCCAAGTTTTTGCGAAACGACATCAAGTGCACGCCCATTTGCAGCATCGCCCGAAACGGGCAAGCCTCATTCGACTCCGCATTGGTTTCGCGACATCCCCCTTGCAAAACGGACTCGGTGCAAGTCGATTTTGCGCAACAAGGTCGACGTCAAGGCAAGACGCAGCATCAGTTATTTTGGGCTCCCCGTGGCGGTTTCGGAAGTGCATTTGCCGTACCTTTCTTCCCGCCCGTCAGACAATCGAACCCATCCGCCGCCGCATCCGCATAGTTCCCGTGCGCCGCGTTGACCCCAGCAGACGCGCAGGACAGCGCCTGATTGATCCGAGCAGCCAGATTGGCGGTGCCTGCAGCGACGCTCCCGATCACGCCTTTGCGAATGGCCTGTTCGCCCTTCTTTTGCACTTGGGCTTCGCTGTTTGATGTCAACCCACTCGGATCGGTCCAGTTGTACGGATCGTTGCTGACATAGGCGTAGAGGTTCAGGTCCCCCGCCGCGAACCCTATCGGGTCGCGTTGCAGGAACTGCCCCGTCGCCGGATCGTAATGCCGCGCGCGGTAGTAGATCAGGCGGGTTTCATAATCCTGCTTGCGACCTGTGTAGCCATAGCGCTGCTCGATGGTGGTGACGGTCTGGCTCTGCACGCCAAAGGCGTCATAGTCATAATCGGCAGCAACCGCCCCGGTCGACAGCGAGACCGCCGTCAAGATCGAGCCCAAACGGTTGGCAAACAGCCCATAGGCCGAGCCAGAGCCTGCGTCGGTGGTCCCTGCGTAGCTTTCGAACTCTAGGTTCCGGACCTATTAATTTGGTTGTCGCCATCCCGCCTGCGTGATTCATACCCGCGAGTTTCAGGGGTATAACATGAGCAATTTATTCTGGTTGACCGACGAGCAGATGTCGCGGCTTCGGCCTTACTTTCCAAAGAGCCACGGCAAGCCGAGCGTTGACGACCGGCGTGTACTGAGCGGGATTATTTTCATCAACCGCAATGGGTTACGTTGGTCGGATGCGCCTCGCGAATATGGGCCGCCAAAGACGCTGTACAACCGGTGGAAGTGGTGGAGCGATATGGGTGTGTTCGCTCGGATCATGACCGGGCTGGCTGCGCAGGGAACCGATCATAAGACCATCATGATCGACGCAACCTACCTCAAAGCGCACCGCACGGCCTCCAGCCTGCGGTTGAAAAAGGGGGCGTGGCAGGCTGATCGGACGCACCAAGGGTGGCATGAATACGAAACTGCATGCCGTTACCGACAGTCTCGGACGCCCCATCCGCTTTTTCATATCCGCAGAGCAGGTCAGCGATTATATGGGGGCCAGAGCTTTGGTGAATAGGCTGCCATCGGCTGACTGGCTGCTGGGAGATCGAGGCTATGACGCAGACTGGTTCCGTGAAGCCCTTAATGGCAGGGGAATAAAGCCCTGTATCCCAGGTCGAAAGTCACGCGACAAGCCTGTCCGATACGACAAGCGCCGCTACAAACGACGCAACCACATTGAGATAATGTTCGGACGCCTGAAGGATTGGCGGCGCGTCGCCACCCGATATGACAGATGCCCGAAGGTATTCCTCTCGGCCATCGCTCTCGATGCTACAGTCCTATTCTGGCTGTAAATCAATGAGTCGGGAGCCTAAGGTCATTGACTTTTTGAACCAATGGAGGACGGCATATTGAGGATATCAGAAGAGAACCCGACCGTCCCATTTTCTCTTTAAAGCGTTTCGGTTTGAACCTGAATCGCGTGGGATTCACATGAGGGCCGATTTGTGATTCATCCTGTTTGGGAGGATGGATTATGTCAGCACCTTTGCCATTGGCGCTTCGGGCGTCGTTTCTGAGATACATTGAAGAAGGGTTAAGCGGGCGTGCGGCCGCGTTGCGTCTGAAGGTATCACCCGCCACGGGTGCTCGGTGGGCACGACAGGTGCGAACCAAGGGTCATGTAGAACCGACACCCCAGGGTCCGCCACGCGGCAAGGGGAAGCTGGCACCGCATCAGGCTTTCCTTGAAGAGCTGGCCGCACAGGACCCCGACATCACGCTCTTTGAGTTGCGCGATGCGCTGGCCGATGCAGAGGGCGTGCGTGTGCACCATTCTTCCATCGCCAACCAGCTGTCCCGGCTCGGGTTCACGTGCAAAAAAGTCGCTGGTCGCCACCGAACGCCGTCGCGCGAAGGTAAAGCAGCAGCGCGCCGATTGGTTCAGGCACCGGCTTCCTGCCATTGCCGCCCTGCCTGAGCGTGTTGTCTTTATTGACGAAACGGCCGTGAAGACGAACTTGACCCGGCTATCGCCTTCTTGCGTGCGGGCCAGCCGGTAAAGGTGAAGATCACAGCCTATGACTTTGCTCGTTATGGTGGGTTGGACGGTGAAATCCTGCGCATCGGCGCAGATACCATCACCCGGTCTGAGCGAAATGATGAAGAGGTGTTCGTCGTTGAGATTCGCACTAGCAATACCATGCTCGACGGGCAAGGAATTGCCGTTGAAATCATTCCAGGTATGATCGCAGAGGTGGATATTTTATCCGGCAAGAAGTCGGTGCTGGACTATATCCTACAGCCCGTTGTGAAGATCAAAGACCAGGCCTTACGAGAGTAGCGGGGGCTACCCGATCGGCCAACCAGTGTGCAGCCTATTTCCAAGCGACATCGCCAAGAAAGATGTAGCCCGCCCCGTATATCGTCTTGATCAAGCGCGGGTTTTTGGGGTCCTCACCAAGCTTGGTTCGTAGCCTTGAGATGCGCACATCCATGGCGCGGTCAAAGCTGTCCCCAGCTGCGCCACCCAGAGAATCCTGCATTTGTGCACGGCTGATCAGGCGTTTGGGGCTTTCCAGAAACAGGCGTAAAACCTCTCCTTCGGCGTGGCTGAATGGTATTTCGGCCCCGGATTTGTCCTTCAGAAGATACCGATCAAAATATGCTGCCCACCCGTTAAACTCGGCAATATTGGTGTTCGAGGTTTGACTTCGCGGCGTGCGTAACCGCGCGCGAATACGTGCCACAACCTCTGTTGGATCAAAGGGTTTGGTGATGTAGTCATCCGCTCCCAATTCCAGCCCGGTCACGCGATCCTGAACTTGCGCGCGGCCCGACACAATGATCACGGCCGCACCTTGTTCCAGTGCCAATCGATGCACCAAGGCCAGGCCATCCGTATCCGGCAGGGAAAGATCCACCAAGCAGACGTCAGGTGTTATCTGGTTCAGCGCGGCCTCGAATTCGCGGGCTCGGGAATAGCTTTGGGTGCGGAACCCAGCCTCTTCCAAAGCATATGTCAGGATGTGCCGAATCTCAGGTTCATCATCCAATATGGTTACCAACGGCTGGGTCATCAGGCGGCCTCGGTTCGGACAAGGGCGGATAACTGTGCCTTGGAAAATGGTTTGCTCAGTACGGGTGCCATGGCCAATGCCTGTCGGTGCAGAGGATCGGTATATGGTAATGATGTCATCAGTATACAGGGCAAGCGAGATTTGAGTTGAGATAACAGATCAAGCCCCGTCGCCGTGCCTTCAAGTCGAATGTCGGACAGCACCATGACAATCCCTTCAACGTTCTCGGTCAGAGCCAGAGCCTCATCTGTAGATGTTGCCTCGATTACCGAAAAACCGAGGTCGATCAGCATGTCCCGGAATTGGCCGCGCAGATCGTCGCTGTCTTCAACCAATAGCACAAGCCCCTCTTGCGCGGGTGGCGCGGGGCGGTAGGGCAAGCGCAAAATCACCGATGCGCCTGAGGGTGTATTGCGCAGGTTCAGGTCACCACCTGCCAGCTTCACGGTGTCATATACCATCGGCAAACCAAGGCCCGATCCATCGCTGCCTTTCGTTGTGAAAAAGGGGTTCAAAGCCTTCTCCAATGCCTCAGACGAAAAGCCAGAACCGGTATCGGAAACTGTGATTTCGATCCAGATATCGCCGATTGCATGTGCGCTGATCGTCACCTGCCCGGTTGTGCCACAGGCATCACGCGCGTTCAGAACAAGGTTCAACAGCGCATCCTGAAGCATCCCTGGATCAAGCATAAGCGCCTGATCCGGCAAAGTATTCACGACCGATAGCCCAACGCCACGCGGCAAAGACGGGGTGGCCACAAGCCGCAAGTCCTCGAGCAAGCGGCGCAGATCGGTGGCTTTCGGCTGAGGTGTTCGATGGCCTGTCATATCAGCAATTCGGTTCAACAACTGCCCACCCCGCCGCGCTGTTTTTTGGGTCGCTGCGATCAGCGCATGGGCGTCGTCGGGTAACTCCATCTTGTCGAGCTGGGATTGCATGCCCAGGATAATTGTCAGCAGATTGGAAAAATCATGCGCCAGGCCATTTGTCATCTGTGCAGCCATTTCACGGCGGCGGGTTTGTTGCAGGGCGACACGGGCCTGGGTTTCTTCGGTGATATCCACTGACATCACATAAACGCCCCCTGCCCCGTCCGGTGTGAAAGACACGCGGATGCGGCGCGAATCCTGATCCTCGGTGAATTCAAACACGGATGTTTTTCCGTTATAGGCATTTTGCAGATGATCACTGACCCGGGCAAAGGCGCTTGCCCCCAAAGCCTCGGATATGTGAAGGCCCAAAATCTCGGATGGCCGCCCTGGCATGACAGAGCTGAGCCGCCGGTTTGAATAATCATATCGCCCCTCGCTGTTCAGGTGTGCGATATGGGCCGGCATCATCTCAGTCGTCAGACGGGTGCGGGCCTCAATCTCGGTTAGCTCACGTTTGGCTTCTTCCAGCGCGGTGATGGTAGCGGCCAGTTGCCGGTTGGTGGTCGAAAGCTCTTCGGCATGAGTGAGCAACTGACCTGACAATTCCTCGGACCGCGCGCGCAGCAGGTTTTCGGCACGTTTTGCGCTGGTGATATCCGTATAGACCGCCACCCAACCGCCCTGAGGCAGCGGTGCGCCTTCGATCGAGACTACCTGACCATTTGCGCGCTTGCGTTCCATATAGTGGGGCTCGAACGCCAGTGCCTGTTCGACGCGCAGATCGACCATGTCTTCGACACTGCCCTCATCACCGTACTCTCCACGGCTCGCCAGAAAATAGATCGTGTCCCGAAACAAGGCGCCGGGTTGCACCAATGCATCGGGAAGGTCGAACATTTCTTGAAACCGCCGATTGCTAAGGACCAAGCGCAACTGGCTGTCATAGATGGAAAGCGCCTGGCCGATCAGATTCAGCCCGGCGGTTGTCATCGCCTTTATCCGTTGTTCGGTGATGCGCAAATCCACCCTCCCCTATCCTACCCGTAGCACCTGATGAACAGCAGGTGTAGAGGGGATCAATGCCGTGTGCGCATCTTGGGCCCATCGGGCGTATTGGAATGCAGTGACAGCGTATGGTCCATGTTCCGCATCCGATGGCGCAACATCTGCCTACACAGGTGTGCAAGGTCAGCGGCATAGGCGGGGTCTTCTGCCACGTTCTCAAACTCGCCTTTTCCTTGATGATCGAACAAAAGCGGCGGCAGATCGGCTGCAAATTCGACCAGTGTAAAGCGATCATCGCGCAGGATACCCAGACAGGAATCGCTGTTTCCGGTGCCAAGACGTTGTTGCCATAGGGTCGGGTTTTCAGGCTCGGAAAAATCTAGTTCGCTGAACGAATAATCCCGCCAATCTTCAGGCGCCTCACCCCGTAGCAGCGGGATCAGAGACCGCCCATCCATTTCATTTGGGATTGGTTGCCCCGCCCAATGGAGGATCGTTGGTGTGATGTCGATGGATTCTGTCGGTACAGTGATTTCGACACCTGCCTGGGCCTGGTTGCCGGGCATCCGGATCATCAGCGGTGTATGGTAGGCTGCATCATAGACCGTCATCTTGCCCCAGCTGTGACGGTCGCCCAGCATTTCGCCATGATCGGCGGTGATAACGATCAGCGTGTCGTCATACTGCCCACTGTCTTTAAGATACTGAACAACGCGGCCGATGTGATGGTCGACCTCGGTGGCCAGCCCGAAGTAGATCGACCGCAAGGTCTGTATGTTCTTGTCCGTCGGTGCGATGTCGTCAAAGCCGTGAACGAAATCGGTAGGTGTCGGAAAGTCCAACATAGGACCAAAGAACGGGTGATGTGCTTTTTCGGCTTCGGGCGTCTTGAACCGCTTTGGCAGAGGTAAAGTGTCAGGGTCATACATCCGATTGTAGGGTGCCGGGGCGACAAGCGGTGGATGCGGGCGGATGTAGGTTAGATGCGCAAACCAGTTCTGATTTTGGTAAGGCGCGATGCCGTCCAAAAAAGCGTCGGTCAGAAAGGCGGTATCGCTGTCCTCAGCACGATAGAGCGCAGGGTCATTCAGCTTTAGCGCCTCCCCAGAGGGCGAGACCGGTTTATAGACATCCATATAGGTGTCGAACGCATAGCCCTGTTTCATCAGATGCGCCCGCCAGGGATAGGATTCCTCCAGCCGCATCTCGACGACTTCAAGAAACCCTTCCATTGATTGCTCATAGGATTTTAGCACCGGGTCGTTTGCATCATGAACCCGCGGGTCTGCCGAGGTGTCTGTGTAGCCAAACAGCATTGGCATATAGCCTGCTTTGCGCATCTCGGTGGCGATGTTGGGAATGTCGTGCCGCAATGGGGTGCCATTGCGGACAGATCGATGGTTCATCGCATATTGCCCGGTCAGCAATGAAGCGCGCGATGGGCCACAGGGATTTGTCACCGAATAGTGACGTTTGAACGTCACAGAAACATCCATGAACGCGCGCAGATGGGGTAGATCAACATGATCCGCCAACGCACCGAACAGACAATCCGCCCGCAGCTGATCAATGATAATGAACAGAACTTTTCCGGCCTGGCCCATGTCGCGCACTCCGAATCCGCACCCGAGTTTCAGGTGCGGACTGTGTCGCGGAACGGCTAGCCTCGCAAGGGTTTAGTCCAGCTCGTACTTGGTCTCGTAGTTTTCCTTAAGCGCGGGGTCCTGATCTTCTTTGCGCAACAGGCAGTTGCCGATCGACAAGACCTCGATATCGGTGCCCATGAAACAGCGGAACGCATCGGTGGGCGTGCAGACAATTGGCTCACCCCGCACGTTGAACGAGGTGTTCACCACCAGAGAGCAACCCGTCAGGTCTTTGAACTTTGAGATCAGCGCGTGATACGCTGGGTTCGTGTCTTCATGCACCGTTTGGATACGGGCCGAATAGTCCACATGCGTCACAGCCGGAATATCCGACCGTTTGACGTTCAGCTTGTCGATGCCAAACAGGGCATTTTCCTCATCCGTCATCTTACGGCGGATTTTGTCCTGAACATCGGCCACGATCAGCATATAGGGGCTGTCGCCATCCAGCTCGAACCAGTCGGCTACGTCTTCGCGCAAAACAGATGGCGCAAATGGGCGGAAGCTTTCGCGGTATTTGACCTTCAGGTTCAAGGTCTTCTGCATCGACTCGGATCGTGGATCGCCCAGGATTGAGCGCGCGCCCAAGGCACGTGGTCCGAATTCCATGCGCCCCTGGAACCAACCGACGGCTTTGCCATCCGCCAATGCTTGCGCCGTCTGATTGACCAACTCACCGTTTTCATAGGTGGTGAACTTAGCGCCTGCGCGGCTCAGTTCTGCGGAAATTGCGTGATCTTCGTAACGCGGGCCAAGGTAGGAGCCTTGCATCTGATCGCCCGATGTGGCTGCACGCGGATTGCCCAGCTCCTGGTGCCAGGCTGCATAGGCCGCCCCCAGTGCCCCGCCGGCATCACCGGCAGCAGGCTGCACCCAGACATTGTCAAACGCGCCATCGCGCAGGATTTTGCCATTGGCCACACAGTTCAACGCCACGCCACCTGCCATACACAGATTTCGGATGCCGTGTTCCTGCGCCAGATTGCGGGTGATGCGCAGCATGATCTCTTCGGTCACGGCCTGCACGGATGCGGCGATGTCCATATGGAACTGCGTCAGCTGGTCGGTTTCAGGCTTGCGCACCGGTTGGCCGAACAGATCCTCCAGCGCCTTGTTGGTCATGGTCAGACCGGCCGTATAGTTGAAATACTTCTGATTGAGGCGGAATGAGCCGTCCTCTTTCAAATCAACCAGGTGCTCAAGGATCAGGTCCTTGAATTGCGGCACGCCGTAAGGGGCCAAACCCATGACCTTGTACTCACCGGAATTCACCTTGAAGCCGGTGTAGTAGGTGAAAGCAGAATAGAGCAGGCCCAGCGAGTGCGGGAAATGCAGCTCTTTGACCATGGTCAGCTCGCTCCCGCGCCCGATCCCGACGGTCGTGGTGGCCCATTCGCCAACACCATCCACCGTCAGTACAATCGCTTCGTCGAAGGGAGACGGATAGTAGGCGCTGGCCGCGTGGCTGACGTGGTGTTCCGAGAACAAAATCTTGTCGACGGTGAAATCGGGATCGATCTTGCGAAGCTGTTTGTTCAACAGATCTTTCAGAAACAGTTTTTCCCGCAGCCAGACCGGCATCGCCATTCGGAACGAGTTGAAACCGCGTGGCGCCACCGCAATGTAGGTTTCGATCAGGCGTTCAAATTTTAGAAACGGTTTGTCGTAGAAGACAACATTGTCCACGTCGGCTAGGGTGATCCCTGATTCGGCCAGAACGTATTCAATCGCCTTTTCCGGGAATCCGGGGTCGTGTTTCTTGCGGGTAAAGCGTTCTTCTTGCGCGGCGGCAATGATCTTGCCGTCGCGCAGCAGTGCTGCGGCGCTGTCATGATACAGCGCGGAAATGCCCAAAATGTACGTCATGGATCAGAACAGCGTATAGATGAACGGCGCGATTGCCGAACCTTGGCTGAGAACGATCAGGCCACCGAAGATGCCCAGCACCACAAGGATGGGCAGCAGCCAGAACTTTTTTCTGATCTTCATAAATGACCAGAGCTCGGAAACGAATGTCACGTCTGGTACTCCCTTCTTTAAAACTGTTGTTTCATACTGCCGGGCTGATCCTTGCGAACAACCCAATAGCTTTCTGCGGAACTGTCTAATTTCTCAGACAAAAGGTCTTTTCCCAACAGGCGCGCCACTAGTCCAAAGGGCACAAATGTCGTGATGAAAACCAGGAACATGACGATGGGCGCCACGATGGCCCCCAGCAACATTCCAAACTTGAACCAAAGCCGATTGGGCTTGGTCAGAACCTGCGGAGCAAGGAAGGTTACCGCAAGAATGGCCCCCGCGATAGCAAGGGGTATCCACCGCACGGTACCGCCGCCCCAGAGGGGCCAGAGTGCGATGATCAGAAAGACTGCCGTAAAGACAAATCCGAACCCACGTTCGGATCCGATTTCGACATCTACATTGGCTTGATGGTCAGACATGAAACACAACCGAATAACAACAAACAATTACGGCCATGAAGATACCATTACCCTCGGTTGAAACAAGTGAATTAGGTCACTCACCTTCGGGAAATTCATCCACTGGCGCCAACCAGTGTCACACGTGCGCCATCCCAATCCTTCAAATCGGGGCACAATCGTACAAACCCGTTGCAGCAGATCCGCTTTTTCCGTCACATGCAGGCATGACACCGCCTCAGATATCGTCTTCGCAGGAAAGCGGCCGCACGGTTGTGCATGTTTCGGGCGCATTGCTGACGCAGTCGGTGGAACATGTCGAACGTGACTTTGGTTCTATTCAAGCCGTTGGGGGTGATGTGACAATCGACCTGTCCGAGATCGAGGCATTGGACACAAGCGGTGCCTGGCTGGTGGCCGACCTGTCGCAGCGGTTCACCGCGCAGGGCGCCCGGCTCCAGTTTCTGGGCCTCAAACCTGCCCACGCCGCTTTGATCGATACAGTGTCACATAGCATCCCCAAACAGCCCGGTCGGCTGGACCCGCCCAGAACCTTTGCAGATTGGGTCGAAAGCGTGGGTCGCGGCACATACGGCGCTTTGCAGGACACAATGTCGATCCTCGGGTTCCTGGGGCTGACCCTGCACCGTCTGGCCCGAACTGTCGTGATGCCGTGGCGGCTGCGCCGCGCCGCGCTTGTGACCCATATGGAGGAAACCGGTCTCAAGGCGTTGCCGATTGTTGCGCTGATGGGGTTCCTGATCGGTGTAGTGCTGGCCTTTCAAGGAGCCACGCAGTTGAAACAGTTTGGGGCCGAGATTTTTGTGGTCGAACTGATTTCGATCTCGATCCTGCGCGAACTGGGCATTCTGCTGACCGCGATCATCGTCGCAGGCAGGTCCGGATCGGCCTTTACCGCTTCAATCGGCTCGATGAAGGTGCAGGAAGAGATTGACGCCATGCGCACCCTGGGTCTGGACCCGATAGAAGTGCTGGTGATCCCGCGCGTTTTGGCCCTGTTGATCATGCTGCCAATATTGGGGTTCGTGGCCGATATGGCCGGCTTGTTCGGTGGCGCGCTGATGAGTTGGATTGATCTGGGGATCAGCCCGGGCATGTTCCTGACCCGCCTGAACGAAAGCACGGGGGTCTGGCAACTTGCTATCGGTCTGATCAAGGCGCCGTTCTTTGCTCTGGTCATTGGTGTGATTGCCTGTTGGCAGGCAATGCAGGTCAAAGGATCGGCGCAAAGTGTCGGGCAGCGCACGACCGCGTCGGTGGTTCAGTCGATCTTCATGGTGATTGCAATTGACGCCCTGTTCTCGATCTTCTTCTCGCAGTTGGGGATCTGAGATGGACGGTACGGTGCAGCATCATTCAACGCCGGCAGACACGCAGCGAGAGGCCGTGATCCGTGTGCGCGGATTGCGCAATCAGTTTGGCCCTCAGGTTGTTCACGACGATCTGAACCTTGACGTCTGGCGCGGCGAGGTTCTGGGCATTGTTGGCGGTTCGGGTACCGGTAAATCCGTATTGTTGCGGACTATCGTGGGGCTGAACAAACCTGCTGCTGGCAGTATCGAGGTTCTGGGCGTTGATGTCTTGAACGGCCCTGAACAGGATCGCAGGCGCATCGAACGCCATTGGGGCGTGGCGTTTCAGGATGGGGCATTGTTTTCATCTCTGACTGTCTTACAGAACGTGATGGCCCCGCTGCGCGAGCATACGGGGATCAGCGAAAAACTGATGGAGTCGCTGGGTGGCCTCAAGATCAGCCTTGTAGGGTTGCCGCAGTTGAGTTGCGGTAAGTTCCCATCGGAATTGTCAGGCGGCATGCGCAAACGGGCGGCGTTAGCGCGGGCTTTGGCGCTGGACCCCGAGATTGTGTTTCTGGACGAACCCACAGCTGGGTTGGACCCGATAGGGGCCGCCGCCTATGATGATCTGATCCGAGAACTACAGCAGGCGCTAGGGCTGACGGTTTTCATGGTGACGCATGATCTGGATAGTCTGTATGCGATTTGCGACCGGATCGCCGTGCTTGCAGAAAAGCGTGTGCTGGTTGAAGGTCCGATAGAAGAGATGACCAAGGTCGATCATCCTTGGGTGCAGGAGTATTTCACAGGCCCCCGCGCCCGCGCGGCGCAAGATAAAGGGCAGGACAGGTAGAGGCGATGGAAACCCGAGCGAATTACATTCTGATCGGTGCGTTTACTCTTGCGGGTATTTTGGGTGCCTTTGGCTTTTTCCTGTGGCTCGCGAAGTTCGAAGTGACGCGCCAATACGCCTACTATGATGTGTTGTTCGACAATGTGTCGGGCCTGTCTGCGGCTGGTGGCGTAAGCTACAATGGTCTTCCGGTCGGGCAGGTGATCTCGTTGAACCTTGATGAGGACGACCCGTCGAAAGTTCGGGTCCGGATCGAGGTTGATGCCGATATCCCAGTTACAAAAGAGACCATAGCGCAGCTGCAATCTCTGGGCGTGACCGGGGTTGGATATGTGGAACTGACCGGCGGGTCCAGCACGGCAGAACGGTTGTCTAACAATAGCGTCATCAAAAGCAAACGCAGCACCATTCAATCGCTTTTCGAAGGGGCACCCAAGGTTCTGGACGAGGCCGTCAGCCTGCTGCAAGAGCTGAACGCCATCGTTGATGAGAAGAACCAAAAGGCAGTGTCTGATATCCTGGCCAATCTGGCTTCGGCCACCGGGCGGCTGGACAAGACACTTTCAGATTTTGAATCCGTCTCAGGCAATATCGGAGAGGCCGCCAAGCAAATCGGCGATTTCACAACAAAGCTGGACCCGTTGATCAGTGCCGCGGAATCCACGTTACAGACGGGTAGCGAGACGCTGAAATCCGTCAAATCAGCGTCCGACGCTGCCAAAGAAGCGCTGGAAGAGGCGAAGGTTACACTGGCAACAACGAACCGGACCATCGAAGAAGATGTGCGCCCGTTTATACAGCGCGGGTCGAACCTTGCGGATCATCTGACGCGGTTGTCGGAAGAAGCCAGCGTGTCACTGGGCGTGATTACCGAAACGGTCACCAATGCCAATACAACGCTGGGCTCAATCACATCGGCCATGGATTCGACCAAAGGGGCTTTGGCCTCGGCTGAACGGGCCTTTGACTCGGCCAACCGCATCATCGAAACGCAGGTCGCCCCGGTTGCGCAGGATATCAGCCGCGCCGCCAATCAGGTGACTGAGACCGTCTCAGGTATCACCGCTAAGATCGACCAGATTTCGGACGATGTCCTGAGTGCGTCGAATTCGGCGAAAGAACTGATGGCAACCGTCGATGGTATTGTCCGGGACAATCGCCGACAGGTTTCAGATTTCCTGCGGGTCGGATTGCCGCAATTCGTGCGCTTTGTTGAAGAATCCCAGCGGTTGGTCATCAGTCTTGACCGTCTTGTCGACAAGGTTGAGCGCGACCCGGCACGCTTTTTGTTGGGCACCCAAGCATCGGAGTTCCGTCAATGATCAGGCCTTACTTTCTTATTCTGATGGCGGTAGCCCTTGGTGGTTGCGCGGGTTTGGGTACGTTAAAACAAGCATCCAAACCCAATGACCTGTATCTTTTGACCCCCAAAAGTACGTTTGCGTCCTCGTTGCCGCGTATTCAGATGCAGATTGTCGTAGAAGAACCAACAGCAACTGCGGCGGTGAACACCGACCAGATTGCGGTTCAGCCGACACCGCTACAGGTTCAGTATCTGCCTCGCGCCCGGTGGGTGGATCGCGCACCGCTGATTGTGCAGGCTCTGTTGGTCGAAAGCTATGAGAACTCAGGCAAGGTGGCCGCAGTCGGGCGGTCGACCGTAGGTCTGCGCGCAGACTATATCATCGTGCCGGATTTGCGTGAGTTTCAGGGCATCGTGACAGCCGAGACTGAGAACTCAAAAACCGTGCGCGTTGACGTTCGGATGAACATCAAGATTGTCGATGCGTTTGAGGACAAGATCATCGCCTCTAGCTCGTTCCAAGAAAACGTGGTTTCAGCCAGCGATCAGACACCGGATCTGGTCAATGCGTTTGACCTTGCGCTGGGTCGCGCAATGCGAGATTCAGTGGAATGGAGCGTGCGTCGGATCAATACGCACGCCAACAGTCAGTCCAGTTCGACCATCAATTGACGCCGTTAGAAATGCGCCGCGGATGCGCGGTTCCAATCCGCTGTGTAGTTGTCCGGCGCGGTGCCCGACAAAAGCGCGCCTTCTTCGACGAAAGTGTAGATTTCGGCATAGGAACGCTCAGTCTCATCTGCCATGCGACGGCGGATATCGCCGGGGTGCAGGTCCGAGACTGTGGCTTTGCCCATTGCGCCAAGCAGTTCCCGGAAGCTTTCGAGTGTGGCATCGTGATATCGGTGCACCCGCTGGCGTTTTTGCGGAACGTTGACCGCCCTGCCTCGGATCGGATCCTGGGTGGCGACGCCTGACGGGCATCGGTTGGTGTTGCAATGCAACGCCTGAATACAGCCTACCGCAAACATCATCGCACGGGCGGCATTGCACATATCCGCACCCAGGGCGAATTTCTCGACCATGTCGTAACCTGTGGCCACTTTGCCTGCGCAGATGATCCGGATCTTGTCGCGCAACCCAACCCCCAGCAGGCAGTTGTTCACAAAGACCACCGCCTCATTTACAGGTAAGCCCAGGCGGTTGGTGAACTCGACCGGGGCGGCGCCAGTCCCTCCTTCGGCGCCATCGACGGTAATGAAGTCGGGCAGAATATCGGTTTCAAGCATTGCTTTGCAGATCGCCATGAATTCGGATGGGTGCCCGATGCACAGTTTGAAACCAATGGGCTTGCCACCTGACATTTCGCGCAAGTGCTGTACAAACTCCATCAACCCGGTTGGACCGTCGAAAGCCGAATGAATGGGTGGTGAGATCACGTCCTGATGCTCGGGCACGCCACGGATTTCGGCGATCTCTTTGTCAACCTTTGCGGCGGGCAAAACGCCGCCATGCGAGGGCTTAGCCCCTTGGGACAGCTTGATCTCGATTGCTTTGACAACATCCTTCTTGGCCTTTTCGGCGAACAAATCTTTGTCAAAGCCTCCGTCGGGTGTACGACAGCCAAAATAGCCGGTACCGATCTGCCAGATGATATCTCCACCCTCGGCAAGGTGATGCGGCGACAATCCGCCCTCACCGGTGTTATGCGCAAAACCGCCATCCTTGGCTCCGCCGTTCAGCGCCCGGATCGCATTGGCGCTGAGCGCGCCGAAGCTCATGGCCGAAACATTCAAGCGTGATGCGTTATAGGGTTTTTCGCATTGCGGTCCGCCCAGCATCACCCGTTCTTCACTCTTATCCACTTCTTTCGGGGCCAGAGAGTGGTTGGAGCGATGATAGCCCACGGTCGTGATGTCATATTGAGTGCCAAACGCCTGTGTGTCGACCTGGCCTTTAGCGCGGGAATAGACAAGGCTGCGAATGATCCGATTATACGGTCGCCCGCTTTCGTTGGTTTCGACGAAATACTGGCGGATTTCGGGGCTGACAAATTCCAGCATATAGCGGAAATGCCCCAAAACGGGGTAGTTGTTCAGCACGTTGTGCTTGGTGGTCAGCATGTCATACATCCCAACCACGGCGTAAGGGATCAGTAGAATCAGGAGCCAATGCGCCGGTGGCCAAAAAAAGCCCCAGACAACCACCAAGGGCAGACAGACGAAACTCAGAAAGTAATAAAGCCTGCGTACAACCATTTCTGATCTCCGTGGGTGAAATATGAACCAAAGGTGTTGAAGTCAAAGTGAAACCGTTTGGCTTTTGATTGCAAGCCCTTCGGCTCATGGAAATCAAACCCGGCGTGAATGTGAAACCTTGTTAAGGCGTTGATTGATCCCGTGTTTCGCAGGCGGTATTCGGATCATACCACAGTAAAGGGCAGCTCACTTGGCGAGACCAGACACCAAACGCGGACGACACGAACAAGCCCTTATGTTTCTTTCTGTGTTTGTCGGCGGTGCGCTAGGGTCGTTGCTGCGCGAGGCGTTTGCATTCGAGATCCCCGGCGCGCCTTTGTTGACGACAACCTTTGGCATCAATGTCTTTGCGTGCTTCGTGCTGGGCTGGCTCTATGCCGTCCGCCATCGGGTTCATGCCCATGTTCTGCATCTGGGTGCAATTGGGTTCTGTGGCGGCCTTTCGACCTTTTCTTCTTTCGTGGCCGAGCTTGAGCGTTTGGCCGAAGTTGCGTTTTGGACTGCATCTGCCGCTGCCGGGCTGGAGATAGTTTTCGGTCTGGCCGCAGCCTTGGCAGGCGAAGCGCTCGGCCGACGGTTTCATGCAGGAAGGCGTAGTAATGACTGATCTCTACCTGCATGCAATGTTTGGCCTGGGTGGCGGGCTGGGCGCAGTGCTGCGCCATTGGCTTGCATTGAGGATCACCCACGCACTGCCGCTATCGACCCTGATCGTGAATGTAATGGGCAGCCTGCTGCTGGGCCTTTGGATCGGCTATTTGGGCGGTCCCGTTGAGATGGGGGAAGAGCAGAAGCGTCTGGTTTTTGGCTTTTGCGGCGGGTTCACCACATTCTCAAGCTTTGCTTATCAAACGCTGGAATTGCGCCGCGAACGCACGCTTGCACTGGCGGCGGGCAATATCATGATCAGCCTTGCCCTGTGTTGGGGCGCCTTGTGGCTAGGGTTGGAGCTAACCCGATAGCCGACGGGCCGCCTCCCTTACATCGGATGCATGTGCATGCGGACCGCCAGATTGCCCAGAATCCAGACCGTCCCAAGGATGATGATCAGCAAGACAAGGGTTGAGAACAGGATCAAGTCCAAATCCTCTCGGCTGCTGCGTCTGCGGTCGATATGCAGGAAATAGATCAGCTGAAAGATCAGCTGAGCGAGTCCAAGCAGGCCGATGGTCAGATAAACACCGGTCGTTTCAATCCCCCAGCGATAGGCCACGCCGAACATCGCGAAAGTCAGAAGCAGCGAACCGCCATAGCCGATCACGTAACGCCGCCGCTCGCGCCGATGCATTTCAGAGCGTTTATCCATAGGTTAGCCCTCCGAAATAGACGATCGTGATGATGCCGATCCAGATCAGGTCAAGGAAGTGCCAGAACAGCGCCAGCCTGACCACACGTGATTTGACGACATCGGTCATGCCCATAACCCGCAGTTGGATACCCAGCACAATCAACCACACGCACCCGGCGGCAACATGTAGACCGTGTAGCGGCACGAGGCCGTAGAAGGCCGAAAGGAACCCGCTACGCTGCGGGATGCCGCCCTTTTCGGCCATGGCGATGAAGTCTCGGATCTCCAGAACAAGGAAGCTGATCCCCAGCAGGAGCGTCACCCCAAACCACAGGATGATCCGTGGTCGTGGCAGATTGTATTTCAGGGCCAGCATCGCCAATCCAACGGTCAGGCTGCTGGTCAGCAGGATCATGGTTTGCGCAAAGATGCTGGTCAGGTCGAACAGCTCATGTGGGCCAGGCCCGCCTGCCTGAGCGTCGATCATGGTGATATAGATGGCGAACATCAGGCCGAAATAGACCAGATCGCTCATCAAAAAGACCCAGAAGCCGAAGGTCACGACCTCGGATGCCTTGTGAGCGCTGGCATGGCGATCGCCCAGATTGATGCCCGGATAGCTGTGAGTTGGCGCGCGTTTCATGTCACCACCTCCATGTCGGGGCGAGCAAGGCCGCGGTTCTCCGGGGCCGCCTCGTGGTCGCGATCTATGGCGGTTTCGCTGTGCACCAGTGCCAGCCAGGCTTCATGCTCGCGCTGGACCTCTTCGGCCGGGATGGTGATTTCGGTGCTGGTGTCGAAGGTCCAGAGGATGAATGCCAGGATCATCACCACCGTCATTAGAGCAGCCAGCCACCAGATCCACCAGACCAGCGCAAACATCCAGATGCCGCTGGCCACACACAGGATGAAGCCAATTCCGGTGTTGCGCGGCATTTCGATATCCTCATAGGCATCCGGCGTCGGATAGGCCGCGCCGCGCTCCTTGGCGGCAGCAAAATTGTCTCGGTCAGTTACCTGCGGGATGATGGCGAAGTTATAGGGTGGCGGTGGTGCTGGGATAGACCATTCCAGCGTGCGCGCATCCCATGGATCACCAACGGGAACGCGGGTTTTGTCGCGGTTGCGGATGCTGACCCATAGCTGCACCAGCACTGAAAACAGCGCTGCCGTGATGACCAATGCTCCGATGACGGCGACGATCATGTAGGGGTGAAAACTCGGGTCTTCCCAGCTGTAGGACCGGCGGGGCATACCCATCAGGCCAACAAAATAGAGCGGCATGAATGTCAGCATAAAGCCGATCGTCCAGAGAGCGACTGTCACCCTGCCCCAGCCTTCGTGGAGGCGGAACCCGAAGGCTTTGGGGAACCAGTAATTGTAGGCGGCGAGCAAGCCGAACAGAACGCCCGGCAACAGGACGTTGTGGAAATGAGCCACCAGGAACAGAGTGTTATGCACTTGGTAGTCAATGGTTGGATTGGCCAGGATCACACCGCTGAGGCCACCGATGACAAACAGCATCAAGAAGGCAAGACCATACAGCATGGGAACTGAAAACCGGATGCGCCCCCGCCAGAGGGTGGCCATCCAATCATAGACCTTCACGCCGGTCGGGATGGCGATCAGCATGGTTGCGATGCCGAATACCGCATTGATCAGCGCGCTTTGCCCCATGGTGAAGAAGTGATGCAACCAGACAGTGAAGGACAGCACGGCTATCGACATTGTGGCGATGACCAGTGAGGTATAGCCGTAAAGCCGTTTGGCCGAGAAGGTCGCGAAGATCTCGGAATAGATGCCATAGGCGGGCAGAACCAGCAAATAGACCTCGGGGTGGCCAAAAAGCCAGAACAGGTTAGCGTAGTTCATCATATTGCCGCCAAGGTCATTGGTAAAGAAATGGAAATCCAGATAGCGGTCAGCGGCCAGCAACAGCGCCGCAACGCCCAAGGGCGGCATCGCAAAGACGATCAGGATAGAACTGCAGATGATCGTCCAGCAATACATCGGTAGCCGCATGAACGTCATCCCCGGCGCGCGCAGCTTGTAGATTGTGACGGCGAAGTTAATCCCCGTCAGCGTTGTTCCGATCCCTGAGACAACGATGGCCCAAATCCAATAGTCCGGCCCGACGCCTGGGTTGAACGCGGCCCCAGTATAGGGTGGATAAGCCGTCCAGCCTCCGGTCGAGAAATGCCCGACAACCAGCGACACCATCAGCATCATGCCGGAAGATACCGTCAGGCCGAGGCTGATCTGGTTCATCACAGGAAAGGCTACATCGCGCGCGCCGATCATCAGCGGGATAACATAGTTGGCGATTCCGAACACAAACGGCACGGCGACGAAGAAGATCATGATCGTGCCATGGGTGCTGAACAGCTCGGCAAAGTGTTCGGCCTCCAGAAAACCCTCTCCCGGTCCGGCGGCTTGCTGGGCGCGCATGACAACGCCCTCCAGAACGCCCCGCGCGAGCATGACGATGGCGAAGACGATATACATGATGCCAATCTTCTTGTGGTCAGCGCTGGTCAACCAATCGCGCCACAAGGGCCCCCAAAGCCGAAACCAAGTCAGCAGACCAACCACGGCGATCGCCCCAACAATGACAATGCCTGCGGCGGCATTGGCTACAATTTCGTTTGCGTTGGAGTCCTGAATCAGGCCGGTGATGGGCAATGCATCCCAGCTCAGGCGACCAAAGAAACCGTTTTCTGATGTCATTGGTCGACCTCCTGCCCATATGCAACTGTTCCGGGTTGCTGATCCAGTGGCAGCGCTTTGCCGCCATGGTATCGGTGGAGAATGGTATGGAACAGATCCCCGTCATCCAGTTTGAAATACAAGGCACGGTCAGGCATCTCTGGCGTGCCAAGCGCTGCCTGAACCTCATCCCGGTCCGTGCGCATGGCAAGGGTTTTATACGTTTCCGGGTCCAGCAGGATACCGCTCTGCCGGACCTTGTTGACCCAGGCTTTGAAATCATCAGGGTTCATCGCAAGGGTTTCGAACTTCTGCTTGGTAAAGCCGCGCCCGTTATACTGGGTGTTTTCGCCTTGCATCACTTCGGGTTGGTCCGCAACCAGATGCAGCTTGGTTGTCATGCCCGGCATCGCATAAATCTGCCCGGCCAAAGCTGGGATCATGAAAGATTGCATCACCGTATCGGTGGTCAGTGTCATGGCGATCTGTTGTTTGGTGGGAATTCCAAGCTCACCGACTGTGGCGATGCCAAGATCGGGATAGATGAACAACCATTTCCAATCCAGTCCAACAACCTGCACTCGCACGGCTGGCTCATCACCGAATGGGGCTGAATACGGGTCGAGCCGATAAGTGGTTTTCCACAGATAGAAGGACAGGATAGCGACAATGGCCACCGGAATGCCCCACATCAGCATCTCAAGCCGGGCGGAGAAATCCCAATCGGGCCTGTACGCCGCGTTCCCGCCTTTTCGACGTCGATAGCGCAGTGCGATCGTTGGAACCAAAACCAGAACAGGGATAACGGCGATCAGGATCAGCGCTGTTGCCCGCAGAAGATGCGTTTTCTGCACTGCCGCAATAGGGCCCTGGGGGTCCATGAAGCTGTCACTGGCCCCCGCCATCTGGGTCGACGTGGCCAGAATTCCGAGGGCCGTCAGAACCACATTTGCCACAAGGGACGTTCTGTTCGTGGTCATGCCTGCCCTCTTTTGATTTTATCCTGGTCACAACTATCGGCAGAGACCGCGCATTTCTCAAGGTTTTTTCGAATGCAAGGCGGCATGTCGCGGAGGTGGTTCAATGCCATGGATTTTGATGCGGGTTTCAGTCATCCTTGGCATAAATGATAACAAATTGCCTAAACAGGCTCAGAGCAGGTGATTTCAGATGCGCAAGGTGCTTTTTCTTCTATTTTGCCTATGCTTGGCCAGTGGCGCGGCCGCGCAGGATCGTGCATCAGTTGAACGGCAGTTCCAGTCCTGGCTGGATCAGACCGTTTGGCCGCAGGCTCGCGCCAAGGGTGTGTCGCGCAAGACGATGAATGCGGCCTTTGACGGCGTTACGCTGAATTGGGACCTGCCCGACCTTATCCCTCCTGGAAGCAAAGCGAAGACACCCAAAGCCCAAAGGCAGGCAGAGTTTGGCTCTCCCGGGAGGTACTTTAATGCGGGGTCGGTTCAGGGGGCCACATCTGTGGGTCGGCAAATGGCGCGCCGCCATGCGGCTACCCTGTCTCGTGTCGAGGCGCAAACGGGGGTCCCAGCTCGCATCATTTTGGCGATCTGGGGTCGCGAAAGCGGGTATGGTCAGGTTCCAATTCTGCATGATGCGTTTCAGGTTCTGGCGACCAAAGGGTTCATGAGCACGCGATCTGAGTATTTCACAACCGAGTTGATCGCCGCGCTGCAAATCGCCGAGGCAGGGCATGTGCGCGAAATGAAAAGCTCTTGGGCCGGAGCTTTGGGGCAGCCGCAATTCATGCCGACCAACTTTCTGACTTATGCTGCGGATGGAAACGGGGATGGTCGGGCCGATATCTGGGGGTCTGCCGACGACACAATCGCGTCGATTGCGAACTATCTGGACCGGCACGGCTGGGTTGAAGGTCGCGACTGGGGGTTTGAGGTGACGGTGCCAACCTCGCTATCCTGTGCGCTTGAAGGACCAGACCAAGGGCGTGCCATACAGGATTGGGCCGCATTGGGTGTCAGTCGCGTTTCGGGCAAACCCTTCCCAAACCACGAACTCAAGGGTGAGGGCTATCTGATGATGCCTGCTGGTCGCAACGGTCCGGCGTTTCTTGTGACACCAAATTTCTACGTGCTGAAGGAGTACAACAAAAGCGATCTTTATGCCCTGTTTGTGGGCCATGTCGGAGACCGGATTCAGTATGGTGTCGGAGATTTCCGGGGCCGTTGGGGCGCGGTCGGGGGCCTCTATCGATCAGACATCGCAGCAATGCAGCGAGCGCTGGAACAACAGGGACACGATGTCGGCGGCGCCGACGGGCTGCCGGGGTTCAAAACCCGCCGATCAATCGGGCGATGGCAGGAGGCCACGGGCCAAGACCCCACCTGTTTCCCCGAGAAAACGATGAAATCACGTCTGAAAAACTGACAGTGATCAGGATTTTGCCCGTTCGGTGAACAGTGCGTGACAATTCAGCCAGATTGAAGATCGGATTTTGACTCTGCCTCCACTAGATGGCACGATTTGACCTATTAGTTCCCGAATTCTCGGGCGTTATTGATTGATCCGGTTGCGCAGCCTATGAGGATACACCGGTCAGGCTGCAATCTACCGGCATGTTTACGATTTGAGAGGCACCATGACACGCAAGGTCACCAAAGCGATTTTTCCTGTTGCGGGGCTGGGAACACGATTCCTGCCTGCGACAAAATCTGTTCCCAAGGAAATCATGACCTTGGTTGACCGCCCGCTGGTGCAATATGCCATCGACGAGGCGCGCGCCGCCGGGATCAAAGAGTTCATTTTTGTCACCTCGCGCGGGAAATCTGCGCTTGAGGACTATTTCGATCACAACCTGGTTCTGGAGCAAGAGCTGAAAGCCAAGGGTAAAGATGAACTTTTGGAGACGCTGAACGCGACCAATATGGAAAGCGGGGCCATTGCCTATATCCGTCAGCACAAAGCGTTGGGCCTGGGGCATGCCGTCTGGTGCGCGCGTCGTCTGATCGGAGACGAGCCCTTTGCCGTGATGTTGCCAGACGACGTTATTGCAGCCGACAAACCCTGCCTGCAGCAGATGATCGAAGCCTACGAGGAAACCGGTGGCAACATGGTTGCTGCTATGGAAGTTCCGCATGAAAAAACAAGTTCATACGGTGTGCTGGACGTGGGTGACAATGTGGGCACGGTGGTGCGCACGCGCGGTATGGTGGAAAAGCCCAAAGCGGAAGAAGCGCCTTCGAACCTTGCCGTAATAGGGCGCTATGTTTTGGGCCCGTCGGTGCTTTATAATCTGAACTCAATGAAATCCGGCAGCGGTGGCGAAATTCAGCTGACCGATGCGATCGCAGAAGACATCCGGAACGGTGTTCCAGTCTTTGGTTACAAGTTCGACGGTCAGCGCTTTGATTGCGGCTCAAAAGCCGGATTCCTGCAGGCTACTGTGGCCTTTGCACTGGCGCGCGACGATTTGCGTGGCGATTTGAGCCAGTATCTGAACGACATCGTTGCCACGGGAAAAGCGGCTCAGTAGGCACTGGCCCATCCCCTTAACGGCGATTAAGGCGATACATTCAGATAGCTGAAGCTCAAAGGCATGCGCATCATCAATACCGTCTATCCCGTCATTCTCTGCGGTGGGTCAGGGACCCGTTTGTGGCGCCTGTCCCGCAAAAGCTATCCCAAGCAGTTTGTGCCGTTGGTGGGTGAGACCAGTTTGCTGCAGGACTGCGCGGTGCGGCGCAGGGGACCGAAGGCCGCAATCTATGTCAAACCCTTGATTCTAAACAATTAAGCCTTCTGCTTTGTGTTGCCCGAACAGTTGATGGGCGTGGGTGTTGGTCCTGGCCCGATCCTGATCGAACCCGAAGGGCGCAACACTGCGCCTGCCGTTCTGGCGGCTGCCCTGCAGCTATCCGACAGTGACCCAGAGGCCATCATGCTGGTGGCCCCGTCTGATCATGTGGTTCCCGACAAAACCGCCTTTCACGCCGCCGTTGCATGCGGAATCGAAGCGATTTCTGCACGCAGAGATCTGGTTACGTTTGGGATCACGCCCGACCGGCCTGAAACCGGGTATGGCTATTTGAAACTCAGCCAGACGCCAGACGCTTCGGGCGCGGCCATTCCGCTGGATCGGTTTGTTGAAAAACCTGATCTGGACAGCGCCAAGGCGATGCTGACGGATGGCAGCTATCTTTGGAATTCGGGCATCTTCCTGTTTGCTGTACGTGACATCATCGCTGCCTTCGAACTACACGCGCCCGATTTGATTGAACCTGTCCGGCAAGCGGTGGAACAGGCCCAAAGCGATCTGGGATTTTTGCGCCTGGATGCCAGCGCCTGGGCCAAGGTCGATGACATTTCGATTGATTACGCGGTGATGGAAAAGGCGGCAAATCTGAGTGTTGTCCCCTACGCCGATGGTTGGTCCGATGTAGGCAGCTGGACCGCCGTGCATGAGCTGAGCGCACCCGACCCGAGCGATGTGGCCACGACCGGAGAGGTTACAACCATCGATTGCCAGAACGTTCTGATCCGTTCAGAATCCCCGGCGCAAGAGGTAGTTGCCATGGGTTTGGAAAACGTCATCACGGTCGCCATGCCCGATGCGGTTCTGGTGGCAAGTATGGACCGGGCGCAAGATGTCAAACAGGCGGTGAGTGCGCTGAAGGCCAAAGGTGCAAGGCAGGCGGAATCGCTGCCCGTCGACCACCGTCCTTGGGGTTGGTTTGAAAGCCTTGTGATCGATGATCGGTTCCAGGTCAAACGTATCCACGTAAACTCCGACGCCGCACTAAGCCTGCAGTCCCTCCACCATCGCTCGGAACATTGGATCGTGGTCAAGGGCACGGCCAAGGTGACGATTGATGATGAGGTGCAGCTCGTATCGGAAAACCAGTCAGTTTATATCCCGCTGGGTGCGGTTCACCGGATGGAGAACCCGGGCAAAGTGCCCATGGTTCTGATCGAAGTGCAAACCGGCAGCTATCTGGGTGAGGATGACATCATCCGGTACGAAGATATCTACGCGCGCAATTGAACATAGATCGTAGCACGAGGTATCACGCGCGCGACCTCGGATTTATGAGCGATGTGCCGAATTCGGCATTATTATTTCCAATATGGAAACAAAATCCTAACGCAGGGTAAATCGGGCGATCTGCCCGGTCAGACAGGATTCATGTGCATCGCGGCAGGGTGGCGCGCAATAGAAATGTCGGACCGACAGCTACAGGAGGACGCGCCCCGTGTCACAGAACTCACCCCGATTGAACCTGCCATTCCTGCAACCCTCGCAGGCGCAAAAGCATGTCACCCATAACGAAGCGCTGCGCCGTCTGGATCTTGTGGTGCAGCTGGCTGTCGCTTCGACAGATGCAACCACGCCACCGGCTGTGCCGGAACAGGGTGAGATTCATGCACTGGGTGCAAGCCCTTCCGGCGACTGGGCCGGTCATGGCAGAGAGCTGGCGGCTTGGCTGGACAATAGCTGGAATTTCGTCACGCCAGAGACGGGTTGGCGCGCCTGGGACCTAGCGGCTGGCCAGCAGAAAGTCTGGGATGGTGGGGCTTGGATCACCCCTCCTATCCCGACGCAGAATCTGGATGGTGTTGGTGTGGGCACCAGTTCAGATGCCACCAATCGCCTGTCCGTGCGCAGCGCGGCCACATTGCTGAGCCATGATGGCGGTGGGCATCAGTTGAAAATCAACAAATCCGGTGCCTCTGACACCGCATCGCTGCTGTTTCAGTCGAACTGGACCGGCTATGCCGAGATGGGATTGAACGGTAGCACGGGTTTCTCGATCAAGGTTTCCCCGGATGGCGGGAACTGGACGGATGCGCTGAGCATTGATCCAGCCACCGGCACCGCCACAGGCGCGGCGGTTCAGACTAGTGCGGACGACACAACCGCCGGACGCCTGATGCGCGCCGACTATGGCTACGGCCCGGGCAACTTGCTGGGAACTGTTTCCGAGGCTTCTGGTACCCCCACCGGGGCCGTGATCGAACGGGGCAGCACCACAAATGGCGACTACATCCGCTTTGCCGATGGCACGCAAATCTGTACCGCCGCCTTACCCGCAACGGATTGCACAAATGCCGAGGGTGCGCTGTTTTCAAGCGCCGCTGCCACCTGGGCCTTTCCCGCCATATTCGCTGATACTCCTGCCCTCAGCGGTAGCGGTGGTGCCACAGCGCGCTTTGTTGGATTTGATACCTCATCATCCACATCTCAGGTCAGCTACCAAGTGCTGTCGACCGCCTCTGACGCTTCGACACGTTCGCCGACGGTTACCGCCATAGGCCGCTGGTTCTGATTGAAGCCACTGGCGCGCAGACCAGATAAGGGAGCGCAAGCGCCAGTGTTCTAGTCCGTCAAAGATCGATCGGACAAGGCCCCGATGTCTGGGTGCACCTTGTCCGGTTGCTGTTGCAGAACGATTCGCGGCGTTTTGCAATGTCCGGTAGATTGCGATAATACAGACAGAGATTTGGGTTTGTTTCGCGTGCTTCCTAAATAATTTAACGCAAGCGGTTCGTGCCAAACGACGGCGCGCGCAACTTGAAACCATGCATTCACGCTTTTGTTCCAACAGGAATTTGGCCAGATACGTCCCACCCTTCTGTGCTCCACAGGGTCGCATCGTCTGTTTCTGTCTCAAAAACCAGCAAGAAACTGTGTATTGCAGGCGCAGGCCCGAGTCAGGCATTGAAACCCTTCGCAGTTTCTTTGATTGTATGCGCGCCGCAGGCGGTAATTGGTGAGAAGGATTTTTAAGAATGCGTATTGCGATGATCGGCACTGGCTATGTGGGCCTGGTGTCGGGCGTGTGTTTCTCGGATTTTGGCCATGACGTGATCTGCGTCGACAAAGCCGAAGCAAAGATCGACATGTTAAGGGCTGGCGACGTTCCGATTTATGAGCCGGGCCTTGATGTGTTGATGTCCAAGAACGTGGCCGCTGGGCGGTTGAGCTTTACCACCGATTTGGCTGCCGCCGTCGATGGTGCAGATGCGGTGTTCATCGCCGTGGGCACGCCGACACGGCGCGGAGATGGTCATGCGGATCTGACCTACGTGATGGCCGCAGCGGAAGAGATCGCGCAGGCCGTGACTGGTTACACCGTCATTGTCACCAAATCGACCGTACCCGTAGGCACAAACCGCAAGGTGCATTCGGTTGTTTCAGCAGCCAATCCCGATGCGGATTTCGATGTCGCTTCGAACCCGGAATTTCTGCGCGAAGGCGCGGCGATTGACGACTTCATGCGCCCGGATCGCGTCGTGGTCGGCGTTGAAAGTGACCGCGCGGCTGAGGTGATGGCCGAGATCTACCGCCCGCTCTATCTGCGTGACTTCCCGATCCTGACCACCGATCTGGAAAGCGCCGAGATGATCAAATACGCAGCCAATGCGTTTTTGGCGACCAAGATCACTTTCATCAACGAAATCGCAGGATTGTGCGAACGGGTCGGCGGCGACGTGAAAGAGGTGGCACGCGGCATTGGTCTGGATGGTCGTATCGGGAACAAGTTCTTGCACGCGGGTCCGGGCTATGGCGGGTCGTGCTTTCCCAAAGATACCGCCGCGCTGGCGCGGATCGGTCAAGAGCATGCGTATCCGATGCAGATCACCGAAACAGTCATTCGCGTGAATGATGAGATCAAAAAGCGCATGATCGAGAAAATCCGCGAAGCCTGCGGCGACAGTTTCAACGGTAAAACCGTTGCGATGCTGGGTGTGACGTTCAAGCCTAACACCGATGACATGCGCGATGCGCCATCGCTAACCATTGTTCCGGCCCTGATCGGCGGTGGGGCCAAAGTGCGTGTGGTGGACCCGCAAGGTAAATCCGAAGGTGAGGCCCTGTTGCCTGGAGTTGAATGGTCCGATGATCCCTACGCCGCAGCAAAAGGCGCCGATGTGGTCGTACTGCTGACTGAATGGAATGAATTCCGGGCGCTGAATCTGACGGATCTGGCAGAGGCAATGAACACGCCCCGCATGGTCGACCTGCGCAATATCTATACTGAAAGCAAAGCGCTGAAATCCGGTTTTGAGACCTATGTTGGTGTCGGGCGCTAAGCGCCTGACCCTTCAAGCTTACATCTTGGAGTAAAGCGGAACAGAGCTGTCCGCCCCTTCGGCCAACGCTTTGCTTTGGTCCAACCGCACTTGTTCATAAAGCGCCAGAGCTTCGGGTGAGAACAGCGCGTCCGGGGCTTGGACGGGTACGAAGTTGCTGTGCGCATCCGATCCCCGTGCCAACATGGCATAGTCACGATCTGCCACCAGTTGCTGTGCTCTGGGGCTGAGATAGCGGATCGCCAACCCGATCCGTCGGTCATCTGACGCGTTTGGGCCCGAGCCATGGATTGTCAGCCCGTGATGCAATGACATCTGGCCGGGTTTCAGTTCGATATGAGTTTTCTCGTCCTCAGAAACCTCGACGGCCACCTCCTGACCGCGCGACAACAGGTTTGTCTCGGAATAGGTGTCGGTATGCGGCAGGATCGGGTTCTTGTGGCTAGTGCGGACAAAATCCATGCAACCGCTTTGAACGGTGGCCGGTGACAGCGCGATCCAGGCCGTCACCTGATCAGGCGTTTCGCCCATGCCCCAATAGGTCAGGTCTTGATGCATGCCAACCGTTTGCTTGGTCTTTGGTTCCTTGATAAAAAATTCGGCGGACCAGATCATGATATCTGGGCCCAGAACACCTTCGACCGCGTCCAGAATGCGCTTGTCTTGTGCGATCCGGGCTGCAAGGGGAATCACCAGATGGGCGTTGACCCGCTTATAGGTGTTCAGCGGCAATGGCAGGTCTGCTTCCAGCCAGTCTTTTTCGATCTGTTCCAGTTCTGCGCGGAACTCTGCAGCTTCGTCTTCGGAAAAGACCGAAAGAGGGAACAGAAACCCATCCTGCCAATACTGGTCAGACTGTTCCTGGGTCAGTTTATAAGCGTTTGACATCCCGGCACCTGTCGCTGTGTTCCGATAGAAGCCCTGCTGGGGCACCGCCCAAAACAGCGCTACTTGACTGTAAGGCTACGGTTGGTTCGGCCCATATGCCTAGCCCTTCAGCGACATTATGTTGCCTGTAATAACCACGTGCTTAGAACCGAAATTGTCTTTGTCACGGTGCGCAGTGGCCACGTTCCGGCAAGTACGGCTGCCGGATCACAGCGCTGCTGTCCAGACGCGATACCGCCCCTGACCTGTCACTTCGCGCAGAAGGCCGCGGCGGCTGAACCGGTCGATATTGCGTTGTACTGTTGCACGCGATGCTTTCGTCAATTCTTCGGCCAATGGGGCCGAGACCATCGGCCATGCGGTCAGCACATCAGTCAACAGGGGCGGGGTGCGACCTGATAAACCTTCTGTCGCTTCGCGGGCCCGTACCTCCCACGCATTGACGCGATCGAGATGCAGCAATGCGGCCAAGGCTGCCTGCCCAGCCCCGGTGATCCATGCTGCGAGTTTTTCTTCGGGTTCGCCCATCCCGCGCAGTGCGCCGGGCCCGGATAGGGCCAGCGGCATGAACATGGCCCCGCCACGACCCATCGAGGCCGCATGACGTGCGGCGATGATCGCGGCTTCGGTATCTTGCCCGATCCCGTCCGAGACAGCGCGCCAGGCGTGAAAGGCAATTGCGGCCTGTGTTACCGGATGCAGGCCTTCGACATTTTCCATGACCTCGGCCAGATCAGCTACAGCCTCCGGAACCTCTTCGATCCCCTGCGCCATTCGGTCCAGAAATGCGCCTAACCCGGCCTGCCATCCACCAACCGACGGACCCGCGCCCGAGGTCAGGCGGCGCACGGCCCACCCCGCCCGGTACAGGGCTTGTGCGTCATCGCTGGTCGCCCCAATGCGCAAGCCTGTCCACAGGGCCAGTCGGTCGACACCGATCCGGTCGCCTGTCCACCAGCCCAGATCCGAGACGTCCATCAATGCCAGACGGTGGGTCCACCCATCGGGTCCCGCCCGCAAACGTTCATCCAGCGCGCCAAAGGTCAGGGCCAGATCGGCCAACTCTGCGGACAGTGTAGCCTGGGCGGCCCGCCAATCGCGCGGGTCGAACAAAACCCGATTGTCCTGCCGGGGGCCGGGAGGCAGAAAATCCTCTGCTGCGTCCTCATCCTCAGGAGGGAGAAACCAAAGGTCATCCTCGTCGGATGGATCAGAGTCATAGATGCTTGGCGGTGTGGCCTCTTCGACCTCTTCCTCGGGCAGCGGTATGACAGACTTGGACTTCATGCCCGCATTCTTTGGGCATTTCGGGCGGTTCACAAGTGGATTTTTCTAACCCGTAAATGTCCGGGACAGAACATCCAGTTCACCGGTCAGATCGGTTTGTGGATTGCTGCCCAAAAGCATGTAGCCATATCCATCCTGAGCCCATGTCACCGTGGCCAAACCGCTTAGCACCGCCGATTTGGCTGGTTTGTTCGCGGCGTCAGGTCCTTGCCGGATCACGCAAAAGGCCACTGGTTGCCCTTGTTCATCTGCAAACACGATCTGGATCAGCGGCTTACCCTTGAACGATAAAACCTGCGCCCGCCTCAACTCAAGCCCCGGCAACGCCTCCAACGTATCTCGATTCAACGAACGGCCTAGTTGTTCTTCGGCCATTGCAAACTGCTTGTCCAAAGTTTCGGTCGACGCATCCAGCGGAGCGATTGTGTCGGGCACGTAGAGTGACTGATAAATTGCGGCCTGTTGCGCCCAGCCCAACGGTGCGGGTCGCATGGTCCACCAGGTCGCAGATGCGGCAATAATCGCAACACTGGCCGCAACAGCGGCAAGCCGCGTCAAACCCATACCAGTAGGCCCGGAGGTTTGAGCGGCAGGTTCAGGAAGAACCACTTCGGGCGCTTGCGCAGGAATAGCTTCAAAAACCCCCTGCACCATACCGGCAAACGGATCCAGCGCCATTAGACGCTGTTCAAGCTCTGGGTCCGTTTCGACCGCCTGCTCGATCTGACCGGCCTCGGCCTCTTCCAAATTGCCTTCCAGATACGCCAGAAGCGTCTCGTCGGAAAACGTCATTTGCCACTCCGTTGTGCGGCGCTTGCCGCATCTTGCTGCATTACGGTTTTCAGTTTTTGCCGGGCGCTGGACAGCCGGCTCATGATTGTGCCGATGGGAACGTCCAGCAACGTGGCGGCCTCGCGGTAGCTGTAGCCCTCGACAAAAACCAGCATAACCGTTTCCCGCTGCGCTTCTGGCAGCTGCATCACTTGGGTAAACACTTCAGTGGCGAAAATATTCGTTTCTGAATCCGGGCCTGTTGCAACCAATTCGGATTCGGGCGTCACCGACAGCGCCTGTGCCCTGCGCACGGCGCGAGATCGAACCTCGTTCAGCCAGATTGATCGGCAGATGGTCATCAGCCACGAATCCAGTCGATCATGCGATGTCACCTGATGATGACGCTCAAGCGCGCGCAGACACGTGGCCTGAACCAGATCATCGGCCACATCCGACGCACCCGACAGCGCCAAAGCAAAACGCCAGACGCGTTTGGAATGCGTCTGCACTGCGGTTCTGACCGCCTGTTCCGAGCTTGTTTCACCCGCCATCGAATAAAATGCGACCTGTGTGTGTTTCATGTTCACGGACCGGGCCCGCGCGCTCAGGACTGGCATAACCCGAGGAGGAATGAAATGAAACATCTGATACATGCGGTCACGATCGCGTCGGCAATTATTGCAGGCCCTGCCCTGGCCGAAGGCTGGACCTTGGTGCAGGACGGCTCGCACCTGGCCTATGGCAGCATCAAGAAAGACACGGTGGGTGAGATCAACAGCTTCACGTCGCTGAGCGGGATGGTCAGCCCGGATGGTCAGGCCGTTATTGAAATCAACCTGTCCTCGGTCGAGACCAATATCGATATCCGGAACGAACGCATGGTCGAGTACGTCTTCCGCAAGGCAGGCAGCGCGACGTTGACGGCTGAGGTCGACATGGGCGCATTGACCGCCCTTGACGTTGGGCAAACCACAACTGTCGACAGCGAGGCAGTGTTGTCGCTGGCTGGGACGGATGTTGAATTTGACGCTGAACTGTTCGTGGCCCGCCTGACGGAAAAATCAGTCTTGGTCACAACCAACGATATGGTCTTTATCAGTACTGAAGATGCTGGTGTGAATGCCGGGATCGACAAGCTGATGGAGCTGGCCGATCTGTCAGGTATCACCCGCACCGTCCCTGTCACTGCGCGGCTTATGTTCGAACTGGATGGTGAACACGCCAATGCAGAACCTGTGGCCACAACCGAGGTTGCAGCGGTGGCCGTCGAGGGGGATGCGAAAGCTGGCAAGAAAGTGTTTCGTAAATGCAGCGCCTGTCACAAGTTGAAAGAAGGGCGCAATGGTGTTGGCCCTTCGCTGTTTGGTGTTCTAGGGGCACAAGCGGGACAGGTTGACGGGTTTAAATACTCAGCAGCGCTTCAGGACTCTAGCATTACCTGGGACGCCCAAACCCTGTCCGGCTTCCTCGCCGACCCACGCGGTACGGTCCCGGGCAACAAAATGCAATTCCCAGGCCTTAAGAAGGACGAAGACATCGTGAACCTGCTGGCCTATTTGCAGGAAGAAGCGCAGAGCTAACGCGCGCCGCCAATTGCGCAGTCATGCTGTAACGTAACGCTAACGTCTTACATCGCTCTTGGCTGGGCAATGTCTGTGCCGATAGGCTACGCCCGAGACAGGGCGAAGACTTAGTGGATTTTCATCACATATTCTGAATTTTTTCAGAGCCAAGCTTGAACCCAAGTTGGCGGTTCGGGCCTCAACGAAAGATGCCGCGTTTCTCAGTGTTTTGGACCTCGGCAACAAAATTCGCATTGTTCCTCTGCCACCGGAAGTCGCCCTTTACTTGGGTCTTGATACCTTAGCTGGTCAACTAAATGGACAAGCGATGGTCCACTTATCCTTGTGGCGCCAACTTGGCAACGCTTCAAGAAATTGTTAAGCGCGTCTGACCACTTGCGAGACGGAAATCGTAGCAGGCAGCCCAAACAGCACGGGAAAGTTCTGCGTACAGAAAAATTCAAAAAGGCTATTAACGTGTCCTCTGGCAGCGAAATTTTTGAAAAGATTAAGAATTATCATTTTCTGTCCGTCGATATCTTCGATACTGTCTTGTTTCGGCATTGTGCGTCCCCGGTTGACGCGTTCGACTTCATGTCAACGCACGAATCTGTGAGGCAGGTCACGGAGCATTTCAAAGACTATCGCGTGGCAGCTGAAAACCTGGCGCGAGAAGACGCTGCAGAACATAACCGCGAGGATGTCTCGCTGGAAGAGATCTATAGCTGCTTTCAACTACTGACAAATTGCACTCACGAACAACTTGATCAGATCAGGCAACTTGAACTGACCGCTGAGATTGACCTGCTGCATATGTCAAACTTTGGCAACAAGCTCGTTGCCCATGTGCGTGAGACAAACAAACGTTTTGTTCTTACATCGGCTTTGTTGCACAAATCCCGTCAGGGATTCACTGTATGAATGCAGCAAGATAGCCGGAAGGCATGAGCAGTTGGGCCCCCACGAAATACAAGACCACGAACTGGTCGTCGTACAATGATAGCCTGAAGCAGCGCGGATCGTTGGCGATCTGGTTTGATCCCGAGATGGCTAGGACGCCGCCCCCGACTGGCAGGCGCGGCCGCCAATGCAAGTTCAGCGATGCCGCGATCCAGACCTGTCTAACCATGAAAGTTCTGTTTGGGTTGCCCTTGAGGCAAACAACCGGCTTCGTTCAGAACTTGTTGCAGATGGTCGGCCTGGATTGGGATGTGCCCGATTACAGTACACTGTGCCGTCGCCAGAATACGCTGAATGTGAGCCTGCCCCATCGCGGGGGAACCGAACCACTGAACCAGATCAGGACATCGGATCAGTGACCGCCGATGGGGCATACGACACGCGCAAATGTCATGACGCGATTGCCGCCCGCAGTGCCCACCCGGTCATACCACCGCATAAGAGTGCCAGGCCGTGGAAGCCTACGAGCCCTGGAGCCATCGCCCGGAACGATGCGATCAGTGCCTCACGCTATCTCGTTCGAACCATCTGGAAACGGTGGAGCGGATACCATCGCCGGAGCCGCGTCGAAACCAAAATGCATTGTATCAAGTTGCTGTGGCAAAGCCTCATGGCGAGGGACTTCGAGCGGCAGGTTGCTGTGCTCAACTGCTGCACTGCTCTTGGCATGCCCGTCACAGAGCCCGTAGGATAAATCCGTCCGGGGAAAGGGGAGTTCCGGTCACAACCGCGTTTGTGCAACAAAGCCGGAAGGATGCCTTATGGGACAGATACGTCACGGCTGCGCCACGACAACGCACGCCATCCGAGCAACAATACAGCGATCGCAAGCTTCGAACGCTAAGCTGAGCCGCGAGCTTGGCATCAACGTGAAGACCGTTGCCAAGTGACGAAAGCGTCAAACGGTCGAGGATAGAAAGACAGGCCCAAAGGAGCCGAACTCGACTGTGCTAAGTAAAGATGAAGAGGCGATGATTGTTGCCTTCCGGCGTCATACTTTGCTGCCGCTTGATGATTGCCTCTGTGCTTTTCAGCCCTCTATTCCTCATCTGACACGATCTTCATTGCACCGCTGCTTGCAGCGGCACGGCATTTCACGCCTGCCCGACATGGGCGGAGACAAGCCGAAACGGCAGAAGTTCAAGCGGTACCCAATCGGCTACTTCCATATCGACATCGCCGAACTCCGGACCGCTGAAGACAAGCTCTTTCTCTTTGTGGCCATTGACCGCACCAGCAAGTTTGCCGTGGCCCAGCTGGTGGGCAAGGCAAACAGGAAAACTGCCTGGGAGTTTCTGGAGCACCTGCTTGAAGTGGTGCCCTATCGTATCCACACTATCCTAACCGACAACGGTATCCTGCGCGCCGAATAGCCCCGAAACAGGAACACAATCCATTCCCGGCCTATGCGCTTTGATATGATCTGCGACGCGAACGGTATCGAGCATCGCCTGACAAAGCCGAACCACCCTTGGACCAATGGTCAGGTCGAACGCATGAACCGCACCATCAAGGACGCAACCGTCAAGCGGTATCGCTACGAGAGCCACGACCAACTTCGTTCGCATCTGACTGACTTCCTCGATGCCTACAATTACGCTCGTCGATTGAAGACACTAAGCGGACTCACGCCGTACGAATACATCTGCAAAATCTCGACTTCCGAACCGGGTCGATTCATTGTCAATCCGATCCACCAGATGCCGGGACTAAACACCTAGTTTAGCGCAGGAATTGGAGAGGCATAGCCAGCGTATGCTCTCCACTACCTGGTTCAAATCAAGAAGACGTCGTCGTCTAGCAGTCCATCCACAAAACCCAACTCGGCAACGTTGGCGGTTCCGATTGGTGTCAGATTCGTGCCCAAGTTGTCAGCGCTCTGCGGGGAAATCCAAGCTATATCCTTCTCGATCTGCATCGACGGGTCATTCTGAATGTCGGCAAAAAGAATCTCGTCGGCTTCGCCGAACCCAGCCAGTGCCGGCGCTGTCTTTTGCTGTTGAGCTAGTTTGGGCAGAGCGTAGCCAACCGTTCCGCTACCGTTGATATCGTATTGATAGAAATTTTCCACATCAATCACATTAGGGATGATTTCTGCGCTCAAGTAGCCACCGTTTCCATCCAAAGTCCATTCCGCATAAGACCCGTCCGTGTGCTTCAGCAGAATCTTGAAACCTCCGCCAAACGCTTCGGTGTGAATAGCTTCCCAGCCGGGCAAGCTGTTGGGGCCGACAACCTGACCATTCAAGGTCAGTGTCTTATCGCCATCAATGATATAACCCGTTTGGGTGGATACAGACAGCGTCGTGCTGCCGTTGCTTTCAATCACAGTTGTCGTATGGCCAACAGTGGCATCGCCATTGAGATCAGCGCCGTAGAATGTCTCGAAATCCACTATGTTGTTGATAATTGAAGCGCTTTCGTATTGTCCGGCACTGTTCAATGTCCACTCGGCATAGGTGCCGTCAGTGTTCTTAAGCAGAACTTTGTACCCGCTTCCGAAGGCTTCGGCGTGAATGGCGCTCCAGCCCGGCAATGTGTTGGGTGTCACCGATTGACCGTTCAGGCTTAAGGCTTTGTTACCGTCGACGATATAGCCTGTTTGCGTAGACAATTGCAGCGCAACAGCGCCGTCATTTTCAACCGTTGTTGTTGTATGGCCAGTTGCGCTGTCTCCGTTGATATCAGCGCCGTAGAAGGTTTCGACATCCACAACATTGTTGATCAGCGTGGCTGCGACGTATTCACCAGCGCTATTCAGCTCCCATTCGGCGTAGGTTCCGTTCGTATTTTTCAGCAGTACTTTGTAGCCACCACCAAAGGCTTCTACTTGTACAGCCGTCCAACCCGGCAGTGTATTCGGGCCGATACTTTGGCCATTCAGAGTCAGCGGTTTGCTGCCATCGATGATGTAGCCGGTTTGCGTCGAACTCTGAAGTGTGACGGTGCCGGCGTTTTCGACAGTTGTCGTGACATGACCCACTGTGCTGTCACCATTCAGCTCTACGCTATAGAATGTTTCAAGGTCGTATACGTTACCTGCGATCGCGCTGCTGACGTAAGCTCCGGTACTGTCCAGCGTCCATTCGGCATACGTGCCATCTGAGTTGCGAAGCAGAACCTTATACCCACCTGAATACGCTTCTGCCTGTATGGCCTGCCAGCCGGGGATGCTGTTGGGGCCGATCTTCTGACCATTCAGGGTCAATGTCTTGGTGCCATCCACCACATAAGCATCTTGCGTTGAAACAGCCAGGTTTACGGCCCCGTTGGTATCAATGTTAGCGAGGAGGACATGGCCGATATTGGCATCGCCGTCGATGTCGGCGCCGTAGAAGGTTTCGACATCCACAACATTGTTGATCAGCGTGGCTGCAACGTACTCACCAGCGCTATTCAGCTCCCATTCAGCATAGGTGCCATTTATGTTTTTCATCAGTACTTTGTAGCCATCACCAAAGGCCTCTACTTGTACAGCCGTCCAACCCGGCAGTGTATTCGGGCCGATATTTTGGCCATTCAGAGTCAGCGGTTTGTTGCCATCGATGACGTAGCCGGTTTGCGTCGAACTCTGAAGTGTGACGGTGCCGGCGTTTTCGACAGTTGTCGTGACATGACCCACTGTGCTGTCACCATTCAGCTCTACGCTATAGAATGTTTCAAGGTCGTATACGTTACCTGCGATCGCGCTGCTGACGTAAGCTCCGGTACTGTCCAGCGTCCATTCGGCATACGTGCCGTCTGAGTTGCGAAGCAGAACCTTATATCCACCTGAATACGCTTCTGCCTGTATGGCCTGCCAGCCGGGGATGCTGTTGGGGCCGATCTTCTGACCATTCAGGGTCAATGTCTTGGTGCCATCCACCACATAAGCATCTTGCGTTGAAACAGCCAGGTTTACGGCCCCGTTGGTATCAATGTTAGCGAGGAGGACATGGCCGATATTGGCATCGCCGTTGATATCGGCGCCGTAGAAGGTTTCGACATCCACAACATTGTTGATCAGCGTGGCTGCGACGTACTCACCAGCGCTATTCAGCTCCCATTCAGCATAGGTGCCATTTATGTTTTTCATCAGTACTTTGTAGCCATCACCAAAGGCCTCTACCTGCACTGCGGACCAACCGGGCAGAGTATTTTCGCCAATGTTTTGACCGTTCAGGCTCAGCGTTTTGTTGCCGTCGATGATGTAGCCGTTTTGCGTCGAATTCTGAAGCGTGATGGATCCGGTATTTTCGACGGTCGTGGTCGTATGGCCAATCGTGCCGTCGCCATTGATATCCGCGCCATATACGGCTTCCAGATCAACAACATTTCCGACAACCACATTGCTGACAAACTGGCCTTGGCTGTTCAGGAACCACTCGGAATAACTGCCATCTACGTTCTGCCATAGCACCCGATAGCCAGAAGCGGTTTCTTCTGCCTGAACGGCGTTCCAACCTGCCAGAGAGTTCTGTCCCATGACCTGACCATTATAGGTCAAAGCGATATTGTCGGTTCCTCCGTCCAAGACATAAATACCCTGCGCTGCGTGTTGCAGAACTGTCCCGTTGGTTTCGACGTCGCTGACCTGCATGGCTTGCATCACTTGCGATTGCGTGAATGCTTGCCCAACATTGGAGAACTCGAATAGTTCCACATCATTGTAAACGGTGAACACGACGCGGGTGATAACATTCAAGAACCCGAAAGTTGCCCCGTTGTCTAGAAACAGATAGCCAGACGTGGCGCTGATGAAGCGGATCGTATCAATGCCTGTGCCACCAGTGAATGACCCAGCATTGCTGGATACGATAGCGATGTCGTTGTCGGCCCCACCGTCGACTATGTCGGCACCAGTTCCTGCAGCGACATGGATCGTGTCATTGCCGCTGCCGCCATTGATCACGTTGTTGTTGGAGCCATTGGACACAGAATAGAAGGTATCGTTGCCCCCGTTGCCAGATAGCCCATTCACCGCAGTATTACCGACGATCGCATCGTCACCGGATCCTCCGGACGCGTTCTCGATCACGACGCCATGCGCGATAGTGAACCCGCCCTTTATACCATAGACAAGCGAAACCGCGCCACCACCCGTTGCGGTGTAGTCAAGCGTTGCTGGACGAAGGTCGAGGACAGCGCTGTTGGCGCCTGTGTGGGACAATGTATCGATCCCACCGGTATCCCAGATGGCCTGATAGCCGGTACCCGCGGTGTTAAAGGATGCCAGCGTGTAGGTGTTGTTGCCAGAGTTGGTCGACGTGTTGGCGCCGTACATGGCTTGCAGGGCGGCAATGTCCAACGCGCCCAATCCGGTAGAGCCACCATAGGTTGCGGATACCGGTAGAATTCCATTTTGGCTGGTCCATCCGTCATTATAGGACATGACGGTAAAAATACCCTGGTTCAGGTTCGACACACCAAAGGAGTTGAAGGGGTTGGTCACGCCAGCCATAACTGTCGTACCTAGCCCGTTGTCATGGGGGTGCCCCAGCCCCAAAGCATGACCGATCTCGTGCAGGATTGTCGTGAAGAAATAGCCGCCCGGCGACCCATTCGCAGCATTCCAGTAGCCTGTATTGAATGCGCCGAACAAAGGCGTGCCGCCCCCAGGGCCAGGCACTTGGTGAAAGCCCAGTGTCGAGCTATCAAAAAACGAACTAGGCGCCACTACCTCAATAAGGTCCGCAGTACCGTTATTGCTTATCTCGACGAAGTTTATGTTTGCAACTGCTTCAATCGCGCTCAACGCCATTCTGAACTGGGCCTTGAGCGTTGGTGTCCAATCACCCGTGTCCAGATACTCGCCAAAACTATATGTGATGGTCGTGACTGTGTTTGGATTCCCATCGCCAAAAACATAGTTGCCCTGAATGGCACTAAGAGGCGACGAGGACGAGGGAGGAGCTACGTAGGTGAACATTTTACTGCTTTCGAAGTCTTACTTTGTTATATGTTTTTCACTAGATGGCTGGTTTGCGGGCGGGAATGCAATACCAGTGCGTTAACGCGGCATCGGTTTCAGGTTAGAAATCGACCCCGGTTACTGCAGAGGCACAGTTCGAAACTGGCGGTAGCACAGTGTTGTATCGGCATCTGACAAGAGAAGGGGTTCATCTAAGTGTTGCTTTACGAATCATATGGTGCGGTCGAGTACTTTTCTCGCCGCAATCTAAGGTCGAGTTGTGGCAATACTTTGACGCGCATCAGCGTCGGCTCAAGCGCTTCTTTAGATCACGGTAGACGGAATGATTAACAATTCGACCAAACGGTGAAGTGTCTCACCCGCCAAGTCACATCAGGTCGTTGATAGAGCGAGAGCCAGGCACAGAAGTAAGCGGTCTTGGTGTATCATCGGCCTTTGATCCATCAGGATGATGGTTTCGGGCGCTGGCGGGCGATAGCCCGGAGCACTGTGTGGGCGTTTTGTGTTGTAATGTCTCCTCCATTGTTCGATCAGGATTTGAGCTTCGCGCAAGCAGTAGAAGATCTCTCCGTTGAGCAGCTCGTCTCTGAACCTACCGTTGAAGCTTTCACAGTATCCGTTCTCCCACGGGCTGCCAGGTTCGATGTAAGCCGTCTTGGCGCCAACGGCGGCGATCCAGTCTCGGACAGCCTGGGCGACAAATTCCGGCCCATTGTCTGAACGTATGAAACGGGGTGCTCCTCGAAGTATGAACAGGTCTGTCAGGACATCGATTACATCGGTCGAGTTCAGCTTGCGCTTCACTCTAATCGCCAGGCACTCCCGGCTATGCTCATCAAGGATGTTCAGCGTCCGAAAGGCTTGGCCATCGTCAGTTCGGCAATGAACGAAGTCATAGCTCCACACGTGGTTGCGATGCTCTGGTCGAAGCCGGACACACGAGCCATCGTTCAGCCAGAGCCGTCCTTTCTTCGGTTGTTTCACTGGCACTTTCAGCCCCTCTCGTCGCCAAAGCCGTTCAATCCGTCCGTCGCTGACAGACCACCCAGCCTCTCTCAGCAGCGCTGCGATCCTGCGATAGCCATATCGGCCGTATTGACGGGTCAGCTCGATCATGTCGGCCACCAGCCGGTCTTCGTCTGCGCGACCTTGTGCGACGTGCCGTTGCGTGGACCGGTGTTGCCCAAGCACGCGGCAGGCGCGTCTCTCGGAAACGTTCAGCTGGTTGCGTACATGGCTGATGCAGGCACGACGACGAGCGGGGCTCAATAGGGCTTCGCGTTCAGGGCTGAAAAACATCCACTGGATGGTTTCCTTGACGCCCTTCATCCTTTGCGGCTTCCGTCAGAATCAGCTTGTCCAGAGTCAGATCAGACACCGCGCGTCTTAGCTGCTCGTTCTCTTTCTGAAGCCGCTTCAGTTCTTTCAACTGATCTACACCCATTCCGCATTCGCCGTTGGGCTCGAACCAATGGTGCCTTCAACGGCTCATTTCTTTCGCCAGCGGCAATAGGTTTGTTCAACAACGCCGATCAGCCTGATCGCATCAAAACGAGACATGCCTTGACCCAGCAGAACCTCAACCTGCCGTAACTTCAAGACAATCTCTTCGGGCTTCGGTCTCTTGTTTGCCATTCGTGCTCCTCCGTTTCCTAAACATAACGGTGGACCAGTTCAGTTGGGGAGGCTCAGCGCGATCCTCAACCCATGGGCATCCATGGTGTCGAACAGAGCATTCACATCCTCGGCAGCAATATCCAGATCGTCATCTGGCAGCCCGACGTAATCATATGCCTCAAGGTCTCGGCTCGAAAGCGTCAGAAACAGGCCGTCCCATTTTCCGCCTTTGACCAAAACGGCATCGCCCCCTGGTTCGGGCTTGAACGCCGCAAATGCCTCATCCGAGAAAAAGCTGATTAGCAGATCATAGTTGCGATCTTCATACGCGATCTCTTGCCAGCGGGGATGCAAGGATTTTCCGCCTGCACGGACAACAACAAGATTTTCTTTCATGATCTGTCCTGAGCGCCGCTTTGGCTGTTTAGCAGGGGTGCGAGCCCCGCAATTTCGGTGGGTTTGAGGGGATGACTGAGTCGCCCGTAGCTATATCTGATCTGGTAGAGCGCATTGCTTAGAAAGCGCCCCGGAGAGGAACCGCTTTTTTTTTGCTGTTGCGGTTGGCCTCGATCGTGCTGTCAAAAGTTCCGCGTTCTGCAACCATTTGGTTCGCCAAGGTCAGAATTGGCACTTTGTGTTCCCAGTAGAATTTGAGGTCGATATCAACGGGGCGCGCAAACGGGGCATGGACAGCCGCCAGATGTGTCGCCACCGTGCGGCCAATGATATAGCCTGTTGTTCTAGGAGGCAGCCGATCCGACAGGACCAGGCTCTGATCTGCGACCGTCCCCAAAACCTGCTCGCCACTCCCTGCCACGCCGTCCAGTTTGATCATAACGTCTTGATAGCGCCCCGATGACTTGGACAATGCATCCAGAAATTGCATCGGGTTCTGAATGAATGTCGCATCATCTTCCAGCACAAGGGTCAGGGTATCTTCGGTCTCAGCGATTGCTTGCCAGATTTTCAGATGGCCCAAGGCGCAGGCTATTTCATTGCGGCTGAGCGGACGCTTGAACGCGCGCCGGTTCCTTTTGGCATCGTAAATGCGCGATACATCCGCGTCGAACAGTTGATCGCCGTAGATTGCGTCGAAGAACTGAGTGCGGTAGTCCCAGCTGCGTACATTCCGTCTGACATGCGTTACGCCGATCAACGTCCTTTGGAAGGCTTAGAATGACGGCTCTAATCGACACGGGCGGCTTACCTAAACGAAATCTGGCAGGGTTCCAAGGGCCAAGTATAACAATCACAAGCGATAAACGCAGGCTAAACCTGTGCGAACTGCCTGCCCTGCCCCGGCGGCAAATATCCGCTCAGTTGCACAAACTCTGATATCCCTCAAGGATGTAACCGTTGGGATCAGGGCTATCGAAGTACCGAATTGCCTCCATTTGTTCTGCTTGCTGTTGCATCGTGCCTGGATCGTGCCTAACTGTGCACGCCTAACCGATGGCGCGTTGTCGTCGTCCATACGCGACCAATTGAAAGGTCACTCTGTCACGCTTGGGTATCTGCCCTTTTGGCCAAAATGATTTTAGGTTATCTGAGCGAGCGCATGGTTTCATGATCTGGAGAATGCAATGATTAAGCGCGCCTGGAACAAGTGGCGGTCCGGCTATATGGGCCGCCTGATTGGCGAAAGCTTCTATGCACAAGGCTGGATGTACGGGATCGCAATCGTGGCGATGATATTGGTCGCTGCCACCACTGCGGGCGCGGCCTATATGATGGAGTACATCGTCGATGCCATGACCAGCCCGGAGATGCGTGGGTGGGCTCCGATTATCGCACTATCAGTTGTTGGCTTGTTCCTGTTAAAAGCTGCGGCAACCTATATTCAGGCGATTTACCTCGCCCGGGCTGGAAATCGGATTGTTGCTGCGCAGCAAGATAAAGTTTTTCGTAAACTCCTTCGGCACGGTGTCGATTTTTTTGGCCAAAACGAATCATCAGAACTTTTGATGCGAACGACGCACGGTGCACAAGCCGCCCGTACTTTGATCGATGTGCTCGTAACCGGCTTTGTACGAGACCTGCTCACACTCGTGGGTCTGATCGCTGTTATGGTTTATCAGCAGCCACTGTTGTCAGTTATGTTTCTGATTGTCGGTCCGATAGCATTGCTCGGAGTTCGTCAACTGCTGAAAAGTGTGCGAAAGATCATGCAAGCGGAATTCACATCGCTTGCTGAGATTATCCGCGTGCTCCAAGAAACTTCAGCTGGGATCAAAGTGATAAAAGTGTTGTCGCTAGAAGAGTTGATGACCAAACGAATGGATACCGCGATCCGAAAGGTCGAGGCACGCTCCAACGATATTGCACGCCTGCAAGCGATTGCCAGCCCGTTGATGGAGTTTCTGGCCGGTCTGGCTATTGCGGGCGTTCTGATCGTCAGCACACTGGGAATTGCTGGGGCTGAGCAACCCACTGCAGGTCAACTGATGTCGTTCATCACCGCGTTACTGATGGCTTATGAGCCAGCTAAACGCCTGTCGAAGATGCGCGTTCAGATCGAAGCAGCGATGGTTGGCGTAAGCCTGGTATTCGGGTTGCTGGATCAAGAAGACACGATGACCGAGAGTCCCGACGCAGAGGATATTCCGGACGGTCCAGGTGAGATCGCGCTGCGCAATGTGACCTTTGGCTATCAGGGCTCAATTTCAGTGATCGAAGATATGAGCGTAACCTTTGCAGCGCGGCAAACTACTGCTTTGGTCGGCCAGTCCGGGGGTGGCAAGTCTACGATTTTCGGATTGATCATGCGGTTTTACGACCCCAATGAAGGCACAGTCGAAATCGATGGCCATGATGTCCGCCATGCGAGTTTTGCGTCGCTGCGCAAGAAAATCTCTTACGTGGGCCAGGATACCTTCCTGTTCTCGACGACGGTGATGCAGAACCTTCGCTTTGCCGCGCCTGATGCAACCGATGAGGAAATCTTTGACGCGGCCCGTGCCGCACACGCACATGATTTCATTTCCGAGCTGCCGAATGGTTATGATACTCTGGTCGGTGAGAACGGTGCCTTCCTCTCCGGGGGTCAGAAACAGCGTCTGGCTATTGCGCGCGCGATTTTGCGTAAGGCTGAGATTCTGTTGCTGGACGAAGCCACGAGCGCTCTCGATGCAGAATCCGAAAACTTGGTGCGCGAAGCGCTGGATGCGCTGACAAAGGACATGACAGTGGTCGTCATCGCGCACCGTCTGTCCACGATTCTTGAAGCGGACAATATCATGGTGATTCAGGACGGGGCCGTTGTCGAACAAGGCAATCTGGATCAGCTGATCGCCCGCAACGGCAGCTTCCGCAGGCTTTATGACCAACAGTTTAAAAAGAGTGCTGAAAAAACTAAGGTCGCAGAATAAAAAAAACCGGGGCAGCGGAAGTATCCCGAGGCCCCGGTTTTTATTGGATTGTTCACCTGTTCTAGGGCAGATCGTCCAACAACATGGGATACAATAGATTGCCCGCCTGTGGCCCTGCCCCCAGATAGTCGACCCACTGATCCGTCGATTCATTGTAGCGACGATAGCGTTCGATCTTGTCATAGAGGCCATTGACGATGGTCTGCTGTTCAGAAATGGGCAGACGAACCCAATCGTCTTCGGTAATGGCCATAATCTGTGATTTATAAGGCAAATCGGCCAGATACTCGTCCAAAGCCACTGCCTCGGCCAGGCTTGGATCGGATTGGCGTGACACCTGATCAGGGCGACGGCTCATATCAGCGGCGACACCTAGAACTTGGGTAAAGAACTGATCAGGGTTCACCACGTTCCGTTCAGCCTGATCCACGATGATCCGCAACGCTTCTTCCAGATTGCTCAGGTCGGCTTTCGAGATCAGCAGACGGATAGACAGTGGTTTCAAACCGGTGCGGTCGAAATCTCGGTCGGCGACATAAGCCTCGAACAGATCGGGTGCTTGCGCGCCTTCGGTCCGACCAAGATAGGCCAGCTGCATCGTGCGGCTGGCGGTGTTGAGCCCGCTGAACAGCCCGCCTTCGGCCTCATCGACGATTGCATCTTCATCCAATAGGGCGTCCCCGTCGCTGCCGCGATAAGATGACGCCTGTTGCGCCACGAACTGACCCAATTGGCGGGCCGTGTCCTTGTAGATGGTGGGATCGCCGTTCTCGATGGGAAAATACAGCGGCGCCGAGTTCGGAAACGCGGTTAGTTGTTTATAGGCCGCCTCGGCCGAGGGGTGATCCTTGGCTCCGCGCGCGGTGCGCAGATGCATGACGGCCATGGCGCCCCCGATCCGCTCGCGAATAAGGCGGTTCAGGCTTTCAGCGCTCAGACCGGTCGAGGAGTATTCATCATCAAATTCGCGCGGACCTGCATCGGTCACCAGAACGATGAACCGGCTTCCAAAATCGCTCCAATCCATATCCTGTAGCGCATGTTCAATCCCGCGATAGCTGTCTTCGCGGAAATTCTTGCTGCTGGCCTTTGCCTCCTGCATCTGGTCGATCCCGGCCAGGAAGTTTTCGACATTCAACCCCTGCTGCAAATCCACAAAGGTCTTGACGTCATAACCTAGCTCGGGTGCAGCTTGCAGGCTGTCACGATAACCCACTAGGGCAAAGCTAACCGCATCGGCGGCGTCGGAGGACGCTGCCTCGCGGTACACTTCCTGCAGTGCATCGCGGGTGGCGCGGATATAGGGTTCCATGGAAATGGTCGTGTCGACGACAAAGACCACCCCGGTTTTAAGGTCACCCGCAGCCTGACCACTTGGGGCGGCTGGTGGGTTCGGCGCATTTGCGCTGGCGACGGCAACTTGCAGAAGGTTAACGAAGGGCCCGATATCGAACACCGCCTCTTCGGTCGACAGGATCGGCATCACGTACAGGTTCTGCCGTTGATCGATCGTCTCACGCGGGCCAAGGGCGATCACGGTTTCCGACGGTTCGCCGCCTTGCTCGGCCGCCAGTGCTTCATCCCGCGCATCCGCAGCCAGATTGGCGGGGTTTTCGCTTTCGATGATGTCGTAAATCGGGTCGATATCGTTGAAGAACAAAACCCGGCTCACATTGTCACTGCCTTCCAGCGTCGCAACGATGTTCTGGTTCCAGTCGACCGTCGCGGCCTGAGGCACCCACATCAGGTCTTCCCCCCGATCAGTGGCCCCGATCTGCATCCAGTCGCCATCGCGGTCATACACAAAGAATACCTGCAGCGGCGAAAGGGCTTTGCCAGGAGCTTCGCTTTCAGGCTCTGTTCGCGCCTCGATCCGCTCGCGGATCAGCACGCGCTGGAACAGGCTGGTTTTGCCCTCGATCGGCAATGGTGATTTCGACTGCGCCAGAACCGGCCCCGCCAGCGCCAGTGCCGTTACAAGAAGGAGTATCCGTTTCAACATCATATCCGTTTCCTCACTCGCCCAACCTGTTCAGGGCCTCGCGTGCCGGGTCTGATCCCAGATCAGCCGCACGCTGGTAATACCGCCGCGCCGCCGAGGCGTTGGGGCGCGGGAAAGGGGAAGTCACAGTGCTATGGGTCTCGGGGTCATACATTTCGGCAATCAGGATATTGGCGTCCGCCCGGTCCTGTTCCGAAAGTTCCTGATCATTGCTGATGGCAATCAGCGCGCCCAGGGCGGCATCAAGGTTCTGTGCGCCACCCGCCGCCAGCAGATCGCGCGCTGCGGTCAGCGGGTTGTCTGCGGCGACCGCCTCTTGCGCAACGACAACGGACTCGTTGACCTTGGCCGACTGACCACCGGGTCCTGCAAGAAAATACCACGCAGCGCCTGCTATGACCGCCAGCGCCACCACACCTGCGGCGATCATGGGCATATTGCTGCCGCCTGAGGTCTTATCCGACGGTGCTGCGTCCTTGGCGGGGGTCGCCCCTGCCGAGGGCGTTTTTTTCACCTCACCGCTCAAGGCTTTGTGGAACAATCCGGGCAGGTCCGAAGGGCGGTCTTTGGGGTTGGCTTTCAGCAACTGCTCCAGCGCCCATTTCAAACCAGGGGCGACCTTGGGATCGGTGATCTTGACGTCTGCTTTCCGGTCTTCGACCGCTGCGAACCCTTTGCCCTCACCCGGTAGCTCCAGCCCTGAGGTTCGCATCAGAACCAGCCCCAGCGCATAGGCGTCCGTGGCGGTAGACACCTCATTGCCAAACAGGCCCAACTGTTCCGGCGCGCAATAGCGCAGCTTGCCTGCAAAACTGTCCCCAATGATGGATTTGTCCGTGCCAACACTGTCTGAGGCCAAGCCGAAATCAATGAATTTGGCCTGATTGATATCATCATGTGAGATCATCACATTATCCGGGGCCACATCGCGGTGGACGATGCCCAGCTTGTGAATGGCCTCAAGCCCTTGCGACAGGCGTAGACCCAGTTTCAACACATCGTCCGAGGACAGCCTTGCCCCCTTTTTCAGGTAGTGCGCCAACGGATGACCGGGCACAAATTCCATCACCAGGAACAGACGGCCATCCTTGTCCAGCATCGAGGTCTCGAACCGCACCACGGCATCACTGCGCACGGTACGCAGCAGGTTCGCCTCGCGCCGGAACAGATCAACCGCTTTTTGGTTCTTGGCAAAGCTGGGCGTCATGACCTTGATCGCCACCTCATGCCCGCTGGCCCGGTTCAGGCCACGAAATGTGGCCCCCATGCCGCCCTCGCCCAGCAGGGATTTGATCTCATACGTATCCTGCAGAACGCTGCCGGGTTTCAGGCCAAGTACCGAATGTTCCATGGGTGTCCTTACCTCCGGTTTTTCAGGCTGATGGCGCTGTGCTTGCTAAAGGTGCGGATATCCATGATCTGAAAGCAGATACCGGCAAATACCAGCGACGATGTGATCCCGAACACCACCGTCAGGAAAGCGGCGATGATCGTGGTTGTATCCGGACCGAGCGGCGACAGACGCAGCATGGTCACAGCGGTGAAACAGAAAAAGATAATCGACAGCGCGGTGGTGATCCAAACCAGAACCTCCAGCGATTTGTTCAATACATCCCTCATTCTTCAACCTTTCCAAGTCATTCTTCCATGAACGATAGGGCCAGCCCCTGAATATCGTCCGCTATTTGATCCAAATCCGAATATCCCGCGACGCTGCGCGCGCCGATATGATCCTGCACCAGCGCCAGACAGTTTGCCCGCTCACGTCCCCGGCTTTCTTCGGTGGGGTAGATGAAATCGATCTGTTTGCGTAGCAGCACGGGCGAGTATTGATCGACCAACCCTTCGATCAGGTTGGCATATTCAACCACATCCGCCTTTGCTTTCTCTTCGATTTCCCTGAGTTTTGCGGCGGCCTCTTGTCGGGCGATCTCAATTTCCTTCAACAACTCCTGATCCCCGGCGGCGCGCGCCTCGCGTTCGATGGCGTCAAGCTCGGGCTGGATTGTCAGCATTGAGATCAGAGCGTTCAGATAGCGGCGCAGCGCCTGGCCGCAGACCAGAACGCCCGAGGTCAGGATCAGCCTGACCGATTGATCCCTTTGTGCGTTGCGCTCAACCCGGCCCCTGTTCAGCGTGTCCTTGATCACCGCCAATTGCGTCTTGGTTCGATCCGACAGGGTTTCCGCGGATATCTCATCCAGCAACTCCATCGCCTCTTGTTCGCTTGCGGCCGAGGCCAGTCCTTCATCCGGACGCGCCAGTTCGGCGAGCCCGTCCTTCAGCGCCTGATCCTGATCCGCCGAGGTGATGGCCAGGCCCTGCAGTACCAATCGGGTACCGGTGAAGCGATCCGCCGAGGCGGTATTGGACAGGATGTCAAAGGGCGGAACCTCGAACCGGGTCGAGGATGTGATGTCTGCCAAAGGCGTCCGCGCATCGCCACCGCGTTTCACAAAGCCACCGGCCTGACCATGCAGGCGCCCGTGGCGGACCAGAGCAAAAGGATCCCCAACGATCTCGGCTGCATTGCCCAGCATATCATGCAGACCCAACGGGTTGGGACGCAATGAGCCCACGACCTGTAGCTTACCCCCGGCGGAGGCCGTACCGCCATGGGCGATGTATTCATCCTGCGGCGTACCTTCGGGCACCGGAGGCAAGGGGGCACGGAACAGGGATTGATCCACCGCCAAACCACCACGGGCGGAGTATTCCCATTCTTCTTCGGTGGGTAGGCGCAGATAGGCCCGCGTATCATCGACGCGGGGCAGACTGTCGGACGCATTTTCCATCAGCCATAGCGTGTAGGTTTCCGCAAAGCGCTGATAGTCCAGCTTGGTTTGTCCAACCGCCGGGACAAAACCCCGGCGACGCGGTTCCTTGTCGGGGCAGCCAACCATGACCACATCCCATTGCGCCTGCGCCAGCTCATACTTGGCCATATAGAAATAGCCCTTAGCCGCGCCTTCGGGATCGGCAAAGGCACCAGAAACAAATGCTCGGCGCAATCCGTTCAGATAAGGCTGATCGCTGCCCTCCTGCCCCAACACGACCGAGACATCGCCGATGACGCCATCGGTGTTGGGCGTTGCCACCTTGCGGAACGTCATCGCCCCGCCGCAAGGCATGGGCAGGGACAGGTCGCCATCGGCAGGCTGTGGATTAAAGTATTTCTCTCGCCAAGTGATCTCCTGCGCCTGCGCGGTTGCGGACAGGGTCAGAAGACCAATCAGTGAAGCGAGCGCGAGGTGGGTCAGTTTAGGCATGGGTCAAGACCTCCTGAGGTTCGACATTACGCACGGCAAACACCGCCCAGATCGCGGCGGTCACTGCCGTCACGGCGCCAAGAACCAGCGTCGCAATCACATCGCCCGCATAGAGGCGCGCAACGGATTCGCCCGGGGCGGTTTCGAACGTGGCATTGATGGCCAGCAGGAAGGGTAGGATGATGATCAGCGTCGCAATCACGCCGCCCAGCACCAACGCAAGGCTCTGGACCACCGGGATCACACAGCGTTGTCGGTCGGGCATGGTTAGCATGGAAAACAGGCTGAAAATGACACGCTGCCGTTCGACCATCCCGCGCAGATTGGCGGACATCGCCGCCCAGAAGCCAAACATGGCGAGTGCAGCAATAGCTGTGAACAGGATGTTCAGATTGCGCCGGAAGGACAGTAACAGGGCTGCGTTTTCAGCCCGAGGGCGCGATTGCAGCCCCTGTTCAGCCAGATGGGCCGACAAGGTTCCGATATCTTCAAGCGAACGCGCATAAAGCCGAAAGCTGGCATAGGTTTCGGGCTCGGCAACCGGATCGGTCCAGTTTGCGGGGTTCGAGGTCAGATCGTCGCGAAACCGCTCGACCGCCAGAAGATCGGGCAGCGACAGAAAGATGGCAGGACGCGGCCAAATTTCGGGGGGCAATACGCCAATCACCTGCAGATCGCGGCGGGCGTTTTCGCGTTGCCCATCCACTTCGCGCCCGATGATCATGTCAACTGTATCCCCGGCCGAGACCGAAAGGTCCTGCGCCAGCTTGTCCGAGACCCACACGCGACCCGGCGCAACCGCTTCGCCGTCGATCAGCGGATCACCCGCAGCTGAGGGGATCAGAGGCACCGCACGCTCCAACTTGCGCTGCGCCTCATGTCGCACCGCGTTGGCTGATGTGTTGATCGAGCGCGTAGCAGGCACGATGAACCCGACATCTTGCCGCGCGCCCAGGGCGGCGAAGAAGGCTGCATCATGCTGCTCGGCCCCGATGGCTAGGATTTCGCGGTTCGACGGGTCCTCGATCAATCGGCCTACCATGGTGCCGATGATCCCGTTCTTCAGCGCCAGAATGATCAGCAGCGGGCCCAGAACGCCCGCCAGCGCGGCGACAAAACACAATGCCGACTGCCAGTCATGGCGCAATTCGCGCAGGGCCAACATGGCTGGTATCCGAACCATCACGCCACCCTCGCCGCCGCGCGGCCCGCTGTTGAGAAGATCGAATAGGATTGCCCCTGATGATCCAGAAGTCGGTGATCGGCACGTGGGGTATCCGCAAACTCACCCGTTTGCGCCTGATGGCTGGCAAGCACGACGGCCGACCCGGCCTCGGCAGCAAGATGTACGATCAACCCTTCGACCTCGGCTACATTGGCGGGATCGAGGGCGGAAACCGGCTCGTCCAGTAACAGCAACGCGGGTCGTCCCAGCAAGGCTCGCGCGACCGAGGCGCGTTGGCGTTGACCCACCGATAACTGACCCGGTTTGCGGGCGGTCAGGTCCCTTAGCCCCATAGCGCGGATCAGGTGATCCTGCCATTCGATATTTGGCACCTGCCCCGCGACACGCACGGGCAGTTCAATATTCTCCTGTAAACTCAGATACGGCACCAGCGTATTGGTTTGCAGCACAAAGCCCAGTTTATCCGGCCCGGCAAACTCGGCCCTTGGGGTTTCAGGTGTGACGGTCACTCCGTCGATCACATGCAGCATATCCGGCAGGTCCGTCAGCGGAAGCGCCCCGGCAATCAGCCCCAGCGCGGTGCTTTTGCCCGCCCCGCTGACCGCATCCAGAACGATGGTTTCGCCCGCGCTCAGCTCCAGCTCTTCGATCACCACGAAGAAACCGGGCGCGCGTTCGATCCCAAGGTTGCGGATCGACAGGACCGTATCAGGGGCGTTTGAGGACAAGCGCAACCCCCCCAAGCTCGACTTTCGATTTGGTGTTGATCTGCACCGGTTCATTCGGTTTCAGACGGCGGCCATCGACCCTGGTGCCGTTGGACGAGCCCAGATCGGTCAGCATCATCTTGCGCCCCCGCAAGGACAGGCTGGCGTGGCGGCGGCTGAGGTTGCGATCGGTGATGGTCAGCGTGTTCTCGCTGGCGCGCCCGATCGTGACACCCGATTGGAGTTGGGCGGCGCTGAACCGTTCGGATTTTCCATCCATGCTGACGGCCAGAATGGCGCTTCCTGAGGATTTCGCCGATCCACCCCCCCGTGCAGAATTCGATCCGCCGCCGCTTTTGCTTAGCGAGACAACGAAATAGATGCCGCCGATTACGGCCGCACTGGCGCCAGCCAACACGGCCAGGATGATCAGCAGGCCGTTGTCTTTCGCGCCACCGCCGACAAAGTCCGGGTTGTCAGGATCACATTCCTGCTGGTGCGCGTTAAAGGGTATGCCCGCATCCCGCAAAAAACCGGATATTGGGTTTGCGGACGAGGCCCAGAATGTGTTGTTTGTTGGCGTGCGACCATCTGAGTTCCAAACCGAGATGACCGTGTTGATCCCCAGAACCGATCCGCAATAGTCGATCAGGGGGCCGCCAGAATTGCCGGGGTTGACCGATGCGGTGTGCTGTACGATTTCGAGGGTTCGCCCCGTTTCATTGAACGACCCCGGAGCAACCTTGCTGATCGCCCCCTGAGTCACTGTTGTTTCAAAAAAAGGCAACATATCCCGCCCGGCATTGATCTGGTCCGAGGAGCCGGGATAGCCGATGGCAGCCACCTGTTCACCCTTCAGTGCTTTGCCTTCTCGCAGAGACAGAAAGCCGGGCCGATGTCCGCTGGATTCCTGCGGGACAATCCGCAGCACGGCCAAATCCAGCTCGCGCGAGGCATGCAGGACCTTTGCATCATACAGAAAAACCCGGTCATCCTGTTTGAACCCGACCTGTATGTTCAGGCCGCCGTTAATCACATGATGGTTGGTGATGTAGTAGTAACCGCCACCTTCGGGCAGTTCCGACAGGACAAAACCCGAACCAGTCGCTTGCCCGCCGCTGAGATCCACGACGGCTCGCCCGACGGCCTTGTCCGTTTCAGCCACGATATCCGGCGCGATTTGTGCAATGGCAGCACAGACCGTCGCGACCAGCCAGGCAGCTGTAAGACAAAGGGAACGGGTTAAAGTCACAACTTTCACGTCAGTATTCCATATGCAATGACGGTCACTGCCACGATCAGGATCAATAGCAACACAAATATAGAAGCCTTGCGGCCTCCGGCTTTTTTCTTGGGGCGCTGCCTCGGGCGGCTAGCAGGTTTTGCACGGGGTTCTGGCTTCGGTCGGCTTGGGCCCGGCGCCGCTCCATGCAGGTCGATGCCCACAAGCCGGGCATAGTCACGCGCTGTGCGGATGCGATCACGCGGCAGCAACCTACAGCCAAGATCGATAGCATTCAGCAAGGCGTCGTCATATTTCTCCTGAACGCGGTTGCGTTTCAGGTTGTGACGCACGGGGACGTAAGGATCGCGGCCTGTCGCCCGCTTTTCTTTCCAACGCTCCTCGGCGTTGGGCGGAAGGCTTTGCGAGACCATTTCGTAAAGGATGACCGACAGGGCAAACAAATCACTCCAGGGTCCTTCCTGAACGCTGCCAGTCAATCCGGTTTTGTCCGCTGGAAACTGCTCAATCGCGGCGTATTTGCGGGTGAACATCGACGCCAGACCGTTGGATTTTCCCATCAGGCGGGCCGCGCCAAAGTCGATCAAGATGGGTTGCCCGTCTTTGCGGATCATGACATTTGCCGGTTTCATATCGCGGTGAACCACACCGACATCATGCACGGCATCCAAAGCATTCAGCATGGAATGCAGGAATGTGGTGACCAGATCGGGCGGCACTGATCCGCGGGCCTCAATCATGCGCGCCAGCATTCGATCCAGTGGATCGCCGTGAATGTACTCCATCACGCAATAGGCCGTACCATGCTTGCGGAATGCGGCCCGCACACGCATCAGGCCCTGTTGCTGAGGCAGATCGCGCAGAAGGTTGGCCTCTTGCAGAAAGGCCTCAAGCCCCATGTGGAACAACTGCCGCCCCTCGGACGTGGGCGAGACAGCGTTGTCGGGACCCCGATCTGCATAGTCAGCGGGGAAATACTCCTTGATCGCAAACCGCTCGCCGGTTTCGCGGTTGCGCGAACGGTAGGTGATGCCAAAGCCCCCCTGCCCCAATACGTCCCCGAGAACGTAACCGGCAAAGGTTTCTCCTTTTGGCAAATGTACCGACACGGTCAGAACTACCTTCCTTCGCCCTCAGGGTTTTCGACTGGAACATCATCCTCTTCCTGAGGCTGTGCAGGCGTTTCCGGCTCCACCGGCACTGTGCTTTCTGGTTCTTCAGGCGCAGATGGCTTGGTGGGTTGTGGGGGCGTTTCCTCGGGTGCAGGGGGCTCTTCTGGGGTTGCACCCTCAGCTTCGGGCACCTGCGCTTCCGGCTCAGTTAAGGGTTCCCCCTCGATACTGGGGTCGGAAACAATTGGATCATCATCGACTGTGCTGTCACCGATACTGCGTTCCTCTTGTGATGGCGGATTTGGGGCGGGCTCAGGCTCTGGCGTGACTTCGACTGGATCAGGCCGCAGCAACCATGCGCCAGCAGCAGCAACAACGGCCAATGCGCCCAGACCAATAGCTGCATATTTAAGCGTATTCCCATTGCCGCCGGTATTGTGAAACGCCCATTGGCTTCCCCGCAGCATACTGCTCATGCCCTCCTGGACATGAGCGTAGACGACAACGGTTGTGTTATCCTGTTTCGGCTTTCCTTTCGCCTCGACCGCGTTCAACAGATCCGAGGCGACACCGCGCATATCGCGGCTTTTGCCACCTTGAAGGATATCCCGGATTTCAGGCTGCGAAAGGGTATCCAGCCCATCCGAGCAGGAGAGAACCACATCACCCGGTTTCAGGCTGATCGCATTGACGTCAGTCAGAGAAATCCGGTCCCCCATCAGCGCCGAGCGCAAGGCATTGCGGCGTGGGTGGCTGTCCGCTTCTTCCTGCGTGATCTTGCCAGCGGCAACCATCTGCAACAACTCGCCGTAAAGCGAGTGGTCTGCATTCAGCTTTTTCAGGCGTCCGTCGCGCAACAGAAACAAGCTGCTGTCACCGACGGAAACCCAAACCAGCCGATCGCCCAGCTTGAGCGCCGCGATCAGAGTGCATCCCATGCCCTTCAAATCGGGCTGGCTGGCAATGCGCTGGCGCAAGGCTTCATTTGCCGCCGTCAGCGACTCCTGCAATCGGTCCCGCGGGCGCGGCGCGTCCGAGCCCCCGATGAAATGCTTCTTGAACGCCGACAGGGCTAGGTTGGATGCAACCTCCCCCCCAGCGTGGCCACCCATTCCATCGGCAACCAGCATCAGGATGTCGGATTTCGGGTCGCGTTCGTTCTGATAGACAAGATCGAACGCGTCTTCCTGATTTTCGCGCTGGCCGAGGCTTTGTTTGCCGCTGATGATTGTCATCGGGATCAGTCGTCAGCGCTGTCGGCCAGCTCTGACCAGTCAAAATCCTCGTTGCAGAAGGCCACAAAGCGCACATGCGTCTGTTTCGACAACTCGATCAGCGCGTAGTTTTCCAGCGGCATGGTTGTGGCCACGATCTGACCGTTTATACGGCTGATGTTCCGGCCCGTGCCCGGGGCAGCAAAAAACACCCGGTTGGCATCGTCGAAGATCACACGCAAATGGTCCTTGCCGGAAATCATCTTGTCACCGAAATCCAATGCAACGCGCTCGCCACTGTCGCGGCCCAGCGTGTTCATGCCCGAGCCCAGATTGACCGACTGGCCCAACCCCGGACCTTTGACCACAACCAGCCACCCGGTAATCGGGTCGACCATCGGATCAAATTCGGCCTTGTCCGAGAAGTTCTTGGACATACCACCATGGTAGATCTGCGTCTTCTCATCTTCGACATATTCAGTCGGCGCTTCGCTGAAGGACGATCCGCTTGGCATGGCATGTGTCGCCTCGTCATCCGAGGGCGAGATGCTTTCGGTGAACCCGTCATCTGATCCAAAATCCAAATCGTCATTCAGCTCTTCGTCGTCCTTGTCGAACAGCCAGCTTGTCTTGTTGTCGTTGCCCATGTCTTCACCTTTCCTGTGTGTGTGGCCCCGGACTATGCCCGGACCAGTTTCAGGCGAACGGACCCAAGGCCCACTGTGTCACCCACATTTATCCTCTGCGCGCCTTTGATTTTGCGCTCATTGATTAGCGTACCATTCAAACTATCCAGGTCGCTGATGGTAAATCGGCCGTCTGGTGTTCCGCTGAGTTCCGCATGAACGCGCGACACACCGCCATCGGGGATGACCACACCGTTTGTGCTGCTGCGTCCAATGGTCGAGCGGCCCGCTGGCACCGGGAAACGATGCCCGTTGTCCACCCGCACCAGAAAGGCAATCGGCGGGGGCGCAGTGGCCACCGTGCGCGTCTCATCCTGGAGGGGCGGTATGCCGGTTACGTCGCCACCGTCGAAGTCACCTGCCTCCAGATCATCTTCGGGCTCACCCTCTGATCCGCGCCGCGCCAGCAGAACAACCAGCAGCAAAAGCAGCAGCAAAAGAACTCCACCCGCGATGTAGACGTAGAGCGCGGGGAAGCCGAATATCTCATCCTCGGGTTCTGGCGCGGGCTCTGGTTCAGGCTCTGGCGTTGGGTCAACCACGGGCTGGAACTCGGCAGAATAGCTCTTGGTCTGGGTTTGTCCCGGCTGGCCGACAACCGGTTCGATCATTTCGATGGTAATGCGCGCAGGCGCCGGATCACCTACTGGCACAATCAGGCCCGAGCCTTTGACCGAATTGCCATAGGACCGGATGAAATCTGACACCACGGTATTGGCGTCAGATTGATTTTGCAAAAACACCTCTTCCATCAGGCCATTTTGCGGATCGGTCAGGCGTTTCAGTACGTCAATGCCGCGCGTGGTGCGGGCATTGCCTTGTGCCCGCCAGAACATGCCAAGGGCCGAGACCGAAACGCCCTCGCGCTCGGCGGCCTCGGTGATTTCTTCAACCGTGGCCAAACCTTCCTCATCCCCGTCCGTGATCAGGATCAGGTTCTTCAGCAGCACGTCATCTTGCTGGCTTAGCAATTCGATCGCACGGGTCGCGTTGGCGACCAGACGGGTGTTCTGTTCCTTAATCTCGAGCCCCTCAACCACGTCTTCGGCCTGAGAACGGTTGGTCGAAAAGGGCGATAACTCAACAATATCATTGCCGAACCCATAGATCGCGACTTTTTCATCCGTTGGTAGATTGGTCACAACGCGCGAAATCAGCTCGCGCTCGCGGTTCCAGCTGCGCACACGCGCGCTGCGCTCTCCAACGGAGAGGTCAATCAGAACCATTGTCGCCGAAAGGGTCAGGTTGCCTGGGATGTCATCCAGAGATTTAACAAACTCGAAATCGGCCTGTGCGTCGCCAAGCGAGCGAAAGCTCATATCGCCACGCTGATTGCCGGAAGGTACGCGCACGAGGCAGCTGTCCTCGGGTGCGGGATCGGAGGGCGCACAATCCAAGATAGCCAGCCCGGTGGCTGGCGCGCGAGTCTTACCCTCTTGCGCGTGGGCTACGCCCGAAATGACCAAAGCGGCAGCAAGCGCCACCAATCTGCATGAAAATCCGTAGGTCACGATCCCAAGACCCCCCTCAGGCAAGACGTCCCGGTCGTCGCATGTGCCGACAAGCGCCGACCTGACGTGATTAGAATTATATGGACAGCGCGCGATACGCCGACTTGATCCGGCTCAGTTCGGATGAGATCGCCGCAGAACTCGCGCCGCTATTCACGTCGCGCTCAACCGCATTCAGTTGATTGTCCAACGCTTGAACCTGCTGCAGTTTCACAGGATCCGATGCCGATGCAGCCCTCGCCTTTGCGCCTTGCGCCTTGACGTCAGCAATCTGTCTACGCAGCGATGCGATTTCGGTTTTGTTGGCATTGCTCTGCGCCGCCAATTGCGCATTGCGCTGCTCGGCCGCTTTGTTCTGAGCGATAATGGCATCCGCCTGCGCCTTATTGTTGGCGATCTGGCGGTCGTATTCGCCGGAATTCAGATTGGCAATATTGTCAAACAAAGTTGCCGTTGTTGGGTCTGTTGAACCAGTGCAACCCGCAACAACGGTGGCCGCGACAAGGGCGAAAGGTCTTGAAAAACGAAGAAGATCTGAAGTCATTATCTCACTCTTACCAATTGAAAACCCGCGCCCTGGGTCAGGCGCGGGCTATGTAAATTTAAAGCAGGTTGATGGATGCCCGCGTCCGTGCCAGCCGGTTCTTGTTGCTGACCGCAGCATTTGTTGCACCGCCCAGGCCGGGTTGACCTTTGCTCGACGCTGTCTTCAGCTCCGAGATGGTGCTGTCCATGTTCTTTTCACTGCGCTTCAGCTCATTTGACACAACCTGACGGTTGGATTTGATCGCATTGACGCGCTGATTATAAGCCGACTGAGACAGCTGCCCACCGTCCAGCTGACGGCGCAGCGACTTCAGCTCAGCATTCTGCGAGGCCAATACCGAACGCAGGTTTGCTTCGACCGAGCTCAGCTGTTTGCTGACATTCGACAGGTTTGCCAGAACCTGCTTGCTGTTGACGATTTCAACATTCTTAGCAGCAGCCTGACGGCCGACCTGGTTGCCGCCGACACCGCCGATCAGGCCGCCTGCCGCAGCACCCGCCGCGCAATCCCCGGCGTCGCCGCCGAGCAAAAGGCCGAGACCACAGCCAACAACCGCGCCAGCAAGCGCACCCTGAACTGTATTGTTAACAATGATGTCCTTAGACACCTGATCCAGGCTTTTGACCTGCTTTTCCAGCTGTTTTTCCTGTTGGGTTTTTCCAGCTACTGAAGATGATGAAGCAGATTGGAACGCCTCATCGGTACATGCTGTCAGTAGAAGGGAAATAGCAGCAAAAAATGACACTGCAACTGTACGCATCTCGTTACTCCGTAAAACAATTTTTCTTCTTAGTTGATTAAGAACTCACATATTTTTTATTTTCAATCAACGATTCGCAAATGACCTGCAAAGATAGAATACTGATTCGATTGGCATTCGACCAAATACTTTTGAACATTCGATCATAGGATGAGTTTTAAGATGAGATTACCCTTTGGTTTACGGGACAAGATGGTTCTGGCGAATGAGGTTTTTGCATTTGCCGGAAATATCGGCGCCGGTATTGGCGCGTTATTGGCTATTCTGGGTATTAGTTCCAATTTCGCGAACAATACCTCTAGGATGGTTTTTAATGTTGAGGTGGTAACACTCTCGCTGCCCGTTCGGATGATTTTGGTGATTCTCATCGCCGCCGCATTGGGCTGGGGTTTGGGGGCGTTGGTAACTTGGCTCAGCCGTTCCCGGAATGAGGCGTTGAGCTTTGCTGTCTATGTTGTTGCCATCCTGTGGGGTGGATTGATTGTGGGTGCTGCCGATTGGTTGGCGGTTGCCATGAACCGGCAAATCCTGTCCGAGACCTTGCTGTTCACCATTGTCGGTATGGGTCTTGCCTTGTGGGTCGCCGGGTTTCATTTTCGTAACTCCAACGCAGCCGGGAAACATGCGCTGCGGCTTCATTGTGATGCGCTCATGCTGTGCTCAATCGGAGCAGCGCTGTTCATGATTCTGACAATGCTGGGGGCACGGTGATGGCGATCGGGGGCCCTTTGGACGACAAAAACGCCGCCCGCCTGCTCAGCGCGGCGGCGCTGTTCGATTTTATATTTCTGGCGTTTGTCTGCGCCACCGTTGAGCCGGTCTTGCGGCAGGAGCTTGGCCTGCTACGCGCGGGCCCAGCCCTGTCGGCGGGGCTGTATCTGGCGATGGTGCTGATCTACTGGCTGATCTGCGAAGGGGTGTTGAACGGGGCAACTCTGGGCCGCTTTGTTCTGCGCCTGACGATGCGTGATAAAAGCGGCAAGCCTGTCTCACCCGTGCGCAGGTCCACGCGGGCGATGAAAAAGATCATGACGCTGGGCCTGACAGGTCTGAACCCAAATACCGCCGCACGATATGACCGGGCTGCTGAAATCCGCTGGTTCAGCCCGATGGCCCCGCGACCAGTGCCTTTGTGGCGGTTGGTTGTGCAATCCGGGCCGGATCGCGGCAAAAGCCTTGTGTTCAATCAGGTTCAGGGTCTCAAATCCTCACGCCAGATTAAAATCGGGCGCGATCCCGGTTGGGCCGATCTGGCGTTGACACGCAGCAAGGGGGCGTCTGGCAGGCACTGTATCTTGCAGATTGCGAAAGGCAATCAGCTTCAGGTCCGTGATCTGGGCTCTTCGAATGGCACCTGGGTGCGCGGTCGGCAAACTGCGCCGGACAAACCCATGCGGCTTGGGGCAACCAGCCAGTTCCGTGTCGGAGATGTCTGGGTGGCCATCATTCGCTGAACCGCAAGACAGGGCAACGCGCCATAGCCGACGCTCTTGCAACCTTCGTCCTTTTCGTATACCGCCGCATACAAATTGAATGGCGAGGTGATAACTACAGCTCGCGCTCTCGCCCCAATCGTCGGAAAATGCCATGAGCCTCTATACAGATTACCTGAGTGAAATCGAAACCCGCAAAGAGCAGGGTCTGAGCCCCAAACCCGTCGACGATGGCGCGTTGGCGAAAGAGATTATCGATCAGATTCGTGATCCACAGAACGAATTTCGCGCCGATTCACTGAACTATTTCATCTACAACACGCTGCCCGGCACAACCAGCGCCGCCGGTGAAAAGGCCCGCTTTCTGAAAGAGATCATTCTTGGTGACGCGGATGTCGAAGAGATAACGCAGGAGTTTGCATTCGAGCTGCTGTCACATATGAAAGGTGGCCCCTCGGTCGAGGTTCTGTTGGATCTGGCCTTGGGTGAAGATGCCGCAATCGCCGACAAGGCGGCAGAGGTGCTAAAAACGCAAGTGTTCCTTTATGACGCTGATATCGACCGTCTGAAGGCCGCCTTTGAGGCCGGCAATCCGATCGCGAAAGACATTCTTGAAAGCTACGCCAAAGCCGAATTTTTTACCAAGCTTCCCGAAATCGATGAAGAAATCGAAGTTGTAACTTATGTCGCAGCCGAAGGTGATATCTCGACCGACCTTCTGTCGCCCGGTAATCAGGCGCATTCGCGTGCTGATCGGGAACTGCATGGCAGATGCCTGATCTCGGAGGCTGCGCAGCAGGAAATTGAGGCGCTGAAGCTGAAACACCCCGGTAAACGCGTTATGCTGATTGCGGAAAAAGGCACGATGGGCGTGGGCTCGTCCCGTATGTCTGGCGTGAACAACGTGGCGCTTTGGACCGGCAAACAGGCCAGCCCTTATGTGCCCTTCGTCAACATTGCTCCGGTTGTGGCGGGCACCAATGGCATCTCGCCGATCTTTCTGACCACCGTGGGCGTGACGGGCGGCATTGGCCTTGACCTGAAGAACTGGGTTAAAAAGGTCGACGAAGATGGCAATGCGATCCTGAACAATGACGGCAATCCGATCCTTGAAGAGAAATACTCGGTTGCCACAGGTACGGTGCTGAAGATCAACACCAAGACCCACAAGCTGCTAAGTGAGAATGGCGAAGAACTGGCTGATGTTCCGGCCTCCTTCACGCCGCAGAAGGTTGAATTTATGAAGGCCGGTGGCTCTTATGCCATTGTCTTTGGCAAAAAGCTGCAGACCATCGCGGCCGAGACACTGGGTGTTGAAGCCCCCCTGGTTTTTGCGCCGTCTAAAGAGATCAGCCATGACGGTCAGGGCCTGACCGCAGTTGAGAAGATCTTCAACAAAAACGCCCTTGGCACCACGCCGGGCAAGACATTGCATGCCGGGTCTGACGTGCGCGTCCGGGTCAACATTGTTGGCTCACAGGACACGACCGGCCTGATGACCATGCAGGAACTCGAAGCGATGGCTGCGACAGTGGTCTCACCCAGCGTAGATGGGGCGTACCAGTCGGGCTGTCACACGGCTTCGGTGTGGGATGCCAAGGCACAGGCCAACACCCCGCGGCTGATGAAGTTCATGAATGATTTCGGCCTTGTCACCGGGCGTGACCCGAAAGGCGTTTACCATTCGATGACCGACGTGATCCACAAGGTGCTGAACGACATCACCGTGGATGACTGGTCGGTCATCATCGGCGGCGACAGCCACACCCGCATGTCCAAAGGCGTCGCCTTTGGGGCGGACTCGGGCACCGTTGCGCTGGCACTGGCCACCGGCGAAGCCTCGATGCCGATCCCTGAATCAGTCAAGGTGACCTTCAAGGGTCAGATGGCCGAGCACATGGATTTCCGCGACGTGGTGCATGCGACGCAGGCTCAGATGCTGGACCAACATGGCGACAACGTTTTTCAGGGCCGTGTGATTGAGGTGCAAATCGGCACGCTGTTGGCGGATCAGGCTTTCACCTTCACCGACTGGACCGCTGAGATGAAGGCCAAGGCCTCGGTCTGCATTTCGAATGACGAGACGCTGATCGGTTCGCTGGAGCTGGCCAAGTCGCGTATCCAGATCATGATCGACAAGGGCATGGAGCATGAAAACGGCATGCTGCAAAAGCTGATCGATATCGCGGATACGCGCATCGCGGAGATTAAATCGGGTGAAAAACCGGCGCTGCAACCCGATGACAACGCGAAATACTTCGCTGAAGTGGTCGTCGATCTGGATCAGATCATTGAGCCAATGATCGCCGATCCGGATGTCAACAACGCGGATGTGTCCAAGCGCTACACCCACGACACGATCCGCCCGATCTCGTACTACAATGCCGAAAAGCATGTCGATCTAGGCTTTGTCGGCTCGTGCATGGTGCATAAGGGCGACATGAAGATCGTGGCGCAGATGCTGCGCAACCTTGAAAAGGACTCGGGCAAGGTGGAGTTTAACGCGCCGCTAGTTGTGGCCGCGCCGACCTACAACATCATTGATGAGTTGAAGGCGGAAGGCGATTGGGAAATCCTTCAACGCTATTCCGGGTTCGAATTCGACGATCTGTTCCCCAAAACGCAAGCCCGTACAGATTACGAGAACATCCTGTACCTTGAACGTCCGGGTTGTAACCTTTGCATGGGCAACCAGGAGAAAGCCGCCAAGGGCGACACGGTTCTGGCCACCTCAACCCGTCTGTTCCAGGGCCGCGTCGTGGCGGATGCGCCGGATAAGAAAGGTGAAAGCCTGCTGGCCTCGACCCCGGTTGTGGTCCTGTCGGCCATCCTGGGCCGCACGCCAACGATCGAAGAGTACAAGACTGCCGTAGAAGGCATTGATCTGACGAAATTCGCGCCACCTGTACAGGCCCCCGCGAAGACCAAATCGGCCCATTTCTAAAGGTCTGATCTGATAGCAGAAAAGCCCGACCTATTGGTCGGGCTTTTTCATATGCTCAGGCTGCCATGTCTTTCAGGGCGGTCAGCAACTGCGCCACTTCCTGTTCGGTGTTATAGTGACACAGCGAGATACGGATGCAGTCCGACAAGCCCAGCGGCGTCAGCACATTGCCTGAGTAGTGATCCGCCTTGCGGACATGAGTGCGGATGCCCTGCTGGTTGAGGGTTTCGACCACCTGTTCCGACGGGATTCCATCGACGACGACCGACACCAGCCCTTCTCGCGCGGTGTTGTCCGCCCCGGCCAGAATGTGGATATGGTCCATATCCCGCAGCCCCGGAAGGTTGCCGACCCCGTTGATCATCGCGTTGGTCAGGTGGGTCTCATAGGTATGAATAGCGCGGCCTGCGGCTTCGATCCGTTTTCGCGGCTCCTTTTCGTCCGACACCTCTCCGCCCAGCCAGACAAAATAATCGATCACGTCGGAGATGGTGGCATACGAACCGGCGTCTCGGGTGCCAAACTCCCACCCCGTCGCAGGCGCGTCGATCAGCATGTCATGGGGCAGCGTGCTTAGCTTGTCGGAAATCCACGCAATGCCATAGCCATGGCGCGAGAATACCTTGTAGGGTGAAATGGCATAGCCATCGACATCATACGCATCCAGATCCAGCTGCCCATGTGCTGCGTGTTGAATGCCATCCACAATGATCAGGCAATCAGGTGAAATCGCTCGGATCGCGGCTGAGATCGCGGCCACGTCCATGCCCATACCCGTCACGGGTGAGGCATGCAGGATCGTGGCCACCGCGACATCCGGGGTCATCAGTGCAGCATAATCTTCGGCCGTGACCAACCCAGTATCATCGCCATGCTGCACGTTCACGTATTCGAGCTCGGCGATTTCAGCCCAGCGACGCGCGGCGCTGCGGGTCGCCGGGTGTTCGATCGACGACCCGATCACCTTTGCCCCTTTCGGCGCAACCAGACAGGCGGTTCGGATCAAACGGAACAACAGCTCGGTCCCGCTTTCCCCGGCAAAGAACTGACCTGAACTGGCATTCATGAACACGCCTAGATCGGCCTTGGCCTTGTTGATCACACTCTGTGTGCCCTGCCCGGCCGGATTGATCCGCCCCGGATTGTCCGGGATCGCAGCATAAAACGCCGAAGTCTCAACCACTTTTTTCAAAGTCAACGCACCGCCTGCGTTTTCGAAGAAGATACGCTCTCCCTGAAACGGGCAGCTTTCTACATGGGCGAAACGGTCACGGATGGCCGCGATCAGATCGGGATTGTCTTTGATCATTTCGGGGTTCCTGTCACTAATCGTTGCCGGGTCCATATTGAGCTAGCACACCGGACCTGTTTTAGCGGTTTATTCCACGACATTCTGCCCGGGGAAAGGGCCGCAAACAGTCTTGGCAGTTGTGATGATTGCCCGCGAGGCGCAATTTTGAACCTGCCTCTCTCGAAATCATCAGCAAGTCGCCTTATTTGAAACGTGACAGTCACAAACCCAGCTAGGGGCGACCCTTGAGTGACCCATTCAAAGAGTAGTTTTGATGAGCAAGAAAGTCCCCTCGCCCTGTATCGATGTGTGTAAATTTCGGCGCGAGGGCCACTGCATCGGCTGTTCGATGACGAAACCCCAAAAGAAACTGTTCAAGTTGATCAAACGCCCCGACCAGCAAGAGGCTTTTATACAGATGTTGATCTGTCAGCAGGAAAAAATGGGCCGGTACACCCATTGGGGACCGGCCTATCTGAAAAAGCTGAGGAAGAAGAAGGCCAAGTTGAAGATTCCCCTAGCCACCTAGCTTAGCGCAGCATAGCGCGCAGGAACCACGCAAATTTCTCGTGGGTCTGGCCACGGCTGATGCACAGATCCTCGGTCAGGGTATCACCATGCTCGGCCGCCAGTTCACCCGCGCCGGCCAGTGTGGCAGCCAGCGTTTCCTGAGCGTCCATCATATGCTTGATCATCTCTTTGTCGGTGGCGTGGCCGTCATGCTCTTCTACTTTCGAACGTTTCAGCATACCCGCCAGCGTGCCTTCGGCATGGGCGTCCAGCGCCTTTACCCGCTCGGCCAGATCATCTTGTGCAATAAAGTGATCCTCGTAGATTTTCTGGAACAGATCATGCAGCGGGCCAAAGGCCATTCCGGTTACATTCCAATGAAAGTTCTGTGCCAGCATGGTCGCCACGGCAGTTTCGGCGACAGATTGATTCAACGCATCGGCGATGACGCTGCGGGCGTCAGTGGTCAGGTCAACGGCTGTCTGTGTCATGGAAATCACCTTTTTCCTACATTTTGTTCTGCTTTTGACGATCAAAAACAGCGTTCTGATACCTATTTAGAGGATCAGGCGGAAATTCCAAGAACTTTTTAGAATGATTCTAAATATAGTGGAATTGCTCGGAGATCGAGCGGATCAGGAAGGCTAGATTTCGCTGCCGCCAGCGCGAAACGCGGGACTGAATCAAAAAGCGGAAACTGTCATCATCCTCGCGTTCGATTGCATCAAACAGACGACCCAGCCAAGCCTCGTCAAAAGACAATTCGGTGCAGCCGGGGCGGTGAAAGACCGGTCGTTTGTCGACTGCCTGACGGAACCCGCGCATCAGTGTTTCAGCATGGCGCATCTGCGCGTCTTCTGGATCGGCCAGCAGCAAGGCACACGCCTGATCCAGATCGACCTGCGCAGCCGCGCGGCAGCGCAGCGCCACCATCCGTAAATGGTTGATGATCGCCATGGATCGACCCGCCAAATGCTGTACCGGAGCAAGGCGCCATTCTTCTACTGCCTGATCTCTGATTGCCTGCATCATCGCCCGAAAATCGTTAGTGCCGCGGTAGACGCGGCGGACCTGAATTCAAAACCTGATAATAATGATAAGGAATATCGAGAACAAGAGGTCACACCGCGGATTCTGGTCATATCTGCGTGAGAATTACGCCCGTATTGGATCACATGTGGTCAAACAAGTGGCCCGGAAGGCCGCTATGTCTTGGCAGACGCAACACGCGGACCAGCGCAAACATCATCGCCTGGTTCGAGGTGATAACCGGTTTTCCAAGCTGGTGTTCAATCTGCTTAACCGCCTCGACTGCGCGCATATCGGTGCAGCTGAGCACAATGGCCTTTGCCTCAGGGTGATCTGCGCGACAGGCAAGATCAAAAACCTCATCCGGCGTCAGCTCACCCTGCCCATAGTTCCCCAACGCCCGCCCGATATCGGCACAATGCACCGTGGTGATGTCGTTCCGCGCCAGAAAATCTGCGGCCCGCACGTTGATCTCATCCAAATAGGGTGAAGCGAACCCGACCTTGCCCACGCCCAATGCTTTGATCGCCTGTATCAGGGCCCCGGCTGCGGTGAAGGTAATAGCCCCAGATGCGGCTTTGATATCCCGCGCCAGTTGCGCGTCGAAAGACGGCCCATGCGTCAGGGTGGCAGAGGTACAGCCGTACAGCACCACATCAGGCCGAACGCCCGCGATCATTCTCAGGTCGTGGCTTATATCCGAAGCACCCAGCCCCGCCATCTGATCTGAGCCGGGGATTTCATCGACGTCATACCCGCCCATGCGCTGAAAATGCACTGTCGTATCCGGGCATCGCATCAGCATCATGTCGGCTTCCAGATTGGTGTTGGTGAAGGGTACCAACACACCGATTTTAGCTCGTGTTCGGGTCTCTTGGATCATGACGTTACCTTTCTGAGTACGGCAAGGCAGCGATCCATGATCGCCTGCGGACAGATCGTGGCGCGCAGGCAATCGCCCAGCCCATAACCGCACATGCCCCGCATCAGTAAACCCTCGGCCCGCAGCGAGCGATCAGCTTTCCGAGCGGTTTCGACATCCGCAAACCTGATCAGCACAAAATTTGTATGGCTGTGCGGTACAGTCAAGCCGAGCGCCCTGCACTCACTGGCAAAGTGATCCCGGATAGAAGCCGTACGGTTTACTGTTTTCCGCATATGCGCCTGATCCTGCATCGCTGCCGTGGCCATGGCTTGCGAGGGTATGGATACGTTGTTCGGGTTCAGGACTTTCCGAACCTCAGATGCAATCTCTGGGGGAAAGACACCCCAACCCACTCGAGCGCCCGCTAACCCATATGCTTTTGAGAACGTGCGCAAAACCACCGTATCACCGCGTTTCGCCAAGGAAAAAATCTCAGCCGGATTCTGGTCTGTATCTACAAACTCTGCATAGGCTTGATCGACCACGAGCAATACGTCGTTTCGCAGAGCGTTGCGAAGACGGATGATTTCAGCATTCGGGATCACAGTTCCTGTCGGATTGCCCGGGTTGCAGACAAAAACAATCCGCGTTTTGGGCGTGACAGCGGCCAAGATATCATCGACCGAAACGGTCAGATCGACCTCATGCGCCTCCACATAATCAGCCTTCACCTGCGCCGTAGCAGACGCCACATAGGCATAGCAGTAATCCGTACCCAACACCCCATCGCCCGGGCCGACATAGGCACGGATCAAGCAACCGATCAGTTCCATCGAGCCCGCGCCGCACAGGATCATTTCAGGGTCGAGGTCATGCACCTTGGCAATTGTCGCGCGCAAGTCAGGCCAGTCCGGATCGGGATAATATGGCATTTGGTCCATCACCGCTCGCCCCGCGGCAACGGCCATTGGACTGGGCGGAAAGGCGCTTTCATTCTGTGCCAGAGAAACGGTACCTGCATCCCCAAGATCAGCCAAAGCGTAGGGAGCCATCGCGCGGATATGGCCGACTGCTCGGATCATGGCTTGCCTCCGTAGGCCTTGGCCCCTTCGGATGTTACCAATCCGCGCTTTAGATCCAGCGCGAGCGCGTCCGGGTTCCGATCCGCCGGGTCACCGAACCCGCCACCTCCGGGCGTGTCGAAGATAAGGTAGTCCCCGCCTTCGACTCGCAATTCGCCCTTGCCGGGGATGTCGCGGTCACTATTTCGGAACCGGATACGCCCAAGCGCGCCGGGCTTTCCACCCACGCGGCCCAAAGCGGGGAATTTCAGCCGCTCGACCGACAAGAACACAATGAAGGGCGCACCGTTGGACGAGGTCATTTCGATCCTCTGCCCCAACCCGCCGCGATACTTGCCCGCCCCGCCCGAATCCGGCAGCAACTCGCGCCGCCACATGATCACTGGGGCCACGCTTTCAGTGATTTCGACCTGAGAGCCAAAGACACCCGACGGATAGGCCGTGGCCGATAAACCATCCGCGTGGGGTCTCGCGCCGGTACCGCCATTGTGGACGGGTTCAATGGCAAACTCGCGCCCGCCATTGGCCGCAACCTCAGGCGCGTGGCGCATGGGTAGATCGAACATGCACGATGCACCCTCAGCCGGAACATTGTCAGGCAGCGCCTGGTGCAGGCAACCCAGCACCAGATCGGGTGTCACCTGCCCCAACGTATGACGCATCGCCACCGGCACCGGGCGCTGCGCGTTCAGGATGCAACCTTTTGGGCCATCCACCGTGAACGGTTCCAGCGAGCCCGCATTGTTGGGAATATCGGGCCCTACAATGCAGCGCAGGGCAAAGACCGTATAAGCCGTGGCGTAGTTGAGCGGCACATTGATGCCTTTCATGGAACAACCAGATGTGCCCTTGAAATCCACATGCATGCCGTCGCTGGCAACGGTCAGCGTGGCGTGCAGTTCCAGCTCATTCTCGTAGCCGTCCATGCGCAGCACGTTCTTGTAAACGCCTTCGGGCACCTCGGCGATGGCCTCCAGCGCGCCTTTGCGCGAAGTGTCGATGATATAGCTGCCCAAGCGGTCCAGATCGTCGATCCCGAACTCTTCCATCATCGCCACCAGTCGGTTCACCCCGGTTTCACAACAGGCAATCAGGGCGTAAATGTCACCCTCATTGGCAATCGGCTCGCGCGAGTTGGCGCGGATGATGTCCATCAGCAGTGCATTTGGCGTGCCTTCTTCGACCAGCTTGCAAGGGGGGATCAGCAGGCCCTCGTCGTAAACATCCGATCCTTCCGGTCCCATGCCTAAACCGCCCAAATCCACCAGATGTGAGGTGCAGGAGGTAAACCCAGCCACCTTACCATCCTTGAACGCAGGCATCATCAGCAGGAAGTCGTTCAGGTGCCCTGAAGCCAGCCAGGGGTCGTTGGTCATGTAGATGTCGCCGGGCCTCATGTCTTGAATGGCAAAGCGCTGACACAGATGTAGAACCGCCTCGGCCATGGTGTTGATGTGTCCGGGCGTGCCAGTCACTGCTTGGGCCAGCATCCGGCCATCGACGTCGAAGATTCCAGCAGAGATATCGCCGCATTCCCTCACGATAGGGGAAAAGGCGGCGCGGATCAGGGTCTGGCCCTGTTCCTCAACCACCGCCAGCAGGCGGTTCCACATCACTTGTAGGCGAGCGGGGGAAAGGTCGGTTGTCATCATGCGCCTCCTTTCTGGTTCTGGATCAGCACCAGGTTGCCAATTGCATCCATTTGGGCCGTAAAATCGGCGGACACGAGCGTGGTGGTCTGGGGCTCATGGATCAGCGCTGGTCCCGGCACGTGATCACCGGGTTTCAGATCGGCACGCGCGATGAATCCCGCGTCTTTTGCGATGCCATCCACATCGCAGGTGATCGGGCGCGTCTCGGGCGCTATGACTGCGCAACGTTGAGGCGTATCGGGCACTGTCGGCACTGCAGCGTCCAAAGTGGCCACACGGACGGCCCAATTGAGGATTTCAATCTGCATCCCCGGCACAGGGCGCGAGAATTGTTTTCGGTACTCCTCCTCAAAGGCGGCGGTCAATGGAGCAATGTCATCGATCGTCAGAGCTCGGTCTGGCAAGGCGATTTCAATCTCGTGCCCTTGCCCGAGATAACGCATGAAAGCCGTGCGCTTGGTTTGAGTTTGCGCATCGCTTGCCCCTTTGGCCACGACCTCTTTCGCCTCGGAAATCATCGCATCGAACAAGGAGTTCACCCCATCCAGATCCATGCTGCTCAGCAGCGAATAGTGTGAGCGCACTATCTCGAACGAGACCGGTGCGAACAGGAAGCCGACAGCCGATCCGACGCCCGGATTCGGCGGGATCACGATCCGCGACACCCCGGCAGAACGGGCGACGCGGCTGGCGTGTAACGGACCATTGCCGCCAAAGGCGATCATTGTGCGTGGGCCGAGGTCTTTGCCACTTTCTACAGCATGCATGCGTCCGGCGCTGGCCATGCTTTCATCTACAATGCGGCTGACACCATCCGCCGAACCGACGGCGTCGAGTTGCAACCGCTCGCCAATCACACGGGTCAGCGCGGCTTTGGCGCTTTCGTGGTCCAGCCGGATATGACCCTCGGCAAAGGTGTCCGGAACGATATAGCCCAGTGCGACGTCACTGTCGGTCACTGTGGGACTGGTGCCTCCACGCATAAAAGCCACCGGTCCCGGCTCAGACCCGGCGGATTTAGGTCCCACCGTCAAGCGCCCCAGACGGTCCACACCGGCAATTGAGCCGCCCCCCGCACCAATCTCGATCATCTCAATCACCGGAATGCGCACCGGCATGCCCGAGCCTTTGATGAACCGCGCGGCGCGGGCGATTTCGAAAGAACGTGAAGTCTGTGGCCGTGCGTTGTCTATCAGGCAGAGCTTGGCAGTGGTGCCGCCCATGTCAAAGGACAAAACTTGATCGAGGCCCGCTTGCGCAGCTATGCGTGCGGCCAGAATGGCCCCACCCGCTGGGCCGGATTCGACTAGGCGGATCGGAAAGCGCGCAGCGGTTTCGATGGTGCACATACCGCCTCCCGCTGTCATCATCAGGATGGGGCAGCTTGCGCCCTCGGCTGCGAATTGCTCGACGAACCGGGCCAGATAGCTTTGCATCAAGGGCTGGATGTATGCGTTTGCGACCGTGGTGCAGAGCCGGTCGAACTCGCGCGCTTCGGGACTGACATCGGATGAGATCGAGACGGTTAGGTCTGGGCGGCGCTCGGCCAGAAGATCTCGCAGACGCTGCTCATGCGCAGGGTTGGCATAGGCGTGCATCAGGCAGATCGCGACAACCTCGGCCCCGCAGGTGTCCAATTCAGCCAACAGGTCATCCAACCGCGCCTCGTCCAGCGGGATCAGCACTTTGCCTTCGGCGGACATACGTTCGCGGATCACAAAGGATCGCTCACGCGGGACTAGAAGGTCGGGCTTTTCCAGATTGATATCATATTGGGAATAGCGCCTCTCATACCCGATATCGAGGATGTCGCGGAACCCTTCGGTGCAGATCGTGGCCACCACGGCCCCGCGCCGTTCGATCAGCGCATTTGTCGCCAGCGTTGTGCCATGGATGAACCCTGTCACCTGTGGCAGAGACCGCCCGCTTGCGGCCATTACCCGCTGCGCGCCCTCCATCGCCCCGTCCGCCGGGTTCTGATGGGTCGTCAGGGTTTTGGCCGAGGTCAGTATCGTCTCATCGCCTTCGACCAAAACCGTATCGGTAAAGGTGCCGCCAATATCGATGGCCAGGCGCAGCGCATATGTCATGTTTCATCTCGTTTTGCATGTGACTTCGACCAATCAGAACGCCCTGCAGGCTTCTATTGACACATCACAACGAGATCACAGCCGGTTGCCCGGCGGTCCAATGGGTTGGTTGCTAAAACACGGCGCATATCTATTTGTTGCGCTGGATAACCGCCAGAACTAGCGCATTTGCGACATATCTGACTCGGAGCGACATACCTAACTGGGTATCCACCCCTTACCTTGCTTTTGTTGTCCAACTCCCCGTGCCGAGGCTGGTCGGTGAATATTCGGTCAGTTCTGCACGAAACGGCAACGCGTCATGTATCCGAATGCCGCTGACCAACTCAAACCGCCAGCCGCGTTGAGCACCTTCAAACCCCACGATGTCCGGATGCTGTTCCTCCAAAACGTCTACCGTTCCTGTCAGCATCAGAACATCGCCGGTTTGATAGTCAGGAAATAGTAAACCTGCACGCGGCGTGACCAGAAAGTTGCCCAGCGTGTTGAAGAAGTTATTCCCCTGAAAGTCCGGCACCAGAAGGCTGTTGCCCTGCACTTTCACAAACCCCGACCGCCCGCCGCGATGCGAAACGTCAACGCTGCGACCCGTATCGGTGTCTGCATAACTTGCGACGTAGAATGCGTTGGCTGAGGCGATCATGTCGCGCGCGGCGGTGTCCAGTTCATTGAACCGCTCAATTTTTGAGTTCTTCGAGTTGCTGCCCGGCTCGCGGATGAAGTCAATGTCATGCGTTTGAATGTATTTCGGACAATTCCCGAAAGACTGGGTCACATCCAACAGTATGCCGGTCTCTGATACCTCACCAATCGTCGCATTCAGGCGATTCCGCCGCCGCGTCGAAAGCTCAAGCCCCAGCAAACCCAGCGGCGTGTCGCGTACCAGAGTGTCTGCCAATGGATCGTTGGTATGAGGCATGGCCTGCAGTCTCAACTGTCTGTCATTCGGTGAGGACAAAAATCCAGGCTGGCCCGACAGGATTGATGCCCAGGGCCAGCCATCTTGATCAACACTGCCCAAAAATACAAAGGGCAACTGTGCAAAGAACTCACGATGCTGGTCCGGCATGAACGGGCGGATCACCGTCCGGCCTATCTTTTCCATTCTGTCCTGTTTTCCGATGCGGCGCTGCATCTCGCGCTCGCCGCGGTGAAACGGAGAATGCTCGGTTTGAACTGGCGCGTTCATGGCGGACCTCTCAGTGTTTCGTGGGTTCAGATGCTGGTTCAGGCGGCGTTTAGCCCGGCTGCGGTTTTGGGCATTGGAACAAACCCTTCCAAAGCTTCGATATTGGCCAGCAGTTGACGCACATTCGGGTAGGGTTCCAACGAAACGTCGCCTTCGGGGGCATGGGCGGTGTAGCTGTAGATGGCCACATCAGCGATTGTGGGCCGATCACCGACCAGCCAATTGCGCCCGTCCAGATGTGCGTCCAGCTTGCCCAACACTTTGGCTGCTGTTGCGTGGGTAAACGCCTTGTCCAAAGGTGCGTTGAACACATTGATCAACCGGGCGGCTGCGGGGCCGAAGGCGAGCTCGCCAGCGGCAAGGGTCAGGAATTTCTGAACCTCAGCCTCAAGCACCGGATCATTGGGCAAATAGTCAGGGGCGTATTTGCGGGCGAGGTAAACGAGGATCGCGTTGCTGTCGCACACGACAGTATCGCCGTCCTCTAAAACCGGAACTTGCCCTGCAGGGTTCAAGGCCAGAAACGCATCCTGTTTATGCGCCCCGCCTGCCAAATCCACATTGACAACGTCATGAGGGATATCGGCTAAATTTGCGAACAAAACCACCCGGTGGGCGTGGCCAGATAGCGGAAAGCTGTGAATGCGGAGGGGATGTGTCATCAGATGGCTCCTTCTTTTGATTGCACTGGAGCCAGAGATAACTTGCTGAGAGTTGGGCGATAATATATTCATATGTTGAATTACTATGAACGAAGCGTAGATAATGGACACCATCGCAGGAATGCGGGTTTTTGTGGCTGTCGCAAGCCACGCATCGTTTACAGACGGTGCCCGACAGGTCGGCATCAGCACAAAACTGGCCAGTAAATACATCGGCCAGCTAGAGCAGCGTCTGAATGCTCAGCTTCTTCATCGCACCACCCGCAGTGTCACCCTGACCGACACCGGCAAGGCCTATTTCGAACGCTGCTTGCCGCTCTTGGAACAATTCGATGAGTTGGAAGGGCTGGTCCAGCAACGTCAGACCGAGCTGGCCGGACGCATCCGGATCACAGCCCCGACCGGTTATGGATCGGCCGAGTTAGTTCATCTGCTCAAACCCTTTCAGGATGAACATCCAGGCGTTTTGATCGAACTGCATTTGTCTGATCACCATGTGTCCTTGGTGGATGAAGGATTTGATCTGGCCATTCGCTTTGGGGCGCAGAAAGACTCCTCGCTGGTGGCGCGTAAGCTGACCGATATGCGTATCGTTTGCTGTGCTGCACCGGATTACCTGGGCCGAATGGAAGCCCCCAAAACGCCAGAAGATCTGTCACGGCACAACTGCCTACTGCAAACGACGGGCAATCTGATCGACAGTTGGGATTTCAAAACCTCAGACGGAAAGCAATTTGTACCAGTCTCGGGCAATTTCCGCGCCAATTCGCCTCGCGCGGTCGCGAACATGGCCGCTGATGGGTTGGGGATCGGGCGGGTGCCTTTGTACACCGCGAAGCCGTTCTTGGCGGAAGGACGGCTAAAGTTGATCCTTGAGGCATACGAGGCCCGGATTTTGGGCCTATACGCCACTTACCCGCCCAACCGGCACCTGACCGCCAGAATTCGCGCGTTGATCGACTATCTGGTGACTGCTCTGGCACATTCATAGCGGTTTTGATCGGTTAAATACCTAAAGTACAACCGAAAAGACCGTTGTTCGAAACTTGGTATTGAAATCGGCCTACCTAGTAGTAGATAGTTATTGCGAAACTTGTATGCCAATCTACCTTTCCCGAGAAGGAACCTCCCATGGAACTGAACTCCGATTTCTCTGCCCGCGTCGTTGTCCACTCGGACCAGATTGATTGGTTGCCCTCGCCTATGAAGGGCGTTGACCGTCGGATGCTCGACCGGATCGGAGGCGAAGTGGCCCGTGCCACCACCATTGTGCGTTATGCATCAGGCAGTTCGTTCTCGGCCCACACCCATACCGGAGGCGAAGAATTCATCGTGCTGGATGGGGTATTTCAAGACGAGCACGGCGACTTCCCAGCAGGCACCTATGTGCGCAACCCGCCAACCTCGTCTCACACGCCTGGTTCGGCACCGGGATGTACGATCTTTGTCAAACTCTGGCAGTTTGACATGGGGGACCGAAAGCAGTTCCGTAAAACAATGGCGGAGGAGCTTGGTGCGCCGGTCAATGGCGTTGCGACAGCACTACTACACGAAGATTCCCGCGAACGCGTCACCTACAGCCATCTTGACCCGGGTGCAGAACTGACTTCGGATGCAGCCGGTGGGCAGGAGTTGTTGGTCATAGATGGCCAGATCACCTCAGGCGAGGATACGCTGGCTAAGAACGCATGGCTACGGTCGCCTGACGGCGAAAACTTGACGGCTGTGGCAGGTCCTGATGGTGCAAAGGTCTGGATGAAGACCGGCCATCTGCCCTATGCCAAAGCGCCGGCGGTTTGATTGCGCCGTGCACATGAACTCTCAACCCAGACTACGGACGCAGACCCTGATTATCGGAGGCGGTCTTTCGGGCCTGAGCCTTGCGGCAGAGCTAACGCGACAAGGGCATGACTTTGTTTTGGCCGAAGCTCGGGATCGTCTGGGCGGTCGTATTCTGACCCGGCATTATGGCGATACCGGCTATGATCTGGGTCCTGCTTGGTTCTGGCCCGGTCAGCCAAGGATTGCAGACTTGATCGGTCAGCTTGGTCTATCTTGGTTCGAACAGCATTATGCCGGCGAGCTGACCTATGAGGACGAACATGGCCGCGTGTCGCGGGGCCTTGGATTTGCATCCATGCGGGGATCGCTGCGATTGGACGGCGGCTTTGGTGCGCTGATCGACGCTTTGTCGACAAGCGTTCACCCGGACAGGGTTCACCTGTCGACGCCAATACAACAGATCGCGCGTGCCGAAGATGGAGTGATTGCAACAGCTATCGACGGTCGAGCCGTTCATGCTGATCGGGTTGTGCTCGCGCTGCCCCCTCGTGTTGCTGCGCAGTTGTCCTTTGTGCCCGCATTGCCTGACCAAGCGCTGAGCTCGATGCTTGCGGTGCCCACTTGGATGGCGGGCCAGGCCAAAGTTGTTGCAATCTATGCATCACCCTTCTGGCGCAACTCCGGATTGTCCGGCGACGCGATGAGCCGTCGAGGTCCGATGGTTGAAATCCACGATGCCTCGCCCGCCCAAGACGCACCCTATGCGCTATTCGGTTTTGTCGGAGTGCCGCCGCAGGCGCGCAAAGATCAGGTGCATCTGCGCCAACTGGTCTTGAATCAACTCGTGCGGCTGTTCGGGCAAGAGGCTGCACAGCCGCTGGACCTGTTTATCAAAGACTGGGCCGATGACCCGTTCACGGCAACATTGGAAGATCAGCAGCCGCTATTCAATCACCCAACATACGGCCTGCCCTCACCCTTGATGGGTCTGTGGGACCAAGCGCTGATATTCGCTGGGACCGAGGTTGCCTCCCAGTTCGGTGGATACGTTGAAGGTGCATTGGAAGCGGCGGAACAGGCCGCAAGGCTTGTCGCAACGCAAAAGGTAGAGTTTTCATGATGACCGATACGAAAGCGGCCCTTCTAAACGTCGCCGAGCAGGCCGCGCGCACCCATGGGTTTGATGGGTTCAGCTATGCGGATTTGGCCGATGAGGTCGGCATTCGCAAAGCATCCATCCACTATCATTTCCCGACTAAGGCAGCGTTATCCGCGGCATTGATGGATCGATACCATGAGGCGTTGAAGGCCGATTGTGATCGGATCGATGCCGCTTGCCCCTTCGCCGGTCAGCGTTTGTTGGCGCTGATTGATATCTATCGGGACGCTTTGAGTGGCGGCAAAACATTGTGTCTGTGCGTGGCCTTGATCAGCAGTCGCGAAAGCCTGTCGGCTGAGGTGATCCAAAAGATATCTGAGTTCCGAGCGATGATGGTGAACTGGCTGACCCATGTGTTCGAACTGGCTGCGCAGGATGGCTCCATTTCATCTTTGGGTGCCGCCCCGGCCGAGGCCCGCGCGGCCCTTGCCCTGCTGGAAGGGGCACATCTGACCGCACGGGCCGAGGAAAACACCTTTCGCTTCAATCAGGCCGTTGAATTGCTTGAGGCGCGGTGCTGAGCGCGATTAACGGTTGAGGATCAGAACGACGCATGGGCCTGCATCGCCTGGACCCCGTCATGGCGGCGAGCCCAAAGGTCCAAACCATCTTCACTCACCCTGCCTTCAAGGTGAAATGGTGCCATCCCGGCGATGGGAGACAGGCCTTTGAATGCGAATTTTTTCAGCGGTTTGTCGACGATCCGACAGGCCAGATCGGCCAATAGTTTCGCTGTCAACGGGCCGTGAAAAACCAGCCCGTCATACCCTTCGACGGTGCGGGCATAGTCCACGTCGTAGTGTATGCGGTGGCCATTGAAAGTTAGGGCCGAATAGCGGAACAGCATGACCTCGGAGGGCGTAACCAATTCCGAAACCTCTGCGTCGGCAGGCGCAGCAGGTTGCGCGGGTTTTGGTGCGTTAGGGTTTGGGTCTTCGCGAAAAACGATGTCATGTTCTTCGATCAGGGCAAGCGTGCCATCTTCGGCCAGAACCTCATGCATCACTGTGACAAAGCACAGCTCCCCGCTGCGCCCGTTTTTTTCAGTGATTGCTTTGATGGTCGAGCGTTTCTTGACACGCGCCCCCAGCAGCAAGGGTGTATGAAACGTAAATCGACCCCCTGCCCACATGCGCCGAGGCAATGTAACAGGTGGCAAAAAATCGCCCTTTTTTGGGTGCCCGTCCCGCCCCAACTGATCCAGCGGTTTGGCGTCGAGAAAGTAGAGCCAATGCCATAGCGGGGGGAGCGGATCACCAATCTCCAAGCTGGGCTCCCGCACCAGCGTGGCTTGCATGAACCGCGCTGGTTCGGGGCGCAGGATGTCGCTGTGGCTTTCGCTACGTCCGATCCAACTGTCGAAGGTATTTGGCATGGTACGCCCAAAGCTTGCGCCACATACGATCCGTGGCTGTTGGGGTCAGCCTAGGATCGCGCGGTGCCAACGACAAGACAGACCACGCGATGATGTGGATCAGTCGATGATTGCAATCGGCTGACCCAGCGTATCAACATCGGGCGTGATACCCAAACCGGGCCCCTCGGGCGGGGTGATACGGCCATTCTGACGCACGGGACAATCCGAAGCCAATCGGGGCCCGACATAGTGGCTCAGGTCGCAAGTGTTCAGGATGCCACGCGCGGGTGTCGATGCTGCAAGATGCAGCACAGCCGCAGTTGTTATATCGCTGCCCCAAGTGTCTTCGATACACATCTGGGTGCCCAGCGTCAGACAAAGGTCGCGGATTTGCCGCATCGCAGACAGGCCACCCATCTTGGACAGTTTCAACGCCGCCGCCTGCATGCAGCCCAGTTGGTGCGCCTCAAGCACCGAGGTGATGTCATGGGCGTTTTCGTCGATCTTCATAGGCAGGCCGGTTGTACGCTGGACATGGGCGCATTCATGCAAACTGGCGCAGGGCTGTTCCAGCATTACGTCCATATGAGATGCGGCCCGCCCGACCCGGATGGCCGTCAGCGCATCGCAGCCGCAGTTCCAATCGCCGTAAACCAAGGGACCTGCCCCAACGGCTTCGCGCACCTTGGCCAGACGTTCCACATCCGCTTGCCAGTCGTCGTCCGCACCCAGCTTCACTTGAAACTGGCGCATACCGTTGTCATAAGCGTCGCGTGCCATTCGGGCCATTTCATCCGGTGCGACGCAGGTGATCGAGTGATAGAGCGGCATGTCTTTGACTTGCCGCCCGCCCAACAGGCGATGCAGCGGCAGGGACGCCGCCTGCGCAGTCAGATCCCACAGAGCCATATCGATGGCCGACTTGGCATAGCCATGGCCGTACAGGTAGGCGTTCGCGCGTTCCATCAATGCCTCGGGGCCAACCGGGTCGGCCCCGATCAGAACCGGAGCCAGTTCCATGACGGCAGGGATGACGCCCTTGGCATAGGCCGGCAAGTAGTGGGGAATGGGGCAGACCTCACCCCATCCTTGCAGCCCGGCATCCGTATCGATTCGCAGAACCACAGAGGTGGTGGTGTCGCAGGTTTTTCCATCAGCCATATAGTAGGTCTCATGGCTGGTCAGGGGAACTTCCCACAGCGCGATGCGCGTGATCTTCACGTCAGGCTTCCTCTACTTGCTCAAGCTGTGGGGCGTCGGTGCGCGGCAGAAGGCTGGCCGGGTCATAGGCTGGTTCAGCCAGGATGCGCCCTTTGCGCGGCGTGCCCGCAATGATGACCTCGATTTCGGTGCCCGGCACATGGGCGTGCGGCTTGATATAAGCAAAGGCCAAGATCTTGCCGACCGTGTGGCCATAGGCGACCGAGGCCGTTGCGCCGACAATTTCACCATCCACAACAACAGCTTCGCCGCCATGGCCGTCCTCAACCCCATCCGGTTCGATCTCCAGATAGGCACAGATCCACGGCATTTCGCCCTTCTCGGCCTGATCCGCACTGACACGCGTGGCTTCGACGCCCAAATAGTCTTTGTTCAGCTTCATGAAGCGGCCTACATTGGCCTCGGGCAGCGTGACCTCGTTGGTCAACTCTCCTGCGCCGGGGAAGGCCTTCTCCATCCGCATCGCGTTCATCGCGAAGGACCCGTAATTGACGATGCCGTACGCCTCACCCGCAGCCCATAGCGCCGAATAGACGTCAACGCAGGCCGCGTCCGGCATGTGCAGTTCCCAACCGAGTTCACCTGCATAAGACATTCGGAACGCCCAGACCTGATGGCCCGCGACCGTGATTTCCTGCGCTGACAGCCAACGGAACCCCGCATTGGACAGATCGGCGTCAGTGCATTGACTCAGAACGTCCCGCGATTTCGGGCCGTTCAACGACAAGGCTGACCATCCGGCGGATAGCGCCGTGATGATCACATCTTCATCGGCGCGGTTGTGGTTCAGGTGATCCAGCAGGCGCTGCTCAAAAAAGGCGGCGCAAACGAGATAGAACCGATCATCCGCCATGCGCACCAGCGTGGTCTCCAACTCAACCCGGCCCCGGCGGTTCAGCATATGTGTCAGCGTGATCGAGCCGGTTTTCTGCGGCATCTTGTTGGCGGTCAGGCGGTCTAGCAGAGCATAGGCGTCCGGGCCCGAAACTTCGACTTTGGTAAAGGCGGTGACGTCCATAATTCCGACACTCTCGCGAACGGCTTTGACCTCGGCCCCGACCACATCATGCACCACATTGCGGCGAAAGCTGTAGTGGTCGCGCTGCTCAACCCCTTCCGGCGCGAACCAGCGGGGGCGTTCAAACCCATAGACCTCTTCATACACCGCGCCCTTGTCCTTGAGAATTTCATAGAGCGGAGAAGGCTTTACCGGACGCCCCTCCAAGCGGTTGAAATGCGGGAACGGAATTTCATGGCGCAGTTTGTAATCCTCATGCGCTTTTATGACCTGCCAGCCCTTCTTGGCATAGCTGCCAAAGCGGCGCGGGTCGTAGTCGCGCATCGAAATGTCAGCCGCTCCACGGACCATCCACTTGGCGAGTTCGCGGGTTAGGCCGGGGCCCCAACCGATCCCAATCTGGGTTCCACAGCAGCACCAGTAGTTCTTGACGCCCGGAGCAGGGCCAACCATCGGGTTGCCATCCGGCGGGTGGCTGATCGCGCCGTGGACCTCACGGGTAATGCCCAGTTCCGCAAAGATCGGCATACGTACCAGCGAGTTCTCAAGCCAGGGCATGACGCGGTCATAGTCAGCCTCGAACAGCCAGTTCTCGTATTCCCATGGGCATTCGTCGTGCCAAACCGAGTTCGAGTTCTCTTTCTCGTAAATCCCGATCAGGCCCTTTTTCTGCTCCATCCGGATATAGCCCGAGACCATCTTGTCATCGCGGATCACCGGCAGTTCAGTGTCCAGATTCTGAAATTCGGGCACGTTTTCGGTGACGAAATAGTGGTGTGTCATCGAGGTCATGGGCAGCTGCAGTCCCGACCATTCGCCCATCTGGCGCGCGTAGGTGCCGCCTGCATTGACCACATGCTCACAGGTGATTGTGCCCTTTTCGGTCTCAACCACCCACTCGCCCACACCGTTCTGGGTGATGTTGGTGGCGCGGCAATGACGGAAGATGCGCACCCCTTTCTGACGCGCACCGGTGGCCATCGCCATGGTCACGTTCGAGGGGTCCACGTGGCCATCGTCCGGGGTATAAAGCGCGCCCAGAACGCCATCCAGATTATAAAACGGGTGCTTTTCTGCGATGAAGTCGGGCCCGACCAACTCGATGTTAAACCCCAGCGAACGACCCACGGACAAGGTGTGGCGCAACCAGTCCATCTCATCCTCGGTATAGGCCAAGCGGAACGAGCCGCAGCCATGCCAGGTGACGGCTTGCCCGGTCTCTTCCTCAAGCGTCTTGGAATACAGGCCAATATTGTAATCGACCATCCGCCCCAGCCCGTAGGAGCTGGTCGAATGGGTGATCTGCCCGGCCGCGTGCCATGTCGATCCGCTGGTCAGTTCAGCCTTTTCCAGCAGGATTGTGTCTTCGCCCCAGCCTTCATGCCCCAGATGATAGGCCAGGCCGCAACCCATGACGCCACCGCCAACAATGACGACCTTCGCACGCTGCGGCAGTTCTGTTTTGGACATCACAAAATTCCTGTTCGAGAGTCGCAGATTTCTGTGGATTTGATATTCAAACAAATGTACCACGGTCAATGAAAAATGATACAAATGATTGCGGCTTGGGTTTTTGAGGCTAAACTTGCCGCCTATCACTTGGGCTTTGTTACGAGGTCAGGGAATGAATAAACCGCTCACCCATTCGCTGGAGGCCAGCTATTACACCGATCCAGCCGTCTTCCAGAATGAGATGAACGGGCTGTTGTCTCGTACCTGGCAATTTGCAGGGCATGCGGCAGATATTCCAAATGTGGGCGATTATTTTGCCTTTCAGATCGCCGGTCAGAACCTGTTTGCCATTCGTGGCCGGGATGAGGTGATCCGCACGTTCTACAACGTCTGTCAGCATCGCGCGCATGAGATGGTAACTGGTACAGGCAACACTCGCGTGGTCGTTTGCCCCTATCACCAATGGACCTATGAGCTAACCGGCGGATTGCGCGCCGGGCCGAACATCAAAAAGGTTCCCGGATTTGATCGTGAGAAAATCTGCCTGACCGAGGTTCGGACTGAGATTTTTCTGGGCTTTATCTTTGTAAATTTGGACAAGGATGCCGCGCCAATGGACGACTGGTATCCCGGTGTGCGGGAAGAGATTGCCGCGTTTGTTCCCCAGATTGACGAGTTGGCACCGTTGGAATGGATTGAAATCCCGGAACATTGCAATTGGAAAGTCTCGGTCGAGAATTATTCGGAATGCTACCATTGCCCGACCAACCACCCGACATTTGCGGAAGGCGTAGTGAAACCCGAAACCTACGATATTCAGCCCGATATGGGTGGTGGCTATGTTTTGCGCCACACGACCGAGTGTCAGAGCCTCGAAAAGATGACTTATCCCATCGACATGTCAATGCCACATGCGGGCGACTACCAGTCTTGGTTCCTGTGGCCGATGTTCTCGTTCCAGTGTTATCCGGGCAATGTATTGAACACCTATCACTGGCGCGCTGAATCCGTTGATACCTGTACGGTCTGGCGCGGCTGGTACACGACTGGCGGGCATGAAAGTGATGTGATCCGCGGGCTGGCGGTTCAGGATCGCGAGACAACCGTGGCCGAAGATATCCGCCTGGTCGAATCCGTGTATCGCGGCCTGAAATCCAAAGGATATGTTCCCGGGCCTCTGGTTCTGGACCCTGATGGCGGGGTGATGAGCGAGCATTCAATCGCTCGGCTACAGCAATGGATGCGCGACGCTGTCGATTGATCTATGTGAAAATCTGGAATTGTGATCTGGTTGCGGGCATAGGGTCGCGCCATCATCAAAGCATTGAAACAGGAGAGAAATGATGGATGAAGATCTGTTCGAAAAAGGGTTAGAGCAGCGCAAGGCGACACTGGGGGCAGATTATGTCGAAAAGAACCTGGCCGCCGCCGATGACTTTACTCGCCCGTTTCAAGAGGCGATGACCGCCTGGTGCTGGGGTTTTGGCTGGGGTGATGACACGATCGATGCCAAGACCCGGTCGATGATGAACCTGTCTATGATCGGCGCGCTGGGAAAGATGCATGAATGGGAAATTCACTGCAAAGGCGCTTTGAACAATGGTGTCACCAAAGAAGAAATTCAGGCCATTATTCACGTGATCGGCATTTATTGCGGCGTACCGCAATCGCTGGAGTGCTTCCGCGTTGCCCGGAAAGTGCTGGAGGAGCGCGGTCTGCTCTGACCTGCTGCCATCAGTTCAGTTCAGATTGCGCGGCAGCTCCTCAGACCAATGTTGTTCATGGACAGATTCGGTGCCTTCAAAAGCGCGCAAGGTTGCGGTGATCTGCCAGTTTTGCGGCGAAGCAATCATGCAAACTTCGGTCTCGGTTCGGATCGACCAATCGCCGCGTGACATCTGGTAGACCCAACGCGTCTTGCCTACTGCGCCTGCCGGGTTTTGGGCGGAAGCGCTAAAGATTTCGCGGCCTTTTACTTCGATCTCAAGGCCATTTTCTACGATCCTGTAGCGGCCCGTCTCATGCTTTGTGTCGACGGTCACAATATCGCGGACCACATCATGGGTGATGCTTCGGCCGCCTTCACCTTCCGCCAACGTCACCGTTTCAAGCGGTGCGGCTTGCTCGGGCTCAGGATAAGCGTGAAGCGTTTTATCTAACGGGCTTGGTTGCCGGTCTGGCAGCGTCAGACAACAACGATCCAGATTGAGCGTCAGGGTCGCGGCTTCGGGTGCTGGCCAGATCAACGGGAAATAGCTGGTGGAAAGCGCAACACGGATGCGGCTGCCGACCCCGAACCGGTGGGCGATGGCGCGCAATGGAACCTCAATCTCATAGCTCTGTCCGGGCACCAAAGCCTCGGGAGTTTCGTGGCTGTTGCGGTGGGTCAGGTTCAAAACAGCGTAGGTCACGCGTGATGATGACCCGCTTGGCAAAACTTCGTTCAGGCGCACGGCGATTTGCGCAACCGGCTTGTCGGAGGAAAAGGCCAGCCGCAGGATCGGTTGGCCCACAATGTCGAATGAGTCCGAGAGCGGTGCGCTGTCAAAGCAGGCCGACAGCGCATCGTCACGTCGCTGATCGCCTGGCAAATCCCCATCGCTGGCAAAGGCGCACCAGAACCCGGCATAGCCACCCGACATGACCGGTGAGTTGACCGATACTGTTCCCGATCCGGGGGCATCGGTCGCCAAAGTACCTTTTGCGCTCGGGTACCAGTCAGATGATCCTATGGTGGGTGATGGCCAGCTGCTTTCTGCCACCCAATGCCCGTCGCGATGGGTCATCGCCTCCTTCGGCTCGGCGCTATGCTGCATGTAAAGGCGCAGCATGGGCTCATCCATGATACCGGTGTCGTCGCCTTTTAGCCAATGATCCCACCAACGCAGAACCTCTTGCAGGAAGCCCATCTGAGGACCGGGCAAGCCGGCATTTGGCATCAGATGTGCCCAGGGCCCGATCAGCCCTTTGCGCGGCCCTTGCAGATGTTCCATCATGCGAAGCACTGCCGGATAATACCCGTCGGCCCAGCCCGAGACTGCAAAGACCGGGATTTTGATGCGTGAAAATTCCTCACACACCGATCCGTGTTTCCAGAACGCATCGCGGGTTTGATGCTGCATCCAGGTCTTCAGCCAAAGCCCCGAGCCACGCAGGCGGCCCAACCACATTTCGCGCCAGCGTTCGCCCACATTTGCCGGGTCGGGCGGCATGGTGTTCTTACCAAACATGATCGAGGACCACGTCAGTTGCTCACCAAGCACGCAGCCACCAGAGTAGTGGATATCATCGGCATAGCGATCATCGGTTGAGCACAGGGTCAGGACGGCCTTCAACGCAGGCGGTTGCAGGGCCGCGATCTGCAACCCATTGAACCCGGACCACGATTTTCCAGTGATCCCGACCTTGCCGTCGCACCAGTCTTGTTCAGCGATCCATGCGATCACTTCGCACCCGTCTTGCAGTTCCTGAGGGGTGTATTCATCAGTCAGCACACCTTCGGAATCGCCGCTGCCGCGCAGATCGACGCGGACAACTGCATATCCGTGCCCCGCGAGGTAGGGATAAAGCGTCACATCCCGTTCGGCCATGATGTCATTCTTGCGGTAGGGCTGAAACTCGAAGATCGCAGGCACCGGCTGTGCCTCTGCATTCTCGGGCATCCAGATGCGGGCACCCAGATGGCACCCATCCGACATCGGGATCTCGATGTGATAGATTTCACGAACGGAGTTGGGGAATTGCGAGACAATCTTCATGTTCGAACCAGCCTATCCGTGGGTGGCAGAGGCAGCAGAGCCCCGGTTGATCCATTACAATCCGATATAGCTTGGCATGTCATCCCAAAACCTGCGCCGGGTTCTGGCCAAACACCTTCTTTGTGCTGTCAGTCGAGCGCTTTTGTTGTTTGTCGTTGTATCAGGCGGACATCTGTTCTGGTTTCGGCCTCTGGCATTTCGTCCTTTTGCAGCCAACACAAGATCGTATCTGCCACCCGTTGTCCAAAGGCCTCGACGCCGCAGTGAACCGAGGATAGCGCGGGCCAACACTCTGACGCCTCGCAAATATCGTCGAACCCGATGATCTGAAAGGAATTTCCGATCTCAACGCGGGCCTCGTGGCAGGCGTTGATCATTCCAAAGGCCACCAAATCGTTGAAACACAGTGCCGCGTCGCAATCCGGGTGGTTCCTGAACAGATCAATCGCTGCCGAATGCCCGAACGCGCGGCTGGTTTTCCCCGTCATGACAATCGGGTCCAAACCGCTTTCCTGCGTAACCTCAAGATAACCCGAGAACCGTTCCTGCGTGACCTGCCGACCCTCCAAACCGCCAACGAAAGCTACCCGGCGCGCGCCGGCGTTCAATAGGTGCTGGGTGGCGGCCCGCCCACCCGCGCGATAGTCAGGGGCCATAAAGGGGTGTTTGCCCGTCTCACTTTCGACCTGACGCAGGACTTGCATCATCGGGATTCCCGCACGCTCAACCGCATCAAGGGTCTTGGAGACATCCCCGTAAGCAGGCGACAGGATCAGGGCTGAAACCCCGTGTTCCAACATCGCGGTAACCACCTGGTCCTGAATATTGGGGTCTTCATTGGTGTTGGCGACAACCACCGCGTAGCCCCGCGACCCCAAAGCCATTTGCAAAGACGTGGCGAATTCAGTGAAAAATGGGTTGGTCAGATCGTTGATCACCAACCCGATCAGGGCATTCCCGGTTGACCGCAGATTGGCGGCGGATCGGTTATAGACATAACCGATCTCCTTCATCGCGGCGTGAACCAACGTTCTGGTTTCCGATTTGACCTGCGCACTGCCCTGCAACACAAGGCTAACCGTGGATTTCGACACGCCCGCCTTGTTGGCCACATCTATGATCGTAGGTCTGCGCATTCAGTCTATTGGTCTACCCCGTGCAGGTTCAGCAATGTTGTCATCCGCGCTGTAGCCCGATCCGGGTCCAAGAGCAAACCCGCTTGATCCGCAAGCCGGAACACTTCGGCGTAATGACAGATGTCGCGGCTGGATTGGAACCCGCCGGGCATAATGAAATGGCTCTGCGCGCCATTCAGCCAGGCCAGATAGGCAATCCCGGCCTTGTAATACCGCGTCGGTGCGCGGAAGATTTCACGGCTGAGCGGAACGGTCGGCGCAAACAGCGCGTGGTAACGATCCATATCGTTCTGCGCCAATGCCTCAAGCGCCTGAGCGGCAGCCGGGACGATGGCGGCGAATATCCCCAGCAGGGCATGAGAATAGTGATCCCCGTCCCCGGCGATCAAATCGGAATAGTTGAAATCATCCCCTGTATAGAGGCGCACGCTGTCCGGCAGGCGCTTGCGAAACGCTTCTTCATGCGCCTGATCGAGCAGTGAGATTTTGATACCATCGACTTTGGCTGGATTTTCTGTAATCAGGGACAGCACGAAATCGCTGGCCTGATCCACATCCGTACTCCCCCAATATCCAGTCAAGGCCGGATCGAACATGTCGCCCAGCCAATGCAGGATTACCGGTTCAGCCGCCCCATCGATTAGCGCGCGATAAACGTCGTGATACGTGTCCGACCCGGCGTTGATGGCCGGGAAGGCGCGTGAAGCCATCAGGATCAACTGTCCGCCTGCGGCCTCGATCGCTTCGGCCTGATGCTCGTAAGCCGACAGGATTTCCCCGGCCGTGTTCAAGGCACTAAGTGGTACATGATCCGTGCCAACCCCGCAGGCAACGCGCGGCAACAGAGGGTGAGCTTTGGCGGCCACCATAGTGCGTTGGATCAATTCCAATGCTGTTTCCCAATCCACACCCATCCCACGCTGTGCGGTGTCCATCGCCTCAGCCAAGCCAAGCCCTTGGTCCCACAAGCCTTGCCGGAAATTCAGGGTCGCGTCCCAATCCACCGCCGGGCGGCCCTCCCGTGGGTTTCGCTCGGCTATCGGGTCAGAAACCACATGTGCTGCGGCAAAAGCGGTGCGGGTCAAAGCCACCCGTGGCGCGCGAGGGACCAAAGGCGTTCCGGTCAGTGTGTAACATTCCAACTGGCCGTCGCGGTTTGGCAAGATTATTGTCATCGCCTCAGACCTCCAGATCCAACACCAGAATGCCGTTGATCCCACCCACCGCATTTGCCACCAATTGGGCACCACAGGCCTTGTGATCCTCATTGGCTTGATAGGTCGCCAGGGCATCCCAATCGTCGAAATCGATTACGAACCCGTGCATATAGCCGCGCTCGATCTGCTCCGGGCTTTGGCTACGGCCGCCGGTGAAGCCCTTTGCTCCGGGCAGAGCTTCGGCCACATCGGCGAGCCTTTGGTAAATCTGCGCAACCGTTTCTTCGGTTACATCCGTGCGGAATTTTGTCAAAACGATATGACGGATCATTGCGTAAATCCTTGATCATGCTTGATCATGTCGGCGGCTTTCTCGCCGATCATGATAGTGGGCGCGTTGGTGTTCGAAGAATTGACTGTCGGCATGATCGAGGCATCGGCGACGCGCAGCCCTTCGATCCCGTTAAAGCGCAGGCGTGGGTCCAAAACAGCCGCCTCGTCATTGCCCATGCGGCAAGTGCCCGCGCAGTGGTGCGAGGTTTTGGAATGAACGCAGATGAAGTCGAAATATTCCTGCTCAGTCTGTACTGCCGGACCCGGCAAACGTTCTGCCAGAATGTACGGCTCAAGCGCTTCTTGCGACAAGATGTTCTGCACCAGCTTCAAACCCCGGATTGACATCTCTCGGTCATAGGGATCGGCCAGATAATTCGGGTCGATCAGCGGCATTGCTGTCGGATCGGCGCTTTGCAACCGCACCGTGCCCCGAGACCGGGGCCGCAGGAAACAGGCGTTCAGCGTCACGCCACCGTTCGGCATCGCCTCGACCCCGGCCTCAATCCCAGTTCCCAGACCAAGATGCATCTGAATATCGGGGGAACGCGCGGCGGGGTCGGCGTACCAGAATCCACCGGTTTCAAATAGGCTGGAGGCCACCGGTCCCTTGCGCGTGACCAGATATTGCAGTCCTGCAAGCGCAGACAGATGCAGTTTGGCAAACCTGTCATAGGTGTGCGGGCCGGTGACCTCGCAAATTGAATAGAGGTCCAGATGATCCTGCAGGTTCTCACCAACCTGCGGCTGGTCATAGACTGGCTTGATCCCGAGGCTATCCAGATGACCCGCGGGTCCGATCCCGGACAATTGCAGCAAGCGGGGAGAACCGATGGCTCCGGACGATAGGATCACCTCACGCGCGGCAGTGATCTTTTCACCGCTCATCATCTCAATGCCAGTAGCGCGGCCCTTTTGGACCATGATCCTGCGGACCTGAGCGCACAAGCGCACAGTCAGGTTCGGTCGGTTCCGATTGGGTGCCAGAAACGCCATCGCTGCCGAGGATCTGCGCGCGTTGCGTTGGGTCAGCTGGTAATACCCGGCCCCATCCTGTTTCGCGCCATTCACATCGTCCGTTTTAGGGATGCCAACCTGCCCGGCGGCCTCGATATAGGCATCGCAAATCGGCAAAGGCGCGGCTGGCATCGAAACACCCAGCGGGCCGCCCTTGCTGTGGAATTTATTGTCGTAGCTGTCGTTGTCTTCGGACTTCTTGAAATAGGGCAGGACATCGTCATAGCCCCAGCCCTCGCACCCCATCTGTCGCCAGTCGTCATAATCCTGCGCAGCACCGCGCGTGTAGATCTGAGCATTTATGGCCGACCCGCCGCCGACTACCTTGGCTTGGGTGTAGTTGAAAATCTTCCCCTGCATGTGCTTCTGCGGCACCGTCGACCAACCCCAGCTACCAATGCCTTTGGTCATCTTGGCAAAGCCCGCAGGAAGGTGAAAAAACGGATGCCGGTCTGAGGGCCCGGCCTCAAGCAGCAGGACCTTGGCCGAGGGTTCCTCGGACAACCGCGCCGCAATGACAGACCCCGCCGAGCCGCCGCCGATCACGATGAAATCATATCCTTCAGACATCTTGTCCTCTGAGTTCCTTACAGGCGCGAGATCGAAAGCCCGCCATCCACGGGGATCGCGGCCCCGGTGGCAAATTGCATCTGGCCGTCCACGATGGGAACGATGACCGAGCCGATATCCTGCGGTTCACCCCACCGCGCGGCTGGCACCAGCCCGCCTTCGATCCGGTCGGTGTATTTGTCTCGTACACCAGCCGTCATTTCTGTGGCGATGATGCCGGGGCGCAGCTCGAACACGCCAATCCCATGCGGAGCCATCCGCACCGCAAACAGCTGCGCCATCATCGCGGCGGCCGCTTTGGACACGCAGTATTCGGCGCGCTCAATTGACACCATCGTGGCGCTGACCGACGTAATGAACGTGATTGAGCAATAGCCGCTCTGCGGGCTGGCCAACATGCGCCGTGCGACCTCTTGTGTCAGAAAGAACGCGCCGCGCAGGTTGATGTCTTGGACAAAATCCCAGTTCTCGGGTGTCAATTCCAGCATATCGCCGCGTACCGGCGCACCGACGCCTGCGTTGTTGATCAGGGCGGTAATCGGCCCATACTGGGCTTCGACCTGATCCAGCAAAGCGGGCACGTGATCGATGTCTGACACATCATGCTGAACGTAGATCGTGTTCGGGCCCAGTTCGGCCAGGGCTTCTTGCACGATTGGGTCTTTTGGGTCTACCTGCGAGGCCAGTGCAACCTTGTGCCCTGCCGCGACCAACGCGCGTGCGATCCCCAGGCCAATGCCCTGCTGCCCTCCGGTGACCAAGGCAACCCGGGTCATGCCGCAAACTCCGTTTCAATAATATGACGACCGGCGCGCAAGGCCAGCGCCGCGATGGTCAACGCCGGATTGACGGCGGCCGAGGTCGGCAAAACCGAGGCGTCGACGATGAACAGATTTCGGTGATCATGGCTGCGGCAGAACGTGTCTACAACACTGCTGGTTCGGTCATCCCCCATCCGTGCCGTTCCGCATTGGTGCGAGGGCGTGCGGCGGTCGAAGGGTCGAGACAGAACCATCGGAAACCCAGCCCGGCGCAGGTGCTGTTTGAGCTTGGCGACCAGCGCCTTATGCGCTTGCCAGTTCGACCGTTTCCAGTCCAGTCTGATCTGGTCACCCGTGATCGTCACCCGGCTGTCGGGGTTTGGCAGGTCCTCGGACATGGCGTAGAAATCAAAGCTGCGATTTGCGATCATTGCTGCGATTGGCCCCGGCAATCTGGTCTGAGACGCCAGGATAGGGCCGGTGATCTTGCCCAGCATCTGGATATTGCCCAACGGCGCACCGCCCTGCCCGTCATCATTGTAGTAGTCGTTGAACATCAACGTCTTCTGATAGATTGAACGGTTGCGACGCAGCGGATGCAGGGCCAGAACTGCCGAGCAATTGTGGTTCATGAAGTTGCGCCCAACCTGATCTGATCGGTTCGCAAGACCGGTAGGGCTATTGTCATTGGCGGATTTCAATAACAGCGCGGCGGACTGAACTGCACCGGCGGATAGAACAATCACCGGCGCGCGCAGCGTGCCATGCCCCGTGACCTCAACGCCTGTAATGCGCCCGTCATTGTTGCTGAGCAGCTTATCTGCAGGTGCGTTGGTTAGCAGCTCAACATTTTCATGGGTCAAAGCCTCGGCCAGGGCACAGGTCTCGGCGTCCATCTTGCCACCGCAGGTGTTCGGAAACGCGTCCCAGGTGGTCTGCCCGCCGGATAGCCAGCGGTCGATATCCACGCCTAAGGGGACCGATGCGGGTGACAACCCCGTCCCACTTAAGCGCGTGCGCAGTTCAACAATGTCAGGCTCATCGGTCACGGGCGGATGTGGGTAAGTACTGCTATGAGGGGGCTCCGTCGGGTCCTCATCGGCAGTGCCTCGCACCGAGTAAAGCCGTTCAGCCGCCGCGTAGTCGGGTTCCAAATCGTGGTAGCTGATGGGCCAGCCAGCAGAATGACCGCCCATGTGTTGGCGGGGTTCAAAATCCTCAGCACGGTATCGAATGAGTGCGGCGCCGTAGAACTTGGAATTGCCGCCAACACAATAGTAATTGCCGGGATTAAAGGGCTGCCCTTCGCCGTCCAGCCATGTTTCATCGGGGCGGAAATGCCCATCCTCAAAAATCGCCTTTGGGTCGCGGTCCGCAGGCGATGGGCGCAGATGCTCGCCTCGTTCGAGGATCAATATGCGGCGGCCCGTGGGGGCAAGTGCTGCGGCCAGCGTTGCCCCTCCGACCCCAGATCCGATGATTATGACATCCGGGTTTGTCACGGAACAATCCGCATCTCGCTTTCCGGGTCAAAGGCCACGGCCTTTTCCATATTGACGGCAAAGTCGAAATCCTGCCCCGCCGCGACCTCGGCGTCCGAGCGCATGCGGGCAATCACATCCCGCCCCCCCAATTGCATCGAGACAAACGTGTCCGAACCGGCAGGTTCGGTAACAACAATCCGGTTGGTCATCTGCGCAATGTTCGAGGATTTGCGATCCGCGCCATCCATATCGGTGATGGTTTCCGGTCGGATGCCGAGCAAGATGTCGCGCCCATCCCATTCGGCGAGATTGTCCTGACTGAAAGGCAGTTGAGCAAGTGATCCGTCATGGGTGGCAACCTCGGCATGAGGACGACCGTTCAGCACGGACACCTTCGCAGGCATCACGTTCATCGCGGGTGAGCCCATGAAGGTTGCGACGAAGATATTGGCCGGGGTGTCGTAGATTTCCTGCGGGGTTCCCAGTTGCTGCACATAACCGCCGTTCATCACTGCGATCCGGCTGGACAGGGTCATCGCCTCGATCTGATCATGAGTCACGTATACGATTGTGGTGCCAAGGTTTTGATGCAGCTTCTTGATCTCGGTCCGCATATCGACACGCAGTTTGGCGTCGAGGTTGGACAGAGGCTCGTCAAACAGGAACACATCCGGTTCCCGTACCAGTGCCCGGCCCATGGCAACACGTTGACGTTGACCACCGGACAATTGACCGGGCTTGCGGTCCAGCAACTGCTCGATCTGTAAAAGCGTGGCGACCTCGTGCATCGCCTTGTCGCGCTCGGGCTTGGGCACTCCGTGCATCTCAAGCCCGAAGGTGATGTTCTGCCCGACCGTCATGTTCGGGTAGAGCGCATAGCTTTGGAACACCATGGCGATGTTTCGGTTCGACGGATGCACCCCATTCATCACCTTCTCCCGGATGCGGATCTCGCCGCTGGTGATCTCATCCAGCCCCGCGATCATGTTTAGTAGAGTGGATTTGCCACAGCCCGACGGGCCGACGAGTACAAGGAACTCTCCCTCCTGCACCGAGATATCGACCTTGTGCAGAACCTCGACCGACCCATAGGATTTGGTCGCGTTATCTATGTCCAGAAAACCCATAAGGCCTTATCCTTTCACGGAACCCGCCATCAGGCCGCGAACGAAATAACGTCCGGCCACGATGTAGACGAGCAGAGTTGGCATGGCGGCCAGAATGGCACCTGCGAAATGAACGTTGTATTCCTTCACCCCGGTTGACGACTGAACAAGGTTGTTCAGCGCTACGGTCATCGGCTGGCTGTTGGCATCGGCGAAGGAGGCACCAAACAGGAAGTCATTCCATATGTTGGTGAACTGCCAGATGATCGACACCACCGCGATCGGGCCGGAGCTGGGCAGCAGGATGCGCCAGAAGATTTGGAAGAACCCGGCCCCGTCGATCTGCGCGGCCCGGATCAGCTCGGTCGGGAAAACGGCATAGTAGTTCCGGAAGTAAAGCGTTGTGAAGCCAATCCCGTAGACCACATGCACCAGCGCCAAACCCCAGGTGGTGCCCGCCAGACCCATCAGGCCCAGCATTCGCGCCATCGGGATCAGAACGATCTGGAACGGAATGAAACAGGCAAACAGCATCAGACCAAACAGGATGGTGTCGTATTTGAAACGCCATTTGGTCAGCACATAGCCGTTCAGCGCACCCAAAATGGTCGAGACTATGACGGCCGGAACCACCATCTTGATCGAGTTCCAGAAATATGGCCGCAGCCCTGTTGGCTCGACCCCGATTTGAGCCGAGGACCATGCTTTGATCCAAGGTTCCAAGGTGAAGACCTGCGGCAGATTCATCATGCCGCCGCCAGTGATCTCCTCCAACGGTTTCACCGAGTTTGACAGCATTACGTAGAGCGGCAGCAGGTAGAACAGTGAGAAGAGGATCAGCACGACATAAATCAGTGCACGCGTGATCCGGCCTGTTCGAATTGCGGTATCCTGAGTTGCCTGCGCCATCAGCGTTTCTCCCGCAATTCAGCGTACAGATAAGGGATCATGATCGCTGCTATGGTCATCAGCATGATCGTGGCCGAGGCCGCACCGATCCCCATCTGGTTCCGGGTGAAGGTGTAGGAATACATGAAGGTCGCCGGTAGTTCCGTGGCCCGACCCGGTCCTCCTCCGGTCAGGGCGATCACAAGGTCAAACGTCTTGATCGCAAGGTGGCTGAGGATCACGAAGGCCGACAGGAAGGCCGGGCGCAGTTGCGGAATGATGATCCGGCGATAGAGGTTCCAGTTCGAGGCCCCGTCCATCTGCGCCGCCCGCAAGATCTCATTGTCAATGCCACGCAAACCGGCCAGAAACATGGCCATCACAAAACCGCTGGTCTGCCAAACTGCCGCCAGAACGACGGTGTAGATCGCGTAGTCGCGATTTTTGATCCAGTCGAACTCGAAACTGGTCCAACCCCATGTATGCATGACGTTTTCCAGCCCGATGCCCGGGTCCAGAAACCATTTCCACGCGGTCCCGGTGACAATGAAACTCAGCGCCATTGGATACAGGTAGATCGGGCGCAAAAGCCCCTCACCCCGAATTTTCTGATCTAGGAAGATCGCCAGACCCAGCCCGATACAGGTGCAGATCACGATATAGAGTCCTGCGAAGATCCCCATATTGATCAGCGAGGTCTCCCAATGGCTGAGCCGCCAGAGCTTGTCGTAGTTTTCCCAGCCGACCCAGCCAAAGCTTGGAAGAATGCGGCTGTCGGTAAAGGACAGATACACCGAAAACAGGATGAACCCGTACACAAAGACCAGCATCATCGCCAGCGACGGCGACAGGACCAGTTTGGGGATCCAGTTCTGAAGGCGTGTCTTGAAATCCGCGTCGGCTGAACCAGCCATGGCGCGCCCTCCTGCAAGTGGGGAAGTGTCTGGACGCGGGGTATGCCCGCTGGTGACAGGGCGGCACGGTCGCCGCCCCGTCGGGAGGATCAGGTGATCACTTGGCGATGGACACGGCGTCGACCAATTCGACTACAGCGGTTTCGCTGTCGTATTCGCCGTTGAAATGCGCCGTTACGACGTCATAAACCGCGTTCTTGACCGATGCAGGTGCTGCGTGGCCATGGGCCATTGATCCGAACAGGTTGCCCGAGGATGCGGCCGCCGCCAGATCCTTCATGCCCTGTTTGCCGCAGTCATCAAAGTCGGCATCGCTGACATCGGTCCGCGCAGGAACCGAGCCCTTCACCACGTTAAAGGCCGACTGGAACGACGGTGACAGGATCGCGCTGGCCAGCGCTGCCTGTTCCGCCGAAACCGAACCGCCCTGATCGAACATCATGAACTGGTCGGCGTTGAAGGTGACCTGATCAGCCGTACCGGGGAAGCGGAAGCACAGGAAATCCTGACCGGGAACTTTGCCCGCGTTCAGGAACTCACCCTTCGCCCAGTCTCCCATCATCTGGAAGCCGGCCTCACCATTGATGACCATCGCAGTTGCCAGGTTCCAGTCGCGGCCCGAGAAGTTCTCATCCACATTGTCGCGAATGAATGCCATGCGGTCGAACGCCTCTTTCATGGCATCGCCGCCCAGCGTGTCTTCATCCAGATCGATGAAAGCCGCCTTGTAGCCATCCGGGCCCAGCGTTGACATGGCAACGGCATCAAACACAGTCGCGTCCTGCCAGGCCTGACCGCCATGGGCAATCGGTGTCACGCCGGCGGCCTTCAGCGCTTCAACTGCGGCCACGAACTCTTCCCAACTTGTTGGCTGAGCGATCCCATTTGCATCCAGAACCGCCTTGTTGGCCCAGACCCAGTTGGTCGAATGCACGTTTACTGGGGCCGAAACCCATTTACCGTCATGCTTGGCGAAGGCCTTTAGCGCATCTGGCACAACCGCATCCCAACCTTCCTGCGCGGCCACTTCGTTCAAATCGGCCAAAGCGCCTTGTGCTGCCCAGTCCTGAATGTCAAAACCCAGACCCTGAACGGCAGTCGGCGCATTGCCAGCAGTGACACGAGCACGCAGAACGGTCATCGCCTGCTCACCGCCGCCACCGGCGACGGGCATGTCGGTCCAGCCAACGCCCTGACCGGACAGATCATCCTTAAGGACGTTCAGCGCGGCTGCTTCACCGCCCGAGGTCCACCAGTGCAGAACCTCAACCTCTTCCGCCTGAGCCAGGCTGGATGTGCACAGAAGCCCGGCCACGATGACCGACTTTGTCTTCAGCATGTTACGCATTTTCGTTTCCTCCCTTAATGCGATCTTTGTTGTTCCTGCGCCGCGTGGCGCATGGTTCAATCCTGCGGCACCCAAGGCGCCCTGCTATCGCCAATGCGCATCACCACAGATTTAACCTCAAAAAACTCCTCGAACCCATATTGCCCAATCTCCCTGCCCTGGCCGGATTGTTTGTAGCCACCGAAGGCGACCTCGGGGAACCCATCCATCCAGGTATTGGTCCAGACCGTCCCCGCCTGGGTGCGGCGGGCAAAGTCTAGGCAGGTATGGACATTTTCGCTCCAGACCCCTGCCGAAAGGCCGAGAGCGCTATCATTCATGATCTCAATGGCTTCGTCCAGCGTTTTGAACGTCAGTACCGACAGCACCGGGCCAAACACTTCATCACGCGCGATGGGCATTTCGGGTTGAACATCGGTTATAATGGTAGGTTGATAGAATTGGTTGCCCAACCCCTCAACGTTCAAAGGATCGCCGCCCAGGACGATTGTTGCGCCTGCGGCATGAGCCTGTTTGACATAACCGTCGATCTTGGCGTTGTGTTCGGGCGTGACAATCGCCCCGACCTGCGTGGACGGGTCCAGCGGGTCGCCAAATTTCACCTTCCGCGACAGCGCGATGACCTTATCGGTAAAGGCTTGCGCAATGTCCTCGTGCACAATGATGCGACTGCTGGAGTTGCAGCACTGACCGACATTGAAATAGACGCCAAACACCACCGCATCTGCGGCTGAGTCGAGCTTCGCATCGGGAAAGATCACCTGGGGGTTCTTGCCGCCCAACTCCAGCGCAACTTTCTTCAGAGTATCCGAGGCGGTCTTGCTGATGGTTTTGCCCACAGCGGTCGAGCCAGTGAAGCTGACCATGTCCACGGCCTCATGGCTGGCCAGTGTACTTCCGACTGGTTGGCCATAGCCCAGAACAATGTTGCAGACCCCTGCAGGCAATCCAGCCTCCATCAGCAGTTCGCCCAGCATTAGCGTAGTCGAAGGCGTCATCTCGGACGGTTTCACCACTGCCGTGCAGCCAGCCGCCAGTGCAAATGGCAGCTTCTGGCTGAGAATCCAGAACGGGAAATTCCATGGCGTTATGATCGATACGACGCCGATGGGTTCCTTCAGAACCACGCCCACCATATCTGCGCCCAGCGTATTGTGGCTGTCGCCATGGGTGCTGCGCGCCAGTGATGCTGCATAGCGCCATAGATCAGCGGCACCTCCTACCTCACCTTTGGACTGGCTGATCGGCTTGCCGCTTTCCAGTGTTTCAATCACAGCGATCCGGTCGACGTTTTGTTCGATTAGATCAGCCACCTTCAGCAAAACCTCGGCGCGGTCTTTGCCCGAAGCGCGGCTCCAAACGCCGCTATCGAAAGCGTCCCGCGCTGCGAGGATCGCAGCTTCGGCTTCGGCCTCAGAGCCAAGTGCTGATCGGCTGACAATATGCCCATGTGAAGGTGAGCGGCGCTCGAAGGTCTCACCCGACGCGCTGTCCCGCCACCGACCGTTGATCAGGTGGCGACCCTCGAACAACTGGGGCAGATCGTAGGGGATCGCTGGGTTGATCGTGAGGTCTTTCATATGCGTCAGAGCCCTGAAAACTGAGGGTTACGTTTTTCCATGAAGGCCGCGACGCCTTCGTCACGGTCGGTTGAGGCCGCCGCAGCAGCGCTGCCAAGTGCCTCGATTACCGCATCGGTGTCCTCGCCCACTGCTGCATGGATCATGTTCTTGGCAATCTCGGTGGCGCGCGGGGACAGAGCCTGTGCCTCAGCGGCGATCTCAAGCGCGCGGGTCAGGACATCGTCGGCCAGTTCGACGGCATAGCCCAGGGCAACCGCGCGGTCCGCGCCGAGGCGACGACCAAACAGAGCCATCTCTTTAACGGCCGCTTCCGGCATCAACCGCGCCACGCGCTGTGTCCCCGACCAACCCGGTACGATCCCAATCCGCGCTTCGGGCAGGGCCAGAGTTGCGCGCGGTGCCAGCAAGCGCAGATCGCAACAACTGGCCAATTCCAGCCCGCCGCCAAAGGCATGGCCGTTGATTGCGGCAATCGTTGGTTTGCCGAGTCGCGCGAGGCGGTCAAAAATCCGATGCCCGTCGCGCACCCAGTGCCGTGCAAACTCTGCAGGGCTCAGCCCACCCCAGGCACCAATATCCGCGCCGCAGCAAAACGCCTTTTCTCCGGCTCCGGTCAGCACCAAAGCCCGGATCGCATTGTCCCGCTCGACCTGCTGCACATGCGCCTCAAGCGCATCCAGCATGTCAATGGTCAGCGCATTCAGCTTGGAGGGATTGTCCAGCGTCAGGATGGCGGTGCGCCCGTCGATATGAAAGCCAATCCCGCTCACACCGTCATCCCCATGGGACCTTCGGCGAACAGCGAAGTCGGCATCAATATCGCGTTTTCCGCCACTTTGACGCGGCCTTGTGATGCCGCCACAATGTCGTGCTGCACGTTGATGCCCGGCATGAGCTCGGTCGCGACCAGCCCCTGATCGGTCAGGCGGATGACACAGCGCTCGGTCACGTAGATCACATCCTGCCCAAGCTCGCGCGCCCGGCGGCCCGAGAAGGTGACGTGCTCCACCTGATCCACCATCTTGGTAAACTTACCGGGGGCTGCGACGCTGATCCCGTCCGAACCCAGGGCGATCTTGGCGCCAGCCTCGAACCAGCCCGAAAACACGATCTTTTTCGCGCCTGCAGTGATGTCGACAAACCCGCCGCACCCGGCAGTCAAATACGGTTTCTTACCCAGTTTCGAGACATTCACATTGCCTTCCACATCGACCTCAAGGAAAGACAGGAAGGACATATCGAACCCGCCGCCCTGAAAGTAGATGAATTGCTGCGGCGAGGGCACATAGGCGTGCGCGTTAGACGCACAGCCGAACGCGAAACCGGTCAGCGGCACGCCCCCAACAGCCCCTTGTTCAATGGCCCATGTTACGGCTTTGGGATGCCCTTCCTCCAGCAGAATGCGAGGCACCATAGCGCTGATACCGAAGCCCAGATTTGCGCTCATCCCGGCGCGCAATTCCATCGCGGCGCGGCGTGCGATCACCTTTTCGACCCCATGTTCAGCCAATGAGAAACTGTCCCATGGGCGCATGATCTGGCCTGAGATAGCGGGATCATAGGGTGTTTCGGTGGTCTGTTTCTGATCAGGGTCTTCGACGATCAGATCCACCAGATGGCCCGGTACGCGTACATCATGCGGGCGCAGGCTACCCTCGGCAGTCACCCGTTGAACCTGAGCGATCACCAGACCGCCATAGTTGCGCACGCAGATGGCCTGTTCCAGCCCGCCCAGATAGGCCCCTTCATGCTCATAAGTCAGGTTGCCGAATTCATCCGCCGTGGTGGCGCGCAGGATGCAGACAGTCGGGATGATGTTGGGAAAGTGCAGCCAAGTCTGACCGCCAAATTCGGTGCGTGTGACGATTGGCGAAGCAGCACCGCGTGCATTCATCGCACAACCCTCTCGGAGCGGGTCAACAAACGTGTCCAGCCCGACCTGTGTCAGGACACCCGGTCGCCGGGCCGCCGCTTCGCGATGCATGTCGAACATGATGCCCGAAGGTACGTTGTAAGCGGCCACGCGATTTTCGACGATCATCTTCCAGATCTCGGGCATATCAAGGTTTGATGGTCCCGAGGGGTAAGACCCGGCCAGCACACGGGCTAGCAACCCATCCTGCGCCAGATGCTCCATGCCTTTCACGCCATACATATCGCCTGCAGCAATCGGGTGGAGCGTAGTGATATTGCGTGGATGCCCTTCTGCCCGGAACCGTTCGCCCATGGCTTTTAGGACCAGATCGGGGCATCCCAGCGCCGAAGAGGACGAAACCGTGACAATCGCATCGTCCGGGATGCGGGATACGGCGTCAGAGGCTGAAACAAGCTTGCTCATCAGAAGCCACCATAGTCGATGTCAACGCGCTGCCCGGTTGCCGCTGCCTCGCGCACGCTGAGCGCGACAGACAGGGATTTGACGCCATCCGGGCCATCGGCAGCGGGGCGTCCCTGCCCTGCCGAGGCGGCGACGAATTCCGAGACGCCCTGCACGTAAAGGTCATGGTTGGAATAGGGGATCGCTTCGCTGCCCTTTACGGTGATGAGGGTGATTTCACCGACCGGCTGCTGGGTCATGACGCCGTTAGCAAAGATCGACCCTTCGGTACCGTGCACCTCAAGACCCGAGCCCGCATATGGATGGGTGAAACTTTCATGGGTCATCACCATCGCGCCCGAGGGCATGGTCCAGACCGACATGCAGGAATCCTCGACCCCCTGCCCCATGCCGGAACTGGTCATCTGCGCCACGACGCTTGCGGGGTCTTCCTTTAGCAGGAAGCGGGTAACGTCCGCGTCATGCACAACGATATCGGGGATTACGCCGCCACCGGCGCCCGCATCATTGATCCGCCAGCCCTGCAAGTGCCCCGGCAGGTGAACTGCGTGATGAATGCGCAGTGACAGCACCTTACCAACCCGGCCGGCCGCGATGAGATCGCGGATCGCGCGGTGGGTGCCCGAGCAGCGCAGGTGGTGGTTGGTTCCGAAGGTAACACCAGCGGCATCAGCCGCTCGCACCATCTCAACCGCTTCGTCCTGCGTCATGCCAAGGGGCTTTTCACACAGAACATGTTTGCCTGCGGCAATCGCAGCCATAGCCTGGGAATGGTGCTTTTCATTGGTTGATGAGATGTAGACCGCCTGCACGTCCGGATCAGCGAGCGCTTCGGTTAGATTGGTCGAGGCGTTTGCAATGTGGTGATCCTTGGCCCACACCCTCACCCGATCGGGTGAGGTGCTGACAACCCATGTGACATCATTACCAGGCTGCTTTCGCACGGCATCCAACATGTGTTGTGACGCAATCGTGCTTGCCCCCACAAATACCCAGTTCATTGCAACCCTCATTACTGGAACGTTCCAGAATTATGCTTACTGGAACGTTCCATATTGATCAAGATGAATCTTGGAACCGACTTTTTTAGTGTACGTTTCGCGTCGCCAGCAGTCTTGTTTCTTGTTGGCAGGCCTATGCTTCTACTAAATATCGCTCGGACAAAGGCAGGCTGGCCGCACCAAGCGATCGCGCATTCGGACCTACGGTACCAGCTGCAATCACCGGTCGTTCTAAACCAGTAAGGTTGAGGCGCGAGATCTGCGATTCGACCTCGGCGATCAACCGGTCTTTAACATCGGAGGGCATCCAGCCATCGATTATGACACATTCAAAATCGATCAGGCTGCACGACGACACAATCGCATGGGCCAGTCCAATCGCTGCGTGGTGCAGCCAGTTGTTCAGTTCCTCTTTTGGGATGTCCCAGTGATCGGTCGTCTCCCAAATCAGCCCGGCGGTTTGACCGACCCCGGCAATGGCGCGTTCAAGGGTATAGAGGCTGGCAAGGTCGATCAGAGGCTTCACGTCACCGGCCCCGATTGACACTGGCATCGGACCCAACGCGCCCGCATTTCCGCGACCCGAATAGATCGCACCATTCAAAACAACGCCGCCACCTATGAAGTAGCCGACGTAGAAATACAGAAAATCACGTGGGCCACCCGTTGGTCCGAATACAAGTTCGGCCCCGCAGGCCGCTGTGGCGTCATTTTGCAGAAACACCGGGAAATCATAGATATCCGCCAGTTCCGACTGTATGTCGGCGGTACGCCAAGGCTCCATCTCTTCCTGCGGTACCTGCAAGGTCTGGGCCCAATCCCACAGATAAAACGGCATGGCGATCCCCAGCCCCGCGATGCGGTCTCGTGCTTCGGGCGCCAGCGCGGATATCATCTGGTCCAGGGCCTTTTTGGCAAAGACCAACGTCGCCTGTGGTTGCGGGTATTCATAGGTCTGCCGCTCATGCATGAGCACCCGGCCGAGAAAATCGATCAATACCAGCTCAGTGCTGCGTCGCCCGATTTTCAGCCCAAAAAACAGTGCCCCATCCGGGTTGAGTCGCATCGGGATTGATGGCTGGCCGACCTTACCCCTCACAGGTTCGCCCCGCAGCAAGAGCCCATCTTTTTCAAGCTGCCGCATGATCACGGAAACGGTCTGCGCGGAGAGGCCCGTCATGCGCGCAATTTCAGCTTTGGCCAGCGCTTCATGCCTGCGCACCAGGGTCAGGACCAAACGCTCATTACGCGCCCGCATCCCGCTTTGGTTGGTCCCGCGCACCTCGGAAACCTGATCCAAAGGCGTGCTGCCCTGTGGCACCTCAACAGACACGGCTAGTCCTCCCCTGTCAAAGGATGAGAATAAGCGGTCATTCTGTCAATAATAAATAAGAGTGATTTATTTATTGACTCATTTTGAGATTCTTGTGATGATTTTCGGGTGTGATCGGGCCCGACCCGGACGATTGCGCATATGCCAACACGGCATGGGAGAAACTGGGAGGATACTTCATGAAACTTGCGACTTTCGCAGGCGCGACAGCAATGGCCCTGACCGTCACGGCGGGTAGTGCGTTTGCTGATACCACCGTATGTTTGATCACCAAGACCGACACCAACCCCTTCTTTGTGAAGATGAAAGAGGGCGCAACTGCCAAAGCAGAAGAGCTTGGCATGACGCTCAAGGCCTTCGCGGGTAAGGTGGATGGCGACCACGAGACCCAGGTTCAGGCGATTGAAACCTGCATTCTGGACGGCGCTAAAGGCATTTTGCTGACTGCCTCGGACACCTCATCGATCGTACCCGCCGTACAGCAAGCGCGCGATGCAGGTGTACTGGTGATTGCGTTGGATACTCCGCTTGAGCCTATCGATTCAGCGGATGCGACCTTTGCTACTGATAACTTCCTGGCCGGGCTTCTGATTGGCCAATGGGCCAAGGCAACGCTGGGCGATGCCGCAAATGACGCCAAAATCGCCACATTGGATTTGGCTGTAAGCCAACCAACAGTGGACGTGCTGCGCAATCAGGGCTTCCTAAAAGGGTTTGGCGTTGATCTGGCCGACCCAAATGTGATCGGTGATGAGGATGACCCGCGTCTGGTTGGCAGCGACGTGACCGCTGGTAACGAAGAAGGTGGTCGCCGCGCGATGGAGAACCTGCTGGCCAAGGATCCGACGATTAATGTGGTCCATACGATCAACGAACCAGCTGCCGCGGGCGCGTATGAGGCGCTCAAAGCCATTGGGCGCGAGAATGACGTGCTCATCGTTTCTGTTGATGGCGGTTGCCCCGGCGTTCAGAACGTGGCGGATGGCGTGATCGGCGCAACATCGCAGCAATACCCGTTGCTGATGGCCTCGCTTGGTGTTGAAGCTGTCAAGAAATGGGCCGATGAGGGTGTGAAGCCTGAAAACACGCCGGGCAAAGACTTTTTTGACACCGGAGTCGCGCTTGTCACGGGCGCAGCCGCCGATGGGGTCGAGTCCATCTCTGTCGAAGAAGGCATGAACCTCTGCTGGGGTTAAACTGATCATGCAGGAGGCTGCGAAGTGGCCTCCTGCCATCTCATCACATTCTCACCCAAAAACTTGCTAAAGTGGTCCGCAGACGGGCTCTTGACGCTTGGGGGATCCATTTATGTCCGATACGCCACGACACTCCGATGATTTCGAATCTGCCGCACAGGGCAGCCCGGAACAGGTCGCTGAGTTTGAAGATCATCACCGGGGTTTTGTCGGGACGGTTCAGCACTTTTTGCATATAAACCCGTCGCTTGTTCCACTGATCGTCCTTGTGGTTGCCATTATCATATTCGGTGTGTTGCTTGGGTCGAAGTTCTTCTCACCTTTTGCGCTGACACTGATCCTGCAACAGGTGCAGATTGTCGGCATCGTCGCCGCCGCACAGAGCCTGGTTATCCTGACTGCAGGCATAGATCTGAGTGTGGGCGCGATCATGGTCATGTCATCGGTGGTGATGGGGCAATTTACATTTCGGTACGGCTTGCCGCCCTCAGTTGCAATTCTCTGCGGATTGGCCGTTGGTACAGCCATCGGAGCGATCAATGGCTATCTGGTGAGCCGGGTCAAGCTGCCACCGTTCATCGTAACACTCGGCATGTGGCAGATCATTCTGGCCGCGAACTTCCTGTATTCGCAGAACGAAACAATCCGGTCGCAAGATATCGAGGCGAACGCTCCGATCCTTCAGATCTTTGGTGAGAAATTCAATATCGGTGGGGCGGTTTTCACCGTCGGTGTGATCTTCATGCTGGTCCTGATTTTGGTGCTGGCCTACGCGCTCAGGCATACGGCCTGGGGGCGACATGTTTATGCGGTGGGCGATGATCCCGAAGCGGCTGAACTTTCTGGCGTGAACGTGCATCGCACCCTGATGTCCGTCTATATGCTATCCGGTCTAATCTGCGCCTTTGCGGGCTGGGCCTTGATCGGTCGCATCGGTTCTGTTTCGCCAACCTCGGGCCAATTGGCCAATATCGAAAGCATCACGGCGGTTGTGATCGGGGGCATCTCTCTGTTTGGCGGGCGCGGCTCGATCTTGGGGTCGCTATTCGGGGCGCTCATCGTTGGGGTGTTCACGCTAGGTCTGCGCCTGCTCGGAGCGGATGCGCAGTGGACCTTCCTGTTGATCGGTATTCTCATCATTGCAGCGGTCGCGGTCGACCAATGGATCAGAAAGGTATCAGCCTGATGGAACCCATTCTCAAAGGACGCAACCTTGTGAAACGCTACGGCAAGGTCACAGCACTGGACCAGTGTGATTTTGACCTGATGCCGGGTGAGATTCTGGCTGTGATCGGGGACAACGGTGCAGGTAAATCCACGCTGATCAAAGCGGTTTCTGGGGCGGTAACCCCGGACGAGGGCGATGTCTGGTTGGATGGGCAGAGGGTCCAGTTTCAGTCGCCCATCGATGCGCGCGAAGCCGGGATTGAAACGGTATATCAAACACTGGCCATGTCCCCTGCCCTGTCGATTGCCGACAACATGTTCATGGGGCGCGAGATTCGTCGCAAGGGCCCGATGGGGTCGCTGTTTCGCATGCTCGACCGACCCGCGATGGAAAAATTCGCACGCGACAAGCTGAGCGAACTGGGCCTCATGACGATCCAGAACATCAATCAGGCGGTTGAGACGCTGTCGGGCGGTCAGCGTCAGGGCGTCGCCGTCGCGCGGGCGGCAGCCTTTGGATCGAAGGTCATCATTCTGGACGAACCCACAGCGGCGCTTGGAGTCAAAGAAAGCCGCAGGGTTCTGGAACTGATCCAGGATGTGAAATCGCGCGGCATTCCGATCATTTTGATCAGCCATAACATGCCCCATGTGTTTGAGGTCGCCGACCGCATCCATGTTCATCGTCTTGGTAAACGGCTTTGTGTCATTGATCCCAAAGACTACACAATGTCGGACGCGGTGGCCTTCATGACCGGCGCCAAAGAACCCTCGAGTGAAGGCATGGCGGCGTGAGCAACGACCGCTCTAGCGCGTCGGCTTTGGCGCACCGTATTGCTGATACGGTCCGGGCGTTGCCGCAGAGGCAAACGCGAAATCTGGCCGCAATAGCAGGTCCGCCGGGGGCGGGTAAATCAACCGTAGCGGCCCTGACGCGTGATCTTTTGCAGCAACAAGGGATCGCCACAGGCCTCGTGTCGATGGACGGGTTTCACTATGATAACGCCATTCTTTCCGCCCGCGATCTGCTTCCTCGCAAAGGTGCCCCTGAGACATTTGATGTTGCGGGGTTTCAAGCCTTGTTGCACCGGTTGGTGACTGAGGGTGAGGTTGCCGTTCCGGAATTCGACCGTGAGATCGACAAATCCATTGCCGCCCGTGGGCTAGTGACACCCGACCAGAGGCTTGTTCTGGTCGAAGGCAACTACTTGTTGCTACAAGAACCCGGCTGGTCCAATTTATCCGAGCATTGGGCGCTCAGCGTTTTCCTCGATATTGATCTGGAAACGCTTGAAGCGCGGCTGCAGCAACGCTGGTTGGATCATGGTCTATCCCCGGACGCCGCCAGAGATCGGGCATTCGCCAATGACATCCCGAATGCAAAACGCATTCTATCAAACTCTTGCCGCGCTGATCTGGTTCTGAACTAAGCCGCCTCGCTGTTAGTGAATTCCGGCGGTCAGGGTGCGCACAAGCTGACGTTGAACCAGCAACAGGATAAGGGCTGGTGGCCCCAAGGCCATCAAGGCCAGCGCCATTCCGGACGGGCTGCCTACCCCGGCATAGGTCATCCCGCTGACCAGTGTACTGTGGGTCAGACTGGTTGTTGTGATGATGATTGGCCAGGCATATTGGTTCCAGCCAAATACAAACAGGATCGCAAACAGTGCGGCAACCATCGGCAGGGACAAGGGCAGCACTGTATCCCACAAGAAACGCATTGGCCCGGCCCCGTCCATTCGGGCAGCCTCCATCAATTCCACCGGGATCTGCCGCAGGAACTGGTTCAGGACCAGCACGCCCAGGCCGCTGGCGGTAACCGGCAGGATCATCCCTGCGTAAGAGTTCAGTAGCCCAAGATCGCTGGTAACGGCAAAGGTTGGTAGCATTCGGCTTTCGATGGGAAAGAACATCGCCATCAGAATTGCCCCAAAGATCAGGTTGTTCCATCTCAGGCGGAAAAAGACCAATGCATAGGCCGCCAGCATGGAAACGGAGCATTTCAGAATGGCGACTCCAAGGGCTATAACTAATGAATTCCACAGCATCGCGCCTGCGCCGATCGCATTGCTACTGACGCCGTTAACCCAGAGGTTCGTGAATAGCGCGCCCAGCTGTTCCGCCCCGACACTAGCCACCAGTTGCCAGCCCAAAACAACAATCGGACCGGTCATCACAGCCGCCCCGATCATCAGTATTGCATGGTCCAGAAGGCTGGTTTTTTTCAAGACACTGTCCAATGTCGCTGTTTTTGCGCCCTTCAGCCTATTCGGCATAGGCAAACTGGCCTGCGTGGTCAACGCGTGAGATTGTTGATATTTGACCACCTTGTCTATATATAGACATTGCATCCAATAAAGGACAATAGGGCCATGGAAATCGCAACCTTGCCGCAGGATACTACTACTGCCCCGCGGCTGATCCCGGTCGGCGCGGCTGATCGCGCACGTCTCAGCGGGCCAGGGCTGCGCACATTTCGCAACATCGCCGAAGCCTGGGGGCTGAGCGAGGCACAAAGGATCGCGGCGCTGGGGTATCCTGGTCGATCAACCTATCATGCCTGGATCAAGAAAGCTTTGGATCACAAACCGATTTCTTTGCCCTTTGACACACTGGTGCGCATTTCAGCTGTTCTGGGAATCTACAAGGCCCTGTCGATCCTGTTTCTGGATCAGGATCAGGCCGTGAAATGGCTGAGCAACCCGCATCAGGGCACGATCTTTGCCGGGTCCTCGCCCCTGGAACTGATCGTCGGCGGCGGGCAGGACGGGATGATGAATGTGCGCCGGTATCTGGATGCCTGGCGCGGGGGTGACATGGGTCATGGTGTGCCCGAGGGCAGTTTTGAGCCGGTTACCGAAGACGATGTGGTCTTTCTGTGAGTTGGAACCTGACCGCCTATCCCGGCGTGCAAGCCCCAACACACACTCGTCGCATCATCCCAACCCGGTTTCCCCCTGTTCCAGCCTTCGAGGCCGTGACCAGCGAGGACGATCTGGCTGATATCTTTGAGCTTGAAGGTTGGACCAATGACCGGCTGGTGGCCACGCGCTTGTCGCGGCTGGATCGGTCGCAATGGGTCTATGGCCGACCGAATGCCAGTATTGTCATGTCCTCGTTTCTGCACGGATCGGTCACGGGAATGCGCTTTACCTCATCGGTTTTGGGTGCATGGTATGCCGCAACCGACCTGATAACTTCGGTGCTTGAGGTTGCAAATGGTCTACGCAAGGAAATCGCCTTGTCTGGTTTGACCCATAAGCGCGAAGCCTATCGGGAGTATGAGGCGCGGTTGGTAGGAACCTTTGTCGATGTATTTGGTCAACACCCCGAATTTCATGACCCCGATGATGCGACCTATCCTACCCCTCAACGGTTTGGCGAGTATGTCCGCCGGACAGGGCCTGCAGTTGCGCGCGTGGGTATCCGATACCAAAGTGTACGCCGACCGGGTCATGAGAACTGGGTTTGTTTTGTGCCACCTGCCGTGCAGGATGTTGTGCAGGCGCGTCATTTTGAGATCGATGTGCGCCCGAGCGGCAAAGTCACCGTTGAAGAGCTTCGGTAGGTGGCGCGGCGAAAGTCTAATCAGACTGATAGGGCCTGTCAGAAAACCGCAATTGCCAAGCCATTTCAGTGAGAATCCTGTTTACTGAGCGCCGCAACCGGTGCACATTTAGACATGCCATATTTTGAGCGAAAACCCTATGCCAGCATGATTGACGCCGTCTCTCCGACCGCGCCCATGTTGGATCAGACGCCGATATCTGAACTGGCCCGTCGCGTATTGGATGCAGAAAGTGGTCAGAAACTACCTCTGGACGGACCCTTTCTATGCCGCACAGTTTGTACCCCAGGCAGCAAAGGGACAATTGTTCTGTCCATCGCGGCCCCTGCTGATGGAGAAACCGTGGAATTGCGGTTTGAACCGGGGGACCTGACCAATGAAGAAGGCGCCGTGATCCCGGCAGATCGACTGCGTGTCGACCCACCAGCGGTGCGGCTTGCACCGGGCGAAGTGGGCGAAGTGCGCGTCATACTAACGGTGCATGACCTGGCTGAACCGGGCCGTTATCACGGGCGGGTTCACAGCTTTGGGTCAGAGACATCCGCGATGGTGGTGATTTTCGAGATTGTGGACGGGTGATCCTGTCCGCTAGACCTGTCTTGCGACAAGATAATCCATGAACTGACCCAGGAAGGCGCGCGGCCCGCCCTCGGCACCTGCAAAGACCTGTTCGAACTCCTGACGGGCGGATTGCAACAGATCGTCAGCTCCCCGTTGTGCATATTCGACGCAGCCATAGTGATGCATCCGATCCAAAACCCAATCTACATCATGAGCCGAGCGATCCTGCCTGGGATTGGACAGAAAATGCATCAGCCGGTCTTTCTCGCGGGTCTCGCCATGTTGACTCAGCTGGCTTAGCATCAGGGTCCGTTTACCTTCGTAGATATCGCCGCCGATTTCCTTACCGTATTTGTCCTGACTGCCGACAAGGTTCAGAACATCATCCTGAATCTGAAAGGCAGCACCCAGAAAGAAGCCAAACGCGTTGAAATCGTCCAGGTTGAGCTTGCCCGAGGCGACATCTTCTGGTCGCGCTATCAGCGCCCCGATCCGCATCGGATGGATGAAGCTGTACCAGCAGGTCTTTTTCAGACACATGTTAAGATAGTCGGCTGGGGTCACATCCAGCCGGTTGTCTCGAATCCAGCCCAGTTCAATCGCCTGGCCCTCGATAGATTGCATCAGAAGGTGGTCAAACTCATCCAGAACCCGAGCCGAGGTTTCAGGGCCGAGAGGGTCAAGATTGTCGCGCAGCAGACGCAAGGCCATCGCCTGCATACCGTCGCCGGTATTGATGGCCATCGGCACGCCAAGACGTTTGTGCATGCACTCTCTGCCCCGCCGGAAGTCGCTGACATCTTCGATGTCATCATGGATCAGAAAGGCATTGTGCAGCAGTTCCAGTACCGCAGCCGAGACCATGGCGTCATCGGTTTTGCCGCCGAACGCCTCGCATGTGGCCAGCAGCAGCGCGGGACGCAAACCTTTGCCAGAGGTTTCGATGTAGTCGCGCATCGGGCCGTACAGATAATCCTGCGGTTCGGTCATGGGCAAACGTCCCAACAACGCCTGACGCGCCTGATCCCCATATCGGGTCAGCTGTTCCAAAAAGCCCTGCGTCGCCGCCGGGTCCAATTGCGCGGTTGATGCGCCCACCGGTTCAGCCCTTCTGCGTGATAATGACTTTGCGACCCGCTGTGCCGCCTGCAACGCCGCCCTTTGGGTTAGACTTTGAATTCAAAGACGTCCCCATCACCCGGTCTACCCCGGGAAGCGATGAGGGTTCGGCACTGTTTCCGACGACATCCAGGGCCGCCGTTTCGGCCTGTTCAGCACCGGGTATCGGAATGTCGACGCCGGGTACATAAGACGCCATCAGATCGTATAATGCTTCTGGGGGGCAGACCATCCGTAGCGCGTCTGCTACAGCAGGTTCTTCGACAATTCCACCGGGTTTCGAGTACTCTCCGGCCGCTGGTCCCACCGCAGCCAACGGTCCCTCGCCACCGCCGGTTGTGCCGGTTGTATCCTGTACAGACCGCAACGAGGCCTGAACCGCCTCGGAAAATCTCTCGTCCCAAGGCAAGCCAGCCTGATATCGCGCGTAGTCATAGGCGCGCAACGGGCGCAGGATGTCGGGCTCGTGCAGGTCCCAGATTTTGCAGCGCTCCGCATCCGATCCGCAGCGCCGCAGGATACCATTGACGGCACGCCGGGCAGCCTCGTTCGCGCCTTCCATCGTGGCAAGATCGGTATAGGTGCGCACATAGTCAGACGCCAAAAAGAAATTCTGAATCAACGTGGCAGCATTCGGACGCAGGCGCCATGTGTTGATGCGGTTGACCAGCAAAGGCTCGACATTGGTCATACGAGAGGGATGTTCAGGGTCGGCAACGATATCGGGATCGAGGAACCAATAGTGCATATCCTCATCCCGCAGAATGGTTTGGCCATCCACATTGAGGCTGCGTTTGAGTTGTGCCCAGACCTCCTCCGCAATCTCATCGCGGGAACAGTTGCGCGCGGTTTTTCCGTTCAAGCCTGGTTTGTCCCATTCCGAGATATCGATGGACAGCAAGCCCTTGGTCTTACCCTCGGCCCAATTCTCGAAGTTGATACCGGGCCAGAACTGTTTCTGCGATACAGCAGTCAAGGCCCATGGGCTGTCGATAAAGATCACATGACCATGAGTCAGCTCGACCTCTTTCGTCAGATAGTACTGGATGCCATTCATCCACTGAACATTTTCAGCCAGCAGTTTCAGCTTGGCCAAAGCGGGGTCTATGGCGGTCATGGCAGGGGTAACAAGTGGGGCGATCCGTTCGATCGGCAAGGCGCTGATGAACCAATCTCCGGTCACGGTTTCCTGCCGCCCATCGCGTTCGACCGTCGCGCTGACAATACGCCCGTCCTGGCATTCGATCCCCGTCACTTTCGAGTCGAACTTGTAGACCACCCCTTTGCTTTCCAGATAGTTGAGCCAGGGTTGTATCCAAACCAGATTGGTCGGCCCGTTCAGCAATCGGTTGCAATGGGGTTCGGGTGTGGCAATGCCCATCTGCAATTGGATGGCGATGTCGCCGACGGTCTTTGTGCTGGCCGTGTTCGCCTTGGCCGCCACCAGGGATCGCGTCAGGCCGATGGCCAGGAATTTCTGGTATGCTTCCGATCGGTCGTCGGCACCGATGAAATCCCACCAACCGGTACGCTCATATTCGTCATCCCGACGCTCTTTGCATGAGGTTGCGATGCGCCACATGCAACTTAGGAAATGCTCTACGTCCTCAAAACCAATCTGGTCCCGAGGCGATATCGTATAGGCAAAGGTCTTAAGCGCGTCGGCGAATTCCTTCAAAGATCGCGGAAACCGCTCGGGTACGATGATGCCGGGCTTGTCAAACTGGCAGACAAGAACTTGTGTTGTCGGCATTAGATTGTCGTAACAAGTCCCCTTGTCGTAATAGGGCGTGCGCGCCATGGTATCGGTGATATGCCGGTAGAAATTTGGAAAGAACCGGAACCCGTGCTCCCCAGGTAGCCATGGGCGTTTGACGCCGGGCGGGAAATCAGCGCCGTCCATATCAACCCATTGCTGCAATGCTTTGATATGCTTGGCCTTTGACCCGCGATCATCTTCGCTTTTCATCACGGGGATGCTGCGCGCCTTGCCGCCCGCAATCAGCTGGCGTTCGTGAACTTCAACTTCAAAGCCACGTTCGATCAGCTCATGCGCGGCGCTCATCCCGCCGATGCCTCCGCCCAGTATGACGACCTTCTTAGCCATCGGATGTTCCTTTCGCGGAATAGACGTCAAACCGTAGAGTCACATCAGACAGGCTGGCCTGCCCAATCCCAAATCCCTGCACCCGGTTCAACCAGGTATAGCGCGCGTTTGACGTCAGATATCGAGACGCGATGCGCACAGGGGCCGTGGCGGGCAACTGCCCCTTGCAAAGCGCAGCGAATCCAGATTGCCCAAAGTCACAAATGCCGCTGTCATCGAACATGATTGGCGCGTCACCATCTGAGGGTTTGATCATCGCCTTGGCATGCAGATTACCAACGCCGTCCGGACGGACCTGCATCCAATCACCGCCAACGGGTTCAATTGTACCGTTCAGCTTTGGGCCCGTCACGGTGCCGCCTTCGCGGATGGCAAAATGCAGCCAAACACCATCCGGGGTTTCGCCCGTTGCATGGAAATTCGCCTCAAAGGGCACAACAAAATGCGCTATATGTTCCAGAGATGGTGACCGCTGATCCGCCTTTGTTATCTTGGCGGCTTCTGGCTTTGCTATCGTCTGTTGGCCAGGGTCGACCTCTCGCCCACTGGCGGTCAGAACCGGTCGCCATGCCAAAGGGTGCCCTTTCATGGCCATTGGCAACGCTGCCGCAAATTGCTGCATTCCAGTCTGCGGATCACAGCCTACAGGCCACCCTCGGACCGCGCGTTCAGGCCCGCCGTTTGCCGAGAAGATCAGACGCAGCGTGTCATGTGATGACACGGCGGGTCCTGCCTCAACCAGAACCCGTTGTACACCACTGGCCACCTGCGTGACCGCCTCGGACCAACGCAGAGTAACCCCTTTATCGGTGAACTCCCGCATGACCATGTCCAGATCAGAACGAGATTGTGGTGACGGCCTCGCCTTCTTTGACCCTCAGGCGGAATTTCTGCTGCACACGGAAGATATTGTCACCATCGGCCGAAGTTTGCAGATATTTCACCGAGATATCCGATGGCACCACGATCTCAATCGGTGCACCCTGCAGCGAGACCAGTATGGCCTTGTCCTCTGGAATGGCGCTCGAGCGCAGCAGCGGACCATCCAGGAACGGCAGGATGCTGTCGCGCGGCAGAACCATCGAGTTTGGCAAAGGCGTCGTGATCGCCCGGAACAGGGTGTTGCCCATCACACAGGCAAACGGCCCCAGATGTCCTTCGGTTTCCAGTTTGTTGATCCCTGCAACAACCGCCTGAAAGACCTCGTCTCCGGTGGGTGTGGCTCCGGCTTTGGTGCCGGTGGTCGGGTTTTTTGCCCCTTCTTGCAACAGGCCATCATACTTGCCACCACCGCTGACGGTATAGACCTCGGGCAGTTTCTCGGGGCCTACTGGGGTCGGGCCTTTACCCGTTCCCGGTTGGCCGTTGAAAATGATCTGATCTTCGACGCGGGCAACAACGGCTGCTGCGCGGCGAAACATGATCTGTGCCGCAGACAATTCAGGATCCGACATCTGGGCGTTTTTCAGATAAACATTGACTGACACCGTCGACAGTCGGGTTGTGTCATAGTCATTCACCACAAAGCGCTTGGCGGCCCCACCCGGCGATGGGGACAGTTCAAGACTGTTCAGGGGAACGGCCTGGGTGTCGGCGGGCAGAGGGCCATAGAGCGGCAGAAAGCTGGCTGCAACGCGTGCGCGCAGCGCCTCATCATGCACAACCTGACTTACAGTACTCCACTGCTCCTGACTCCAATCAAGTGCTTCGGTCATCAAAAATCCCTCCTGTTGGGACTGCTCAAATAATATTGGCAGCTTTATCAATTGTTGTTTCAGCGCTCAGCGTTTCCAACAGCCGCCGGGCACGATCTTCTAATACAATGGCACCAGTATCTTTGGCCAATTGTAGCGCAGTTTCCGCCTCGGACATAGCTTTGTCTATGTCACCCAGGGCGGCAAAGGCCTTAGCCCGGACGCGGTGATATTCAGGTTTGTTTAGCAGCTCTCCTCGGGTCCATCCGGGTTGGCAAATACGTTCAAGCCGGTCCAGGGCCGGTTCGATATGGCCATGATCGATTTGCAGTTCGGACAAAACGATCTGATTTTGCGGAAAGGTAAAGTTGCCACCCGCGTTCGAGACCATGTCCATATAGGTCTCAACCCGCGTCACGCCGCCGTTGACATCGCCCATTCCGGCCTGCGCAAGGCCCATATAGATGTCCTGCATCGCATGCAGATACAGAAACCCTTCTTCATCCGCGATCTGGCGGGCTTCTTTCATCGTTTTGTCCATCCGTTCCCATTCACCCGCATAGGGCAGGAACATTGAACAGGCGCCCATGATGTAAACCAGATTGGGTGCGTGTTTCAGGGATCGGCTAATTTCGATCGATTCCAGACGGGCGGCTTCGGCCTCGTCAAACTGGCCCAATTGCCACAACAGGCAACCCCGGATCGCATGCAAGGATGCAGCGGTCGAGGATTGGGTCATCGGAAGCGTCGCCGCATCCAGTTCCGGCGAGATCAGATCAAGCCCCCGGGTAACCTGAGCTTGGCATGCTTCGAAATCACCCTGGAAATAGTGCGTGAAACTCAGTGCGCGCGCTGCAAGAACGTTGGTCACAGGATCCTTGGCAACACTTGCCATTCCATCAAGCGCCTGCCCCATTTCCATCGCTCGATTCATTTCGCCAGCTACGAAGAAATGGGTCCAGCGGCAGAAAGTGGCCGCAAACAGCGTTTCGCCATCGCCAAGTGCCCGCGCCAGTTCCATGGCGCGCGCCGCGGTTTGGGCAACCTGATCCGAGGACCAGCCGTAGATCGCCATATAGGCGGGCAGTACGTTCATTTGAACGCGCAATTCCAGCCCATCCCGTTCGGCGGCACCTGGCAGTGTTTCGATGTTCCGCAGTGCGGCCCGGAAGGCGGAGATGGCAGGCAGGTTCGCAAGCCGCGAGAGGGCCTGTTCCCCGGCAGTGATCCAATGCGTCACCGCCTCATCGTTCAGCCCGCCAAGATCGCAGTGGTGTGCAACCGTATCCGGGGCGGGTGTGCCAAAGGCCTTATTGCCGTCCAACAGGGCCTGAGCAATCTTCAGATGGATCTTCTCACGGTCATCACGCAGCAGTGAGCTATAGGCGGTATCCTGAACAAGCGCGTGGTTAAAGGTGTAAGTGGCAGTGCCTGCCTTGTTTGTGGCCAGTACCAGCCCAGCGGCCATCAATTGTATAAGCGCGGAATCGACATCTGTGTCATCCGGTGCAACGGCGCGGATCATCGGCGCGGTGAAGCTGCGGCCGATCACCGATCCAAGCTGTGCAATCGGTTTCGCATTTTCCATGCGGTCAAGACGTGACATTAGCGAATCTTGCAGGGTCGTCGGGATGCTCAGGGCATCCAGAACAGCGGTATCGATCGGCGCGTCCTGTGGCAGCTGATCCAGAACGGCCTTGGTCATTTCCTCGATATAAAGCGGAACGCCGTCCGCCTTTTCGATGATCTGCCTGATCAGGATCACCGGCAGGCTGCGCGGTTCCGCTACGCGACGCACCAGTTCAGAGGCCTCGGTTTTGCCCAGCGGGGTCAAGTCGATGAACTCTGCCCGACCGATGAAATGCTCGGGCGGTTGGTATTCAGGGCGGTGTGACATGACCACAAGGATCGGGAATTGTTCCAAAACGCCGAACAGCGCATCCAGCGCGTCCAGTGTTGTGGCGTCCGCCCAATGCACATCTTCCAATACCAGCAGCATCGAGCCGTTGTAGTCGCAGATGCTGGCCGTACATCGGATCAACATGTCCAAAGACATGCGCGCCTTTTTCATCGGGTCGGATTCGATTGGAGCTTCTGTGGCGAGGCCTGCAAGGTCCACCAACAGGGGAACATCCGCTTCGGTCAGTCGGGATGAGCGTTCAGCAAACTTCGAGATCGCAGCGCGAATGTCTGTTTCATCAGAGCCATGGCGTGACAGGCTGCGTAGCTTTCCCTGAAGCGGATGCAGCGGCAAACTGGCCAGATGCGGCACACATTGCAACGTAATGGGTTCAGTGCCCAGCGTCTCGGAAAGTGACTTTATTAAACGCGATTTGCCAATTCCCGGCGCACCGCCAACAAAGGCCAATTGACCCGTGCCAGCCTTGGCACGCTCCCACAGGTCCGTCAGCGTTGACAGATGGTTCTGTCGAGAAACCAGCGTCACGGCCGATGGCCCTGAACGCGCATCAAAGCGGCTGGATGACAGTGTCTCGGACACCACGCGATACACGGTGCGTTCGTTCTGAAACCCTTTGAGTTCGTGACTGCCGCGCGGCTCGAATTCGAACGTGCCTTTGGTCAGCTGCTGCGTTTCCGAAGAAACGATTACCTCGCCCGGATTGGCAAGGCCTTGCAGGCGCGAGGCCAGGTTTGCAGTTTCACCGACAAGAAAGTCTTCGGTGCCCAGGCTTTTTGAGGTGACAACACCCACAACGACAAGGCCCGTGGCAATACCCGCGCGCAAATTCAGGTTTTCGCCGAATGTCGTATCCAGATTCTGTACGGCTTCGATGGTTTCCAGCACGGCCCGGACCGCGCGTTCGGCATCATCTTCCATCGCTTTGGGGTAGCCGAAATACATCATGATCCCATCGCCCTGGCGATACGCCAAATGGCAACCATGCCGCTTCATCGTGCCGATAGCGGTATCCAGATACAGCGTCATGATCTGCATCAGTTCTTCTGGATCATAACGCTGAGCCAGTTGGGTTGACCCCACCAGATCGCAAAACACCAGGGTCAATTGGCGCCGCTCGGCCACGCGGGAAACCTGGGGGTCGTCCGCAATATCCAGTGTTTTCAATGCGATCTGAGCTTGGCGAAAGCGCTTTCGCTGACCAACTGTAAGGCCTAGATCGCGCAGATCAGGGTCGGTCAGATCGTCGAGAATGTCATCCGAGACTTCTTCTTCAGCAAAACGGGGTAAAAACTCTTCCAGCCCGGCCTGGGCAAGGACTTTCCCAAGACGGGTTGAATGGGTGACAAGTTTTGTCATGACCCCTCGCCCATTTTAATGTCCCCCTGCTGACGCTCGCTCTTTGCGCCAGAATATCGGCAATACCCCACCGAATCCATATTATTGGAAGAGCGTACTTCCAAACGTGTCGACGTATCTTGCAGAAGTTACAGGAAATTTCCAGAGTTTAAGTTACGCGAACGTCAATTCACTAAATTTTAGTGACTTATGTATCGACGCTATTCGCTGTTCCCGTATCGATCCCGATTCTGCTGTAAGCCAAGGTCAGGATGCCCGGGTTTGCGCTGGCCAAACTATCATCCCCGGCCTGCACGAAACCTGCACGAAAGCCCCTCGATCCCTACGCACACGGATTGGCAAAGCTGCATTTGGCACGGGCAGGTTTGCTGACAATCAGACTGGCAATCAAGGGGCAGAACATGAGGCAGGAACTGATCATCCAAGGCGTTCCGGACCGCATCAAACGCGATGCATGGTGGTTGGAAACGATCATCACACCACAAGGGGATCACCATCGCAGCACAAAGCCGGATGGCCCATTGCTCAGCTTGGTTCGTGTGCAGCATGCAATCCCGTTGCTGGCGGCGCTGGTCACGCTGGCGGACTGGTTGTTCTGGAAGCAACCATTGGGCATCTCTGTCGCTGTGTTTGCGCTGGTCTTGTCAGCTGCGATCATGTTTGCCAAACGCGAACGGCCCAGCGGATTAGAATGGATCTGGGCGATCGGATTTGCCGTTTTGTGCAATCTGCCGGTGGCGATTGATCTGCAATTCCTGTCGATGCTGTTCAGCCTGGGCGGCGTTATCTGTCTGGCGGTTTGGGTTATCTATGGCGGGAAGTCGAACGAAGGCGGAGCAATGCGGTTGGCGTTCCGCTTGCCGACCATTGGCGCTGCTTTACTGATCCGAGACGTTCTGTCAGAAAAACACGATGTCAACTTGGGCACGGGCCTGCGCAACCACGCAGCGTCACTGCTGTTGCCGCTGATCATGGGGGTGGTGTTTCTGGCCTTATTGGCCAGTGCGAACCCGGTGCTTGAAAACGTGATTGAGGCGCTTGATCCAGGGTATCTGCTAGCAAGAGAGTTCTGGCTAAGGGTCTTGTTCTGGGGCATATGTGCCTGTCTGATCTGGCCTTATCTGAACCTTAGCGACCCGTGGCTGGGTCCAAGGACCCGCCAACCTGTTGCTCCGATGGCCGGGCCTGCCCGATCCGCTTTCTTGATCAACCCGGCATCTGTGCGCAACTCGCTGATGCTGTTCAATCTTCTGTTTCTTGTGCAAACGGTCATGGACCTCGGTATCCTAACCGGTGGCGTGGCGCTACCAGAGGGGATGAGCTATGCAACCTATGCCCATCGGGGCGCCTATCCCTTGGTCGTGACCGCCTTGCTGGCAGGGTTGTTTACGCTGGCAACCCATTCCATGATCAAAACCGACGCAACGCTGCGGGTGCTGGTCTATTTGTGGCTTGCGCAGAATGTGTTTCTGGTGGTGACTGCGGCCTTTCGATTGCAATTCTACGTTGAGGCTTACGCACTGACCCATTTGCGGGTCGCCGCCTTCATCTGGATGGCGCTGGTGATGGTTGGGCTGGTTCTGACCCTGTTGCAAATCCACCTGGGTCAAACCCGCGCCTGGCTACTGCGGCGGTGCTGTGTGGCAACACTGGTCACATTATATGTCTGTTGCTTCGTAAATTTTGCTGCGATCATTGCCAACTACAACCTGCATCACGGCGATGTAGCCTTGCGCGATGACTACTACGTTTGCAACCTGGGCACCGATGCTTATCCCACCATCCACGCCTACGAGCTTGAGACCAACCAACAGCTGTGTGGCAGACCGATGCGCTACGCGCTAAACCGAAACCGTATCGACACGTGGCGTGAATGGGGCTTTCGGACATGGCGAATCCAAGCCTATTATCAGCAACACATCTAAAGGACCGCGTTTGATGCCCTCTCGCATTCTTGTCGTCGATGACGACCCCAACATCCTGGACGTGACCGGGATCGCGGTTGAAAAAGCCGGTTACGAGACGCTGTTTGCCACCGACGGGGTCACAGCGATCCAAAGCAGCCAAACAGAAAACCCTGACCTGATCGTTCTGGACATTGGTCTGCCCGAAAAAGACGGGTTGGAAGTGTGCCGCGAAATCCGCAAATCCTCGGATGTGCCGATCCTGTTCCTGACGGCGCGAGATGATGAGGTTGATCGGATTGTCGGCCTGGAAATCGGCGCTGATGACTATCTGACCAAACCATTCTCGCCGCGCGAACTTGTGGCACGTATCCGGGCCATCCTGAAACGCACCGGATCATCCAATCCGCCGCCAGAGCAGGGGCTGACACATGGCGAACTGACGCTTGACCCAGACCGTCATCTCTGTCGGTTTGGCGCGACTGACGTGGCGTTGACAGGGTCAGAATTCAGATTGCTGGCCACGTTGATGGCCCGTCCTGATCACGTTCTGTCACGCGCACAACTGGTGGATGCGCTTTATGGCTACAACATCCATGTCTCGGATCGGACCATCGACAGTCATATCCGCAACATACGGGCCAAGTTGACAGCTGTCGGATGCGCCGAAGGGATCGTGACTGTGCATGGTGTCGGCCTCAGGATGGGCCCATGCACACCCAGTTAGCGCGCAGATGGCGGCCCCGGCTTTGGACTGTGGTTCTGTTGGTGCTGGGGATTGTCCTGTGTCTGCCCTTTGCCGGGCTGATCCTGTTTCGGTTCTACGACAGCCAACTGGTGCAACAAACCGAAGAAAGCCTGCTGTCCCAAGCGGCGGTGATGTCTGCCACCTTTGCCGAGCTTTATGCCGAGCAAACAGCATCTCAATCGTCCGACGCGGCATCAAACATCACCTATGATCCTGTTTTCCCGTCCCTGTCGGTCAATCGTGAAACGATCCTTCCACCGCGCCCGGATGCCACACAGGTATCCGCATCGTCTGGGCGCGAGTATCAGGCGATCGCTGCGCCACTGACCCGTATTTCGGACGCTGCACAAGCGCGCACGTTAGCAGGGTATCGGTTTCTGGACACCGACGGCAATGTCTTTGCCGGTACTGCCGAGATCGGCAAAGGACTGGGCCATGTAACCGAGGTGCAGCTTGCTTTGTCAGGCGAAACAGCCTCGGTCGCGCGGACCCGGCTGCGTGAGGACAGGCCCCCTGCCCTCTATACTCTGAGCCGCGGCGCGCGGGTGAGGGTGTTTGTGGCGATGCCAGTTTATAGTGGCGAGACGCTGATTGGCGCGGTCTATCTCAGCCGAACCCCGAACCATATCTTCCGCTTTCTCTATGGCGAACGGTTCAATCTGATCAAGGCCGCCGCCTTTGTTGCGCTGTCGACCGCTCTGATCGGCTATGTTTTCTGGCGCTTCATCACGCAGCCCATTCGCCTGTTGATCCAACGTAGCCAATCCGCCGGGTATGGCGGCCAACCATGGGAGCCGCCAGATCAACTGGGCACACTTGAGCTCGAGGAGCTGAGCCGCAGCTTTCAATCCCTGACCGAGCGTCTGCAAAGCAAGCAGGATGCGCTCAAGACTTATACAGCCCATGTGACTCATGAGCTGAAATCGCCCCTCACCGCGCTGAAGGGCGCGGCCGAGCTGTTGCGCGATGATGATTTGCCCAAATCCCAAAAGCACAGGCTTTTGGATGCCGTGGACAATAGCAGCACACGGATGGAAGATTTGCTATCCAACATGCGCGCCTTCAGCCTGGCCGATCAAAGCGCCCTGACCGGGACCTGTTGTCTGGACGATCTCGCGCCCGAGCTATGGCAGGCCTTTCCACAACTGGCGCTGGAGATTGAAGACAGCACCCAGCCTCTGCCGGTCGACAAAAGCACCCTATCGATCATGCTGACCCATCTGTTGCAAAACGCGCATCAGCATGGCGCAGGCCGTGTGCGCCTGAGCGTCAATCAAGCGGGTGATAAGACTGCACTTTGTATCGACGACGATGGGCCGGGGATCAGTGAGGGGAATATTGAAAAAGTGCTGCAACCCTTTTTCACAACACGCCGGGAAAGCGGAGGCACTGGCATGGGCCTGAACATTGTTAAAGCTACCGCCGAGGCGGTCGATGCAGAACTAAGCGTAGGTTCAAGCGAGGAAGGGGCTTGTTTCGTCATCACATTCGATCAGAAACCTGCCTGAACGTTTGGGCGCGCGCGTGATCAACGCATGACAAACGGATCCGGGATGGGGTCGTCGCTGGTGCGCAGCCAGACGGATTTGATCTTGGTGTAGTCCAGCGCCGCTTGCAGGCCACCCTCGCGCCCATGACCGGACAGGCCGTGGCCCCCGAACGGGGCGATGGGGCTGACGGCGCGATATGTATTGACCCAGACGATGCCCGAACGAATGGCGCGGATCATGCGGTGCGCACGTGTCAGGTTCTGCGTGAACAGGCCCGAGGCCAGGCCGAACTGTGTATCGTTGGCAATGGCGATGGCTTCAGCCTCGGTCTCGAACGAAACAACCGACAGGACCGGGCCGAAGAATTCGTTTGTCAGGCTATCAGCATCCGGCACGTCCGAACAATCCATAATAGTGGGTGGAAAATAGAAGCCATCCCGGTCAATCGGGTGCCCACCAGTGATCAGCCTGGCCCCCTGTGCAATTGAGCGCTGGATCAGGTCGACCGCGTGATCGCGCTGGCGCAAGGTGCAAAGCGGACCAACCTCGGTACCCATGTCATCGGGCGCGCCGATCACGACCGCTTCGGCCTTGATTTTGAGCCGTGAAAGGAATTCGTCTTTGATCGAGGCCTGTATTACCAGCCGCGAACCCGCCACACAGCTTTGCCCGGTTGCCGCGAATATCCCCGACACCTGCGCATTCACCGCGCTTTCGATATCGGCATCCTCGAACACGATGAACGGTGATTTGCCACCCAGTTCCAGAGAGGTCGAGGCCAGGTTTTCAGACGAGTTCCGAACGATATGGCGCGCCGTCTCTGGCCCGCCGGTAAAGGCAACATGCGCCACTTTCGGGTGACTGGTCAGTGTGGCGCCGACGACCGGTCCTCCGGTGATGACGTTCAGCACGCCTTTCGGAAAGCCCGCCTGATCGAAGATGCGGGCAAATTCCAGCATCGGGGCTGGCCCCTCTTCAGAGGCTTTCAGCACAACCGTACACCCTGCCGCCAAGGCAGGGCCGATTTTAACCGCCGATAGGAACAGTTGTGAATTCCACGGCACCACAGCGGCCACAACGCCAATGGGTTCACGGCGCAGCCAGACCTCCATATCCGGTTTGTCGATGGGCAGATGCGCGCCTTCGATCTTGTCCGCCAGCCCGGCATAGTAGCGAAAATAGTCGGCCACATAGGCGATCTGGGCCGCGGTTTCACGGATGATCTTGCCAGTGTCTCGCGTTTCAAGCTCAGCCAAACGCGGGGCGTTTTCCGCGATTAGATCAGCCAGCTGGTACAGCAGCTTTCCCCGCGCCGTTGCCGTCATCCCGGCCCATTCGGTCGAGAAAAACGCACGTTCTGCGGCCTCAACAGCCCAATTGACATCTTCTGCGCTGGCTGCGGGCATCTGTGCCCAAACCGCACCGGTCGCCGGGTTCAGACTGTCAAACTGCTCCGCGCCATCCGAGAACATACCGCCAATATACTGTTGAAACTGCTGCATCTTTCGGCACCTACCTATTGAAACGCGGGCATGACGTCTTTGATAAACCGCTCAAGCGAGGCTTTCTTGCGCTCGAACGGCATGCTGGAATCGATCCAGAACGAATATTCGTCATACCCCAACGCCTGGTAATTGCGCAGACGGTCGATCACGCTGTCAACCGTGCCAATGACCAGATCGCGTTCAATGCTTTCAGGGGAATAAAACGGATGCGCCGCGATTTCTTCGTCGCTGAGCGGATCGATCAGGCCTTGTCTGATTTCGCGTTTGTTCATGAACCAGGCACCGAAATAGTTATAAAAACGGTTCAGCTCGACGGCCGCCTGTTTCACATCAGCCTCATCGCTGGCCACATAAGTGTGCATCAGCAGCATGATGCGCGGGCGCGGGATGTCGGGAAACTTGGCGCAGGCGTCGTTGAACTTGGACATCAGGCTCGTGACCTCTTTATCGCCGTTCCACAGCGGGGTCACCTGCACGTTGCAGCCATTTGATACCGCAAACTCGTGGCTGTTCGGATCACGTGCGGCTACCCAAATCGGGGGGCCATCCTGTTGCACAGGTTTCGGAGCCGCGGTTGTTTTGGGGAATTCAAAATACTCGCCTTTATGTTCGTAATCCCCTTGCCACAGGTTCTGAACGACAGGGATCAATTCGCGCATCCGCTGCCCGGCTTCCCAGGCATCCATACCCGGCATCAGGCGCTCATACTCAAAGCTGTAGGCCCCACGCGCGATACCCAGATCCAGACGGCCATCCGTGATGATATCCGTCATTGCCGCCTCACCCGCCAGTCGGATCGGGTGCCAGAAGGGTGCGATGATCGTACCCGTGCCCAGCCTCACGTTTTTGGTATGGCGCGCCACATCGACCAGATTCAGGAACGGGTTCGGCGCGATGGTGAAATTCATCCCGTGATGTTCACCAGTCCAGACTGCGTGCATGCCACCGTCATCAGCGATTTTGCACAGCTGGATGAACTCATCATATAACTGTTTCTGGTCCTGATCTTCCGAGATTCGTTCCATATGCGCAAAGAGCGAGAATTTCATGCGCCTTTACCTCCTGCCGGACAGCGGCTTGACCTCGCCGCTGACCTCATTGCCGTAATACACCCCAAAGTTCCCGATCTGGCTTTCTGCCGCAAACCGCTCCAACATAGTGCAGAGTGCCGGGTCAGAGACTTCCATCAGGGTCGAGTCGGTGATCTCGGTGAAAACACCATTTGCCGGATTGCCGCTATCGGCCTGACACAGGAACGAGATATGTTGCTGTTTGCGCGCTTCGTCCTGAAAGACAGAATAGATGAACCCGGGCTCGGCATGGATGCCGCTGTCCCGGATCAGCTGCGCCAGAGCAGCGTTTGCACCACCCGCCACATCATCTGTTTTAGGAATGGTCAGGTGGCCGTTCCCATCATCTTGCAGCAGGATTTTTCCATCCCGCTCGATCAGGGCGGACACCACCATGTCGGATCGTTTGCTGAGTGCCCGCGCCTCGGCCGCAGGGGTCACATAGGCCCCGCGCGCATAGCCCAGACCCGGCGCGATATCCTGTTCAAAGGCTTTGACCTGACCGATCAGGATCAGGTGATCGCCCGCATCAACCGTCTTGTGCATCGCGCAATCAAACCAGGCACAGACGCCGCCCAAAATGGGCGACCCATGGGGCCCCGGCTGCCAGTCAACGGTTGCAAACCGATCCTCGACCGGGCGGGCAAAGGTATTGGACACCTCGATTTGTGCCTCGGACAGGATGTTAACTGCAAATTGCTTCGTTGCGGCGAAGCTCTCGTAGTTGCTGGAGGTATTGGCCAGACAGACCAGAACTAAGGGCGGGTCCAGCGAGACCGAGGTGAAAGAGTTCGCGGTGAAGCCCAGCGGATTTCCCGCACTGTCGTGAGTGGTGACAACGGTCACCCCGGTCATGAAACTGCCAAAGGCGGCACGCAAGGCACGCGGGTCATCCAGTGTGCTTGGGTCAAATTCAATCATGTCAGCACGTCCTGCTCGGCGGGCACATGAAGCCAGTCAACCAACGCCTTATTGACGTCATCTGGAGCGGTCAGGTTCACCATATGCCTGTGGGTTTTGATGGTGACAGCATGCCCATTGGGGGTCGCGCTGGCCATCGCTTGCGACATTGCCGGGGTGGAGTTAGGATCGCCTTCGCCCGTCAAAGCCAGCATGGGACAGCGGATTTTGTCAAACCGATCTGCATACAGGGCATCACCACGGGCAAACGCGCCATAGGCCGTTGCGTAGCCGTCGATGTTAACCTCGGATAACCACAAAGCTACATCCCTTCGGGCGGCTTGTTCTGCGGGTGTATCGCCAAACCAGCGTTGCAAGGGGGTTTCCAGGTCAAATGATCCGGCTTTGATCTGTTCGGCCCGCGCGACGACTGACTCTCTGGCGGTCGCATCGCGGCAGAACACGCCGTTCAACAGGGCAACACGCACCACCCGATCAGGGTGATCAATGGCGAAACCGCCCGCGATCAATGCACCCATAGAATGCCCCACCAGGCTCACCTGCTGCAGCCCGAGCGCGTCCAACACGGCACCCAACCAGGCAACAAAGTCCGGCAATTCCGAGTTTGCAAAGATCGGATCACTGCCTCCATGTCCCGGCATATCCAATGCAATCACGTGATGGGTGTTCGACAGCGCTTCGATCTGCGGGGCCCAGGCTGCGGATTGCATACCAACGCCGTGGATCAGCACCAGTGGTACGTGCTTTCCCGCGTGGGCTTGCCCCGCCTCAAGGCATGAGACCTGCCCAAACGGTTTAGACAGCTGCAGGATTGTCGACGTCATGCCCCAATTCCTTCAGATCCTGATACCGGTCGCCAATGCGGTGATGCGGTCGGCCGCCGATCGAGGCCCCTAATGCGATCATGATCTCATCTGGTGCGGGGGCATCTGCCACCTGCAGCTGAATGGTCAGGTAGTGGCTACGCCGCCCACCATCATTCTTGTCCATCAGCGGGATTTGCATCGCGGCATTGGCCGGACCGCGTGTGTTGGTGAATGCCAGATAGGATTTCGCGCCCACGGCCTCGCGGTAGAAATTGCCAAACCGCAGCGTGTGGATCAGGGCCGAGCCGTGCTCGACCTCGCCATTCACGCCGACAATCGCGGCTTTGCCATAGCCTTCGACCTTGTCACCACCGCCAGCAGCCTCCAGCACCATATCGGTCAGCATCTTACCCAATCCCGGCGCGCAATCGTGGATCTCGGGCTTTAGGTCGTCCACAAAACCGCGCCCGGCCCAGGGGTTTCTGATGACTGCAACGGCAGCAATCATCTTCAGCGGGGTTTCCGCCACCTTCCCCCCTTCGATCAGGGTGTTTTCGACATGCAGCAGGGTTTTGCGGATTTCGGCGGGCATGTGGTTGGTCCTTGCGATTCGATATAGAAGAAGATGGTATACCATCATACCACCTGTCAATCATACCTTGTGTGGAAATCGCCAAACCGCTACTGCTTTGGCTATGGCAGCATCGAAACTGATGAAAATAGATCACCCCCCGGCCACCTTGCGCGACATGGTGCAAGAACGGATGCGCGAGGCGATCATCGAAGGCGCGTTCGAGCCAGGTGAACGGCTGGTGGAACGTCCGCTTTGTGATCAATTGGGCGTCAGCCGGACAGTGGTGCGGGAAACCATCCGGTATCTCGAAGCTGAGGGCCTGGTGGAGATTCTGCCAGGGCGCGGACCGATCGTGGCGATCATGACTTGGGACGATGCACGTCAAATCTATGACATCCGCCGCATGCTGGAAACTGCCGCAGCCGAGAACTGCGCACGTAACATGACATCGGAACGTGAAAAGGCACTAAACCAGGCGCTGGATCGCCTCAGACGTGGGTTCAAGGACAACACGTCTGGTGCTGTGTTTCGCGCCACGGCAGATTTCTATTCCCAGATTTTTGACGGCGCGGGGCATCACATCGCTTGGGATATTGTCCAGCGCCTGAACGGCCGGATCAGCCGTTTGCGCATGTTGACCCTGTCGTCGAGCGACCGGGATCAGCCGGGCATCATTCATATGGAACAGATTTGCGATGCGATTGTTTCGGGCAACCCAGCCGCCGCCCGCAAAGCGGTTGAACGGCATCTGGATGACACCACAAAGATCGCGGAACGGCTGTTTACTTCAGACGCATAACCCACAGCCATCGTTTCACTGTAATACATCACTTGCTGGCCTGTTGTTTGAAGATACTCTTGAACCGAGAGTTTTTTGAATCTAGCTCTGAAAAAGGCATGATCCTTTGGGGGAAGCCCTCGGCTACAAACAACGGAGGCTGACATGTCCCAGACGGCGCCACCCCTGAAAGACCTTGGCTTAGAAGGGCGTGATGAGATTTCTGTCGGTTTTCTTCTACTTCCCAGCTTTCCGATGGCCTGCCTGTCATCTGTGATCGAACCACTGCGCGCGGCCAATGAAATCGCGCAGAGAAAGCTGTTTGTCTGGACACTCTATTCCGAGGATGGCGCATCGGTCGATTGCAGCGCAGGCATTCAGTTTCAAGCTGGTGGCGCGCTGAAAGACATTGAAAGCATTGATTTTCTTGTTGTCCTGTCCGAGCCCGACGGGCAATTCAATGCGCAGAATGACGTGTCCGCCAAGCTGCGCTATCTGTCGCGCCATGGCACCAGACTATGCGCAATCAGTGGAGGGGTCTTTCCACTGGCCAAGTCCGGTGTTCTGGACGGGCAAACCTGTTCTGTCCATTGGCTTTATCGCACCGCGTTCGAAAGTGCGTTTCCGCAGATCGCTGTCAGTGATGATGTGATTGCAGTGAACCAGCGTAGCTTTACAGCCTCTGGCGCGGCAGCGGCCTTTGATCTGACTTTGCATATGATCGAAACCACGCTGGGTGACGCAATCATGACCGAGGTGGCCTGCTGGTTTCAGCATCCCGCGATCCGCAGCCCGAACATCCGCCAGAAAACCCCTACCTTTCAAACCGATGAAACCGCCGATCATCTGCCAAACGTGGTCTCACATGCGGTTCGGCTGTTTTCCGAGAATCTTGAGTTTCCACTGACAACGCGAGAGATCGCGCAGCAAGTTGGCGTATCGGCCCGCCATCTGGAGCGCAGTTTTCGCCAAGCGGTAGGCAAAAGCCCTGGCGAATATTACCGGCAGCTGCGCCTGCGCGCAGCGCGGCAGCTGGTGATCTATACGCAGGATTCGCTCACATCCATTGCGCAGGCGGTTGGGTATACAAACCCAACCTCAATGTCGCGGCAATATACAGAGCAGTTTGGCGCCTCGCCCCGGCAGGATCGCCAGGCGCGCAACCAATTCAGGCATACGCGCGACAGCTTCCTGCACTGAATGCCATTCAGCGCGCAGAGATGGAGTGCGCCACCTCTTCCAACGCATGATAGAGCGAACCCGCCGAAGACCTTGGCCCAAAAACTGCAAAACGTGTTCCGGCCTCGATGCACCACAAATAGCAACCGATGTGGTGGATCGCGCAACGCGCCGCCTTCTGTGCCTGCATGGTGCGAATATCCATGTTGCACAGCCGCTCGAACAGATCGCAGGCAGACGGTCCGGTTACATCAAAACGGCACCAGCCATCGGTTTGCTCGACCACCGAGGCCGTGTCCTGCATGGCAGATTTGAGGTCTGCGGCTATTGTCTGATGTGAAACATAGCTGGCGTCGATCATCCAACTGTCGGGGCCAATCCAAAAGGCGGAATAAGGTGACCCTGCCACTGCGCAGCCCGGTTCAGGAAGTGTGATCCCCAATACGTCTCTTACCCGTTTGGCAAATTCCGCATCCTGGCCCAACCGCATTGACAAAGAAGCCAAAGCGCGGTCGGCAACCTCGGTCAGGGTGATATCGCCGATGGTCGACACATTAGGGTTGCTCGCGCCCAGTGCGGTGATGGCTTTGAGTTTATGCACGAAGACGCTCCCCTTCCGGATCGACAAAATGGGCGCTGACAACCTCAACTTCGGTCTCAACCCCTTCCAGCGGATTGACCAGGCGCATGACTTCTCCCATCCGTTCAGCCCCGTTTTTCAGGAAACCGAGCCCAATCGATGATCCCAGATTTGGCGAATACGCGGCCGAGGTGACATAGCCCTGATCATGGGCCGCATCGACCGGCCCGCCCTTGTTCATCAGATGTCCGCCAGCGGCAATCGTTTGTGTCGCGTTCACCGGTTTCAGACCGACCAGCCGCAACGCGTCCGGTTCGTTTAGCCCACCCCGTTCGCTGAGCGTGTTGCCGATACAGTCCTTCTTTTTGCTGACCATCCGCCCCAGGCCGAGGTTCAACGCCGTCGTTGTTCCGTTGATTTCATTGCCCGTGGCGTGGCCTTTTTCGATCCGCAAGACACCCAAGGCTTCGGTGCCGTAAGGGGTTGCGTCAAACTCTTCACCTGCCTCCATCAGCGCCCGGATCAGTGCATCGCCATAACGGGTAGGCACGGCGATTTCGTAGGCCAGCTCACCACTGAACGAGATGCGGAACAGTCGCGCGCGGCAGCCGCCGCAAACCGTGATTTCGCCGCAGGCCATGAAGGGGAAGGCGTCGTTTGAGATGTCAAACTCGGCATCAACCAGCTTTTGCAACAGTTTGCGCGAATTCGGCCCCGCAACGGCATATTGCGCCCACGCCTCGGTGGTCGAAATCAACTGCACATCCAGATCGGGCCAGAGACATTGCCGCGCGAATTCCATTTGGCGATAGACCAATACCGCGTTCGCCGTAGTTGTTGTGACCACGAAATGGTCCTCGGCAAAGCGCGCGGCGGTGCCGTCGTCATAGGCGATCCCATCCTCGCGCAGCATCAGGCCGTAGCGCACTTTGCCCACCGGCAGTTTGGCAAACCCGTTCGCGTAAATCTTGTTCAAAAATTCCGCCGCATCCGCGCCCTGAACATCGATCTTGCCCAGCGTGGTCACATCGCACACACCGACCGACTTGCGGGTGGCCAGCACCTCGCGATCCACCGACTGCCGCCAATGGGTTTCACCCTTGCGCGGATACCATTGTGCACGCAGCCAGTCTCCAACCTCGGTGAAGACCGCGCCTTGTTCAACTGCCCATTTATGGCTGGGGGTCTTGCGGGTTGGATGGAAATGCTCGCCGACCGCTCGGCCAGCCAGCGTGCCCATCGCAACCGGGGTATAAGGCGGGCGGAAGATCGTCGTGCCGGTTTCGGGGATCGACTTGCCTGTCATCTCGGCCATCACCGCCAGGCCGCCCATGTTGGAAGTTTTGCCCTGGTCCGTCGCCATCCCAAGGGTCGTATAGCGTTTCAGATGCTCGACCGAGACAAAATTTTCTTGATGCGCCAGCTTCACATCCTTGACGGTCACGTCGTTCTGCTGGTCGATCCAGGCGCGGCCTTTGCTGTCTTTCACATACCAGAACGGTTGCAGATTGACCGGCGCATCCTCAGCCTCTGGCAGGTCACTCGGCGCGGCCTGAATGTCCAGATCGGCCAGCGCGTCTACCGCGCGCGCAGCGCCAGTTTCCAACGCCCCATGGGTGGAAAGCACACCAGCCGCTGCACCGGCAACCGACATCCCAACCGGCAGCGTTTCACCCGGCACGAAGGCGGCCAGAGCCTCGTTCCATTGCGGGCGCCCGCGCTGATGGCAGGTCAGATGCACATTCGGGTTCCAACCGCCGGAGACAGCCAAAGCGCCGCAGATGATCTCGCGGGTAAAGCCTTGCGCCGTGCGGATTGTGATTGTGTCCAGACCCAGGCGGCCCTTGCTGCCAATAACCTGCGCCCCTGCGACACACTCGGTGCCGTCAATCGCGGGCGCATCGGCTCGTGTATCGATCACAGCCGCAACTTTAACGCCTTTCGCCATAAGATCCGCAGCCGTTCTGTGCCCGTCGTCATTGTTTGTGAACACAGCGACACGCTCATGCGGCGTCACCGCCCATCGATTGGCATAGGATCGTACAGCCCCTGCCATCATGATCCCGGGCCGGTCATTGTTCGGGAAGGCGATGGGACGCTCGGTAGCGCCCGCGCACAGCACTGCCCGCTTCGAGTAAATCCGCCAGAAGATCTGACGCGGCTCTGCCGCACCGGGTTGTGGTTTGTGGTCAGCCACGCGTTCGACCGCACCGTAAATGCCGTGGTCAAACGCCCCGATAACTGTTGTGCGTGGCAACAGGCGGACATTGCCCATGGACATCAATTCGGCCACGGCTTGGGCAGCCCAATCCGAACCGGCCATTTCACCAATGGCGAAGCTTTCGGAATTCAACCGCCCGCCGAGGGCGAAATCCTCATCCGCCAGAATGACCCGTGCGCCGGCACGACCAGCCGTCAGGGCGGCAGACAGACCCGCAGGACCAGCCCCGATCACCAGCAGATCGCAATGCAGAAAACCCTTGTCATAAACGTCCGGGTCATCATCACCCGACACGCTGCCCAGCCCAGCGGCGCGGCGGATGATGGGCTCATAAAGCTTTTCCCAGAACGCCTTGGGCCACATGAAGGTTTTGTAGTAGAAGCCAGCAGTCAGGAAATTGCTGAACAGATCATTCACAGCCATCACGTCGTGCTGCAATGAAGGCCAGCGGTTCTGAGACTGTGCCTCTAGCCCGTCATACAGCTCAGCCACGGTTGCGCGCGTATTCGGCTCCTGCCGCCCACCTTGGCGCAGTTCGACCAGCGCGTTGGGTTCTTCAGATCCTGCGGTCAGCACTCCGCGCGGGCGGTGGTATTTGAACGACCGGCCCATCAGACGTACGCCATTGGCTAACAATGCCGAAGCAAGCGTATCGCCGGCAAGACCCTGATAGTTTTGACCATCAAAGGTGAAGTTCAGGCTTTGTCCGTGGTCAACCAGACCACCTTTCAATCGATTGATCTGTCCGCTCATCTGCCGCGCCCCTGTGCCCGGGCCACGTCGCGGGCCAGTTCAACTTTGGTAATTTCATGTGTCAGCGTGTTGCGCGTGACAACCAGCCAAGACCGGTCACCTTGCTCGTGATACCAAAGCTCACGATGCTCACCTGCCGGGTTGTCGCGCAGATAGAGGTAGTCATGAAACGCTTCGGCCGCGTTGTCCGCTTGCCAGTCAGGGCGATCAATCATTGCAGCGTCGCCCAGATAGGTGAATTCCTGCGCATCACGAGGACCCAAGTGAGGGTGATTAATGATCATCTTTAAACTCCCTCAGTGCAGGTTGGGCTGCGCGCCCATCCCTTTTTCATCGATCATGTGACCGGTGCGGAACCGATCCAGCCGATAGGCGGTTGCCACTTCATGCGGGCGGTCGGTGGATAACAGGTGCGCAAAACACCAGCCCGAGGCCGGGGTCGCCTTGAACCCGCCATAGCACCAGCCGCCATTGAAATAGAGCCCGTCTATCCCGGTGCGGTCGATAAAGGGTGAGCCGTCCATCGACATATCCATTATACCTCCCCAAGCCCTCAAAAGGCGCACACGGCCCAGGGCCGGGATCAGTGAGATACCGCTTTCGATCACATCTTCGATCACTGGCAGGTTTCCCCGCTGCGCGTAGGTATTATACATGTCGATGTCGCCACCAAAGACCAGCCCACCCTTGTCGGACTGGCTGCAATAGAAATGCCCGGCACCATAGGTGATCACGCCATCAATCAGCGGTTTCAGCCCTTCCGACACAAATGCCTGCAGCACATGGCTTTCGATGGGCAGGCGCATGCCCGCTTTCTCCATCACTCGGCTGGACGAACCCGCAACGGCCACGCCGACTTTCTTGGCCCCGATATATCCGCGCGAGGTCTCGACACCCTGAACCCTGCCGTTTTCAATACGGAAACCGGTGACCTCGCAATTCTGAATGATGTCCACTCCGCGCATATCTGCGCCGCGCGCATAGCCCCAAGCCACCGCATCATGGCGTACCGTGCCGCCGCGCCGGTGCAACAGGCCGCCCTTGATTGGGAACCGCGCATTGCTGAAGTTCAGGAACGGGTACATCGCCCGGACGCCCTCGGTATCCAGCAATTCGGCATCCGAGCCGTTCAGGATCATCGCGTTGCCACGCCGCCGCGCCGCATCGCGCTGCGCGTCGGTATGCACAAGATTTAGAATGCCGCGCTGGCTGACCATGGCGTTGAAGTTGAAATCCTGCTCCAACCCTTCCCACAGTTTCAGCGAGAACTCATAGAACGGCTCATTCCCGTCCAGCAAATAGTTCGAGCGGATAATGGTCGTGTTGCGCCCGACATTCCCGCCACCGATCCAGCCTTTTTCCAGCACCGCGATCCGGGCTTCTCCAAATTCTTTCGCCAGATAGTAAGCCGTGGCCAGCCCGTGGCCACCGCCGCCCACGATGATGATATCATAGTCGCTTTTGGGCTCGGGATCGCGCCAGGCTGGTCGCCAGCCTTTGTGCCCTGTCAACGCTTCTTTAATGATCCGAAATCCGGAATACTGCATGGCTCACTCGTGTCAGTTTGATGACAAGATGCGCGATTCGAAGCGATCCGGCTTAGATGAAATGCGGTGTAGACTTGTCTTTTTGCGACCTGATGTCGGAACGCGGGGTCTTCGCCTCAACCCAGATTCTGACTCAGAATAAAGGCGCTGCATTCGTTGGTCAGCTGTTTGAACCGCGATTTTTCTTTCTTGTACAAATAGACTTGGCGCTTGTCCGGCAGATCAGACAGCAGACGGAACGCAGTGGTTTCCGGGATGAAGCGCGCGACAGTTTGGGGCAATATGGTGACCCATTTTCCGGTACGAACCATGGTGATCAGCGAATGAGTGTTGTGAATGGTGACCTCGGCATCGGCGATGGCTTTCACGAATTTTGGGGTCTGGATCAGATCGCACAGCGCATTGCGCACGAATGAGGCCGCAATCACATCCTCAACCGTGGGCAGTTCGGGCTGGGCCATCAGCGGATGATCCGAGGCACAGACCAAGCCAAACTGATCTTCGAACAATGGGATCGCATTGATGCCTTTGAGCGGGTGGAAACCCGATGCGATGCCAATATCGGCTTTGCCTTCGGATAGCGCGTCCAGCACCTGTTGCGTGTCCGTATCCCGCAGCTCGACCTTTACGCCCGGAAACCGCTGCGTCATATGTTCTAGAACCGACGGGAAGATCAGCGCCGCAACCGAAGGCACCGAGGCGATACGGATCAGCCCGTGCGAGGCATCCGCCGCCGCTTCGATCGATTGTACGGTCTGGTCGAACTGACGCACCTGTTTCTGGGAAATCTCGAACACCTGCTCGCCAAGCGCGGACAGATGGTTCTTACGCTCACCAACAAATAGTTTCTTGCCCAGGTGGCTTTCGAACTGCTTGAGGGTCATCGAAACAGCAGATTGCGTGCGCCCCAGCCTGTCGGCAGCTTCGGACAGGTTGCCCGTTTGCGCAACTGCACAGAAACAGCGCAGCATTTCAATTTTTATTGCCATATTTCAGCTTTTCTGAAGTTGGGTCAATTTATTTGAGTTTGACTGATATCGCCTATCGAGTCCATTCTGCAACAAACTTTCTTTGACCTGGGGCCCATTGTGACCAATCTGAACCTGATCGCCGGCGAATGGCTGGCTGGCGAAAGCGAAATCGAAAACCGCAACCCGTCTGATCTGACCGATGTGATCGGACATTACGCGCAGGCCAGTGCCGATCAGCTGGAGGCGACGCTGGATCAGGCACGTGCAGCGCAGACGGAATGGGCCGCCTACGGGCTGGAGCGCAAGCAGGCCGTGCTGATGAATATTGGCAATGAACTGATGGCCCGCGCCGAAGAGTTGGGCACCCTGCTCAGCCGCGAAGAAGGCAAGCCGCTGGCCGAAGGCAAGGGCGAAGTGTTCCGGGCCGGGCAGTTCTTTACCTACTATGCTGCTGAATGCCTGCGCCAGATTGGCGAGAATGCTGATTCCGTGCGCCCGGATATCGAAATTGACGTGCGCCGCGAAGCCGTTGGCGTTGTCGCCGTGATCAGCCCATGGAACTTTCCAACCGCAACCGCGTCTTGGAAAATTGCGCCTGCACTTTGCTATGGCAACGCGGTGGTCTGGAAGCCTGCCAACATCACCCCGGCTTCGGCCGTCGCGCTGACCGAGATCATCAATCGTCAGGACATTCCCAAGGGTCTGTTCAGCCTTGTGATGGGCTCGGGCCGGTCGGTCGGGCAACGGTTGGTGGAAAGCCCCAAGGTCAACGCCATCTCGTTCACCGGGTCGGTTCCGGTGGGCAAAGGAATCGCTTCCGCAGCCATTCAGAACCTGACCAAAGTGCAGATGGAGATGGGGTCCAAGAACGCGCTGGCCGTGATGGATGACGCCGATCTCGACCTTGCCGTCTCGCTGGCCTTAGGTGGCGCCTTTGGGGGCACCGGTCAGAAATGCACGGCCTCATCGCGCCTGATCGTTCATTCGGCCATTCACGATGCGTTTGTTGAAAAACTGGTCGCGGGTACGCAGGCGATGAAGGTTGGTCACGCGCTGGAAGACGGCACGCAGATGGGCCCCGTTGTCAGCGAACAGCAGTTGTCGGAAAACCTGGCTTATGTTGATCTGGGCAAATCCGAAGGGGCTGAGTTGGCCTGTGGCGGCCAGCGCTTGGACATGGCGCATGACGGCTACTACATGAGCCCCGGCGTGTTCCTGAACACCACCAATGACATGCGTATCAACCGGGAAGAAATGTTCGCGCCGCTGACCTCGGTCATCAAGGTTAGCAGCTATGATGAGGCGCTGGCCACGGTCAATGACACAAACTTCGGACTGACCTCGGGCATCGTCACACAGAACCTGGCGCGCGCCACTCATTTCCGCCGCAACGCCCGCACCGGGGTTGTGACCGTGAACCTGCCGACGGCGGGCACGGACTACCACGTACCCTTTGGCGGACGCGGCGACAGTTCGTACGGCCCGCGCGAACAAGGCAAGGCAGCGGCCGAGTTCTATACCACAGTCAAAACCGCCTATATCAGCGCTGGAAAGCCGATGTGATGCGGATCGACGGGCTGCAATACGCCAATTGGTCGGAAAAGATCTTTCGGCAATTGCGCGAAGGTGGCGTGGACGCGATCCATGTCACCATCGCCTATCATGAGAATTTCCGCGAAACGGTTCTGAACTTTGAAAAGTGGAACCGCTGGTTCGAGCAATATCCGGACCTGATCATGAAAGGGCAATGGGCCAGCGACATCGACACAGCGCGGGAAACCGGGCGCACGGCAGTGTTCTTTGGTTTTCAGAACCCCTCACCCATCGAAGACGACATCGGTCTGGTCGAAATCGTGCATACGCTTGGCGCGCGTTTCATGCAGCTGACCTATAACAACCAGTCCCTGCTGGCGACGGGTTGCTATGAAGCAGAAGATACCGGCATCACCCGCATGGGCAAGCAGGTGATTAAAGAAATGAACCGCGTAGGTCTTGTTGTCGACATGAGCCATTCGGCGGATCGGTCGACGATTGAGGCCGCCGATCTGTCCGAGCGTCCCATCGCCATCACGCACGCGAACCCGCATGATTGGTCGCCCGCTCTGCGCAATAAGCGTGACGACGTGATCCGTGCGGTGACAGAAAATGGTGGAATGCTCGGCTTTTCGGTCTACCCTCATCACCTGAAAGATAAATCAGACTGTACGCTCGAAAGCTTCTGCGAAATGATCGCGCGAACGGCTGAGAAATTCGGCGCCGAACATCTGGGGATCGGTACCGACCTGTGCCAGGACCAGCCCGACAGCGTAGTCGAATGGATGCGCGTTGGTCGCTGGACCAAGGAAATTGACTATGGTGAAGGGTCGGCCAGCAACGCAGGCTTCCCCCCGATGCCTGGCTGGTTCCGCGACAACCGCGACTTTGGCAACATCGAGGACGGGTTGCGTGCAACCGGTCTGAACAGTGACGAAGTGGCCGGAATCATGGGAGGCAACTGGTACAGGTTCTTTGCTGAAAACTTCGTCGCTCAGGGGTAGCTGAATGGAAACTCAGACCGAGACACAGATCGAAAGACGAGACCCAGCGACCGTCATGCGCCTGTCGCGGTTGGGGTCGCTGCATCAATGCCGCTTGAGTTTCATGCGGCAATTGACCCGCCGTCTGGCGCACGAAAACTGGAGTTTCTCACGCCCGGTCTTTGACATTGACGCCAATGGTGTAGGTCGGGCGGTCTATACGGCGCAAGGGCCGGAACGGGCCTATTCTCTGGTGGCCTTTGCCCATGATCTGCCACCAGAAAAACGATCTGACCGCGTGATTGCCGAAGCCTGGGATGCCACCTTTGCCCTGTTCGACGGCATCCCGACCGAAGCCGATATTGACCGTTTGTCCCAAAACGTACCCCTGCAAGAGGCCGGGCGCGTAAGCGAGAGCGAACTGTCGCTATCGCGCGCCAACCGTTCTGTACGTTTGTGGGCGCATGTCGTTGACGCTCTGGCCGCCGGGCAGCAACCGGATTTGGCACAGATACATCAGGTCGGCTACTTGATGCGCACAACAGCGGTCTACGGTTCAGGCAAGTTTGGTGCAGCGGATCGGGAAAAGGTGGCCAATCGCCCCGAGGCGCAAGCTCCGTTTCAGATTGAGATGCTGTCGGTCTTTCTGACCCGAACCTTTGTGCGCGATCTGGTGCAGCACATGGCCAATGCCAAAGGCGGCGATCAGGCCGTGCAGCTGGACCCCGAGATCGCGCGTTGGCTGGGGATCGGGAACTCCACAGGGTTGGGCATGGCCCCCTTTATCGTTAACCACCCGGTTCTGTTCAACAACTGGATCATGGCGCGAGAGGAGGCGATCGCTCGTGTCCGATCGGTCGCCAGCGCAACACGGGACGAAGCGGATCGGTTCCGCAACCTGTTTCGTCGCAGCCAGCTGTCGATTTCATGGTGGCAGTCTGAACACCCGATACAGATCAAAAAACTCGCCCAGCTGAACGTCGATCTCAAGGCGATTGAGGCCTATCTGGACGACGATGACCTGAGCGGCGCAAATCCGTGGGATCGATTGGTCAACTGGTCGGAAACCGCGCTGAGCGAGGAGGGGCAGGAGTTTCTGGCTTCGCTGATCCTGGAACCCTATCCGGATCTTGCGGACGGGCTGACCTCTTGCATGGCAGACAGCCGGACCAACGCTTTTGTGATCGATGGCAGGATGTCGGTTGGCCACGCTCGCGATCTGATCCGCAATACCCATGGCTGGGCGCTTGATCTGGATTGGTCAGCACGGGAAAACTGCGCCCGCGCCTGGTACGTGTCCGAAGAAAAGCTGGAACCCCGACTGGGCGAACGGTTCGAAGAGCCCATCGAGGCGTATGAACAACCCTTGGCCCCGGCGCGCGATGCGGCTGCGGCTTACACCGCGCTGCGCGCGTGGGATGACAGCCAGACAATTGCCGAATTTCTGCTGCGCCACCCTGAACACAGGCACACAATCCGCCGCGTCCAACTGGCGCGTTCCGCACCCTACGGGGAAATCCGCGACAACACGATTGGCGACACAGTGCTGCCCATCGACATGTTGCGGGCAAAACTGTCCTTCTTTGGCGCCACCCATTTCGACCCGCGCTCGGACAGATGGGTACGGATCTGCATGTATTCCGGCGCGCCCTATCCCGAAGAACTATCATCTGAAAACGCAGATCTTTGGGTTTATCCGCAGGAACCCGCATGAACTTTTCACTGAACGAGATGGCGGCGACCGCCAAACGCGCCACCCGGGGTGCGGGCTATTCCTGGGGTCAAGCCGAGGAAGCAGCTAAGGCAACAAGATGGCTCTGCGCACAAGGCTTGGACGGGGCTGGAACGCTCGCAGCTTTGTTGAACCTTGATTTCGCATCCAATCCCGATTTGCATCGCCCTGGGCAAGTTGAGGGTGTTTGGACGGGCGAAACAACCCTCTGTCCGCTTTCAGTTGGGCCTTTGCTTTCGGACTGTGTTCACCTGCTGGAAAACGGTCAGATCGAGATTCACGATCTGGCAGCCCCTGCCCTGTTGCTGCCCTTTGCATCTTATGCCGCGCGCGCGTTGAATGGCGCCGTCGCTGTTGAGATTGATCGGGTCCACGCCATCACAGATGGTGTCACTCTATCGGTAACCGATATGTCTGCGGCCCCGGCACAACGCGTTACAGTTCAACGCAGCGCAGATGCGGTTTCGCCCCGCGATCCGCATACGCGCGCTGTTCCGACCCAAAAGGATTGGGACACGCTACTCACCTTTGCTCACCGCACCTATGCCCCTGCGACCGAGGAATCCCGTTTGCTGGGTGCCGGTGCCGGGCTTTCCGACAATGACTAAAGAGAGATACACGTGACCGAAACTCGCACCCTGACCCTCGCAGAAATCGAAGACCTGTCGTTCCGCGCCCTTGTGGCGGCCGGGACATCCGAGGCAAATGCCCGTCCGCTGGCGCAAGCCACGGCAGCGACCGAAGCGGATGGTGTTGCCAGTCACGGGCTGGCCTATATCCCAATCTATTGCGAGCATGTGCAATGCGGGAAGGTCGATGGAAAGGCAGAGCCCGTATTGTCACGCCCGAAACCGAGTGTTGTGGCCGTAGACGCCGCCACCGGCTTTGCGCATTCTGCGATCGATACGGGATTCGAGGCGCTGATCCCTGCTGCCCGCGAACAGGGTGTTGCCGTATTGGCCATCCGAAACAGCTATAACTGCGGCGTTCTGGGCTACCACACGCATCGTCTGGCTCAGGCCGGTCTGGTTGGGTTGGGCTTTACCAACGCCCCGGCATCAATCGCGCCATCAGGAGGCTCAAAACCCGTTGTCGGGACCAATCCGTTCTCAATCGCGGCACCGGGGTCCGATGGCCAGCCCGCATTACTGATCGACCAAAGCGCCAGCACCATCGCCAAAAGCGAGGTGATGAAACACGCGCGCGAAGGTAAGCCGATCCCTGTTGGCTGGGCCCTGGATGCCGACGGCAATCCAACAACCGATCCCGAAATTGGTCTGAAAGGGTCCATGGCGCCTTCGGGCGGCTACAAAGGCGTTGGCGTCGCGCTGATGGTCGAGCTTTTGGCCGCCGCGATGACAGGGGCCACGCTGGGCATCAATGCCTCACCGTTTTCAGGAACCGCAGGCGGTCCGCCAAAAACCGGTCAGTTCTTTATTGCGATTGATCCCATGGCAACAGCAGGTGGCGCGTTCGATGCCGGGATTTCCAACCTGATCGAAGCGATCCGGTCACAGGAAGGCGCGCATCTGCCTGGTGACGGGCGCGGTTCAAAACGCATCGTTGCTCAGGTCGAAGGTGTTGCGGTGAACGCGGCAACACTGGCCAAGGTCGAAGCAATTTTGGGGTGAATCAGTCATGCGGCGCAGGGGCTGGACGCTCCAGCCTCTGCGCTATTTGGGTGCAAACAGCAGCTTCAGATAGGTTCTGAACAGCATGATCTGTTCCGAGACGTTGTTGTGTTCCCGCAAGGCCCGTTGCAGTACAAGCCCGCCCTCGACCACGCCAGATACCATATCGCCAAGCGCGTCCATGTTGACGGCTTCGCGCGGCTCGTAAATCTCGGCAATTTCTTCGAACATCCCCCGGAACCGCTTGCGCCAACCAAGGATGGCCTGACGGTTTAGCTCACGCACGCCCTCATCGAACAGTCGATCCTGATAGGCGGTTGATGCAATGACGCATCCAGGGTGGCCGGTTGGCATTTCTTCAAGCATCTCCGCCAAAAGCTTCAAACCAATCAGCATGCAGTGCAGCGGGTCGTCATTCAGCTCGCGTGCACGCGCGAACAGGTCATCATAAAGCTTGTTCTCCACTTCAATGTAACGCTCCAACATGGCCCGCGCCAACGCGTTCTTATCCTTGAAGTGATAGAAGAACCCGCCGCGTGAAATCTCTGCACCGGCAACGATTTCTTCGATCGAGGTCGCCTCGAACCCCTTTTCCAGCACCGAAGCCTCAGCAATGTCGAGGATTCGGCTACGTGTGTCCAGTTTCTGATCCATTGCGCCTCTCCCTACTGTACTGCAAGTCCAGTTCACATGGTCCACACGCTCGGCCCGGCAGTCACGATTCGGGTTACTGCCTGAAATGACAGTGAAAATTTAACCACAACAACCGAACCACGCGGCAACTATCGGCCCGGTCGGGTTCAAGAGTACCACTTTCGCATCAACGGACAAGGATTGCTTCGATGCGACTGAACGCTTTCAAAGACACGCAACGCTTCTTCCTCTCAGACGGAGGGTTGGAGACTTTTTTGATTTTCGACAAAGGCTATGATCTGCCCTGTTTTTCTGCAGCCGTGTTGCTGGATACAGAACAGGGGCGTGCGGATCTGGCCGCCTATTTCACCCGCTTCATCGATATTGCGAAATCAACTGGGCGCGGGTTCATTCTGGATGCGCCAACCTGGCGTGCAGGAACCGCCTGGGCCGGACCGCTGGGTCAGACGCTGAAAGAGGTAATGGATACAAATACCCACGCGGTTTCCTTCGTATCCCACCTGCGTACGCAACATGAAACTGAGGGTTGTCCCATCCTGATCAACGGCTTGGTTGGGCCCGCGGGCGATGCCTATGCGCCAGATACCGAGATTTCGCGACAAGAGGCGCTGCTGATTCACGCGCCTCAGATTCAGGCCTTGGGCAAGGCCGGGGTCGACATGATCAGCGCGATGACTTTGACCCACGCGGCTGAGGCCATCGGGATCGTGCAGGCTGCAAAGGAAATCGACTTACCTGTTGTCATAGCGTTTACGCTGGAAACGGACGGCCGGCTGCCTTCCGGCCAAAGGCTGCAAGACGCGATTGCCGAGGTGGATGCGGCCACCAACAAGGGCCCGCTTTACTACATGATCAACTGCGCGCATCCGGACCATTTTCGCGACGTGCTCGATGCGGGCGCAGACTGGGCGCTTCGGATCGGCGGTGTTCGCGCCAATGCTTCTCGTCAAAGTCACGCGGAACTCGACGCAGCAGAGGTTCTGGACGATGGCGATCCGGTCGAACTGGGGCAACTGAGCGCCGATCTCTTGGCGCACCTTCCGAATATCCGGGTTTTGGGCGGTTGCTGCGGCACCGACCACCGGCATGTGGGTTGCATCGCGGGGCATGATCCATCGCGTCCTGCGGCCTGAGCTTTCTCAAATCTACCTCCCTGAAAGGAAAACCAATGTTTAAGACATTTCTAACCTCGACCGCGCTGATGTTGTCACTGGCCACCTATGCCAAGGCCGAAGCGCCCATGGCCTTTGACGTGGCCGAGGATCACACACGTATCCATATGGCAACTGCGCCTTTGCACGAAAACGGCATGCCTGCACATGGCAATGCCTTTGTCAGCCAGGGCTATATCTATCCTGCCGGCACGCTTGCCAAAGGCACTGTTGGTGTTCTTGAAGATGGCAGCCCTGCCTTTCCCGATCTGGTTCTGGGCACGTGGACATGTGACGGGTATTTCGTTGGCGAAGGTGGCAATGCCACCACCGGAGTCTGGATCATCAGTCGCCAAACCTTTGCCTTCGATGATGGCGCAACAGTCGTGACCCAAGGCACCGAGATCGCGGATATAGGGCAGCCAAACCTGCGGCCTGTGACTGGCGCAACAGGTGAATTCGCCAACATCGATGGTGGGTTGATCCAGACAACGCTTGGTTTCAACGACTTTTGGGGGCTGAGTGCGACCTATGTGTTTGAAGGCCGCACGCCTGATCACGTATCGGGGCCGGATCATGCCAGCTATGGCACTGACCAGATTGATAAAACGGATCATCTGGAATGGGATTCGGGCGTGCCCGTGGGCCCGATCTTTGACGACGGCCTGAGCCCATCGACCTAGCCCCTCCAAAAAGAGCGATCGGGCCGAATACCGGCCCGATCTAATCTATTGCTTCACAAAGAGCGCGAAGATGAACATTCAAAATCAAACCCTTATCCGGCAAGCGGATGTTTCTGATGCCGAACACCTCGCCAAGCTGATCAACCTTGCGGGCGAAGGTATCCCGAATTGGCTGTGGACCCGTTCCTGCATCGAAGGGCAAACACCGCTTGAAGTTGGCATCGAGCGTGCCAAACGCAAAAGCGGCGGCTTTTCTTATACAAATGCGCTGGTCGCGGAGCGCACGGGACAGGCCCTAGGCATGGTTCTAAGCTACGCAATCGCCGAGGCGCCAACCGACAACCCAGACGACCTGCCTGCCCCGATTGCGCCATTTGTGGCGCTTGAAAAGCTGTCGGTCGGTACCTGGTTCATCAACGCACTGTCGGTTTTCCCTGAAGGACGAAACCAGAGCATCGGGACGCAGCTGATGGCCGCAGCCGAAGACCAAGCGAAGATGCAAGGATTCAGCAAGATGAGCATTCAGGTATACGCCCAGAACACGGGTGCGGTTCGCTTGTATGACAGGCTGGGATATTCGCTGCTGGCGCGCGAACCCGTGCGCCTGCACCCCTGCCCGCCCTACTATACTGGGGATGTTCTGCTGTTGATGAAAAGCATCTAGTTCATGTCTTGTGTTTGGTTGCTTTGGCAGGTCCAAACCGGGAACCTGTTGCCGGGACCTATTGGCGCTTCTAGACTTGGTGCACTTCATTTGATCGCACCGGCATGGGTCGCAAGACCTGTTCTATGGGCCAAGTCACTAGGCGGAGGTAGCACTCTTGACGCATCGAAAGCTTTATCTTGGTCCCCTGACAGACAACAGGCGCTGGGATATGGTCAATATTCGACCTGATGATGTGTTTGTTGTGACACCCCCGAAATGCGGCACAACCTGGATGCAAACCATCGTGGCCTTGTTGCTTTCAGGCGATCCCGAGGTCGAAACAGAGCTGTCGATCAAGATGCCCTGGGTCGATATTCGCCTGCGAGAAATGCCCGAGGTTGCTGCACGGCTTGAGGCAATGACCTGCCGCCGCAGTATGAAAAGCCATACCCCGCTGGATGGCCTGCCATTGGATGATCACGCACATTATATCTGCGTGTTCCGGCATCCGCTGGACGCGCATTTTTCATTCCGAAATCACATACGGAACATTCCCATACCTTGGTTTGATCACTGGTATCCAGAACAGGATGACGACGGCATCACATTCCGCCGGTTTCTGGATGGTGGTTCCGAAGGCTTCGATGCAGACGCTATGCCGCTTGCGCATATCCTGCGACATTTCAAAGCGGCAAAGGCGATGTCTGATCGGCCCAATATCTCTTTGTTTCACTATTCTGATATGAAACGAGATTTGGCAGGCGTGTTTGCGCAGCTTTCAGAACTTCTGAATACGCCTCATTCAACACCGGTGATGCAACAGCTCATCGCGGCCGCGACATTCGATCATATGAAGGAGAATGCCGAACGGTATGCCCCCAGTGGAGGCAAAGGCTTTTTCAAGTCAGATACAGAGTTCTTTCACAGCGGTTCCAGCGGAAAGTGGCATGATCAACTGTCGGATCAGGAACTTGCCGCCTACGACGCCATCATGGACGAACATCTGAATCTGGAAGAAAGGTTCTGGCTTGAAAATGGTCAAGGCTGATCTTCGGCGACCTGACAAAAACTTCGCACCAGTTTCAAATCCATTCTATGGCGTGGCACGACCAGACTGGTTTCGTAGTGCTTCTCCAACTCCCGGATCGGGACCTGAGTCAGCCCGGCCTCTGACCCTGCGCTGTTTTCCAGAAAGATACCGACGCCTAATCCGGCCATGATCGCCTCTTTCATCACTGGAAATGTGGTGGTTTTGACAATCCGGCGCGGCGTCAGCCGCAGTTTATCCAACGCTGTGGTTACGACCCTTTGCGTTAGCGATCCACTTTCGGGTAGCAGAAGCGTTTCGTCCATGATCTGGGTAAGGCTCAGCACTTTGCGCCGCGACCAGTCATGCGTTTCCCTGACATACAGCACAAAGCGAGACGTGCAGAGCGGCTGAAGATACCACTCGGTGCTGATTGTAGGCTCGGTGATGACGCCAAAATCCACCTTGCGTTTCTGCAACAACTCAATGGCGCTGCTCCAATCGCATAGCGCAAAATCGATATCGACATTGGGATACATGTCGGCAAATTGGGCGATCAGGCCCAACGCGGGTTGAGGGGCGTTTGCGATAATCTTCAAATGACCGCGTTCCAGTTCTGAAAAGCCCTGAACCTTTTCTTCGATGATCATGTGCAGTGTCGCAAACCTGTCGGCGAGGTCAAAGAATTCCTGCCCTGTTGCGGTTAACTCGACCCCATCGCGAGCCCGCACCAGCAAACGCGCACCCACACGTGCCTCAAGCTTGGCAATATGCTGCGAAACAGCGGATTGCGACACGCCCAACGCGCGGGCCGCGTTAGTCAGGCTGCCTTCTCGCACGACATAGGCGAAGGCTTTGAACTGATACGGATTTATGTTCATGTCGCCGCGCAGTTTAGCTGGCATAAGCAACACTTATATGTCGTCACAGAATCGCGACATGAACTTCTTAAGCTACGCCCGGTCAGTTGGGGTAGCCGCGCTATGGGTCAAATCAGCCTTCAAGGTATTCAGAAAACATTCGGGCCAACACCTGTGCTTAAGGGTGTCGATCTGGAAATCGAAGAGGGTGAGTTCCTGACCCTTGTGGGCCCGTCCGGCTGCGGTAAATCCACCTTGCTCCGCATCCTTGCTGGGCTCGAAGCTCCGACGGCGGGCCAGGTGATGATTGACGGGCAAGACGTGACCCGAATGCGCCCGGCCAGCCGCAATCTGGCGATGGTGTTCCAGTCTTACGCGCTTTACCCGCATCTGACGGTTGCCGAAAACATGATGACGCCGCTCAAACTGCGGGACATTGGGACAGCCGGGCGCCTGCCCGTGCTGGGTCCCTTGATTGCCCGCTCGGCCTACCGAGGGCTTCGGGCCAAGGTCGATGAAACCGCTGAGACTTTGCAGATCCAAAACCTGTTGGATCGCAAACCGGGCCAGTTGTCGGGTGGTCAGCGTCAGCGTGCAGCTTTGGGCCGGGCTATGGTACGCAATCCGGTCGCCTTTTTGATGGATGAACCACTGTCCAATCTGGACGCAGCCTTGCGGGTTCACATGCGGGCTGAACTGTCCGATCTGCACCGCCGTCTGAAAACAACCTTCGTCTATGTCACCCATGATCAGGCCGAGGCGCTGACCATGTCGGATCGGATGGCCGTCATGATGGATGGTCATATTCTGCAGCTTGGCAAACCGGATGATATCTATCGCAATCCACAATCCTTGGCCGTCGCCCGCTTTGTCGGATCACCCGCAATCAACACCCTGCCTGCCGAAATCGATGGCGCCGGTGTATTGCGGGCGCTGGATGTCAGTTTGTTGGGCACCAACGCCCAGTCAGGTCCCGTCACATTGGGCATCCGGCCTGAACATCTGAGCATCGATCCCGCGGGCGCGTTTTCCGGGGTCGTGACCCATCGGGAAAACCTAGGTTCCGATCTGTTCATTCATCTAGGTGTTAACGGGTTAGAGCAAAAGATCGTTGTTCGGGCTGCCCCGGACACGCAAGCCGAGATTGGACAGACTCTGCGGTTTTCTGCGATCCGGGATAAAATCATGATGTTTGACGACAGCGGTGCACGACTGTCCGAGCAGACAATGCTCGAGGTCGCCTGATGCCCGGTTCGCGCGCTTATCTTTGGTTCATCGCCCCGGCGCTGATCCTGATGATCGTGATCCTGATTGTGCCAATTGGCATCGCGGGTGTGCTGAGCTTTACCAACTATTCGCTGGGAAATGCGGGCATGGACTATGTCGGTTGGGAGAATTTCGAGAAAATCTTTACCCGGCGCAGCTATGAAAAGATGTTCGGGGCGACGTTCCGATATGTCTTTGTTGTTGTGCCGCTTACAGTTCTTCTGGGTTTGGGTGCCGCCCTTCTGATTCATTCACTTACCCGCTTTGGGAACCTGTACAAGACGATCTATTTTCTGCCGGTCATGGCCGCGCTGATCGCTATGGCCATCGTGTGGGAATTTGCCCTGCACCCGACCATCGGCATTGTGAATGCAACGCTGGAAAAAGGATGCGGCACGTGGCTCGAGGGCTGGGGCTGGTACGCGCAAGGCTGTGCCAAGACTTTCCCGCTTTGGCTGACTGATCGGGATTATGCGATCTGGACAGTAGCGTTCATCGGCGTTTGGCAGGGTTTCGGCTTTAACATGGTCTTGTATCTGGCCGGGCTCAGCTCGATCCCACCCTCGCTCTATGATGCTGCCGAAATGGATGGCGCACCCACTGGGTGGGAGCGTTTCCGGCTGGTGACCTGGCCGATGCTGGGTCCCACAACCGTGTTTGTCGTCACAATCTCATTCATCCGATCCTTTCAGGTCTTTGACACGGTCGAGGCATTCTATCCGCAAGGCGGTGGGCCGTCGAAATCTGTCTATGTGATGATGTTTGCGATCTACGAAAAGGCGATCCAGCAAAACCTGATGGGGATCGGCGCTGCCATCACCGTGGTGTTCCTGGCCTTTGTCATGTTCCTGACGCTGGTGCAGCGCTGGCTGGTGGACCGGAGGACTCATTATGTCTGATACAACTTCCACCCCCGCCACCGCCCTACCCGAGATCGGGTATCGGTTTTCCACCGCCGAGACGATCAAACATGTCATCCTGATCCTGGGCGCAATCGTCGTCCTGCTGCCCTTCTATGTGATGGTCAGTTACTCGTTCAAAGCGCCGCATGAGATCATGCAAAACCTGGGTGGTTTCTTCGGTAGCCAGCAACCGTTCCGGGATGATTTCTGCGTCAAGCTCGGCAATGCTGCGGCGGATTGCATGGTCAATCCGACTGTCTACAATTACACGACCGCTTTCGCCAAAGCGCCCTTGCTGCGCTATTTGGCCAATGGGATCTTCGTAACCCTGTCGATCTTTCTGATCCAGGTCATCGTCGCCCTGCCCTGCGCTTATGCTTTGGCCAAGCTCCGGTTCTGGGGGCGCGAGGCGGTGTTTGCGCTGGTGCTGTTCTGCCTTCTGATCCCTGTACACGCAATCGCGTTGCCGCTGTACATCATGCTGGCCAAAGTTGGGCTGACAAACACCTATGCGGCGCTCATCGTGCCCTGGACCATCTCGGTGTTTGGGATATTCCTGATGCGTCAGTTCTTTATGACCGTGCCCGACGATCTGATCGATGCCGCCCGGATGGATGGGATGAGCGAGTATTCCATCGTCTGGAACGTCATGCTGCCCACCGCCATTCCCGCCTTGCTGGCCTTTGGGATCTTTTCGGTTGTCGCGCATTGGAATGATTATTTCTGGCCGCGCATCGTGATCACCGGCAATCGCGAGCTGTTCACGCCACCGCTGGGCTTGCGAGAATTCAAAGGGGACGCGGATGGTGACAATTTCGGTCCGATGATGGCCACGGCCTGCATCATCGTGACCCCGCTGATCGTTGTTTTCCTGCTGGCGCAACGCCGCTTTATCGAAGGGATAACACTATCCGGAATGAAGTAGGGCGGGATATCCCCGCCCCACCACGAGATCCCAAATCGGGATACCCACCAGGGGGCTGCCAATCGCCAAACCGTCAGACCCCTCAGTTCAACTGGAGAGAGTAATGAAAACCCTCACAACTGCAATGGCTTTGGTACTTGCCGGAGGGGCAGCCACTGCCCAAGACAAGATCGTCGTCGAGTTTGCCTATCCCTATAGCCATCTCTTTGACGTTACCTACGAAAAGATACTGCCAAAGTTCTATGCTGAGAACCCGAACATCGAAATCAAGATGCGGGCGACCTATGAAAGCTATGAAGATGGCACCAACACGATCCTGCGCGAAGCCGTTGCCGGCACACTGCCAGACGTGACAATGCAGGGCCTGAACCGTCAGGCGATCCTGGTGGAAAAAGGCATCGCAAAATCGCTGGAGCCTTTCATCGCGAAAGAGGCCGATTTCGCCAAAGACGGCTATCACAAGGCGATGCTGGACCTTGGCACCTTTAACGAAGATGTCTACGGCCTGCCCTTTTCGATCTCGCTGCCGGTTGGCTACTACAACATGGAGACCATGGCCAAGGCTGGCTATGACGAAACCAACCTGCCCACAACCTGGGCTGAGGTGATCGAAGCCTGTGGCCGCCTGAAAGAAGCCGGTGTCGAAAACCCCATGTTCTGGGGCTGGAACATCACCGGCAACTGGTTCCTGCAAGCGCTGATGTGGAGCCAGGACAAACCCACCGTCATGGGTACCGACTTCACCCTGGACGAGCCCGAAGGCCTGCAGGCGCTGAACACGATGAAAGATCTGTTCCAGGGTTGTGAAATGCAGAACCTGGAATGGAAAGGCGCTTTGGCTTCGTTCTCGGCCGGTGAGATTGGCATGATGTACTGGTCCACATCCGCCGTTGGCGCAGTTGAGCGCGCGATGGGTGATTTCACCTTAGTGACGCACGAATACCCCGGCTTTGCCGCAGAAGGACCCATGGGCCTGCCTGCGGGCGGAAACTCGGCCCTGCTGGTGTCGACGTCTGAGGATCCGGCAGAGCTGGAAGCGGCATGGAAATGGCTGAAATTCATCACCTCCGGTGAAGGTGCCGCCGATGTGGCGCGGACCACAGGTTACATGCCGCCGAACCAGGCCGCGAATGAGATCATTCTGGCCGATTTCTATGCCGAAAACCCGGCCAAGGCGACAGCGGTACGTCAGCTGCCCCTGCTGCGTGAATGGCAGGCCTATCCGGGCGACAACGGTCTGGCCGCAACGCAGGTCATCTATGACGGGATCGAAGGCATCGTGACCGGCGAATATGATGACATGGAAGAGTTGCAGCAAGACCTGACCGAAGAAGTGCAGGATCTGCTGCCCTCCGGGTCGTAAAACTCAAGGCCCGTGCCATAGGCTGGCGCGGGCCAATTCCTCTTAGATTAATACTCAAAAGGCGCCGTCCATGAAGCTGCTTCAATTCACCGATATTCACCTGACAACGCCGGGCGATACCATCAGCGGTCGCGATCCATTGGCCAATCTGAACAAAGCACTGGATCACGCGATGCAAAGCCACAGCGATGCCGAGGCGTTGTTTATCACAGGTGATCTGTCCGATTGGGGTGAAGCTGCAGATTATGCGTTGCTGAAGGAACGGATGGAAAGCATCCCGCTTCCCGTCGAGTTGCTGATCGGCAACCACGATGATCGCCCGACCTTTTTGCGCTGTTTCCCGGAACTGGAAGGTGAAGGCGGATTTGTGCATCGCACGGTACCACTGAGTCTGGGTCATGCAGTGCTTCTGGATACATGGGGCCCGAACACCCATGCTGGTCATTTCTGCACAAAACGTGCCGATTGGCTGTCCCGACAGTTGGAAACCCTGCCTGGTTCGGTCTGGATATTCATGCATCACAACCCGGTTCCGATCGAAATAGCCCCAATGGATGAGATTATGCTGCTGGACGCGGGTTTATTTGCTGAAACGATTGCGCCACATACAGCCAAAATCCGGCACATATTCCACGGGCATTGCCACTTACCATTGTCTGGCTCTTTGCTGGGCGTTCCATTGTCGGCCCCCCGAGGCACCAATCATGCCGGGTGGGCCGACTTCTCTGCAACCCGCTTTCTGTCGTCCTCTGACCTGCCGGAAAGCTATGCGGTGATCTTTGCAACCGAGACCACAACGATGACCCATATGGTAGAATTCGGGTATGCGGGCGAGATCAAGGGCGAAGGCACCCCCGATTATGCCGATTGGAATAAGCTCACGATGGTGCGGTAACAGGCTGATAGTCAGTCGGTGATCGACCCCTGAAAGGGTCGATCAGGCCACAACCGGCTGGGCCGCCGACAAATCCGGCGCGATCAGGATCATGTGTGATAGGTCCATCGGCATCCTGTCGCCCTGTTTTGAAATGAACTGATGCGGAATGCTGGTGGCTGCGGCCAAAGCCCGTGACAATGGGATATCGACCTGTTCGGTCAGAACCTTCACCGCTTGCGTCAGACACAGGTCGGCCCCGGCCAGAGTTCCATCCTGCAAGGTCAGCCTGCCTTCTCTGCGTTGAATCGGGCGACCTTCCAATTGGAATTCTGTCAGATCTGTCCCTGCCACAGCCATCGCGTCGCTGACAAGAAAAATGCAGCCCGGCCCCTGCTTGGCAGCCCAGGCGGCGCGCATGGTTTCGGGATGAACATGCACACCATCCGCAATCAGCCCCGCTGACATCGTCCCGCATGCTAGGGCGGCACCGACCAGGCCCGGCTCTCGGTTGCCAAGTTGGCTCATGGCGTTGAACAGATGCGTAACACAGCGCGCGCCTGCTTCGGCGTAAGCCAAACAGGTGTCAAAGGATGCATCGCTATGGCCGAGCGAGACAAGCACGCCAGCCTGCGCCAGTGCCTTGACTTGTTCAGGCGTTGTTGTTTCGGGGGCAACCGTAACCATCAAAGCGGGCAGATGCCTTGCCGCACAAACAATGGCTTCCAGATCAGTCTGCTCCATCGTGCGGATCAGGGCTGCGTCATGCGCCCCTTTGCGCCGCTCCGACAGGTGTGGGCCTTCCAAATGCAGGCCAGCAATACCCGGCACACCCGCCTGTACGGCTTTGATTGCGGCCTCAATTGCATCCCGCGTTTTCTGGGCCGTATCCGTGATCAGGGTAGGCAGGATACGGGTCGCGCCCAACCCTCGATGCGCCTTTGCGATCCGGCTGAGTGTATCAACGGATGGGTCGTCGTTGAACATCACGCCGTCACCGCCATTGACCTGCAGATCCACATATCCGGGGCTGAGGATGCGCCCGGCCAAATCCTCGATTTGGTCGCCGGTGGCCTGCGCCTCGGGGATCAATGCGTCCATCACACCGTTGCGGAACCGCGCAGCGTAACCGACATGCAGGTCGCTTCCGTCGAATATCGGGCCGCCCGCAAAGGTAATCGAAGGGCCGGTCATACCGTTTCCGTCACTTTCTTCAGGTGACGCGGCATATCTGGGTCGACACCACGCCGGGTGGCCACACTTTCAACCATTCCGTAGAAGGAAGCGATTGTGGGGATCGGGTCGGTCATCCAATGCGAGGTTCTGACATGTGGCAGCACCGTTGCCTGCTTCACGCGGCTGGTGGTGGCAAAGACATCCGCCCCTTTGGCGGCGAGCTTATCTGCAACCTCGGCCAGGTTGGACTCAGCTGCATCGCCTGAGGACAAGGCCAGCACCGGAAAGCCCTGATCGACGATGGAAACAGGGCCATGCAGTACTTCGGCCGCCGAATAGCTTTCAGCGTGGATCTGGCATGTTTCTTTAAATTTCAACGCAGCCTCGTTCGAGATCGCCAGCGACAGGCCGCGCCCCAGGGTAAACAGCGAACGGCCATCCACCGCTTCCGCCACCGCGCTCCAGTCACAGGCAATCGCCGCTGACAGGCTGTCCGGCAGGCCGCGGATGGCGCGTAACAACTCATCGTCGCGTTTCACCTGCGCGATTAGCCACAGGCCGGCGACTAAAGAGGTGACGAACGTCTTGGTCGCAGCCACACTCAGCTCGGGACCCGCGTGAATTGGAAGTGTCGCAGTGGACGCTTCGGCCAGAGCGGAGGCCGTGTTGTTGGTGATCGCAACTGAATAGGCCCCGCCGGAGGTTACGGATTGCGTAAGCTGCACGATGTCAGGGCTCTGCCCCGATTGTGAGACCGAGATACAAACCGCATCCTCGCAGCGCATGTCGACGCCATAGATCGATTTGACCGACGGCCCGACCGAGGCCATGGGCAGGCCCAACAGCAGCTCGGATGCGTATTTCAGAAAGCTACAAGCGTGATCCGAAGACCCCCGCGCGACTGAGATCAGGAATCGTGGATCACGGGCCCGGATTTCATCAGCCGTTTGCGCAATCCGGCTTGCGCCTTCGGTCAGCAGGCGGTCGACAGCGTCGGGTATCTCGTTGATTTCCCGCCGCATTTGAGTGGTTTTGTCAGACATGGTCCCAGGCTTTCAATTAGATAGGCGCAGTTCAGCTACAAAGTCGTAGGCATCGCCGCGATAGATTGAGCGGGTCAATTCAGCGACCCGCCCGCTTTCCAGATACGAGGTACGTTGAATCCGAAGCCCGGCTGTGCCCTCGGCAACATCCAGCAGTTCGGCCTCAGGCGCTTCGAGGTTGATGGCCGAGATCTTCTGGATCGCGCGTACCGGTCGGAACCCCGCGTGCTCAAGCACAGCATACAGCGATCCGGTCACTTCGGTCGGGTTCGGCAGGATGTCCAGCGGCAGCGCCGCGCGCTCCAGCGCCATCGGCCGCCCCCCTGCCGCACGCAGGCGGTGGATGCGGGCAACTTGCTCGTCGGTTGACAGGCCCAGGGCCATCATCTCTTCGGGTGAGGGCAGAAAAATTCCACGTTCCAGCCAGGTTGAAGTGGTCTTGAGGCCCCGCCTCTCCATATCTTCGGTGAACGAAGTCAGATGAGACAGTGACTGTTCGACCCGCGCTACCGGTTCGCGCACGAAAGACCCCGAACCTTGCCGCTGTTCAACCGCTCCTTTGCGGACCAGTTCCTGAATGGCCTTGCGCACGGTCACACGCGACAGATCGGTCAGTTCGGCAATCTCTCGTTCAGGTGGCAGCGAGCTATTGGGCGGAAGAATCCCATCCTGAATCCCTTGTTCCAGCCGTTGACGCAGCTGCACATAACGCGGGCCAGAACTTTGACCCAGCCATCCCTCAGGTCGCAGGAAATCAGCTACACTCATGTTCGATCTCCTCCTGATAAGCGCGGGCCAAAGCCAGCGCGCCGGATAGCGGGTCGCCCAAAGGCTGGGTCAGCGCGGATTGCATGTTCTGCGGCAAATAGGGCGCATAATGCGGCCCGATGCCTCCGGTCAGGCAAATCGGCAGACCCGGGGTCCAACCCATCTTATGCATCATGCCTGCCAGATAATCGGCGCCGTCCTGCAAAAGCACGACGGCAAGCACGTCCTTCTGGCTGGCCAGTTCCGTCACCTGAGGGGCGATTGCGCCGAATTCGGTTGGCGCCATTTGAGCGGCTGCTTTGACCAACCCCGGCGCGCCACCGTGGTAGGACAGTAAGTCCTGCGCCAATTGCGAAGGCTGGCTTACGCCATCGACATGATCCAAAGCCTTGGACAGCGCGCGTTTGCCGATCCATTGCGCAGAAGCCTGATCTCCCAACACGGGCCCCCACCCTCCGACCAAGCGAATCGCGTCTGCCTGTTGCGTCGCGATGAACGACCCTGTCCCGCAATGCGCAACAAACCCGTCTGCCGGACCAAGTGCCCCGCGCAAGGCGGCCGCGCGGTCATCTTCGATACGCACGTGGCGATATGGCAAAGCCATCGCCAGTTTCTGCGCGATTGCATCGCCCGTAATCCCGGCCAACCCCAGATAGGCGGGTGCGCAAATGAGATCATCAAGGGAACGACCGGACTGAGATATCAGAGCCTCTAGCCCACGCTGCAATTCACGGCAGGCGGCGTCGAAATCTGTAGATACATTTGCCGCGCCAACCTCGACCTTGTGGCGCGTATCTCCGTCGCAAAGGGCAAGGCGGCAGCGTGTTCCGCCCCCGTCAACAGCCAGAATCAGAGGTTTTGAAGATCGAGTCATAAAAAGACCTATATAATACCTATTAGCAAAAACAAAGTCCCAATTATAACCAAACGCACGATTCAGGCTCAAAACATTACCAATATAGGGTGATAAAATAAATGGTAGACTAATGGTATTTAAAAGGTATGATCATGGGAACTCTTGGGGGAGAATCACGTGAACACGCCAGTAACGGAACAACTGCATCAGGATGCACACGGGCTGGATACCCGTCCGCTGATCGAGGCGGCAGACCTGCTGGCGGTCTCGCAGGCGTCGGCAGCAAAGGCGCCGCTGGAGGCCCTGGTTCAGATATGTGGCGGCGCGCAGGCGATGGCCAATTCGATCCGGTCAGGCGGCAAGCTTCGCTATCTGGCGGCAGGATCTTCCGGCCTGATGGCCGCATCAGATGCGTTGGAACTGGGGGGCACATTCTCAATCCCCGCATCACAAATCACCATCCATATGGCCGGCGGCCTGCCGACCACAGCCGAAATGCCCGGCGATGTCGAGGATGCAGTTGATGAACTCGAAAATGAATTGGCCGACTTACACGAGAATGACACGCTGATCGCGGTTTCGGCCAGCGGAACGACACCCTATACGATTGCTGCGGCCAAGATGGCGCAGGCCAAAGGCGTGCCAGTCATCGGAATTGCCAATAATGCGGGATCACTATTGCTGCAATTGGCGGATCATGCCGTGTTGCTACCTACGCCACCCGAGTTGATTTCCGGCTCAACCCGGATGGGTGCGGGAACCGCGCAAAAAATCGCATTGAACATGCTGTCGACACTAATGGCTATCGAGCTTGGGCATATTCAGGACGGCATGATGATCAATCTGCGCGCAGACAATGACAAGCTGCGCGCACGTGCTAACGGGATCGTCTGTCAGTTGGCGGGCGTGACGGCTGAACGCGCAGATGCGGCACTCGGATCCACCGATGGCGCGCTGAAAAGCGCCGCACTTGTTGCTGCCGGAGCCTCATCCGTCGAGGCGGCAGAGGCGCTGCTGACAGAGACAGCGGGCCATTTGCGCCCTGCCATGAATCGGCTGAAGCAAAATAATGAAACTACCAAACTGGGAGAGACCAAATGAAACGCAATGTCCTAAGCCTTGCCCTGATGAGCACCGCGCTTGTCGCAAGTAGCGCCTATGCGCAGGATGCAACGATCACGATCGAAAGCTGGCGCAACGATGACCTTGCCCTGTGGCAGGAAAAGATCATTCCGGCGTTTGAAGCCGCCAATCCTGGCATCAAGGTCGTGTTTTCTCCGTCGGCCCCTGCAGAATACAACGCCGTTCTGAACTCGAAGCTCGAAGCAGGCTCTGCCGGTGATCTGATCACCTGCCGCCCGTTTGATGCCTCTCTGGCGCTGTACGAAGCAGGCCATCTGAGCGATCTGTCTGATCTGGATGCGATGAACAACTTTTCGGACGTCGCCAAATCTGCATGGCAGACCGATGATGCATCGGCCAGCTTCTGCGTTCCGATGGCGTCGGTGATCCACGGCTTCATCTACAACAAAGATGCGTTCAACGAGTTGGGCATTGAAGTTCCGACCACCGAGGCCGAGTTCTTTGCCGCATTGGACAAGATCAAGGAAGATGGCACCTATATCCCAATGGCGATGGGCACCAACGACCAGTGGGAAGCCGCCACCATGGGCTATAACAACATCGGCCCGAACTATTGGAAAGGTGAAGAAGGCCGTCTGGCGCTGATCAAGGGCGAGCAAAAGCTGACCGACACGCAGTGGGTTGCCCCCTATGCGGCGCTGGCAAAATGGGGTGACTATCTGGGTGACGGCTATGAGGCACAGACCTATCCCGACAGCCAGAACCTGTTCACACTGGGCCGGGCGGCGGTCTATCCGGCGGGCAGCTGGGAAATCTCGGGTTTCAACACGCAGGCCGATTTCGAAATGGGCGCGTTTAAGCCGCCAGTCCAGAATGCAGGCGACACCTGCTATATCTCGGATCATACCGATATCGGCATCGGCATGAACGCGGCCAGCGAAAACCCGGAAGCGGCCCGTACTTTCCTGGCATGGGTTGCAAGTCCTGAGTTTGCCAGCATCTTCGGCAACGCCCTGCCCGGTTTCTTCCCGCTCTCCAGCACTCCGGTCGAGTTGGAAGATCCGCTGGCGAAGGAAATCGTCGGTTGGCGTGAGGAATGTGAAAGCACCATCCGTTCAACTTACCAGATCCTGTCGCGTGGTACGCCAAACCTGGAAAACGAGACCTGGGGTGCATCCGTGGCCGCTATCAAAGGCACTGAGACACCAGAAGCGCTTGGCCAGAAACTGCAGGACGGTTTGGCCAGCTGGTACGCACCGCACCAGTAAGCCCTAAGCCACTCACTCAAACCGGACGCGGCCCGCGTCGCGTCCGGACCATGTTCCCGGAGAATCTCATGCAAACCCGCCGCATACGCTGGCACATTGCCGTTTTCCTCGCCCCTGCGGTGCTGGTCTATACGGCGGTGATGATCTTCCCCTTGTTCAACACACTGCGCCTCGCGCTGTTCACCGAGGTCGATCAGACACGTATCTACGTGGGCTTGCAGAATTTCCGCACACTGTTCTTTGACCCGATCTGGTCCGAGCAGTTCTGGAATGCCTTGGGCAATAACTTCTGGTTTTTCCTGATCCATATGCTGGTGCAGAATCCCATCGGCATCGCGCTTGCGGCGCTGCTGTCACATCCACGCCTGCGGTTTGCCGCGCTATACCGGTCTGCAATTTTCATCCCGACAATCCTCAGCTTTGTGATCGTGGGCTTTGCCTGGAAGCTGATCCTGTCGCCACTTTGGGGCATCGCGCCATCCATGCTGGATGCTGTTGGCCTGAAATCCCTGTTCGCACCGTGGCTGGGCAAAGAAGAGTACGCCCTGACCACGCTCGCACTGGTCTCAGTCTGGCAATTCGTCGGCATCCCGATGATGCTTATCTATGCCGCGCTGCTGTCGATTCCCGAAGAGATCCTTGAAGCCGGCGAGATCGACGGCATCACCGGAGCATCAGCCTTTTGGAAGATCAAGCTGCCGTTGATTATTCCATCAATCGGCATCATTTCGATCCTCACATTTGTGGGCAACTTCAACGCCTTCGACCTGATCTATGTGTCCCAAGGCGCGCTGGCAGGGCCGGATTTCTCAACCGATATCCTGGGCACCTTCATGTACCGCACCTTCTTTGGCTTCCAGCTGCAATTGGGCGATCCGCATATGGGGTCTGCCATCGCCGGAGCCATGTTCGCGATCATCCTTGTAGGTGTCTGTATCTATCTCTTCGGCATCCAGACCCGGATGCGCCGGTATCAACTGTGAGGGTGAACGCATGAACAAAGCACGCCATAACCCGCTAAACACAGCCGCCATGCATGGGGCGCTGATCCTCTACACGTTGATCGCTCTCTTCCCGGTCTTTGTGATTATCATCAATAGCTTCAAAACCCGCCGCTCGATCTTTCGCGAGCCTCTCGCCCTGCCCGACGCCGAGAGTTTCTCGTTGATCGGCTACCAGACCGTTATGAAGCAGGGGGACTTCTTCCTCTACTTCCAGAACTCGCTGATCGTCACCGTTGCATCGCTGACTTTGGTCTTGGTGTTTGGCGCAATGGCGGCCTTCGCGTTGAGTGAATACAAGTTCAAGGGCAACACCCTTATGGGCCTTTACCTGGCACTTGGGATCATGATCCCGATCCGCATCGGAACGGTGGCGATCCTCGATATGATGGTGGCTACCGGGTTGGTGAACACGCTTTGGGCGCTGATCCTTGTCTATACGGCACAAGGTTTACCACTGGCGGTGTTCATCCTGTCCGAATTCATGCGGCAGGTCTCGGATGATCTGAAGAACGCCGGCCGCGTCGACGGGTTGTCGGAATACACCATCTTCTTCCGGCTGGTTCTGCCGCTGGTTCGCCCAGCCATGGCGACCGTTGCCGTGTTCAACATGATCCCCATCTGGAACGATCTGTGGTTCCCGCTGATCCTCGCCCCGGCTGAGGAAACCAAGACCCTGACATTAGGCAGCCAGGTCTTCATTGGCCAATTCGTCACCGACTGGAACGCAGTTCTTTCGGCGCTGTCCATGGCGATCCTACCGGTGCTTGTGCTCTATGTCATTTTCTCACGTCAGCTGATCCGGGGCATCACGTCAGGGGCGGTGAAATGACCCGGGTTCTGATTGCTGGCCTTGGCAATATGGGCCTGAGCCATGCGCTGGCCCATCACCACCACCCGGATGCGCAGATCGTGGGGCTGGTGAACCGCTCCGGTCGCGTGGACCATCTCGATCTTTCAAACTATCCGGCCTATTCGAATTTTCAGGCTGCTCTGGCCGCGACGAACCCGGATCTGGTGATCGTCGCCACCTATTCTGATAGCCACGCTGATTTTGCCTGTGCCGCAATGGAGGCAGGCGCGCATGTCTTCGTGGAAAAGCCGCTGGCCACCACCGTCGCAGACGCGAAACGCGTTGTTGCGAAAGCCATCGAGACCAATCGCAAGCTGGTGATCGGCTATATCCTGCGCCACCATCCGTCATGGATGCGCTTGATCTCCGAGGCGCGCGACCTTGGCGGGCCCTACGTGTTCCGCTTGAACCTCAACCAACAAAGCAGCGGGGCCGAGTGGGAGACACACAAGGCCCTGATGCAAACTACCTCACCCATCGTCGATTGCGGTGTGCACTATGTCGATGTGATGTGCCAGATCACCGACTCTGACCCGGTGCGGGTGCATGGCATGGGCCTGCGGCTGAGCGATCAGATTGCCGAGGATATGTATAACTACGGCCAGTTTCAGGTGATCTTCGAGGACGGCTCGGTCGGCTGGTACGAGGCTGGTTGGGGTCCGATGATGTCAGAAACCGCGTTCTTCGTGAAAGATATCGTATCGCCCAACGGGTCAGTCTCGATCACCGATGGCAACAAAGGCGCATCGGCCGATATCGACGGGCACACCAAAGTTGGTGGCCTGTTGGTCCATCGTCCCGAGGGCGACGAAACAATTGAGATGCCGGATGAACCTGGCCATCAGGAACTCTGCGATGCTGAACAGGCCTATATGCTGCGCGCCATCGCCGAGGACATCGACCTGACCCGCCACATGAACGACGCCGTGCAATCGCTGGCCATCTGCCTTGCCGCAGATGAGAGCATCCGCACCGGCCAACCCATTTCGCTGAAAGAGGCACGCACATGACCGCCCTGACGCTTACAAACGTGAACAAATCCTTTGGTTCTGTTGAGGTCCTCAAAGACATCAATATCGAGGTAGAAGATGGCGAATTTGTCGTCTTTGTCGGCCCTTCGGGCTGCGGTAAATCCACCCTGCTGCGCGTGATCGCAGGGCTGGAGGATGTAACCTCGGGCGAGGTCCGCATTGGCGGAGAGTTGATGAACCTCACCCCGCCTTCAAAACGCGGCATCGCGATGGTGTTCCAAAGCTATGCGCTCTACCCCCATCTGAATGTGCGCAAGAACATGTCTCTGGCTTTGAAACAGGAAGGTCAGAGCAAGCAGGTCATCGAGGAACGTGTCTCCAAGGCCAGCAAGATGCTGAACCTTGAGCCCTATATCGATCGCTACCCGTCAGAGCTGTCCGGCGGCCAGCGCCAGCGCGTCGCCATCGGCCGCGCCATCGTGCGCGAACCCAAACTGTTCCTGTTCGATGAACCGTTGTCCAATCTGGACGCAGCACTGCGCATGAACACACGGCTGGAAATCGCTAACCTTCATCAGCAGCTTGATGCTTCGATGATCTACGTCACCCACGACCAGACCGAAGCAATGACGCTGGCCGACAAGATCGTCGTTCTGCGCGACGGACGTGTCGCACAGATTGGCAGCCCGATGGAGCTGTACAACAATCCAGCGAACCAGTTTGTGGCTGGCTTCCTCGGCGCGCCTTCGATGAACTTCTTCCCCGCCAGCCTGATCGGCGAAAGCGCAGATGTCACAACGGGTATACGCCCTGAAGATTTGTTTCTGTCCGATGATGGACCGGTTTCCGCCCATGTCACACATGTCGAGCAACTGGGCGGCGACACGAATGTGATCGCAATGATGCAAGAACATCAGATCACCGCGCGTCTGTTCGGTCAGCATCAGGTTGGCGCTGGCGAGACGATCCGGTTTGGATATGAACCGAACCGCTTGTACCGTTTTGATGCCGATGGTGCACGCCTTGGCTGACGCGCGCCATTTTACCTTCAAACGAACCGGTTGACGTAGTTTTCAAGCTTTTCCTGACGACCTGACTTTGGGGTTGGGTTGATACCTTCCGATAAGACCCGCGCGGTGATGTCATCCAGATTGCTGGTCAGCATGGCCTGGGCCTTGGGTGCGTCCCAGCCCGCATATCTGTCGGACAAGGCAGCCTCTAACCCACCATCTTCAATCATCGCAGCAGCGGCCTTCAGGCCACGGGCACAGATGTCCATCCCCCCTAAATGTGCAGCGATGAGGTCCTCGGCATCGATAGACTGACGGCGAATTTTAGCGTCAAAATTCGTACCGCCGGTCGTAAATCCGCCAGATTTCAGGATGTAGTAATAGGCCAACGCGACTTCGGGTGTGTTGTTGGGGAACTGGTCCGTGTCCCAGCCAGACTGATAGTCATTCCGGTTCATATCGATGGACCCCAACATCCCTTCTGCCGTCGCAACTGCGATCTCATGCTCGAAGCTGTGACCGGCGAGGATGGCATGGCCCTGTTCCAGGTTCAGCTTCACCTCATCTTCGAGACCATATTTCCTGAGGAACCCGATGCAGGTGGCCGCATCATAGTCATACTGATGTTTTGAGGGCTCCTGAGGTTTGGGCTCGACCAGAATGGCACCTTTGAAACCGATCTTATGTTTGTACTCGACCACCATGTTCAGGAACCGGCCCATATGGTCCAACTCGGTGCCCATGTCGGTGTTCAGCAGGGTTTCATACCCTTCGCGTCCCCCCCACAGCACATAGTTCTCTCCGCCCAGTTTGTGAGTTGCATCGATGCAGGATTTCACCGTGGCCGCTGCAAAGGCAAACACATCCGGGTCGGGGTTCGTGCTTGCGCCCGACATCCAGCGCCGGTGGCTAAACATATTGGCCGTACCCCAAAGGAGCTTGATACCCGACGCCTGCATCTTTTGACCGATATAGTCCGTGATCTCTTCAAGCGTTTTCAGATTATCGGCGAAATTGCCTTGCTCGGGCCTGACATCTGCATCGTGCCAGCAGAAATAGGGCTGCCCAAGGATATCAAACATCTCGAATGCGATGTCCGCTTTCAGGCGGGCCCGCCCCATATCGTCCTGCGGGTGCCAGGGTCGTGTGAAGGTAGCGCTTCCGAAAGGGTCACCGCCTTCCCAGGCAAAGGAATGCCACCATGCGACAGCGAACCGAAGATGGTCTTCCATCCGCTTGCCCAAGATAACTTCGTCCGGATTGTAGTGACGAAACGCCAGAGGATTTGCGCTGTCTGCGCCTTCAAACTCTACCGGCCCGATCCCCTCGAAGAAACCGCTTGTCATATCCTTCACCTCATTCCGCCTTTTCGCCGGGTTTCTTGCCCAGAATGATCATCGACAGCAGATCGTCATCGGTGACATCCGCAATATCCACGGTTCCGACCAGCTTGCCGTTCTTCATAACCGATGCGCGGTCGCACAGGTCCATGACTGCGTGCACATCATGGTCGATCAGGAAAATCCCGATCCCCTGCGCCTTGAGCTGGTGGATCAGGTCGGCCACCATCTGTGTCTCATGCGGACCCAGTGCGGCGGTCGGTTCGTCCATAATCAAAATACGAGCATTGAAGTATACAGCGCGGGCGATAGCCACGGATTGACGCTGCCCCCCGGACAGAGCCGAAACCGGATCGTTGAACTTCTGAAAGTTCGGGTTGAGCTGCGCCATGATCTTGCGGCACTCCGCCTCCATCGCCGCGTCATTGACCAGACCAAAGGGCGTTACCATTTCACGCCCAAGGAATAGGTTCGAGGTGGCATCCAGATTGTCGGCCAAGGCCAGCGTCTGGTAGATCGTCTCGATATTGTTGGCCCGCGCGTCCCTTGGATTGCCGATCTCGACCGGATTTCCGTCAATCAAAATCTCACCGTGGTCCATCTGGTAGGCACCAGACAGAACCTTGATCAGGGTGGATTTCCCGGCCCCGTTGTGACCCAACAATCCAACAACTTCTCCGGGGTAAAGGTCAACAGACACCTGATCGACCGCCTTGATCCCACCGAACGAAATTGAGATATCGCGCATCTCGACCAACGGCGCGACACCGGACCCACGACCGGTATTCGAGGGCTTTTTTTGCGTTTCCTGAGCTTGCATCACTTGGCCCCCAATCGCTTGCGGTAGACGATGTCGATATAGACGGCCAGCACCAGCACGCTGCCGACAACAATGTTTTGGAATGGTGCATCGACACCCACCATGGCCATGCCAGACTGAAGCGCCTGCATGATCAGGGCCCCGAGAATGGCGCCATAGATTGTACCGATCCCGCCAGACAAGGCCGTTCCTCCGATCACAGCGGCAGCGATAACCCGGAGTTCGTCCAGCGTGCCGATATCATTGGAGTGATTGGCCAGCCGGGCCGAGGCGACAACGGCCGAGACGGCGCACAGAAACCCCATTAGGGCAAAGATTTTAACAGTCAGCAACCGGGTGTTGATGCCAGAAAGTTCGGCCGCATCCGGGTTGCCTCCGGTGGCAAAGATGTACCGCCCGAACCGTGTTTTGCGCGCCACCACGGTCAGGCTGACCGCGACGATGATCAGAATGAGAACCGAGATTGGGATGCCATATCCGACAACCAACCCCTCTGGCATAATCTCTCCACGTGCTTCGAACATACGCTCCAGCCTGCGGGTCGGGATGGCATAGCTGTTTACGATGAACACATATCCCAAAATGGCGATGGCAATGATCACAGCGAGGGTTGATTCCGCCCAAACTGGTTTGACCGGGAACCCATGCGCTGCTTTGGCGCGACGCCCGCTCCACAAGGCCCAAATTGCGATGACAGTCGCAAACAGTCCGAACAGCCAACTGACGGTCGTGCCCAAGGTCCCGTTGGTGCCGCCAAACATCAGGAAGGTGCTGTCCAGCGGACCGATGGTCTGGCCACTGGTCATATACCACGCCACGTTTCGCCAAACGAGAAAGCCGCCCAGTGTCACGATAAATGCCGGGATCGTCAGATAGCCAACCATCCATCCGTGAAAAGCACCGATCAGCGTACCGACAAGCAGCCCGACAACGATTGTAATCGCCCAGGTCAGCGGGTTGTTCAGCCCTAGCCCCAGCATATGCGGCAACAGCTCCGTCTGGGTCATCGCCATTACAGCCGAAGTTGTTGCCAGCAGCGCACCGACAGACAGATCAATGTGGCGTGTCACGATGATGAACACCATGCCACAGGCCATGATCGCGACCGAGACGGTCTGAATCGACAGGTTGAACAGGTTTCGGGGTGTCAGAAATCGGCCATCCGTGACGATGTTGAACCCGATACATAGAATGACAAAGGCGCCGATCATGCCCAAAAGCCGCATATCCAGTTCCAATTGCTGGAACAGGTTTTGTTTGGTTTTTTGGGGTACCGGCTGAGACGAAGTTTCGGTCATTTCCGATCTTTCAATATCAGCAAAGGCCCCTGACCCAAACATGAGGGTCAGGGAATTTAGATTCAGTTACAAGGCGCAGGCCCGCTTTCAACGCCCTGGCACAGGGCCTCTTGCGAGATCCATCCGGCGTCCACAACAACACTCAGGTTGTCTTTGGTGATCGGAACCGGAGCCAAAAAGACAGAAGTCATTTCGGTGCCACCAGGCGAGGTCCAACTAACCGCGCCGTCAACATCCCCCGCGCTGGTTCCGCTGCTCAGCGCAACAGCGATTTCACCGGCTGCTTTACCCAGTTCACGAGCGTCTTTCCAAACCGATACGGTTTGCGTGCCCAGGGCAACGCGGTTCAGTGCAGCATGGTCGCCATCCTGTCCCGAGACCGGGATACCTTCCATCCCTTGCGCTGTCAGAGCCGCCACAACACCGCCAGCAGTACCGTCATTCGAGGCGACGACTGCGTCAACGTTGTTCTCATTGGCGGTCAAGATCTGTTCCATGTTCCGCTGCGCGTTTGCAGGCAACCAGCCATCGGTATAGGCCTCACCCACGATCACAATGTCACCGCTGTCGACAGCCGCGCCGATGATCTCTTGCTGACCGCCACGCAGGAAGTCTGCGTTTGGATCGGTCGGAGAGCCTTTGATCATGACATAGTTGCCCTTGGGCATGGCCTCGAAAACCGCGCGCGCTTGCATCCGACCGACTTCGACATTGTCAAACGTCAGATAAAAGGCGCGATCGTCTTCGATCAGACGGTCATAGGCGATCACAGGAATGCCTTCATCGGCGGCGGCCTGAACGGCGGGACCGATGGCCTGTGCGTCCTGCGCCAAAATGATCAGCGCATCCACGCCCTGAGCAATAAGGCTTTCGATATCCGACAGCTGTTTTGCAGACGACGATTGCGCGTCGGCAGAGATGTATTCAGCACCACCGGCTTCCAAAGCCGATTTGATTGCAGCTTCGTCTGTCTTCCAACGCTCTTCCTGAAAGTTCGACCAGCTTACGCCAACAACCGGATCAGCGAAGGCCGCCGATCCCATCAATGCAACCGCAGCCGAAAGGCTGAGAAGTTTTTTCATGATTTCCTCCCGTTTTTTCCAAGCCATCTCGAAGTCGATTCGTGGCTTTCGGAATCGGGAGTACCATATTTATTTCAGTCAGTAAAATATTTAGTCTGTTCGAACGCAGAAAATCCCAATAAATTGGCAGGAAGATCAGATTCGGATGGGCAAGATGCTGAAAAGCAAAGCTTCTCAAACCTCGACAGAACAACGAAACACAACCCGCCTGCGGGTTCTCGAACATATTCGGACCCTGGGGTCTGTCTCTCGTACCGATATTGCTGGCGCGCTGCAGACCAGCCCGGCGACGGTCACCTCAGCGACCGCTGATCTGATCACAGCGGGGCTGATCAAAGAGACAGAGGGCGACTCGACATCCAAATCTGCAAAGCGCGGACGCCCCCGGGTTTTGCTGGAACTGGACGGCAATTCTTATCTTGTCGCGGGGCTCAAAGTTGCACGCCACGTGCTGTCGGTGATCCTGGTTGATTTTCAAGGTGTGCCTTTGGCCTCATACAATCATCCGCTGCCCGACGCGCAGATGACGCCCGAGGTATTTGTCAGAACAATTCGCGCCGCGCTGCAAGAAGCCAGTGCCCGGATTGGTAAAACAATCGAGGACCTGTCGGGGGTATCGATTGGCATTGCCGGGCTTGTTGATGCGGAAAACAACTTTGTACACTGGTCGTCCTCTCTGACGGAAAGAAACATTGATTTCAGCCTGCTGCTGCCCAAGGCGCTAGCCTGCCCGGCCTTTATCGAAAATGACGCAAACCTGGTCGCCAAGGCCGAACAGCATTTTGGCTATGGTAAAGGTTTAAGGAACTTCCTTGTTGTAACCATCGAACATGGCGTGGGTCTTGGTATCGTCCTAGATGGCAAGCTGTATCGCGGGGAACGTGGATGCGGGGCCGAGTTTGGACACACCAAGGTACAGCTGGACGGCGCGCTGTGCCAATGCGGTCAACGCGGGTGTCTTGAGGCTTATGTCGGTGTCTATGCGCTGATCCGTGAGATGACAGTCGCGCACCAAAATCAAGGGCCCAAGACAATCGCTGATATCTACGACAAAGCCCGCGAGGGGGATGTAATGGCGGCGTCCGTTCTGGGGCGCGCGGGCCAGATGTTTGGCCTGGGGATTTCAAACCTGATCAACCTGTTTGACCCCGAATGCATCATTCTGTCCGGCGGGCAAAAAGGGCTGGAGCATCTTTATTCGGATGAGGTGATGGCCCGTATCCGCAGCGGCGTTGTGAATGTGGATACCCCCCTGCCCGAGATCAAAGTTCACCATTGGGGCGATCAGATGTGGGCCAAGGGCGCGGCGGCCTATGCGATCGAGCAGGTCTCGATCCTCAAGGTGAAGGACATTCCGGCACATGCGTCCTGAGCTGTTTGTCCTTCTGATGTTGCCCTCGGCACTTACGGCGGAGGTGCAAACCCCGCATTTCACACCGGTCGAGATTGCAAGCCACATCTACGATGGCGGGTGGGAGCATTTCGTCGGTGGCGGAGTCGCCGTCTTTGACTGCGACGGGGATGGCCTGCCCGAAGTGTTCGCAGCTGGAGGCGCGAACCCGTCGCAGCTGTTTCGAAACACTTCGTCAGACAGTATTTCATACGATGCCAATACGCCCGAAGAACTGAACCTAACGGGTGTAACTGGCGCCTATCCGCTGGATATCGACAGCGACGGCATTCTGGACCTCGCCATATTGCGGATTGGCCCCGATCTGCTGGTGAAGGGCGCGGCAGATTGTCGGTTCAGCCCTTTCACCACGCTTAAGTTTCAATCAGACAATCATTGGACAACCGGATTTTCCGCGACTTGGGAAGATGGGCAAAACCTGCCGACCCTTGCCTTTGGCACATATGTCGACCGCAGCAATCCAGATGGTCCGTTTGAAGCCTGCGGCCCAACGGTTTTGTACCGACCCAAGGACGGCAGCTATCTGCCACCGGCGCATCTGGATCCGGGGTATTGCTCGCTTTCAATTCTGTTCTCCGACTGGTCTCGGTCCGGACGCGCGGACCTGCGTGTCAGCAATGACCGCCACTACTATGTAAAGGGAGGTCAGGAGCAGCTCTGGGCGATGGAACCAGAACCCTTACTCTACTCTGCCGAAGATGGGTGGTTGCCCTATTCGATCTGGGGCATGGGCATCGCATCGCGTGACCTGACTGGAGATGGGTTCCCTGAGGTCTACTTGACCTCGATGGGCGATCAGAAACTTCAGACGTTCGACCCCAAGGCCAAGGGACCGACCTGGCGAGACGCGACCTATGAACGGGGCACTACTGCCCATCGTCCGCATGTAGGCGGAGATGGTCGCCCCTCAACCGGATGGCACGCGCAATTCGGGGACGTCAACAACGACGGACGGGACGATATTTTTGTGGCTAAAGGCAATGTGGAACAGATGCCTGATGCGGCTCTGAACGACCCGAACAACCTGCTTTTGCAGGACTCGCATGGCCAGTTCGCAGAAATGTCGGTGACCGCAGGCATCGCCTCGATGGCAAAATCGCGCGGTGCGGCTTTGGCGGACCTTGATGCGGATGGCTGGCTGGATCTGGTGGTGGTCAACCGAGGCGCGGCGCTTGAGCTGTATGAGAGCCAATCCCAGAACGGAAATTGGCTAGTGGTCGAGGTTTCTCAGGACCGTTCAAACCGGTTTGCTGTGGGCGGGTTTATCGAGATCAGGACGCCCGCCGGTCTACAGACCCGTGAAGTTACTGTCGGCGGAGGGCATGCCAGCGGCATCGCAGGGCCACATCACTTTGGCCTGGGCGCGGCCGACACAGTCGAAGTGCGGATTATCTGGCCAGATGGGCAGATCGGAGACTGGCAGGCGTTTGAAGCCAACCAGAGCATTCGGATCGAGCGTTAGTCAGCGGTCGACCGGTAACCCGCTGGGCACCTGATCCGGGATACCGAGCCGTACGGCGGGGTCCTCAAGACTGGTCAGGAAGGCCAGAATTGCATTGACCTCCTCATCCGTCAGGCTGATCTCAGCCAACTCATTGGCATTGGCTATCGCGTCTACGTGGTCCGGGTCCAACAAGGCCGCTCGATCAGATGCCCCAGGAAACTCCGACAGCAAAGCCATATCAATCGAATAACTGCGCAAGGCGCTTTCCGGCTCAAGGTGGTGGCGCACCACATCTTCGAGCCGCGCATAGGCGCCGCTATGACCATAAGGCGCCGTCAGCGTCACATTGCGCAGTGATGGCGTGCGAAAGGCGAAGGCATCACGCGCGTCCCCGGTGACACGTAACCGACCATCATCGCGGACATGGCTTTCAAATCGTGCGCTTTTTCCGGGCCCGATCTGAGGCATGGCAATGGCGTGAAAACTGTGATCCGTTTGGAACCAGCCCGCATGGCAGGTGCTGCATCCCGCCTGACCATAGAACAGGTCGGCCCCCAGTTGCGCATCTGGTGGCAGAAGTTCCTCACCGCGCATAGCCCGGTCAAAGGGGCTGTTGTCAGCGCGCCATTCAAAGGCGATGAAATCCGCGATCGCGTTGGCGATGGCGGTAAAGGTGATCTCCTCTCCGGGCGACACCCGATCAAACCGCGCCCGATATTCGGGGATCGACGCAACGCGGGCTGCGATCAGGTCCCAGGCACCGCCTTCCTGAGTGAGCAGGCCAAGACGTACCGCCTGACTGACGTCGTTTTCGGAATAGTGGCCTGCCATCTCATCCGGTGACAGTACAGGAAACATCGCCTGCGCGGCCAATGCCGATTGGAACCCGGGTCGCATATTCGTCCCCAGCGGGGTGCGGATGCCTTCTGGCTGCGTCGGATCCGCCTCAAGCCGACCATCATGAAAGAACGTTGTGAACTCGGCTGCGCCGAGGTTCCAAAGCGCAGGCGAATTTCGCGGAATGCGCTGTTCGGGCAGGTTGTTCGGATCAAGCCCGCGTTCGGGCCCTAGACCCACACCCCCTTCGCCAATCCCCAGCGACAAACCGTCGGATGTCCCCAAGTCAGGATGATGACAGGTCGCACAGCTGATATTCCTGTTGCCCGACAGGATCGGGTCGTAGAACAGCAATTGGCCCAATTCGACGGCTTCGAGGTCGGGTTCAACAAATACCGGGCGCGGGCCCAAATCGAGCGATGTCGCGTTTGTGGCTGATGCTAAGGCAAAGCCCCCGGCCGCCAGTGTTGCGATGAACCTCATGCTGCACCCTCGGTGATTTCTAAGGTCAGGGTCTGGCGATAGGGACGTTTGGGAGTACATATAATTGACGGAAAGGTCGTAACATTCGGCGCATTGGGGTATCCCGATGGCTCGATACACAGGCCCGCTCTGGGAGAGAAAGGGTCAGACAGACCTCCACCGGTGTAAATCTGCGCACCGAGCTGATCGGACCAGAGCTTCAGTTTCAACCCATTCGGCGCGATGACTTCGGCGACGGGTTGTTTGGTGTCAGTTCCGAACACGAAGAAATGATCCAAATCTGCCCCAGCTTCCTTGATAGGTTTGGCAGAGCTGAAATCCATCGAGCCCCCGGCGGTCTTAGACACCGGGCCAAACGCTATTCCCTGATCGTCGGTGTCCAGATATCGGGCCGAGGCCAGTTTTAGAAGATGATCGGAAACGCCCATTGTGCTCCCCAACGAATAGTAATTGTGCTGCGCGATACTGATCGGTGTTGGACGATCCGTCTGAGCAGTTACCGAATAGGTCAGACGTGGATATTCGAGTGTGACGCGCAGTTCGAACTGCACCTGCCCCGGAAAGCCGCAATCTCCATCCGGTGAGTTTAGGCGCAACACTGCCTCATTCTCGGCAACCTGAGTGAGGGTCCAATGTTGGTGCGAAAGGCCCAAGCGCCCACCATGTAGAATGTTCTGGCCTTCATTTGCATCCAGCGCGAACCACGCCTTGTCCAATGCAAATGACGCACCTGCGATGCGGTTGGCAACGCGACCGACGATGGCGCCCAGATAATTACGATCCGGCAGGTAATCCATCGGATCATCATAACCCAGGATCATTGGGAGGCCCTTGTACCACCAGCCTTGGGTGATCGCCCCATAGCTCAGCAAGCATACGCGCATTTCACCACTTTCGAGGGTGGCTTGCTGGATCACTTGTCCGGTCATTTTTGCGCAAGCGGAGCCAGCGCCGCATAGTATTGGCGATAGCTTTGATACGCCTGTTCATATGCGGCAAACAGATCGGCGCGCGGCTCAATAATGCTGCCCACCTCGGGCGGCGACATAACATCGGTGGGATCAGCGCCGCTGGCTGCACAAATTGCAAGGCGTGCAGCCCCAATTGCCGCGCCGAATTCGCCGCCTCTTGGCAGGGCCAGGGGTATTTGCAACACGGTCGCAAGTGTTTCCAGCCAGTAAGGGGATTGCGCCCCGCCGCCAACGGCCATCAGGCTGCTGGGCTCGGTTCCTGTGCTTCTTAGTGCCTCAAGACAATCCCGCATGGCAAAACCGACGCCCTCCATAACCGCCTGTGTCAAATCAACGGGACCCGAGGAGACATCAAGGCCCAGAAAAGCGCCTCGGATGGCGCTGTCATTATGGGGTGTTCGTTCTCCGGACAGATAGGGCAGAAAACGCGTCGCGGATGGCCCTTTTGGTGACTTAGGCAACGCGTCGGCCAGGTCACTGACGGGTTGCCCGAGATTCCGTGATAACCAGTTCATGCAATTTGTGGCGGACAGAATGACCCCCATCTGTATCCACATGTCGGGCACTGCGTGGCAGAAGCAATGGACCGCCGTCTCAGGCTTAGGCGCGTATTTGTTACGGGCCACCAGCAAAACACCCGAAGTACCAAGCGACAGGAACCCTACCCCATCTTCAACGCTGCCAATCCCGCAGGCCGCGGCTGCATTATCCCCTGCCCCACCGGCAACAACCACCGGCCCCGAAAGACCCCAGTCTTGTCGTAGCTCTGCCCTGAGTTCTCCACCCGCTTCGCTGCCTTCCACCAGCCCGGGCATCTGGTCCAGACGCATATGACTTAGACGCAACGCGGTTTCTGACCAGGTGCGGGCGCTGACATCCAGCCACGACGTGCCAGCGCTATCAGACATGTCGCTCATGCACTCACCGGTCAGCCAAAGCCTTAGATAGTCTTTGGGCAGGAGCACCTTAGCCACTCTGGAATAGACATCCGGCTCATGCGTCCGCACCCATTCGAGCTTGGGCGCCGTAAAGCCCGGAAAGACGATGTTACCGGATATGGCCCGCATGTCTGCGATCTGGTCCAACTTCGCTGCTTCCTGCGCAGCACGCGTATCGTTCCACATGATACAGGGGCGCAGCACGCTCAAGTCGCGATCTAACAAGGTTGCCCCATGCATATGACCGCTGAGGCCAATCCCGCACAGCTTGGAAAACTCCGTTTCATGCTCTGCCTTGATCTGGGCGATAACCGTCCTGCAGGCTTCGATCCAATCCTCAGGCGCTTGCTCGGACCATCCGGAATGCGGATAAGAGGTTGCAATCTCTTGCTCGGCATTGCCGATGACAGTGCCCCCCTTGTCAATAAGAACGCCCCTGAGCCCTGAAGTGCCCAAGTCCAGTCCGAGATACACGGTAGTCTCTCCAATATTATTTTATTAGGTAAAATTATTTGCTGCGCGCGTATTGTCAACATCGGTCTTTGACTGAATTCATATCACTTATCGCGTTAAACCAGCCTGGGTTTCTGACCTGGGAATGCGCCTATTGCCGAAGGTTCGGTTCACCCATTCACAAATCTGTTTTTGACCAGCTGGCAAACAAAGCTTGATCTTTATCGGCGATGTCTCATTATACGAGAACAATTCTCACCATACGATGGTATCCCAACTATATGCACCTAGAGCGCTTGATCAGTTTACTTGAAATTATCGCCGTCGTTGGCCGGCCTGTTTCGGTTGCTGAGGTGCAGATGGCCAGCGGCCTACCCAAACCGACCTGCTACCGGCAGGTGCAATCCCTGCTGGATCAGGGCCTGATTGAAGACCCGAATGGGGATGGGCGCTATGTGATTGGTGATCGCCTGATCCGTATCGCCTTGCTGGGCAAATCCGATATCGATGTGCGCCGCGTATCCGCCCCGGTTCTGCGAGCGGCGGCGACCACTTTCAACGAAACGGTGTTTCTGGCCCGGTTCCGGGACAGCAAGATCGAGATCATTCATGTCGAAACACCCGAAGACCCGGCCCGCGCGTTCGTTCATCCTGGCATAGGAGAACGCCCCTTGCATGCTTGCTCCTGCTCGATGGCCATTGCAGCCTTTGCCGAACCGGGTTTTCAGGACACGATTCTAAATGGCGCGCTCAGGGCGTTTACCGATCATACCAAAACCACACGTGAAGAGCTGATTGAAGCATTCAAGTTGATCCAGAAACAGGGCTTTGCCGATTGTGATCAGGAAATCGACATTGGCATTGCCAGCGTCGCAGCCCCTGTGGCCGTAGGCCGGATCGGAGTGACATTCAGCGTAGGTGCTGTCGGACCGGTGCGCCGGTTTGGAACCGAATACAGACAAGAGATTGGGGCGCAACTCAAAGATCTGGCCGCCAAGGTCAGCGGCGCCATCCAACTGTGCAATGTTGGAGGTGTCTAGAGCAGAAATTCATCGACGCCTGTAGGCGGGCCCCAAGGAGGTGGGGTAAACAAAAGGGAGGACTACCATGAACTTACGACCAGATCCGACGTTTCACGCGTCACCCAAACTGGCGATGGAGGCGCCGGTTGAGAATTTCGCCTTTACCATCATGCTGGGCAAAGACCCCAGCCAACACGATGGTCTGGCTGTGATCGACCTTCGAGATGGCTCGGACACGTATGGGCAGATCGTACGTACCGTGATGACCCCACATACCGGGGACGAGTTTCACCACTTTGGCTGGAATGCCTGTTCCTCGGCCCTGTCCCCACTATCCGGACACGCATTTCTTGAAAGGCGATATCTGATTGTTCCTGGCATCAGATCCAGTCGCATCTATATCTTTGACGTCAAAGAGCCTCTGAACGCGTCGATCCACAAGATCATCGAGCCCGAAGAAGTGTTTGAAAAAACCGGCTATTCACGCCCGCATACCATCCATTGCGGGCCCGAGGGCATTTATGTTTCGACCCTAGGTGGTGCCGGCCCGGATGGAACAGAGGGACCTCCGGGTATTTTCATCATGGATTGCGAAACCTTCGAGATCATAGGTCGCTATGAGATGGATCGGGGCAAGCAGGACAAGCACTATGATTTCTGGTGGAACCTGCCGCAGGATTACATGGTCAGCTCGGAATGGGGTTTGCCGCCGCAGTTTGAAAATGGGGTAGTCCCCGAGGATCTGCTAAGCAATAAATATGGCCATTCCATCCATTTCTGGGACCTGCGTGCGCGCAAAAACATCCAGACCATGGATTTTGGTGAGAACTACCAGATGGCGCTGGAAATTCGCCCGGCCCATGATCCGACGAAGTCTTATGGATTCTGCGGTATCGTGGTGGACACAACGAACCTACAAGGGGCAATCTTCACCTGGTGGCGCGATGACGATGGCAAATGGCAGTCGAAGAAGACTATTACAATCGACCCTCGCCCGGAAGATCCAGAAAACCTGCCAGAACTGCTGAAAGGGTTCAGCGCGGTGCCACCGCTGGTGACAGATATCGACCTCAGCTTGGACGATAAATACCTGTATGTCGCCTGTTGGGGGCTAGGTGAGATGCATCAATACGATGTCTCTGATCCGTTCAATCCGGTTCTAAACGGCAAGGTTGAACTGGGTGGGATCGCGCGCGAGACCAAGCATCCCAATGGCAAAGACTTTATCTACGGCCCGCAAATGGTTGAGATCAGCCGGGATGGCAAACGCGTCTATTGGACCAACTCGCTCTATTCGACTTGGGATAACCAATTCTATCCGCATCAGGAAGGCGGCCAGATGGTGATGGCCAATGTAGGCGACGATGGCAGCTTTGTGCTGGATCCGGATTTCTACATCAACTTCCCCGAGAATATGCGCGCACACCAGATTCGTCTGGAAGGCGGCGACTGCTCGACTGACAGCTTCTGTTATCCTTCCGCGTAGGTTCGGATGGAAGATCTGTCTTTGACGGCCCTCTGGTGGGCCGTCATTTTCTCAGGCTTATATCACGGGATAAATCCCGGCATGGGGTGGCCCTTAGCCGTGTCCTCTGCGCTGATGGAGCGTAAACCCTCGGCCATGACCAAGGCGCTTATGATGTTGGCGCTGGGGCATTTCCTGGCGATGATCGGTATTCTGCTGCCGTTCTCGTTGATGATTATTCTCGTCGAGCGCGAAACCGAAATCCGCCTGGGTGCCGGCGTGATTGTGGTTGCGATGGGTATCTACCTGTTGATCAATCGAAAGCACCCCAAGATATTGGCCCGTGTCCATCCGGCGCGCCTGGCCCTTTGGTCATTTCTGGCCGCTATGGCACATGGGGCCGGGTTGATGCTGGTCCCGATTTATCTGGGAATTTGCGGATTGCTTGAGCCGGGCAATGTGGCCGCAACAGGCCATGCCGCTGCGCAGGCGCTGATGACCAATGATGTCTTTACGGCCTTCACGGTGGCTGCGGTTCATACCCTTGCCATGACTTCCGCCGGGGCTTTGATCGCAGTTTTTGTTTACCATTGGCTTGGTCTGAAATTCATCTCAAGAAGCTGGTTCAATCTGGATGTTGCCTGGGCGATCAGCCTGATCGTAGTTGGTGCATTCGGCATTTGGTCGGCCTATGCAGGACATTAAGATGAGGCACATTCCAAGCCACACGCACACCTCTGCGCCGGCTTTGAGCCCGATTAACTAGCCCCTTAGGCAAGTTAGCGCCCCATGTTACTCTTGATACTGTAATGATATAACGTTATTTTCACTTCGAAAAATCCGCATAGAATGAATCAAGGGACAACTCAGATGGAGAAAGCGGACAATCGCATACCAGTCACCTTGCTTACAGGCTTTCTGGGCGCGGGCAAAACGACAGTGTTGAACCATCTTATCAGGGACCCAGAAGCCGGTCGCATAGCGGTGATCATGAATGAACTTGGCGATGCGGGACTTGACCATGATCTGATCGAGGAAACGACCGAGGACGTGGTGTTGATGCAATCCGGTTGCCTGTGTTGTTCGATCCGGGGCGATCTGGCGGATACGTTCGCCGGCCTGTTTGTCCGCAGAGAACGGGGCGAGCTTAGTTTTGATCGCGTGGTTATCGAAACCACCGGGATCGCTGATCCGGGTCCGATTTTGCATACAATGGTTATCGACGACCTGATCGCAGCAAACTTCCGCTTGGATGGTGTCGTCACATTGGCTGATGTGGCAACCGGCCCTCGCACCCTTGATGCGCAGTTTGAAGCGGTCAGCCAGATCGCCATGGCCGATCTGATTGTCCTGACCAAAACCGAACTTGTAACGGCAACCGAAGTCAGACAGTTCGAAGTAAGACTGGACAAGATCAACAGCACCGCCCGACGCATAACCGCCCAACACGGGCAGGTTCCGGTCGGCGCGCTATTCGGCTTGTCTGCGATGCGCAGCAGCGCCACAGCAGATGATCTTTCGGGTTGGCTTGGGTCTGAGAACCCAAAGGTCGATCCGTTGGTTGGCCTATCCGGATTTGCGGCAAACAAAGCTACGATTGGGACTGCGCTCCCGCACTCTGCAGGCGCGCACTTTCACCACGACAACCGCATCGGTTCAACTTCGATCGAAGTCGTCGATCCCATCCCCGCGCGTATCTTTGATCTTTGGCTGGAAACATTGGTTGAATTCAAAGGCCCGGACATCCTGCGCATAAAAGGCATCGTGCATGTACAGGGAATGGATTGGCCCTTTGTTTTTCATGGGGTTCAGCACATTTTCGACGCTCCGGTGCCGCTAAAATCATGGACTGGAGACGACACGACAAGCCGCGTGGTCGTGATCGCGCGTGATATCGATCAGGGCGATCTGAAAGCCAGCCTAGAAATGCTGCGATTGCATTCTCAGAGCCTTGATGCGCGCGTAGACGGAATGATGACCCACGTCACCGAGATGTCGGATTGATCGATTTCAACGCCTCAGAGTATCAACTGGCTATGAGCGATTGACGCCTAGAGCAAATACAGCACAGACTGCCTGCAGTTTCAAAATCAGTGTGGGCCAAACTACTCGTCAGCTTTCGGATATATGAATCCGTTCACCGGGTAGGGTTTGCCGTAGCGTCCGGGCTGGCTTTCGACCCGGACCAGCGTCCAGTCGTTATTCTTCGACACGTCCCGTACACCCATTTTCAACGACACTTTGTTACGGTGCCAATTGGCGTGATTTATGACAACCTGCCGATCATCAACGATCTCTGACACAACCGCGACATGGCCCAAAGACATTCCACGCGTGGCGCGAAATGACATCACCGCACCCACAGCTGGGTCCGCACCTCGGTCGTAAGTCTTGTGAGCCTTACCCCACCAATCCTTGGCATTGCCACGAATCTGGATACCGCTCAGGTTTCGCGCATAGGGAACGCACCACACTCTGTGTCCGAGCGCCTGTTTTCGTTCGACTTCTTGTAGAGCCATGAACTGACGTTCGGGATTGAGACCGCTATAAGGTGAGTTTTGAGAACAGGCTGATACCAGCACAACAAGCCCGAGCGCTGCAATTGCCCGAGTGGGAACGGACAGATACTGCCAGATTGTATTCATTTTCCGGGCGTTGTCCTGCACGAAACTTCATCACCTGTTTAGAATCTCTTAAGATTTCTGGGCGATCCGACCTGCAAAGAAAAGAGCTCTGCAAACCCTCTGGCGAAAATCTGCCAATGGTTTGCACAAAAGACGCACAAAAAGCCCATTTGACACGCGCGATGAGGCCTGCAAGTGGCCCGACACAATGCTCGGGCGCTTCAAAACTTCCGGAAGAACTTTGTACGGTCGAACATTTCCTCAAGCTCTTCCATACGGGCGCGGGTGGTGTCCCAGTTACGCTCCTGCACTTCGGCGATCACGATTTCGGATATCAACATGGTTGTCAGGTTGCTATCCCAGGCTGACGGCGCTGCAATCTGATTGCTGAACGCAACATGTGCCAGATCGGAAATTGGTGACATCCATTGATCCGTGAACAGGATAATTTGTGCCCCCCGCTCACGGGCAAGCTCGGCCAGTTTCAGCGTGCTGTTTTCGTATCGCCGCACATCAAAGATGACGACCACATCATCTTCGTCAAAATCCAGCGCATAGTGCGGCCAGGCATTTGAGTTTGACGCAATCAGGGTCACATCGGGCCGGATGACCTGAAAATGCAGAAAGAAGTAGTCTGCCAGTGTACGTGTAATCCGACCGCCGACGATAAAGACCTTTCGCTTCGTATCGCTTAGCATATCGCAGGCGGTGTCAAACGCAGCGGGGTCAATCTTGGCCATGGATTGGCCGATATTGTCGATGATGGCCTTGGTGAACCGGTTCAGCAAATGCGCGTCAGGCGCGTCATCAACCCATTTTTCGCGCTTAGTAAGCGGGCTGGAAATCTTTTCGTTCAGCTCATCCCGCAACCCGCGCTGAAACTCGGGAAAGCCCGCGAAACCAAGCTTCTGCACCAAGCGCGCAACTGTGGGGGTGGAAACCTTGGCCTCCTCCGCCAGTGAGGTGATAGTTCCAAGCCCGGACGCCGGATAGTTTCTGAGGATCACATCCCTCAGTTGAAGCTCCGACCGGGTCAGGTCGCCGGTTTTATCCTGCAATCGTTCAGCGATGGTCTGCATGGTCACCCTGACTGGTTCTTCTGTCCATCGTATCTACAGCATTCGACATAGTCAAAATATTACCACTCATCCTCATCCTGTACGAATATTTACATAAATTTGTTGACAGAGGAAACGCTGTTGAAGAAAACTTTACAAAGAACGGGGGATTCTGATTGGAACAGCGCACCACAGATGCTGAGTTTGCACCGCGGGTCGAAAAACCCGAAGGGTCGTCATCTGTCCTATTGGTGTGTGAACATGCCAGCGCGCACATGCCATCTGAGTTTCACTCCCTCGGGCTGGATAAGAACGCGCTGCAAAGCCACATCGCCTGGGATCCCGGTGCCTTGCAGACCGCGCGATCAATGTCAGAGCGTCTGGACGCGCCTTTGGTTTACAGCACCGTCTCGCGACTGATCTACGATTGCAATCGCCCGCCTGAGGCAGCAAGCGCCATGCCCGAACGTAGCGAAGATACGTTAGTACCAGGGAACAAGGGAATGACTGCGGCGCAAAAACAGGCGCGTACCGCTCAGTTCTATCGCCCCTTCGAGGCGTTGTTGACCAGAACCTTGAATGCTCGTGATCATCACACGGCGATTGTGACCATCCACAGTTTCACACCGGTCTACAGGGGCCAGAGCAGATCAGTTGAAATCGGAATCCTGCACGACACAGACAGCCGATTGGCGGATGCGATGCTCGATGTGGCAACTGGGTATGATGTTCAGCGCAATGCGCCTTACGGACCGGCGGATGGCGTCACACATACGCTGCGGCATCATGCATTGCCCCGGGGTCTGATGAACGTCATGATCGAAATCCGAAATGATCTGATCGCAACACCCGAACAATGCGAACAGATGGGCAATGTGTTGGCGGATTGGCTGCGCGAAGCGATGAAAACCTGCTCGGAATCCTCGGTCGAGGGTGCCACGCGATGAAGCTTCTAAAGGCCTATATCGCAGTGATCGACCGGCTGAACTACGGTATCGGCCGTGTGATCATGTTTGGCATCTTTGCCATGATGGCCGTCCTTTTGTGGTCGACCATCAGCAAGTTTTCTGACCAGCCATCACTCTGGACACTCGAAGTCGCTCAATTCGCCATGATTGCCTATTTTTTTCTGGGCGGGCCTTACGCCATCCAGATGGGCAGCCATGTGCGGATGGACTTGTTTTATGACAACTGGTCGCTTCGCCGAAAGGCCGCAACCGATGCGATCATGGTGCTTTGCCTGATCGCGTATCTGCTGGTTCTGCTGTGGGGTGGGATCAGTTCGACCGCGTATTCACTGGGCTACTGGGGCACCGAACCCCTCGCTTTCTTCGCGGGTCTTGTGACCGGCTCGGAAGAGGTTGGAACACTTGAACGCAGCCGCACGATCTGGCGCCCGTATCTGTGGCCCATCAAGACTGTGATGTGTGTCGGGATCATCCTGATGCTGCTGCAGGCCCTGTCGGAACTGGCCAAAGATATCTTGCGACTTAAGGGCGAAGAAATAGCATGAGTTACGAGTTCATTGCCCTGATGATGTTCGCCTCGATGATGGTGCTGCTGTTCAGCGGTCAGCGCGTCTTTGGCGCCATCGGATTTGTCGCGGTGATTGCTGCGTTGATGCTGTGGGGGGATCGCGGCGGGTTCGATATCGCCTTTTCGCAATCCATCAAGCTGATGCGCTGGTATCCGCTTTTGACCGTGCCGATGTTTGTGTTCATGGGCTATATCCTGTCGGAAAGCCGCATCGCCGATGACCTGTATCGGATGTTCCATGTCTGGATGGGCGGTCTGCGCGGTGGTCTGGCCATCGGAACCATCGGGCTGATGGTGCTGATTTCAGCTATGAACGGGCTATCGGTTGCCGGCATGGCCATCGGAGCCACCATTGCCCTGCCCGAGCTTCTGCGCCGCGGGTATGACAAACGCATGGTCACAGGCGTTGTTCAGGCCGGGTCGAGCCTTGGGATTCTGGTACCGCCCTCGGTTGTTTTGGTTCTTTATGCGATGATCGCACGACAGCCCGTCGGCCAGCTTTGGCTGGCCGGTGTGATCCCTGGCCTGATGATGGCCGCGATGTTTGTGATCTACATCGCCGTGCGGTGCCGCATGAACCCTGATCTTGGCCCGGTCCTATCAGAAGAAGAACGTGCGATGCCGCAGGCCGAAAAGTATCGCTTGCTGCTGTCCGGACTTCTACCGTTCGGGATTTTCTTTGCCATGATGATCCCCTTTGTAAATGGTTGGACCTCCCTCGTCGAAAGCTCAGCCATTGGCGCAATCACAGCCTTTGTTGCTGCGGTTCTGAAGGGGCGTATGAACTGGACGGTGTTTGAAACCTCGGTGCGCAACACCCTTGGGATAACCTGCATGTTCATGTGGATCATCCTCGCCGCCCTGGCCTTCGGCGCCGTGTTCGACGGGTTGGGTGCGGTCAAAGCCATCGAAAGCCTGTTCACCGAACGTCTGGGCCTGTCCCCCTGGATGATCCTGATCCTGATGCAGCTCAGCTTTATTCTGATGGGCACGTTTCTGGACGACACGGCGATGTTGGTGATTGTCGCGCCGCTCTATATCCCGCTGGTGGGTGCGCTTGGGTTCGATCTGATCTGGTACGGCGTGCTGTATACGATCACCACACAGATCGCCTATATGACACCGCCCTTTGGGTATAATCTGTTCCTGATGCGGGCGATGTCGCCCCCGGGCATTACTCTGAATGATATCTATCGATCCATCATACCTTTTGTGGCGGTGATGGTGGGGGCGCTGACGATCATCATGATCTTCCCCCAGATCGCCCTTTGGCTACCACAAACAGTTTACGGAAATTAAGCGCCGACAAGAGCGCACTGCAAGATCGAGTGTAACTGAACAAGGAGGTTCACATGACCACAAGACGCAAGTTTATCAAAGGTGCCGCGGTCGCTGCACCTGCCGCGCTGGCCACTCCGGCTCTGGCGCAATCGACGATCACATGGCGGATGCAGACCTACGCGGGCGCTGCATTGGCAGCCGAGGTGGTGGTTCCCGCCATAGAGACCTTTAACAAAATTGCAGGCGATCGCATGCAGATCGAGCTGTTCTTTGCAGATCAGCTGGTCCCGACAGGTGAGCTGTTCCAGGCAATGCAGCGCGGTACGATTGACGCGGTGCAGTCTGATGATGACTCGATGGCCTCACCTACCGAAGTGACCGTGTTTGGCGGCTACTTCCCGTTTGGATCACGCTATTCCCTGGATGTGCCAGTTCTGTTCAACCAGTATGGCTTGAAAGAGATCTGGGACGAGGAATACTCGAAAGTCGGCGTAAAACATATCTCGGCCGGCGCCTGGGATCCGTGCCACTTTGCCACCAAGGACCCCATCCGCTCGCTCGAAGATCTCAAGGGCAAGCGGGTCTTTACCTTCCCAACCGCAGGCCGGTTCCTCAGCCAGTTTGGCGTCGTGCCAGTGACACTGCCATGGGAAGATATCGAAGTCGCGGTGCAAACCGGCGAACTTGACGGCATCGCCTGGTCTGGCATCACCGAGGACTACACCGTTGGCTGGGCCGATGTGACCAATTACTTCCTGACCAACAACATCTCAGGCGCGTGGATCGGCCACTTCTTCGCCAATATGGACCGCTGGAACGAGTTGCCCGAAGACCTGCAAGCCTTGCTTGCTGTCTGCATGGAGCAAAGCCACTACTACCGCCAGTGGTGGTATTGGGGTGGCGAGGCCAACCTGCGGGTCAACGGCACCAAGATGCAGCTCACCTCGATCCCCGATGAGGAATGGGCGCAGGTCGAAAACGCGGCTGTCGAATTCTGGGATGAGATTGCCGCCGAAAGCCCGACCAAGGCCAAGATCGTTGACATTTTCCGCCAGTATAACGCGGATATGCAAAAAGCCGGACGCCCCTATCGCTACGGCTGAACCAACCGGCGCCCCGACAAGTTCGGGGCGCTGCCTGCCCTATTCAAGGATTGCCAAATGATCTCTCCGCTCACCTTTGATGCACTGAAAGAACAGGCCGCTTCGGGCGCGATTGACACTGTTCTTGTGTGTTTTGTCGATATGCAAGGCCGGCTCATGGGCAAACGGTTCCATGTGTCGAACTTCCTTGAAAGCGGCCATGAGGAAACACATTGCTGCAACTACCTTTTGGCCACTGATCTTGAGATGGCGACCCCAGATGGCTACGCCTCGACCAGTTGGAGCCAGGGGTATGGCGATTATGTGATGAAGCCAGACCTGACGACGCTACGGCCTTTGCCGTGGCTGGAAGGAACGGCAATGGTTCTGTGTGATGTTATGGATCACCACAGCCACGCACCGGTGTCACACGCACCCCGACAGGTTTTGAAACAACAAATCGCCCGCGCTGAAAGCATGGGTCTTACCCCCAAAATGGCCACGGAGCTTGAGTTTTTTATCTTCAAAAAACCGCTCGATGAGATGCGCGCTGAATGCTATCGCGATCTAACCACTCTGGGGCCGTATAACGAGGACTACCACATCCTTCAGACCACCAAGGAAGAACATGTGATGCGCCCCCTACGCAATCACTTGTATGCCGCTGGAATTCCTATCGAAAACTCCAAAGGTGAGGCCGAGGTTGGTCAGGAAGAACTGAACATCAAATACGCTGAGGCACTGCTTTGCGCTGATCACCACACGATTGCGAAACACGCCACGAAAGAGATCGCGTGGCAACAGGGTCATTCCGCCAGTTTCCTGCCCAAATGGCATCAGGATCGGGTTGGAAGTGCCTCGCATGTGCACATGTCGCTTTGGCAAGGCGCTGAGAACGCTTTCCAGGGGGATGGCGCGCACGGGATGTCTGACCTGATGCGGCATTTCATGGCCGGGCTGATCGCCTATGCGCCAGATTGTACTTACTTCTTCGCGCCGTACATCAATTCATACAAGCGTTTTGCAAAGGGTACATTTGCACCGACCAAAACCGCCTGGTCTGTCGACAACCGCACCGCCGGTTTCCGGCTCTGTGGGGCAGATACCAAGGCCGTCCGGGTCGAATGCCGCATCCCAGGATCGGACATTAACCCCTATCTGACCCAAGCTGCGCTTTTGGCTGCCGGGCTAAAGGGGATTGAAGACAAGCTGACACTGGCCGATGCGGCCACAGGTGACATGTACGAGGATGACAGCGTTCCTGAAATCCCTCGCACTTTGCGGGCGGCCACCGAAACCTTGCGCGGTTCTACGATGCTGCGCGGGGCAATGGGCGATGATGTGATCGATCACTACACTCGCGCGGCTGAATGGGAACAGGAAGAGTTTGACCGCATCGTCACTGACTGGGAAATCGCCCGCGGTTTTGAAAAGGCCTGACAGATGAGCAAGATCACCTGTACCTCCCCCATTGACGGCTCGGTCTATGCTGAACGGGCGTGTTTATCCGCTGACGCAGCACGGGATGTCATTTCGCGGGCCAAGGCGGCACAACGCGATTGGGCTGCGCTGCCTTTGCAAGATCGCATCGCCTATGTGAACAAAGCCGTTGCCTATATCGGTGAAACCACGGATCGCATGGTCAAGGAACTGGCGCATCAAATGGGCCGCCCAGTACGCCATGGTGGTGAGTTCGGCGGCTTCGAAGAACGCGCCCGTTACATGGCTTCGATCGGCGCAGACGCGCTGGCCCCGATTGTGGTCGAAGACTCAGATGATTTCCTGCGCAAGATCGAGCGGGAACCGCAGGGCGTTGTCTTTGTCTTGGCCCCCTGGAACTATCCCTACATGACCGCGATCAACACGATTGCACCCGCGCTGATCGCTGGCAATGCGGTGGTTCTGAAACACGCATCACAAACCATTCTGGTTGGGGAACATCTGGCCGAGGCCTTCGCGGCCGCTGGCCTGCCCGACGGGGTGTTCACCAATATCGTGTTGGATCATGACACAACCTCGACCCTGATCGCCGAGGGTCATTTCGGATTGGTCAACTTCACCGGCTCAGTGGGCGGAGGCCGCGCGATGGAACGTGCCGCTGCAGGGACGTTCACAGCGGTTTCAACCGAATTGGGCGGTAAAGACCCCGGATATGTGCGCGCCGATGCGGATTTGGATGCGGCAGTTGAGACGCTGATTGATGGGGCGATGTTTAACTCGGGCCAATGCTGTTGTGGGATCGAACGAATATATGTTCATCACAGCCTGTTTGACGCATTCGTCGAAAAGGCGGTCGCGTTGGTGAAAACCTATGTGCTGGGTGATCCGCTTGACCCTTCAACTACTCTCGGGCCGATGGCGCATATACGGTTTGCACAAGAAGCGCGCGCCCAGATCGATGAGGCGATTGCAGCAGGTGCTACAGCGCATATCCCAACCATGCCCGCCGATGATGGGGGCGCCTATTTGACCCCGCAAATCCTAACGGATGTAACCCATGACATGCGGATCATGCGAGATGAGACCTTTGGACCGGCGGTGGGTATCATGCCCGTGCAAGACGACGCTGAGGCCATTCGTCTGATGAATGACAGCCAGTTCGGCCTGACCTGCTCGCTCTGGACCCGCGATGCAGATGCGGCAGAGGCGATTGGTCGCCAATTGGAAACCGGCACCGTATTCATGAACCGTTGCGACTATCTGGACCCCGCCCTGTGCTGGACCGGATGTAAAGACACCGGGCGTGGTGCTGGCCTGTCAACTCTCGGCTTTCAAGCTGTAACCCGCCCCAAATCCTACCATCTGAAGAAGCTGAAATCATGACCCAAACCGCCAATTGGAGCTACCCCAACCCCATCCGCTTTGGTGCTGGCCGCATCGCCGAGATTGGCGAGGCCTGCGCAGCGGCAGGGATCGCGAAACCCCTGCTTATCACTGATCGGGGCCTTGCCGAGAATGAGATCACCAAGCGGACCCTGGCACTGATGGAAAGCGCCGGGCTGGGATCGGGACTTTTCGCCGAAGTTGACGCCAACCCCTCAGATCTAAATGCCGAGGCTGGTGTCGCAGCCTACAATGCAGGTGGTTATGACGGGGTGATCGCCTTTGGCGGTGGATCGGGCCTTGATCTGGCCAAAACCGTTGCCTTCATGGCAGGTCAGACGCGCCCTATCTGGGATTTCGAAGATATCGGCGATTGGTGGACCCGCGCGGATGCAGATGCCATTGCACCGGTTGTGGCCGTTCCCACCACGGCAGGCACCGGGTCCGAAGTCGGCCGAGCCAGCGTGATCACGAATTCAGAAAGCCACGAAAAGAAAATCATCTTCCATCCCAAGATGCTGCCTGCTCAGGTCATCATGGACCCGGAACTGACAGTAGGTATGCCCAGATTCATCACCGCAGGGACGGGGCTGGATGCCTTCGCCCATTGTGTCGAGGCCTATTCCAGCCCGCATTACCATCCGATGAGCCAAGGCATCGCGTTGGAGGGGATGCGACTGGTCAAAGAGTATTTGCCCCGTGCCTACGCAGACGGCAGCGATCTGGAGGCACGCGGTCAGATGATGAGCGCGGCCGCCATGGGCGCGACAGCGTTTCAGAAAGGATTGGGAGCGATCCATGCGCTCAGCCATCCCGTAGGCGCAGTTCATCATACCCACCACGGCACGACCAATGCAGTGTTCATGCCCGCCGTTTTGAAGTTCAACGCCGATGCTATCCACACACGATTTGATCAGGCGGCGGCTTATCTGGGAATTGAGGGCGGCTTTGACGGGTTCTGCGCTTTTGTCGATGGCTTCAATGCGTCATTCAACATTCCGCGCACTCTCACCGAACTGGGCGTAAAAGACCCGGATTTCGATGCGCTGACAGAGGCCGCTTTGCGCGACCCAAGCGTAGGCGGTAATCCCATCCCACTCACTGCACGAGATATCCGAGGCTTGTTCGAAGCGACCAGATAAGACGCAGTCTTTAGGTCGGAATAGCCGACCCTAAGTCTGGGTGGTTACAACAAGGTCCTTTAGCAAAGCGCGCAGATGCTCTTTGCTATCGGCCCCCAAGGTATCGGCGATTTCCGCCTCAATCCCTCTGATCTGATCTGCGGCGCATTTGCGCCAGCGGTGACCTTTTTCCGTTATTGTCACCACTTTGTCGCGCTTACTGTCAGGCCCCGTGTCAACGGTAACCATGCCATGTGCGACCAACCGGTCAACCGCCTGCTGTGCAGCCTGACGAGAAAACCCCATCTCTCGATGAATGACAGATAGTTTAGCCGTGCGCCCGCGCAGCTGGGCAAAGACCTGCATATCTGCGGGCCGTATCGCGGCAAACTCCGTCTGTGCCCGCGCATCACCCATGCGCGCGTTCCAATGGGCGATCAAAGTCATCATCATGCCTTTGATGTTTTGGTCCAGAAAGTCATTGTCGCGTTTATCAATCAAGGTTGACAATTTGTCCTCACGCCTATTTCATCAATCTTAGTTGATATTGATTGGTGACTTCAATGGATCGCAGAACATTTCTGAAAACGTCTGGGGCAACTGCCTTGGCTGCAGGCGGCGGCATTGCCTGGGCCCAATCTGCCCCGCGCGCCCTGCCGCTAGTTCCAATGACGGACCTTACAAACGGGATCGAAGAGCGTATTGCGCTGACGCTGAACCCATCGACGCATGACTTTGGCACTGGTGCACAAAGCGCGACTTTCGGGATAAATAACAGCTACCTCGGTCCGGTTCTTAAGGTTAAACAAGGCCAAACGCTGCCCTTTGACGTAGTTAACAACATAGGTGACATGTCGACCCTTCATTGGCACGGGCTGCATATTCCGGGAGGTGTGGATGGCGGACCACATCAAGAGATCGCGCATGGCAGCGTCTGGTCGCCGGATGTGCCGATTGTTCAACACGCTTCGATGAACTGGTTTCATTCTCATATGCATGGCAAAACCGCACGCCAGACCTATCAAGGGCTTGCCGGTGTCCTGTTGGTCGAAGACGACGGTAGCCTTTCAGCCGATTTGCCGCAGACCTATGGGGTGGATGATTTCACGCTGATCCTTCAGGACAAGATGTTCGATGCAAATGGACGCATGAGCTACAATGTGTCTGCTGCCGTGTTTGAGGATGGCTTTGAAGGCGATACTCTTATCGTCAACGGCACCATCACACCCGTCGCGCAAGCGGTTCCGACCGGCCTTGTGCGGCTTCGCATTCTGAATGCCTGCAACGCGCGTTTCCTTGGACTGTCAATGGAAACCGGGCCAATCACGGTGATCGCATCGGACGGAGGGTTTCTGCCCGCACCCGTCGAGGCGGAAAGCATCCTGATGTCGCCTGGTGAAAGGTATGAGGTTCTTGTGGATATGAGCGCGCTTGAGGCGAACGCCTTAAATGTCAATCTGAACGGGAACGGTGGTGGGTTCTTTGCCAACCTTTTTGGAGGGAACCAAACAGTGACCGCTTTGCGGTTGGCGAGAACCGCACAAACCGGTTTCACCGGGTCAATGCCGACCAGACTGGCCAATCTTACCCCTGCCCAACCCTCTGATGCGAAAGTCACGCGATCTTTTGAGTTGAACATGAATGTCGGGGCCGATCTTGCGGCACTTGCGCTGGCTTGGGACAATTTCTGCGGCGATGCCGGAGCGATGGCCATAAACGGGCTACCAATGAAAATGGACCGGATTGATGAGACGGTCAGAAAAGGCGATACCGAAATCTGGCGTATCTCAGTTGATGATCAACTGCACCCCTTTCACATCCACGGCTGTTCCTTCCGCATTCTCTCGCAAAACGGAGGCCCCGCGCCCACCTATGCGCAAGGCTGGAAAGATATGGTCCATATCGAAGATGGCTGGTCCGAAGTTCTGGTGCGGTTCGACCATGATGCGCCTTCTGACGCGCCCTATATGTATCACTGCCACATCCTAGAACATGAAGATTGCGGCATGATGGGGCAGTTCACCGTTTCATAGTAGGATCAAACAAACCGCCCTGGGCGCATTCCGGGGCGGTTTTGAGACTAAACCTCCACCTCAACCTTACCGATCGGGTTGGAACAGCAGGCAAGAATATAACCGGCTTCGATATCGTCTTCGGATATTCCGCCATTGTGGACCATATGCACCTCACCTGCGGTTTTTCTGACCTTGCAAGTCCCGCAAACGCCGAACGTACAGCCAGAGGGGATGTTCAACCCAACCGACCGTGCAGCGGCCAGAACCGTGTCGGTTTCGGCAACTTTGGTGGTGACACCCGAGCTTGCGAACAGGATCTCAGCCTTACTGTCATCATCAGGGACCACATCGTCCAGTTCTGGCTGATCGGCCTCGGATTCAATCGGCGCGCCAAAGCTTTCCTGATGGTAGTTGTCCATGTCATAACCCAGCCCGACCAGTGCCTCGCGAACCGCCTGCATAAAAGGTTCCGGGCCGCAGCAATAGACCTCACGCTCGAGATAGTCAGGCGCCATCAGGCCCAGCATCAACTGGTTGAACTGCCCCTGATACCCCGTCCACGGACGATAACGATCTGCTTCTTCAACGACAAATTTCAAATCCAGTCCCGGGGTCCGGCTGGCCATGTGTTCCAGCCGCTGACGAAAGATGATCTCGGACGGTCGCTTGGCGCAATTGATAAAGACAATATCCAGATCACGCCCCTCATCCCACATGCAGGTGGTCATCGACATCATCGGCGTGATGCCGGACCCGGCAGAGATGAACAGGTATTTGCCTGCCGTGCTTTGAACATTCGAAAACAGCCCGGCAGGCCCGATGGCTTTGATCCGCATGCCGGGTTGTAGGTTGTCCAACATCCAGCGCGTGCCGATGCTGTCTGGCTGGGCCTTGGCGGTGATCGTGATCGACCGTGGCCGCGAGGGAGAAGAAGAGATCGTGTAGGTGCGATGCACAACCCCACCCGGTTGTCCTGGAGCCGGGATTTCCAAAGTCAGGAACTGTCCGGGGTGGTACGCAAACATCGACCCAGACGGGGCGCGAAAAGTGAAACTGGCCGTATTTACCATCTCGGGGACGACTGACACACATTCCAGTGTTTCGGCATCCTGCCAGATACTCACAACAGTGTTGAGATCTTTCATCACCGCTACTCCGCCGCCACTGTTTCGGGGGCCAAGCGACCAACCAGCGTGTTGCAATACCAATCCACGAATTGCAGCACACCAGATTCCTGCGTCGGCGAATACGGGCCAGGCACATAGGCCGGGCTGTTGATACCCAGTTGATTATCCTCGACCACCTGACGGTCTTCGTCATTGGTGGCAATCCAGACCTCGGTCAGACGTTTCAGATCGTAATCGATCCCTTCGACGGCATCCTTGTGAACCAGCCATTTGGTTGTGACCTCGGTCTCAGTCGGGCTGATTGGTGTGACCCGGAACACGATGGAATGATCAGCCAGAAAGTGGTTCCAGGTGGTTGGATAGTGGAATTTCAACAATGCACCTGCATCCGCAAAGGGCGATCGGCCCAGCCAGCGCCGCACAGCGGATTTCCCATCCATTGTATAGCTTTGCGCCCCTTCCTTCAGAGGCATCCGAGCCATACGGAATTGCCCGCCTTCATGCAGGTGGAATTGCGAGGGCATCCCGGCGGCTTCGCATCTGTCAAAATGGGCTTGCATGTGTAGCGGCGTCTCACCCCCTTCGATTCCAGTGACTGCAGGATCATCAGGGAAGGTGCGGCACAGCGCGGGATGGTTGCCACCGCAGTGGTAACACTCGCGGTTATTCTCCCAAACCAGCTTCCAGTTGCCGTTCTCAATGATTGAACTTTCAAAAGCCACTTTGGCGTTGCCCAAATCATGCGGCTCAAGATAGGGGCGTGCGGTATTGGCGAACATGTCGAAATCTGGGGGGTTATCAGCCAGACAGATGTAAACCAACCCGGCAAGCTCACGGCAATGCACTGTCATCAGACCGTGCTGTTTGGGATCGAAATCCGACCCCATATCACGCGCCCACAGCAATGAGCCATCAAGCTCATAGGTCCATTGGTGGTAGGGGCACACCAGTTTGGGTGCATTGCCTTTTGCAGCCTTGCAGATGATCGAACCACGATGGCGGCAGGTGTTGTGAAACGCCCTTACGTGGTTGTCTGCACCACGTACAATGATCACGCGATAGGCACCCACGGTATAGGTAACATAATCCCCTGCTTTCGCCAGTTCACAAGCCGGAATGGCAAACAGCCAGTCGCGATAGTGGATGGCTTCAAGATCGGCCTGAAAAACCTGAGGATCGGTGTAAAAGGCCTGCTCGAGCGCGTGGCCGGGGATGCGACGTGCCAACAGGCTTTGAATGCTGTTCATTTCTGGCTCTCCTGCCGCGCCCCGCGGCATTGCTTGGGCAGATGACAAGGAGGAACCGTCCGGAAGCGCGCGAGGAACACGTCCGAAACATGTGCCCCCACCGCCACCCGCGGTTTGACATATCTGCGAGGCTGGTTTCCGGACTTGAAAGGGGCTTGCGCCCGGCTACGACACCTTCCCGGGATCCTCGTCCCAGTGGTTGATTGTCGAACCTGACCTTCCTTACCGTTGCGGGGGCAGCGCCGGAATTTCACCGGCTTCCCAATTCTCCGCTGCCTGAGACTCAAACAGCGGCACCTCACATGCGCAGGATAAAGTCGTGCCGTTCATATGCTGAGAGACATGCGACATTTTCAGTTTCAAAACAGACATCTTGATGTTCGGGTCGAACCAGCGTTCGCGGAGTAAATTTCTACCATACATCTCAGGCACAAAACCTGCCTTCTTCCGCTTGGTTGGTTTGAGGTTATAAGGGATCTTCATGGCCTGTGCCGTCAGTGACGTGCCAAAGCCCCAAATGCTGAGAGTAGGAGAGCCCCAATGGAAATCAGACCCTTTGGCGTTGAGATGTGGATGAATGAGTTCGAAACAACCTGTGAGCTCAATTTGGCTGAGACCTGCGTTCAGTCCATCACGCTGGGCGAACTGTTCGACATGGCTGGCCAGCACAACAGCATTCTGAACGATCTGTCATCCATGAAGATGACCTATGGCGCAATTGAAGGGTCAGAGCGTCTGCGCGACGCGATCTGTGGCCTGTATGACAATCAGGGCCGCGACAATATCCTGACAACACATGGGACCATTGGCGCGAACTCTCTGGTGCATCAGACACTGGTGTCGCGTGGTGATCACGTGATCTCTGTAATCCCGACCTATCAACAACACTATTCCATCCCCGAAAGCATCGGTGCAGATATTGAACTGCTGCATCTGCGGCCCGAAAACGCCTTTTTGCCCGATCTGGATGAGTTGCGAGCGATGGTGCGACCCGATACGCGCCTGATTGCGATCAACAATCCAAACAACCCAACCGGCGCGCTGATGGATCGTACGATGTTGGAACAGATTGTAGAGATCGCGCGTGGTGTCGATGCCTGGCTGCTTTGTGACGAGGTCTATCGCGGAACGGATCAGACAGGCAACGGCTTCACCGCCGCGGTCGCGGACCTGTACGAAAAAGGGATCAGCACGGCGGGCATGTCCAAGGCCTATTCACTTGCTGGGTTGCGGGTTGGCTGGATCGCGGGACCCAAAGAGTTGATGCATGATGTGATGATCCACCGGGACTACAATACCATCTCGGTCGGCAAGATCGACGAAATGCTAGCCGCTATGGCGCTGGAACACCGCGACAAGATACTGGCGCGTGCGCACCGGATCACCCGCGAAAACCTGCGGATCGTTCAGGATTGGATCACGAACGAGCCGCTGCTCAGCTGGGTGCCGCCAAAATCCGGCACTACGGCCTTGCTGAAATACGATCTGCCAATGTCCTCGCGCGATCTATGCGTGACGCTTTTGCAAGAAGAAGGTGTGATGCTGACGCCGGGCAGTGCGATGGACATGGAGGGCTGGCTGCGGCTTGGCTACTCCAACCCGACAGAGGATCTTAAAGTCGGTCTGGCCCGGTTCTCGGAGTTTCTGGCGCGCCACGCCAAGTCATAGCTAACCAAAGGTCCGCGCACAAAAAATGCAGATTTGAAACCTGTTAACACCCCCTCAAACGTCCTGTCCGATCAAAAGAGACGACAAACCCCATGAAATTGTTAGATGTCAGATCACATGCTGTAGAGGGCATGAAGAGGCTGCAGCGCGAGACCACCCGTGGTCGATTTTCAGAGAGTAAATAATATTGGAATCCGCTACCCAATTCGTTGATACCGCCTTTATTGGGCTATGCTTGTTTTGTGCTAATCTGCTGTTTTTGCGAAAGCGCGATACCGGTGTGTTCATGCCACTGGCCGCTCTGTTTCTTATACAAGGCCTGTCCTCTCTTGGCGCTTTGATCGCCGACGCGTCGGGAAGTGAGGACGAGTTCAATCTTGTGATGCGCGTCAGCGTGCTTGTGGTTCTGTTCGATTTCGCAAGCCCCTTTTTGTTCTGGCTCTATGTCCGGGCCTTGACCAGCGAAGCGGATGAAGCGCCCAAGCCAAAGCTGCACTATCACCTGCCCCCGATCATCATTTCCGGGCTGCTCATGTCATCCCTGATGTTTCTGCCAACGGATCTGAGCGATGTGGACCTTCCAGAGGACGATCCACGGTTGTTGCGGTTTGTGTTGATCGCCTTGGCGGTTTTGGTCGCTGATGTACTGTTCCGGATCATAATGGCCGTCTACCTGATCCTGATCATCCGAATGTTGATGACCTATCGCAAACGGTTGCGCGAAGTCTTTGCAAGCACCGAGAACCGAGAGCTGACTTGGGTTTGGGTGATTACTTTCGCAGCCATGTCATTTTGGTTTCTGTCGGCGGCCGTCAGCATACTTACAGTGTCCGAGGCTGTTGGGTTCGAGGTACAAGATGAGTTGCTTGATTTCCTGGAAAGCCTTGCCCTGCTATTCCTGTTCTGGGTCATTGGAATATGGGGGCTGCGTCAACGCCCTGGTCTATCCCGAACACCAGTGACAGACCCACCTGACCCGGATGAGCCGTCAGGACGCAAATACAAGAAATCAGCCCTTGACGAAGAACGCGCTGCGCGGATCGCGAAGAAGATCGAAACGGCAATGAGCCAGGACCTGCTGTACCGCGAACCGAACCTTAGCCTGTGGGATCTGGCCAAACATATCGGGGTCACATCGCACTATGTTTCGCAAACGTTGAATGCCAACCTGAACAGCACATTCTTTGACTATATCAACCGATGGCGGATCAATGATGCAATCGAACAGTTGACTTCGACCAATGAGACCATTCTGAACATTGCGTATGATGTTGGCTTCAATTCGCGCTCGGCCTTTTACAAGGCGTTCAAACGCGAAACGGGGAAAACCCCATCTGATGTGCGCAAATAAGCTCTGAAGCAACTGAACCAGCACGATTGCCGTGCTGGCCCAGTCGACGAGGTGTCGCCTGTCAGGTCTTAGAACTGGTAGGCGACTGACACGACGGCTGCATAGTTTCCTTTGGATTTCACAATCGGGCTGTCCGCCGCGTCGCCCAACAGGCGCGAATAGGCCAACAAGCCGGTGACACCCCAGCTTCTGCCAATCTGCTTGCTGACGCCAAGTTCGACATTCAGCGCATTCACACCAGATTCCGCTGTGTATTGACGCAGACCTGAACGGGCGGATTGGGCTGAGGTCACACCAAAGAAACTTTGGTTGTAGTCATCATCCGCCCAATCGACAGAAACCCCGCCGATCAGAACGACACCGTTTTGGCTGGTTTCGTCGCTGTAAGGTCGACCTGTCGGGGCCAGCGCGCCTCGGATCACACCAAACGGCACCTGCGTCTGCAGACCCAGTGACACAACGGTACCTTCCGAGCCGCCCAGAAACTTCCTGACATCCGCCGTCGCGGTCAGGCTTTGACCCAGATCGAACTGCGTTCCCAAGGACAACACGGCGCTATTATCGATATCGCCCAATCCTTTCAAATCGTCGCTATCGTCTTCGTCCCGTCCGCCGCCATAGCCGACAGCCGCAGACACACGAAATCCGTTCTGATCGTAAAGGAAGGCGCCCAGCCCCTGATCCGAGATTACAAACCTGTCGCGCCAGACACCTTCAAAGGTGACCAGCGGTGCCAGTTCATACTCATCCGACCCTTGATATTCGGGGACCAATCCGCCGCCTGCGCCGATGTAAAATGCCCAGTCTTTGTCCGAAGCCGGTAAGGTATTGGCAACCTGGGCGGATATTGGGGTGCTGCTCAGCACAACGCCAAATCCAATTGCGGCAAACCTTCCGCAACTACGAGAATTCAATGTCATGAATTTCCTCAATCTACTTACTGTTTTGATGACGATCAGCGACCGTCAGGTCGGCGACTGGCAAGGCGTTTCAACATGCGCCCCGTTTTCGGGCGCATCACCAAAACGCCCTGATCAGACGCAGCACCAAACTATCCATCATTCAAACAAATACGGTCCGATCCGGTCGAACGGGACATTCCGAGCTGTTCTCGCCGATGGGTCGAGACGCTTAAAACATGTTGTTCGGCTTAGTTTTTCACCACCACCGCGTGTTTGCGCAGAGGCCATGATTCAAAGGAGTAGAAACGTGCAACATAAGCACAGAAAACGCATTTTCATTCTAAGACGTTACAAATCCGGTCGTGTTCTGGATACGGACACCAAGAAAGCCCTGCTGCTGTTTCTTGCGATGCTTCTGGCTTTTGGCATTGCCTCGGCGCAACGGGCCTCGGCTGCGGATATCCGGCCCAAAGATGGTGTCTGGCAGGGCGCAACAACCGTTCGTCAGGTCAACGGCTGCACGCCTGAAATTCAGCAAGAAATCAAAAGCGGACCGCAGACCGAAATCCTGTATCATGACTCGATGACCTTTAAGGCCCCGTTTGACTTCAAACAGTTTAACCGCGTGCTGGATGCGGATGTGAGCTGGACCAAACAAGGCCCAAATCAGTGGCATGGCACTGTGGTTGAGACCGAGCGCACGATGTTTGGCGCAGTAACCAGCACCACCGAGTTAAAAACCCTTGTCGCCAGTGAAACACAGATCAAGCAAACTGCCGTCATGACTGTTTCATTTTCGCGGCGGCTGGCAGAGAAGCTTGGGGTTTCAGCACCTTGCGTCGTCGATATCGATATCACCCACCAGCATCTCGGCCCATGAAACAGAAAGTCCATCCGATCCCCGGCTCAAAGCGCCCTTAGCCAGCTTTTGCTGTCGATACACCCTTTGAGGCGAAGCGGTCCAGAAACGGAATGGTGAACATCCCTAAGAACACAAGGTTGCCGATCAGATTAAACGGTGCGCCCGCCAGCACAGACCCCAAGCTGTCGACGCAGAACCATGTCCAGATCGAAACAAGGATGACCCGTTTTGAGAATACAGGCGCGATGCGCATACCCTCGCCCGCCAGCGCCCAGAGCAGGACACCCCAACCGACCATGATCCCCCCGCCGATCGCGCTGAGCAGTCTTTCCCCCTCGGACGTAAGTCTCTGCGCGCCATCGATCGGCCAAAAGATCAGATCGCCCAAAAAGGTTGGCACCGCAGCCATGGCGGGGTGTGCTCCCATCCAGATGACGCCGCCGAACAAAATCACTAACCCGGCCCCGGTTTTCAAAAGCTTCTCTTGCAGGTCCATGGCATGTCCTTTCTTTTAATATCGATGATTGCGACCTAAGACTACGCAAGTAATGCAGGCAATTACCTGCCAGGTAAGGAATGTGATTTAGGTGACGCAGAGCGGTGAAGGAGGGCAGTTATGGCACAGTTCGGTTCGCTGCTGAAAGGCTGGCGCAGCACTCGTGGGCTAAGCCAGCTGCAACTGGCAGGTCTCGCGGATGTTTCAGCACGCCATATTTCGTTTTTGGAAACCGGTCGCGCGCGACCCAGCCGCGACATGGTTCTACGCCTGTCTGAGGTTCTGGAGGTCCCAAGACCCGAGCGGAATCGCCTGCTGAACGGGGCCGGATTTGCGGCGCTCTATGGGCAGGAAGCCCCCGACAGCGCCTTGCTGAAGCCCATTAATGATGCGATCACACATCTTCTGTCCAGCCACGATCCCTACCCTGCGATTGTTCTGGATGGGCTTTGGCGACTGCGACAGCTCAATCAAGCGGCCCGCGCGTTGTTGGCGGTTGCAGGCCTGTCCGAAGGGGATAGTCTGATTGAAGCAATTTGCGATCCCGATTGGGGACCCAGCATTGTCGAGAACTGGGGAGAGGTTGGCCATCACACGTTGGTCCGTCTACGATCCGAGAGCTTGCAGGCTGGCGGAGTGTCCGAACTGGACGAAGCCGCTGCACGGCTGGCCGCCGATCCGGCCATTGCAGCCTGGCGACCCTCAGGGCCGTTGCCGCCTGTGATCCCCACGATATATCGGGCCGGTCACTTGCGGCTTAGCCTGTTCTCCACCTTTTCCCAGTTTCGCACCGCAGAAGACATTGTCATTGCGGATCTGAATATCGAACTCATGTTTCCCGCAGATGCAGAAACCCAGGCCACACTGGAGATGCTGGCTACCTCACGATGACCTCCTATCGTGCCATCGCATAACACCTTCCCCGCCCGCGACAGGGCGAGGATACGGACCTTTTCATCCATAGATTTACAGTAAGGACACCCGATGCAACGCGCCTTTACCAACATCCTGACCCATGATGTCACCGCAACAGCCATGTTCTACGAAGACCTGCTGGGCCTGACACGCAGCGGCGACTTTGGATGGTTTATCCTTCTGACCCATGAGGATCACCCAGCATTTGAGCTTGGCATTCTTGACAAAGATCATGAGTCGGTTCCAGATATTCTGGCATGGCCCCCCGCTGGTACGATCCTCACCTTTGTCGCCGACGACGTAGAGGAGCTGTATCGCAAAGCCATTGCAAATGGGGCCGAGATTATCCAGCCCCCGACTGATCTGTTCTACGGCCAGCGACGTCTGATGCTACGTGATCCGACCGGAACAGCCGTAGATATCAGCTCTCCCATTCGCCAGCGGACCCCCTCTGAATAGAAAAAGGAAGTGTTTATAATGGGCATCCCACAGCCCCCATATTCAGGCCAATGTCTGTGTGGCGCGGTACATATCACCATCTCGTCCCTGCCTTTGCTGACAATAGCGTGTCATTGCGCCGATTGCCAAAAACTCACTGCCAGCGCGTTTTCATTGACCACGATGTTTCCGCGCGACAGCTTTGCATGCACCGGCCCACTTGTAACAGGAGGGCTGCACTCGGCCGAGCGGCGGCATTTCTACTGCCGTTCCTGCCTCTGCTTTGTCTATTCCGAGGTCGGCCAAACAGACCGGATCAACCTGCGCACATCTGTGTTGGACGATGCCGGCAAGTTTGAACCCTTTCTTGAGGTTATGCGCGAAGACAAGTTGGAATGGTCCAACACCTCCTCTGTCCATCGCTATGACAGGTATCCGACCAGCCCCGAAGAGTTGCAGGCATTGATGACGGCTTACACGGCCTGGTGCACTACCGGAGACTAACTGCTTGATCCCAGGGTGAACCGCTTGCGCTCAGCCTCCATCGCTGCGCGCCATTTGGCTCGCAAGAGGTCCATCCGACGTGGGATTTTGTCCGACAGAATCTGTCCCTGAACGATCAGTTCAGTTCTGAAATATCGAAACCCCTCACGAAGTTCGCACCAGGCTGCAATAATCCGGTCTGCGTCCCGATAGCCCAGAAGGATCGGCCAGATCACCCGATCGGTCAGAGCATTCTTGCTGTCACGATAGGTCAGCGAAATCTTCGCACGCTGCCGGATGGCCTGACGAATGTCAGCCGCTGACAAGACCTCTGACACAGGAACAACAGGCACGACGCTTAGGATTGGGGCAGCAAACGACGCCTCGAACCGTGCCGGGCTGACCGTTTCGATCTTTGACAACAACTTTTCCGCAGCCAGCGCCAGCTCTGGCTCGCCACGCGTTCGCACCCATTGCGCGCCCAGAATTGCCGCTTCGATCTCATCTGAAGTCAGCATTAGGGGCGGCATGTGAAAGCCAGACTCCAGCACATAGCCAACACCGGCTTCACCCTGAATTGGAACGCCCTGGGCCATCAGGGCAGCGATGTCGCGATAGATGGTTCGTTTGGTCACTCCTAGCTCAGCGCCAATCGCCTGCCCCGAGATCGGAACCTTCGCCCGCCGCAGAATTTCAATGATCTCAAACAGCCTGTCACCGCGTCTCATGCCGCTCTCCCTTTTGGGGCAGGATACCTATGCTGACACCATGATGACAGCATGCTGTCAGCAGCGGACATGTAGGTATCAGATCAGACCTGAAACAGGAGATGATTGAATGAAGCACGTCCTATCTTTGACACTTGCGATGCTCTTCGCGGGCAGCGGCGGTTCGGCTGCACAAGATACAGCACTCTTGGCCATGGGCGCTTATGTGCCGACCAATGACATGCAGGAATCCGAAACATTCTATCGCACACTTTTCGGACGTGACCCGGTGATCCAACTGGAGGGGTTTGTCGCCTTCGATATTTCCGGCGGTTGGTTTGCGATCGTGTCACGCAACAAATACGCGCCTGACGCCCAAGCAGGCACCGGCGCGGTCCCGTATATTCAGTCAGGTGATTTGAACACCCTGCGTATCCGTATTCAAAACACAGGCGCTACGGCACCTGAAATTACTGAAGAACCGGGCATTCATCTGCTCAAGATCACTGACCCAAACGGCCGATTGATCGAGTTTTTTCAGCTTATCAGCCAGTGAAACAGTGCCCCCGAGGAAAACGGGGGCACCCTTCTTTGGTTATCGGTTTCCAATCCGGCGCACCGGACCGTCGAACGTGGGAACCGACAGGACAAAGGGATCAGTCGGGTAACAGATCGCCTGCTCTTCGAGCATCGCAATCGCGATCTCTTCACCCATTCGCAGACTGTCATAGTAGTCGGAGTAGTAGTGTACCCCGGCCATGTTGCGCCCGATTGAAATATTGGCCGCAAGTTTGTTCAGCTCACCTTCAAGCGTCAGAGGGCAGCCGATCACCGTGCGGTCAAGTTCACAACACCCCTCAGCGGGGGCGGTGTACTGAACCGCTTCGGAAATGCTGCGGTAGAACCCATCTTTCTCATGGTTGCAGTCTCTGTCGTCAGCGTTGATGCCCAGGACAGCACCGGTGTCAAAGAACGCCTTGAGTACGGTCACGCAGGCACCAGCCACTGTCGCATGCCCGGCACCATAAGCCGGATGCATGGGCGAGCCTTCGCCAAAGGCCATGGGCAGAAGGAAGTTGCCGTTGGTGAATTCATCCGGCTGGGCATCATTCCCATGGACGATCATACCAAGGGTTGATTTCCCGTTATCATCTGTGTTCTTGGACAGATCATCGCACATCTTGCTGAACGCCCCGCAGAGGCTGGGGTGGCATTGCTCAATCACATCCGCCTTGGCCAGGCGCGCGGCCAGCGCTTCGGGGCGCAGACGCAGATGGTTGTTGAACTTCTGGAACCGCACCGCCTTCAGCGCGCGTGTCGCCACTTCGGTCACCAGCGTCAGAATGTGCGGCCCACCATAAAGCGCAAAGCCGCCCGCATTCTGCGCCCGGCCCATGTCGGGATCGTAAACATCGCGCATCCCCGAGAGATTGGCAAACCCCGGATCAAACGGCGTACCCATTCCCAGCAGGATCAAACAGGCATTCAGATAAGCCTGATATAGCGCGTCATAGTGGACGTATGTGGCCAGATCACGGGGCGTTCTGATGAAACAGCGCTTCTTCTCGCTAAAATCTTGCCCCGCGCCACACATGTTAACGTCATAGCCCTGCTGAACGTCCAGCCAAGCCTGCCACGTCGTCATATAGTCATCGCCTTCGGCGGCTACCAAAACGCGTTGGTCCACCTGCTGCGCACCAAAACTGATAAAGCCATCCTTCAGATCGACGGAATTGGCCTGATCACGGGTACCAATCAACATGAATTGGGACAGGTACGGGCCTTTATCACAGCCCGGAGATGAACCCCGGAACGCTGTCTGGGCATCCAGCGTATCCTCGGTCGCGCGGGTGCGGCCTCGGTTGCCCGGGAACTTTTTCTTCGCAAAATCAAGCTTATTCAAACGAGCAACCGAATTGGCCAGAGCGGCACCCCCTGTCTGAAACTGCGAGAAGGATACATCGCGCAAAATGGCCAACTCATAGACTTCGGCCATCTCAAAGGTCAGCTCATCGCTGCACAATGCGGGCGCGGGCGGCATGGTAACTGCCTGCGCGTCGGGCCCTTCAAGATCGTAGACCACACCTGCTGTTGGTGCCTCCCACTTTCTGCGCCCCTTTCCTTCCGGCGGTTCTGGAACGTGAACTCGGGACGTAAACGGCTCGATCCAGCCTTCATCGATGGCCTGACGGAAGGCTTCGAAATGGTCCTTGTTGTCGACAAGCCCCGTCACGGGGTTATGATCAAGCCCTTTGGTAAAGCTCATCGGATAGTGTGCGGTGGCGTATCTCTGCTCGTCACCATTGGCGGTATGGTCTGGATGCATCCGATCACGCGCCATGCGTGCAGCGGATACCCGGCCTTCAAATGCGGCCTCTCGGCGATTGACTGCCATGTCTAACACTCCTTTGAAAACAAATATTTTAAATTGAATTGGTCTTAGAACGCTGGCGCGAAAAATAGCGTCAACGCGTGCTGCTCTCTATCACAGTGCGTGTTTCACCGCCGTGAAAAAGGTCACATTTGATTGTAGAAAAACTGCTGGTCTATGGCGAAGCAGTCGGATCAGGCGCAGCTTATGTCAGGCTACGGTCACCGAAAGGCTCTGACGCAGATAGCCCAGAGCAATTTCAGTTGCTTCATCGGGACTGAGGTTTCCACCCTTGAACGACAATCGAATGTAGAGCCCATCAATCAAAGATGCCAACGCAACCGCTACCTCGTCAGCTCGCGCGCCCACAAGTGGTTTCAGATTGCTTTTCAGGTTGGATTGCAGCCTGTGATAATAGATATGCAACAGACGTTCAGTGTCTTTGGAATATTGCGCCTGCACATAAAAGCTCAGCCAGGCATTGGTGATGCCGGGGCGGAAGTTCTGGCTGGAAAAACATGAGACTATAATAGCTTCCAGGCGTTGTTCAGGCGACCGTGAACGCGCCAGCCCATTGCGCACATCGGCGCCAAAGATCGCCAGAATGCGCCGCATGGCCGAGATCAGTATCTGTTCCTTACTGCCAAAATAGTGATGCGCCAACCCGCTGGACACACCTGCGACATCCGCGATCTTTGCAACCGTAATGTCGGTTGTACCAGTCCGCCCGATCTCGGCAATCGCGGCCTCGATAATCTCGTTTTTGCGTATGTCTTTGATTTTTGTTCTTGGCATATCCAGCGCCTAGTTCATCATAGAAACAGGGTCAAATAAATTGATTGTTGACTAATGAATCAATTTTTTGATTATACGTCAATAAATATACAAAAAGCCAATGGGAGAAGATGATGTCTTTCAAAGTGACTGCAACGGCGCTGGCGGCGCTTCTGAGCGCAAACGCTGCTTATGCGGCCTGCGACAAAGTTACGTTTTCGGATGTGGGGTGGACAGACATTACCGCAACGACAGCCACAACCACAACCATTCTTGAGGCGCTGGGTTATGAGACGGATGTCAAAGTCCTATCCGTGCCGGTGACCTACAAATCGCTCGAATTGGGGGATGTGGATGTCTTCCTGGGCAACTGGATGCCCACCATGGAGGCCGACATCGCCCCTTACCGCGAAGCAGGTACTGTGGACACGGTTCGGGCCAATCTGAAGGGTACGCAGTACACCCTGGCAACCAACGCGGCGGGTCGTGATCTGGGCATTGCAACCTTCGCCGATATCGCCACACATGCGGACGCTCTGGATGGCACCATCTACGGGATCGAGCCGGGCAACGACGGCAACCGCATCGTTCTGGACTTGATTGCCGAAGATAAGTTTGGCCTGTCCGCAATGAACCTGGTGGAAAGCTCGGAACAGGGCATGCTGGCACAGGCATCGCGCATCGATGGCCGGGGTAAACCCGTGGTGTTCCTGGGCTGGGCCCCGCACCCGATGAACTCGAATATGGAGTTGACCTACCTAACCGGTGGCGAAGAGTGGTTCGGCGCCGAAGGCGACGTCTATACCAACACGCGCAGTGGCTATGTCACCGAATGCCCCAATGTTGGCGCGTTGCTAACCAATCTCGAATTCACGCTGCCGATGGAAAACGAAATCATGGCAGCCATTCTGGAAGATGGTCAGGATCCGGCGGATGCGGCCAAGGCCTGGCTCGCTGGCAATATGGACACTGTCGAGGTTTGGCTGGACGGGGTCACAACGCTGGATGGCGGTGATGCGAATGCGGCGGTCAAAAGCGCTCTGGGCCTCTGATCTCAGCTAAAAACCAACTCTGTCTCCGGCCCTTATTTCTCCGTGAGGGTCGGAGATTTTTTGTGATGCGGAAGGGAAACCATGGATTGGCTAGAGGGTACGAAAATCCCGGTCGGGAAGTTTCTCGAACAGATTTTCTTATGGGTGCAGAATAAGGGTGCATTCTTTTTTGATGCTCTGGCAACAGGCCTCGAGGCGCTGATTGACGGCATTTTGTGGGTTCTTCAAACCCCCAACCCGCTGATCACGGTGCTTGCATTTACCGCAATATCCTATCTTTTGCAGCGCAATTGGAAGACCAGTTTGCTGGTATTTCTGTCCTTCTTGTTTGTGATCAACCAAGGCTATTGGGAAGAAACCACCGAAAGCCTGACACTGGTTCTGTCGGCCTGTGTCGTCTGCATGTCAATCGGTGTGCCAATTGGCATCGCCGCGGCTCATCGCCCGCGATTTTTCAGCTTTTTGCGGCCAGTTCTGGACCTGATGCAGACACTGCCAACCTTTGTCTATCTGATCCCCGCGATCGTCTTTTTTGGTATCGGAATGGTGCCCGGACTGATTGCAACGGTCATCTTCGTTTTGCCTGCCCCGATCCGCCTGACCCATTTGGGTGTGTCTTCGACGCCCGAATCGCTGCTGGAAGCCGTCGACGCCTTTGGTGCGACCCCGTTTCAGAAGCTTGTCAAAGTTGAAATCCCGTGGGCCTTACCGCAGATCATGGCCGGATTGAACCAGACTATCATGCTGTCGCTGTCGATGGTGGTCATCGCGGCTCTGGTCGGGGCCAGCGGTCTGGGGGTTCCGGTTGTGCGCGCCTTGAACCAGGTCAACACGGCGCTTGGGTTCGAAAGCGGCCTTGTCATCGTGGTTATCGCTATCGCGCTTGACCGCATGCTGAGAATGGAGCGCTGACCATGACAACTGCAGTCAAGTTCGACAATGTCTCGATTGTGTTCGGGGACAACCCGAAACGCGCTTTGCCAGAGATGGATCAAGGAAAGGATCGCGCTGAAATCCGTGACCTGACCGGTCAGGTTCTGGGGGTGCACGATTGCTCTCTGACCGTTGACGAAGGCGAGATTCTGGTTCTGATGGGCCTGTCCGGGTCTGGCAAATCAACGCTGCTGCGCAGTGTGAATGGCCTGAACCCCGTGGTGCGCGGCGATGTGCAGTTGCGCCATCAGGGATCTCTGGTCAATGTGAACCGCGCGGATGCGGCGACCCTGCGATCGATACGCCAAAGCAGCGTCGCCATGGTGTTTCAGCAGTTTGGCCTGCTGCCCTGGCGCAGCGTCCGTGAAAATGTTGGCCTTGGGCTGGAGCTAAGTGGCGCACCGCAAAAAGAGACCAAGGACCGCGTGGATCGCCAGCTTGAGCTTGTCGGCCTGTCCGAATGGGCCGATCTAAAGGTTTCAGAACTATCAGGCGGCATGCAACAACGTGTCGGGCTGGCACGGGCCTTTGTTACAGAAGCGCCGATCCTGCTGATGGATGAACCGTTTTCAGCCTTGGACCCGCTGATCCGCAACCATTTGCAAAACGAGCTGCTGGAGCTTCAGCGCAAACTCAAACGCACAATCATCTTTGTCAGCCACGATCTGGATGAAGCCTTCAAGCTGGGCGACAAGATCGCCATTCTTGAAGGTGGGCGCATCGTGCAAAGCGGAACGCCAAAGGAAATATATACGGACCCCGCGAACGAGTATGTGACGGAATTCGTCAATCATATGAACCCTCTGGGTGTTCTCACGGCCGAAGATGTCATGGGGCCACCCGGTCAGGCTGAAGGGCGCGAAATCCCGGCGGAGATGGCCGTCAAAGACGTCATGTCAATTCTGCCCGATGACGGAACGCCTTTGATCGTCATGCGCGACGGATCGCGTTTGGGCGAAATATCGAACACCTCACTGGTCAAAAACCTGTCCGATCGGTGCTGAACATCAGCCCCAGTGACATAACGGAATATCAAGATGGACTTTCAACCAAAGGCCAGCCATTTCGTGAATGGCGCCTATATCGAGGATGCAAACGGCACCCCGATTTCCTGCGTCTTCCCGGCAAATGGCGAAGAAATCGCACGCCTACATTCGGCCACGCCTGAGATTGTTGAGCTTGCCGTCAAATCGGCGCGAGCAGCGCAAATCCAGTGGGCCAAACAAACCGGAACCGAGCGGGGCCGGGTGCTGCGCCGCGCCGCAGACCTGATCCGCGCCCGCAATCATGATCTGTCCTGGTTGGAAACCCATGACACAGGCAAACCGCTGCAAGAGACGATCTGCGCCGATGCAACCTCGGGCGCAGATGCGCTGGAGTATTTCGGCGGGCTTGCCGCCAGCGTGACCGGCGAACATATCCCGCTAGGCGAAGATTGGGCCTATACGAAACGCGTCCCTCTGGGCGTGTGTGCCGGCATCGGGGCGTGGAACTATCCCACTCAGATCGCGTGCTGGAAAGGGGCCCCTGCTCTGGCCTGCGGAAACGCGATGGTCTTCAAGCCGTCCGAGTTCACGCCGTTGAGCGCACTGAAGATTGCCGAGATTCTGGTCGAGGCCGGTGCACCCGCCGGTCTGTTCAACGTCATACAAGGCTATGGCGATGTGGGCGCGGCGCTGACACAGCATCCTGATATCGACAAAGTCTCACTAACCGGCTCGGCTGCGACCGGGGCCAAGGTCTATGCCTCGGCTGCAGCGGGCATGAAGCATGTGACAATGGAACTGGGTGGAAAGTCGCCTCTGATCATATTCGACGACGCGTCGCTTGAAGAGGCGGTTGGCGGCGCGCTGCTGGGCAACTTTTATTCAACTGGTCAGGTCTGTTCCAACGGAACGCGCGTCTTTGTTCAATCCGGGATCAAGGATCGCTTTCTTGAACGGCTGATCGAGCGGACATCCAAGATCATCATCGGCGATCCCAGGGACGAAGAAACCCAGATGGGGCCGATGGTGTCGGCCCGCCAGCTTAAGATCGTCGAGGGCTATATCGCCAAAGGCAAGGCCGAAGGCGCAACCCTCGCCTATGGCGGTGCATCGATCGACAGAGATGGGTTCTTTGTTGAACCGGTCATCTTCTCGGATGTGCACGATGACATGACCATCGCGCGGGAAGAGATTTTCGGCCCGGTCATGTCGATCCTTGAATTTGAAACCGAAGACGAGGTGATCACCCGTGCCAATGACACCGAATTGGGGCTGGCAGCAGGCGTTTTCACCTCAGACCTGACGCGCGCGCATCGGGTCATTGACCGCTTGGATGCGGGCACCTGTTTCATCAATTCCTACAACGACGCACCGGTCGAAATCCCTTTTGGCGGGATGAAGAAATCCGGCGTCGGGCGCGAGAACTCGAAGGCTGCAATCGAACATTACAGCCAACTCAAAACAGTTTTCGTGCGAATGACACCTGTTGAGGCACCGTACTGATCATGACCAAGCTGAGTGCAGATTACATCATCATCGGCGCAGGCTCTGCCGGGTGTGCGATGGCCTATCGGCTGTCAGAAAACGGCAAACATTCGGTACTGGTGATCGAATTTGGCGGCTCGGATGTAGGGCCCTTCATCCAGATGCCTGCGGCGCTGTCCTACCCGATGAACATGCCCCTATACGATTGGGGATTCCAAAGCGAGCCGGAACCCCAGTTGAACAATCGACGTTTGGCGACGCCACGCGGCAAGGTTATCGGGGGATCGTCGTCGATCAACGGGATGGTCTATGTCCGTGGTCATGCGCTGGACTATGACCATTGGCAGGATGCCGGAGCTGATGGCTGGGCCTACAAAAACGTGCTTCCCTATTTCAAGCGGATGGAAACCTGGAACAGCGCCGGGCATGGGGGCGACCCGATGTGGCGGGGTACGGACGGGCCGCTTCATGTAACGCGTGGCCCCCGAAAGAACCCGCTGTTTCACGCCTTTGTCGAGGCCGGTCAACAGGCCGGATACGAATTGACCGATGACTACAATGGCGAAAAGCAAGAGGGCTTTGGCCCAATGGAGCAGACCGTCTACAAAGGTCGGCGTTGGTCTGCTGCGAATGCCTATCTGAGACCGGCCCTGAAGCGCGAGAACTGCCAGCTTGTCCGCGCCTTTGCCAAACGGATCGTGATCGAAAACGGACGCGCGACCGGTGTCGAAGTGATCAACGGATCAAAAACCGAGGTTCTGCATGCAAACCGAGAGGTGATTGTTGCGGCCTCATCCATCAACTCTCCTAAACTGCTGATGTTGTCCGGCGTTGGGCCGGCGGCGCATCTGAAAGAGCATGGGATCGACGTTGTCGCCGACCGACCCGGGGTTGGACAGAACCTGCAGGATCATCTGGAACTCTATATCCAGATGGCCAGTAAGCAGCCGATCACGCTGTATAAACACTGGAACCTGTTCTCCAAGGCCGTGATCGGAGCGCAATGGCTGTTCTTCAAAAAGGGTCTCGGGGCGTCGAACCAGTTTGAATCGGCTGCGTTTTTGCGGTCTGACCCTGCAAAAACCTATCCGGATGTACAGTACCATTTCCTACCTATGGCGGTGCGGTATGATGGCAAAGCCGCTGCCGAAGGTCATGGGTTTCAGGCACATGTCGGCCCAATGCGGTCCCCCTCTCGCGGATCAATCCAACTACGGTCGGCAGACCCGCTGGCCGCGCCGGAAATCCGGTTCAACTATATGAGCACCCAGCAGGACTGGATCGATTTTCGCAGGTGCATCCGCATGACGCGCGAGATTTTCGCACAGGATGCGTTCAAACCTTATGTGAAATCCGAGATCCAGCCCGGCGCGGCGTTGCAATCCAATGAGGATCTGGACGGGTTCATCCGCGAACATGCCGAGAGCGCGTATCATCCTTGCGGCACTTGCAAGATGGGCCGGGCCGATGACAAAACAGCCGTAGTCGACCCGGAATGCCGCGTGATCGGAGTAGACGGGCTGCGCGTTGCCGACAGTTCAATCTTCCCACGTATCACCAACGGGAATCTGAACGGACCCTCGATCATGGTCGGGGAGAAAGCGTCTGATCACATTCTGGGTCAGACGCCGCTGCCACCGTCAAATGCCAAGCCCTGGTTGCACGCGAGTTGAAAATTGATGCGCGGTCGCACCGGAGCCGATCTCCCCAAGGCCGTGCGCTAGGGCAGAGAGGCCTACGTTCTCCCTCCCGGCCTATGGCGTCACAAGCCACCTCGGGCTACCAGTTAGCGTCAGCGTCAAAGCTTCAATGCTTTGACGCGTTCGCGTAGCTGGAATTTCTGGATTTTGCCGGTTGAGGTCTTGGGAAGGATCTCAAAAACAACCGCTTTTGGGGCTTTGAATCCAGCCAGATGATCGCGACAGAAGGTGATGATGTCCTCGGCGTTTGCCTCGGCCCCGTCGCGCAATTCGATAAAGGCGCAGGGGACCTCTCCCCATTTCTCATGCGGCATTGCAACCACGGCGGCGGCCTGAACCGCGTCGTGGCGATACAGCACCGCTTCGACCTCAACCGATGAGATGTTTTCGCCGCCCGAGATGATCACGTCTTTCAGCCGGTCGCGGATCTGGATGTAACCATTCTCATGCATCACAGCTCCGTCGCCGGACCAGAACCAGCCGTCCTCGAAGGCATTCGAGGACGCCTCGGCGTCTTTGTAATATCCGGCCATGACCGTGTTGCCCCTAATGGCAATCTCACCTTGCGTGGCACCATCGCGCTGTACCGGCGCGCCGCTGTCACGGTCGATCACCGTGACCTCTTCGACCATCGGAAAGGCGATGCCCTGTTGGGCTTGCAACTCGGCCTGTTCCGCTGGGCTTAGATCGTTCCACTCCTCCTGCCAGAGGCATTGCGAGATGTGACCGTAAGTCTCGGTCAGACCATAGACCTGCATGACGTCAAATCCCATCGCGCGGGTCTTTTCCAAGACCGAAGGGGGCGGAGGCGCGCCTGCGGTCAACACGCGGATCGCAGGTTCAAACGGGGCGGCGTCGCTTTCGGCTTCGGCCAGCATTTGCAGCACGATGGGGGCGGCACCGAAATGGGTCACACCATGGGTGCGGATCGCCTCCAGAACACGGTCTGCGACGGGCGCGCGCGTAAAGACAACCGTACCTCCTAGCATTGCCATCAGCCAGGGATGCCCCCAGCCGTTGCAGTGGAACATCGGCACGACGGACAGGTATACCGGATAGGGCGGTATCTGCCACGCGGTGCCCGTACCCAACGCCATCAGGTAAGCGCCACGGTGGTGATACACGACACCCTTGGGGCGGCCAGAGGTGCCCGAGGTGTAGTTCAGCGCAATTGCGTCCCACTCATCTTCGGGAAGATTTATCGGCAAGGGCGGGGCCGCGGTCAGCGCCTCATAGGTCTGGCCACCGAGGCTTTCACCAGTGGCCGCAGGATCGGCGATTTCGACCACAGGTATTGTGCGACCCAGCAGATCAAACGCTTTGGACAGAAGCGGCACCAGTTCCCGGTCCACGATCACCAGCTTAGTGTCCGCATGGTCCAGGATATAGGCGATGGTTTCGGGCTCGAGCCGGGTGTTGAGCGTATTCAGCACCCCTCCGGTCAGGGGCAGGGCAAAATGCAGCTCAAACAGTTCCGGGATGTTCGGGCTGAGGACCGAGACCGTATCGCCCTTCTGCACGCCAAGTGTTGCCAACCCACTAGCCACCGCGCGAATACGGGTGGCGGTTTCCGCCCAGCTTCGTCGGATGTCACCATAGATAACGGCCGTGCGCACGCCGTGCAGGGATTCCGCGCGGCGCAGGAAGGACAAAGGTGACAAAGGCACATGGTTGGCCCGTGTCTTCTGAAGAGCTTCGAAATGGAGGCGCATCCGGGTCCCGCCTGTCTTAGCTGTTGGGCCGCACGCGGGCGGCGGTTTTGTTGGCAAAGGCTTCCAGCCGTTCGCGGGCAGCAGGTTGGGTGTTGACCACGCCACCGACCACGGCTTCGGCATAAGCTGCATCCATGCCGGACATGTTATTCAAGTGGCTGATCGCCGAACAGATTGCAAAATTGGTCAGAGGTAGGTTCTGTGCGATTTGCTCGGCCAGTTCCATTGCCTTGGCCATGCTGCCGCCGTCTTCAGTGATGTACTGCGCCAGTCCCAGATCGACGGCCTCCTGCCCCTGGTAGACGCGACCGGTCAGGATCATGTCGATCATGCGGTATTTGCCGATCATGTCCGATACGCGGATGGTTGCGCCTCCGCCCGTGAAAATCCCGCGCTGACCCTCGGGCAAGGCGAAATAGGTGCCGGGGTCGATGACGCGGATATGGGCGGCGCTGGCAAGCTCCAGCCCGCCGCCAACCACCGCGCCTTTCAGGGCGGCGATGATCGGCACACCACCATATTCCATCTTATTGAACGCCTCGTGCCAGCGCAGGCAGACATGCATGAAGTCATCCGGGCTGCGGTCGGCTTTCCAGTGTTCGACCAGATCAAGCCCCGCGCAAAAGTGATCGCCCTCGCCGGTCAGCACAACAGCCCGAACGTCGGCCATACGTGCGCCGCTGAAAAAACGGATCAGCTCCTCGATCGTTGCCACATCCAACGCATTGCGCTTGGACGGGCGGTTCAGGGTCACAACATAGAGGCCGTTGTCACGCTCGGAAATCGCGAGGTTCTCATAGGTGGCGGGGTTCACGACATCATTCATGAGTCAGATCCTTATAAAGGCGTTATTCAGGGAAGTCCGCGTCAAGCAAGCTGCGCGCGCCGTGCAGAATGCGGGCGTGTTCGGCGCTGCATTCAGGCAGGATGTGCAGGGCGAAAAACAGCGCGGTGGCGATCTTTTGTGTCATGAACTCGGTGTCCTGTCCCGCTGCTAGGGCTGCCTGCGCGGGGGTGATGCTTTTGGCCAGTTTCCAACCTGCGGCGAGTGTACCTGAAAGCATCAGAAACGGAACCGAGCCCGCAAAAGCGGCGTCGATATCTTTGCGGCTACTATCAAGCAACCACTCCAGCGCTTCCTCAAACACGCCGCGTGCCTTTGCTAGGCTTGCGCCGATGACCTGCGCAGTAGCATCGCCTTCTGCCAGCTCGGCCTCGGTCGCCGCAATGCGGGCGGCGAACCGGCGGGCGGTCTCGCCCCCGTCGCGCATGACCTTGCGTCCCAGAAGGTCGTTGGCCTGAATGGCGGTGGTACCTTCGTAGATCGGTAGAATACGGGCATCGCGGTAATGCTGTGCGGCGCCGGTTTCTTCGATGAAGCCCATGCCGCCGTGGATCTGAACCCCCTGCGAGGCAACCTCGACCGCGCGTTCCGAGCAGAAGCCCTTGACCAGCGGAACCATGAACTCGGCCAGAGCGGCGATCTCCGGGTCTTCCTGATGGTGTGCGATGTCCAGCAACCCGGCTGTGGCCGCCGCCATCGCGCGACCACCCTCTGTCAGGCTGCGCATCCGCATCAACATGCGGCGCACGTCGGGGTGTTCGATGATCGCCACCGCCTCCTTGACCTGACCATTCACGGGGCGGCTCTGGACCCGGTCCCGCGCATAAGTCAAGGCGCGCTGATAGGCGCGTTCTGATGTCGCGACGCCCTGAACACCGACGGAAAAGCGCGCGGCGTTCATCATGATGAACATGTATTCCAGCCCGCGGTTTTCCTCACCGATCATGAACCCGATGGCGTCCTTGTATTCCAGCACAGCAGTCGGACTGGCGCGCACGCCCAGCTTGTGTTCGATGCTGACACAGTTCACCGAGTTCTCGGCCCCGACCGAGCCATCCGCAGCCACCATCTTCTGAGGGACAATGAATAGGCTGAGACCCTTCGGTCCCGCAGGTGCATCAGGCGTGCGCGCCAGAACCAGATGTATGATGTTCTCTGTCAGGTCATGCGCACCATAGGTGATGAAAATCTTGGTGCCAGAAACGCCATAGCTGCCATCCTCGCGCTGCACCGCCTTGGTCGAGACGCGACCCAGATCGCTGCCCGCCTGCGGTTCGGTCAGGTTCATCGTGCCCGACCAACGCCCGGCAATTAGCGGCTCCAAGTAGGTGGCTTTCTGCTCATCCGATCCAGTCAGCAGTAATGCCTCGATCGCGCCATCGGTGAGCAGTGGGCATAGGCCAAAGCTCATATCGGCAGCATTCAACATCTCAACCGCCGCTGCGCCAACGGTTTTCGGAAGACCCATTCCGCCGTACTCCACTGGATGGGTCAGGGCCTGCCAACCCATTTCGACGAATTGTGCATAGGCTTGCGCGTCCCCTTCAGGCATCGTCACCCGCCCATTGTCGAACCGGGCACCCAGCGTATCGCCGATATGGGACAAGGGTGCGATTTGTTCACTGCAGAACCGGGCGTAACCCTCCAAAGCCGCGCCAATATCCGCCAGATCATAATCCGCATACACCGCCATCGAGGATACCTGGTCCCAATGAGACAGGTGTTCAATACAGAACATCAAATCCTGCACGGGCGGTTGATAGGACATGCCTGTTTCCTTTCGACGACTATGGTTTCACGTCATGTATCTACGCGAAGACTTGCAGATAAGCTCATATCTTGACAAGATTGTATCCGATTACGCCAATTCGAAGCCGTTATGACCCGTCCTGACCCCATCTCTCTGACCACCGTATCAGCGGGTTTTATCCAGGATTGGCTGGACGCTCTTAGTTCGTGTTGCACACCGTCGGTAATGCGTTCACTTCTTGCGCGCTCGGGGCTGCAACCTGGCTCGATGGCATCGACCCAGCGCGTTACCCTGAATGAAATCGCACAGCTCTATCAGCTGGCCGCGCCCGAGACCGGCGACGAAATGATGGGGCTGTGGAGCCGCCCAATCCGGCCTCGCGCCCTGCAACATCTGGTGACCGTGCAACGCGAAGCAAGCAGCCTGACCTCGGCCCTGTATCGGTACTCGACATTCTGGAACCTGTTGCTGGATGATTTCCGGCTGGATTTGCACTCAGAGTCTGATCAGGTGGAGCTAAAGCTGTTCCCTTATCTGAATCACACTCGCGCGCACCGCTTTGGTCATATGTTGATCCTGAAATTGGCGCATGGGCTTTTGTCCTGGCTCAGCGGGGCAGAGACGCCGGTCAGAACTGTGCACTTTGCCTTTCCCCGCCCCGATTTCGCAGCCGACTATGCCGTGGTGTTCCCCTGCCCCGTTGAATTTGACGCGCCGCAGACAAGCATTCTGTTCGACCCGAATGAGTTTACGCGCCCGATTGCACGCAGTTCTTCCGAAGCCTCTGTATTCCTTCAACGCGCACCCCTTGATTGGATTTTCACCAGCTCACGTGCGCATACCAGCAGCCTGCGGGTTCGCGCCTTTCTATACGGCGCGTCCTGGCAATCCTGTCAGTTGCCGGATGCTGCTCAGGCCCTGAAAATGACACCACGTACGCTGAACCGGCGGTTGAACGAAGAAGGCACATCCTTTCAGGATATCAAGGACGCGCTACGCCGTGACATCGCCATAGGTGCCCTGCAACAGGGACAGGATAGTATCGAGCAGATCGCCTATGACACCGGCTTTTCAGCCCCAGCAAATTTTCACCGGGCCTTTCGGAAATGGACAAGCCGGACGCCCGGGTCGTACAAAAATAATCTCATCCCATAGCGACGCTATATATTGACATCAACCGCCTGACAGACCCAATATAGTGTTGCTTCGGTTCTTTCGATTCATATCGGAAGCTAAGAGGGAAACCGGTGGAAAACCGGCGCTGCCCCCGCAACTGTAAACGGAGAGTTCGGCTGAACACGCCACTGAAAGCGTGCTTTTGGGAAGGCCAGTCCGAACGTCGATCCGCAAGCCAGGAGACCTGCCGGGCGAGACTGATAACCACGAACGGAGGGTTCGGGGGCGTGATTGGGGCCTGTTTAGCCCTTGCGTCCTCGACTTTGAACTAAAAAGGACAGAGGACGACATGAGCATTACCGTATATTCTAAACCCGCTTGCGTACAATGCACCGCCACCACACGTGCACTGGATGCCAAAGGTATTTCCTATGACGTCGTTGACCTGACCGAAGATGACAGCGCCATGACCCATGTGACCGAGCTGGGCTATCGTCAGGCCCCCGTAGTTGTGGCAGGCAGTGATCACTGGTCGGGTTTCCGCCCCGACATGATCGCCCAACTGGCCTGACCCATGACTGCGCCGCTCCCGGCGCTGGTTTATTTCTCATCGAAATCCGGAAACACCCACCGCTTTGTTTCGCGGCTGGGCCTGACCTCTTTCCGCATTCCGAACGGAATGGACCCGCTGTCTGACCCTGGACACCCCTATGTGCTGATCAGCCCCACCTATGCCGATGGCGAAGGTCGTGGGGCGGTTCCAAAACAGGTGATCCGGTTCCTGAATGATCCAGGCAGACGCGCCGGGATCGTCGGAGTGATCGGCACAGGCAACCGCAATTTCGGTGCGACCTACGCTTTGGCTGGTCGCATCATTGCCCAGAAATGCAACGTACCGCTGCTCTATTCGTTTGAGCTGGCCGGAACAGAAACTGATATCGCCCGCGTCCGCGCAGGGCTGGAAAAACTAGGGAGACATCTATGCTCGACAGCAGCGTAAACGAGCAAGACTACCACGCGCTGAACGCGATGCTGAACCTCTATGACGGCGAGGGGAAGATCCGGTTCGATGCCGACCGTATGGCCGCGCGGCAGTATTTCCTGCAGCATGTGAACCAGAACACGGTGTTCTTCCACTCGCTGGATGAAAAGCTGGGGTATCTCGTGTCCGAGGGCTATTACGAAGTGGCCGTTTTGGACCAATATTCCAAGAACTTCATGCGTAAAATCTGGGATGCGGCCTATGCCAAGAAATTCCGGTTCCCAACCTTTCTGGGCGCATTCAAGTACTACACCTCCTACACGCTGAAGACTCGCGATGGGCAGCGCTATCTTGAACGCTATGAGGATCGTGTTGTCATGACCGCGCTGGCGCTGGCGCGCGGGGATGAGGCGCTGGCGATGTCGTTCATGGAAGAGATCCTCGAAGGCCGTTTCCAACCCGCCACGCCCACCTTCCTGAACGCAGGCAAAGCCTCGCGCGGAGAACTGATCTCGTGCTTTCTGCTGCGGCTAGAGGACAACATGGAAAGCATCGGGCGTGGCATCAACTCCGCCCTGCAACTGTCTAAACGCGGCGGAGGTGTAGCACTGTTGCTGACCAACATCCGCGAACATGGCGCGCCGATCAAAGGGATTGAGAACCAGTCCTCGGGCGTGATCCCGGTGATGAAACTTCTGGAAGACAGCTTTTCCTACGCCAACCAGTTGGGCGCGCGGCAGGGGGCGGGTGCGGTGTATCTGAACGCACACCACCCGGACATCATGCGCTTCCTCGATACCAAGCGCGAAAACGCCGATGAGAAAATCCGCATCAAGACGCTGAGCCTTGGCGTAGTGATCCCCGATATCACTTTCGAGTTGGCGAAGAAGAATGCCGATATGTATCTTTTCTCGCCGCATGACGTCGAAAAGGTCTATGGCGTGCCGTTCTCGGAAATCTCGGTGACCGAGAAGTATCACGAGATGGTCGATGACAAGCGCATCCGTAAATCCAAGGTCAACGCGCGCGAATTCTTCCAGACAATTGCCGAGATCCAGTTCGAGTCTGGCTACCCTTATGTAATGTTCGAAGACACGGTGAACCGGATGAACCCCATAGCGGGCCGGATCAACATGTCGAACCTGTGTTCCGAGATTCTGCAGGTGAACGAGGCGTCCGAGTTCAACGATGACCTCAGCTATTCCCATCTGGGCACGGATATCTCGTGCAACCTCGGCTCATTGAACATCGCCAAGACGATGGATGGCGGTGATCTGGGCCGCACCGTCGGGGCTGCGATCCGCGCGCTGACGGCAGTGTCCGAGATGTCGGCGATTGACTCGGTGCCGTCGGTGCGTCGGGGCAATGATGAAAGCCACGCGATTGGTTTGGGTCAGATGAACCTGCACGGGTTCCTTGCCCGCGAACACATCCACTATGGCTCGTCTGAGGGGGTTGAGTTCACATCCGTTTACTTTGCCACCATGGCCTATCACGCGATCCGCACCTCTTGCGATCTGGCGCAGGAGCGCAAGGCATCGTTCAAGGGGTTCGAGAAGTCCGACTACGCCTCAGGCACCTTCTTTGACAAATACACCACCCGCGATTGGCTGCCCGAAAGTGAGCGGGTCAAGGCTCTGTTCGATGGCATGACCCTGCCCACGCGCGAAGACTGGGCAACGTTGAAGACCGATGTGATGAAGCACGGCCTCTATAACCGCAACCTTCAGGCGGTGCCGCCAACCGGGTCGATCAGCTATATCAACAACTCGACCTCTTCGATTCACCCCATCGTCTCGAAGATCGAAATCCGGAAAGAGGGCAAGATCGGCCGCGTCTACTATCCGGCAGCATTCATGGACAATGACAACCTTGAATACTACCGTGATGCCTATGAGATCGGCCCCGAGGCGTTGATCGACACTTATGCGGCGGCGACCGAACATGTCGATCAGGGCCTGTCGCTGACCCTGTTCTTTCCGGCCGAGGCCACGACCCGCGATATCAACCGTGCGCAGATCTATGCGTGGAAGAAAGGCATAAAAACCATTTATTACGTGCGTCTGCGCCAGGAAGCCCTCGAAGGGACCGAGGTGCAGGGCTGTGTATCCTGCTCGTTGTAAGGGGCCCGTGACAATGAAAGACATGATCCAAACCAAGATCCCCCGCGCCATCAACTGGAACCGGCTGGAAGATGACAAGGACCTTGAAGTCTGGAACCGACTGACGGTCAATTTCTGGCTACCAGAGAAGGTGCCGCTGTCCAACGACATCCAAAGCTGGGCCACGCTGACGGACCATGAAAAGCAGCTGACAATCCGCGTCTTTACGGGCTTGACTCTACTGGACACGATCCAAAACACGGTTGGTGCACCTGCCCTGATGCCCGATGCTGTCACTCCGCATGAAGAGGCCGTGCTGACCAACATCGCCTTTATGGAAGCGGTGCACGCACGCAGCTACTCTTCGATCTTCTCGACGCTGTGTTCGACCAAGGAAATCGACGAAGCCTTCCGCTGGTCCGAAGAGAACCCGCATCTGCAAGCCAAGGCCGAGGCGATCCTGAAAACCTACGCGCCCGGCAACGATCCGCTGAAACGCAAGATCGCGTCGGTGTTTCTGGAAAGCTTTCTGTTCTATTCGGGCTTCTATCTGCCAATGTATTGGTCCAGCCGCGCCAAGCTGACCAACACCGCAGACCTGATCCGCCTGATCATTCGGGATGAGGCCGTGCATGGCTATTACATCGGCTACAAATTCCAGCGCGGCTACGAGAAGTTGTCCGAAGCTCAACAGCAGGAGCTGAAGGACTATGCCTTTGGCTTAATGTTCGAGCTTTATGGGATTGAGAACCAGTACACCGAGGAACTTTATGATGAGATCGGCCTGACTGAGGATGTGAAGGTCTTCCTGCATTACAATGCCAACAAGGCGCTGCAAAACCTCGGGTTCGAAGCGCTGTTCCCACCCGAAGTCTCTGAGGTGAACCCGGCAATTCTGGCCGCCCTCAGCCCGGACAGTGAAAACCACGACTTCTTCTCGGGCTCCGGCTCCTCCTATGTCATCGGCAAGGCGGTTGCGACCGAAGACGAAGACTGGGATTTCTGAATCAGACCGGGCAGCGCAGGTTCAGGACTGATTGGTCCTGAACCTAAGTCCGCGAGGCCTCAAATGCCGCCCAAGCCGTTTCAAAGGCTTCAAAATCAAACCCGGTAGCGCGTGCCGGTGCCAGGATCAGTCTCTCGGTTTCCAATAGCTTGATGATTGCCTGTTCCAACTGGCCCACGACCTCGGGCGGAATCACCAAAGCGCCGTGGCGGTCAGCGTGGACAAGATCGCCATTCTGAATCTCTAGGCCGAATATCGACACCGGGGTGCCGATTTCGCGCACATGCACGAAACCGTGGCTTGGCCCGATTGACCCGGCTACAACCGGGAAATCATCCGGCAGATCACCCAGATCACGCATCACACCGTTGGTCAGCGCACCGCTGATGCCGAACCCTTTGTGGACGGTGGTATTGATCTCGCCCCAATAGGCGCCGATGCAGTCGGGATAATCAAGGTCTTCAACCACGGTAACAGCCGGGCCAGTTCCGGTTGCCATATGTCGATAGTAGTCCATCCGGCGTTGGCGGATCACCTCGGGCAGTTCTGTCGGCGGATTCACGGCGGCAATCTTTGCAGTGCGGGCGTATCCGACCATGGGTTTGGCATCGGGGTCCGAACACAGCATGGTTCCGCGGGTAAACGCGTTGAACCCACGCTTACCCTGCGCCGCTTCAATCGCGTTGCAAACCGTTGGGGTATCGACCGATCTGAGCAGGTCCAGAAGGGTTTGTTTCATATCGCCTCCAACCAGCGGGCCACAGCCGCTGTTGTTCTCTCGGGTTGTTCCAATGTGGGCAGGTGGCCTGCATCTTCGATGACCTCCAACCGGCTTTGGGGCATCATGCTATGCATCAACTCGTGGCGCGAAACCGGGCAGAGCGTATCCTCGCGCCCGCATAGCACCAGTGCCGCACCCTGAAAGGCCCGCAAGGTCGCGCTTTGATCCGGGCGATCTCGAAGCGCCTTGGATTGATTGACAAAAACCTCAGGCCCAAGGTCGGACGCCATTTCCATGCACAGGTTCAGAATTGCGCTACGATTTGGGCCATCCGTCAGGTAATTAGGCTTCATTTCCTCGGCCATCACCGCGCGCAACTGGCCACGCATGACGGCGTCGATCTGAGGTTGGCGTCTGACTTTGACCTCATCTTTTTCCGCCAATGGGTTGGTGTCCAACAGGGCCAGCCCGCAAACCCGATCCGGGGCCTGACCCAGAACCTCCATCGCCACAATCCCGCCCATGGACAGCCCCGCCATGGCAAAGCGCGGGGGGGCATATGACAGCACTTGCGCGGCCAGATCCTCCACCGTGTCGCACGCGCCAATCGGCGCGACTACAATGGGTCTGTGCCCTGACAACGCCGCGATCTGCGGCGCGAAAAGGCGCGCATCGCACATCATGCCCGGCAATAGAACAAGAGGGGTCATTTGAGCAGGGAAACCCCTTCGGACAGCGCCCCAAGCTTGGCGTAGGCAATGTCGGGATCCACCGCACCAAACCCGGCGAAGGTCCCAAAGCCGCAATCCGATCCGGCCACCACACGATCAGCGCCAACGATATCAACAAAGCGCTGGGTACGTTGGGCAACCACTTCAGGGTGTTCGACGAAATTGGTCGTGGTGTCGACCACACCAGGCACGAGCACCTTGTCGTCCGGTATCTCATCCTTACGGTCGCGGAACACGGTCCATTCATGCGCATGGCGCGGGTTCGAAGTTTCAAACAGCACATAGCGCGATTTGGTGTTCATCAGCGTTGTGAACACCTTGTCCATGCCGATGTCGCAGCAATGCGGCCCTTCGTAGTTGCCCCAGCAAATATGCACGCGCACTTTGTCGGCGGGCAGGTTTTGCAGCGCATGGTTCAGGGCCTCGACATGCATATCGGCAATCTTGACGAACTCTTCGTCAGAAAGATCCGTGAACAGCATATGGCGAGACAGGGCCAGATCGGGGCAATCCAGCTGCAGGTCCAGACCGGCTGCAACGATGGTTTCATACTCCTCCTTCATCGCATCGGCGAGCGCGGACAGATAGGCCTCGCGCGTGAGGTAGAAATCATTTTGCAAAAATAGCGAGATCACGCCGGGGCTCGCCGCGTTCATAAACCCTCGATCAACCCCGTGCTGCGCCATCGCCGCCTTTAGGTTATCGATATCCTTCTGCAACTCTCCCTGCCCTTTCGAGCGTACCTCGCCCACGCACATGGGGCGGGCATATTGCGGGGTGCCACCATCATCGGCCAGTCGTCTCAGAAAGCCCGGAAACATCTTTAGGTCCGCAGGTGCGTTGCGCGGGCTGTCACCGGCAAATCCGGTGTAACGGTCTTTGACATAGGTCGCATATGAGATTTTCGAGGTCTCGCCATCTGACACAATATCAACGCCGGCTTCGGCCTGTTTGCGAACGGTTTCAGCCACCGCTGATGTCATGCACGCATCAAATGCGGCTTGGTCAAACTCCTGTTCATTCTCTCGTGCGAAGATGAAATCCACAACCTCCTGAGATCGCGGCAGAGACCCGACATGTGTTGTTTTGACGGTCATGAAACCTCCTTAGATCTTGCGTGCCATCAGCACGGTATGGCTTTGGGTTTCGGGATCTTTTGCCAGAAATCCGCTTAGGATCATCCCGTTGTCTTCGAGGCACGTGGCATAGCCCGCCGGCGAAAGCGATGCGTGATATACAAGTTCGCCACCGACGGCTCCTTGTTCCTCACCTGCGCTGGGGCCGACTGTCAGCATCAAAATACCCCCGCTGCGCAGATGTCGCGCCATTCGCGCGATGCAGGCTTTTTGCTCGTCCGCCGTCAGGTGGAAAAAGCTGTTCCAGGCAATGATCCCGTCGAATCGTTGGCTGAGTTCGAAGTCGCGCATGTCGGCCTGCTGCCAATCACCATCGGGCCAGCGGCTTCGGGCGATGTCCAGCATAGCCTGTGAAAAATCAACACCCGTGACGTTGAACCCCTCGGCCATGAACCAACGCGCGATTGGCTCGCCCGCACCGCACCCAAGGTCCAGCACATGATCGCCGGGTTTTAGGCTGGCGGTGAAGCGCGCTAGCCAGCGCGCTTCGAACAGGGCCCGCGAGCGTTGCTCGTCATAGGCCCTGGCCTGCCGTTCATAGACGGCATGGGTATCGTCGGGGTTTACGGTCATTCAACCCAGGTGGCCCCTGCCGGATCATCGGTGGCGGTGATCCGATACAGGCCCGCTTGCCCGGTCATGGACGGCGCGACGCTGTAGGTTTCACCGGGCAAGACCAGCGCGGTATCACCATTGGACAATGTGGCCTCAACATCATTGATCGTGATCCGCCAATGGCCGCTTGCGGGCATCAGAACCACCGGTTTTTCCGCATTGATCGGGTCATTCACGGCCGATCCGCGGGCCAGGAAATCAACCTCAAATCCCGGCTTGTCTTTGATCAGGCCGTTTTCGCCAATCACCTCCGCAGGCTCATTGGCGGACAAAGCCATCAGGTCCCAATACCGGGCGACGTATTTGCCTATCACTTCCTCGACCGGAACCTCTGGGTAAGCCTTCAGCTCCTCTTCGTTCAGCAATGGCATGGGTTGCACGTTATGGGGCAATTCCTCGCCCTTCTTGCTATCATACAGCACGCCGTTATTGCCCAGCATCAAACCATGGGCCTGTGCATCTTCGATGACCTGCGGGGCCCATGTGACACCGCCACCTGCATCGTCGCCGCCAAGGATCGACATGATCATGCCGTAGTCCTGACCCACATTTTCGAAGCCACGAAAGATACCGGTCGGGATGTTGAAGATATCACCTTCTTCGGCGATGAACTCACCCGCCGTACCGTAACGACCCCAAAAGAACCGCCAGCGGCCCTTGGCGACAAAGAACACCTCAGCGGTAGTGTGGCTGTGCAGCGAGTTACGGCATTTCGGCGGTTGCCCCGCTGCGCCGATATTGAACCCGATCTTGTCGGTGATGTGGACGTGCTGATCCGGGCTTTCCGAAACGCCACCGCCCACAATGGTAAAGTTCTCTTTCTGGTCCGAGCCCGGCGTATGGGCGTCAATAAACGCGGTTTTGCAGGGTTGCAACTCGCCATAGCGAACGATGCGGCTTTGAATTGTACTCATGTCTGTCTTCCTTTTGTTTGGGGTTTCTGGTTCAAAACCCCAATCCCCGGCGGGCGGTTATTCAGCCTCCGCGCACGCAGACTGGCCCGATGGGCGTGGTAGCGCCGCATCGACTGTCGTGCGTCCAAATTTGACATTAGATGTCGCATGTTACAGATCGCCGGTTTTCAACAGAATTTGCTTCCAGACAGATGTTTCGTCGAACAGAGTGTATTCACGGCGCAGACCCCAGGGGCCAAATTCGGCATGGCTGATGCCAAGGATAAAGACCTCAGCGCCGGTTGGTTTGCCGAACACACCCCAACCGTCATGGGTGCCGTGCAGGGTCCATCGGATCGCTGCGCGCGGGGGCATCATGGGGTCCTCTCGACCGATCTGATGCTGAATTGAGAGGTCAGCATTCGGGAACGAGGCGCGCAAACCCATCCAGAACCGATCCACCGGCGCCCAACTGTGCCCGGTTACCCCGCCGGGATATTCCGACTGAACGGCCCGGTCGTATTCAGCCTCAACCGCGGCCATATCCGCGTTCATGATCCGGCTGAGGATATCGGCGTATTTCTCACCCCACTCGTTGTCATTGCCGGAACCCTTGTAAGGCCCTGGCTGCTCATTTGCCGGCGTATAAGGTTGCACGCAGACTTCGGGGCCGCCCTCGCGTGCGATCAGATCGCGGGCATAGTCCTTTGGATCCCAACCCATTTGCTGCACGATCGCGCTTTGATCCCGAACCAACCATTCATCGTCGATCTTGTTGTTGATCGCGTGACAATCAGCCAGGATGCGATAGACCAGTTTCTTGCCTGTTGCATTACCATAAACACCATTGCCCAAATGGGTCGCGGTCGAAATAATGCGGTGTGATGACAGCATCCCCTGTTCCGGGGTGCCTGACCAGATGACATCTTCACCCAGAAGCGTGCGATCGGGAAACTCGGCCAGCGTTGCCATGGTCGCAGCAATCACACCCTGATTGCCAACGACCACGGAACCCGGGGTGCGCACAACGATATCTGTACCGTAGTAATCATGCAGCGTGGCAATGCAGCGATCTTCCCAGATCTCCTTGGTGATCCCGAGTATATAGTCGGGAAAGTCTTTGAATTTGGGATCAAACCCCTTCATGTTTTCCATCCTTCAGGTATGCGGGCAGACCCGCGAATGATCAGCGGTCCGTCAATCTTAAGCTGTCTGGGTTCTATTTGCGGATCGTCAATCTTGCTAAGCAATATGTCCACGGTTTCGGCCACCATGCGATTGGCAGGCTGGCGGACTGTCGTCAGATCATAGCTGGGCCAGGCCGCAACAGCGACGTCATCATACCCCACAACGGACACGTCTTCGGGGATCTTCAGACCAAGTTCGAACCGCAGCGTATCCATCACGGCAATCGCCATATGATCGTTGGCCACAAAAACGGCCTCGGGCGGGTCCGAGGCAAACATCCGGCGCGCAGCCTCTTTCGCCTCTTCTGTGCCAAAATTGCCAATCTCACGGCTGTGGAGTGGTATACCTGCCCGATGCAAGGCGGCGGTAAACCCGGCTTCGCGATCTCGCTGTGTCGAGGCGCCTTCCCACCCGGCGATATAGCTGATCTTCTTGTGCCCGGCGGCCAACAGGAACTCGGCCACTTTCCTGCCACCGGCCAGATTGTCCGAGGTAACCGATGACATCGACGGATCGTCCTGACCCCGGTTGAACAAGACCATGGGCACCCCGGCTGACTGGCAGCGCGCAGACAAATCAGATGAGAGCGCGACCGAGGCTGCGATGATCCCATCCACCTGAAAATCCAAAATTTCCCCAACAACCTTGTCTATGTTCTGCGCCGAGTTGGATGCCATGAAAACCAGCGCATGATAGCCGCGTTCCTGCAACGTGTTGGTCAGTTTCTCCAACGCTTCCGGGTAGAACTGGTTGTTGAGATAAGCGACCACAAGCCCGATAATCCGGCTTTTGCCTGACACCACCGCGCGGGCCAGAACATTGGGCCGGTATCCCAATTGGTCGGCCGCTTTGCGGACTTTTTCGATTGTTTTGGCGGATGCGGATGCACCGGGAGTGAATACACGACTGACGGCGGACTGGCTTACACCGGCCAGCCGCGCAACATCCATCGATGTGACTTTTTGCACTGCCATCAATCCGCTGTCCAACCTCCATCCACCATAAGTGACGTTCCAGTCACCAACCCCGAAGCATCGGAAGCCAGATAGACAACTGCACCCATGATATCTTCGATTTCGCCCGGACGGCCCAATTTGATCTTGTCCAGAATCCAGGCGCGCTTGTTCGGGTCCTCAAAAGTTGGGCGCGTCAGATCAGTCAGAATGAAGGTCGGACAAATGGTGTTCACGCGGATTTTGGCCGGGCCCAACTCCAACGCCATGGCCTTTGTAAAACCCTCGACCGCGAACTTTGTCGCGCAATAGACCGCACGCTCGCGCCCACCGACATGACCCATCTGGCTGGAGATATTGATCAGCGAACCGGGGCGCCCTGCGACCAACAATCCTTTGGCCACGGCCTGCGTCAGAAAATACGCGCCTTTGACGTTGATATTCATGACCGCGTCGAAATCTTCGGTCTTCGTGTCGACCGCCTTGCTGTGACGCGCCGAACCGGCGGAGTTCAGCAAGATGTCAAATGGGCCATATTCAGCCACGGCTCCAGCAGTCGCCTCTATATCGGTTACGTCCAGTTCAAGTACATCGGCAGACCACCCCCGAGATGTCATCTCAGCGGCAATCTCTTGCAATGCGTCTGTGCGACGCGCGGCCAGTGTCACCTCGGCCCCGTGTTCGGCCAATGCCACAGCGCAGGCCAGGCCAATGCCTGAGGACGCTCCGGCAACCAGGGCGCGTTTGCCGTTCAAATTGAAGCTGGGTGTTGTGGGGAATTGTGTCATCCTAAGCCTCGCCAACCGGAAACGGAATTTCACCCGGAACGCGGGCTTTGTTGAATTCGCCCAGTCGGGCAAAGACGTCAACACCAAGCTGCCGATAGACATCCAGCAGGTCGACCAGCACCCAGTTTTCGCGGATCAGGCCATTTTCAAGCCGCCAGAAATCAAGCGACCGCAAGCTGATCCGTTTGTCCGATGGTGCGATGCCCATCCACCCACCATGGGTGACGGTCTGGATCATGTTTGGCCAGCCGGTAACGGCCACGTAGTCGGCATCACCAAAGAAATGATGGGTAACATCATCGGCATGTTGCCCGCGATCCGGCATGCCATTCAGAAACGGTATCTGGTGCCAGTTGCGGAACCCGGCGATCCCCCGTGCGGTGCCGATGCCAGCAGGGCCGTACCAATTCATGCGCGGATGCCAGAACCGCTGCATCTCCATCACCTCTGGGCCACCCTGTTTTGGGTGTTTGGTGAGGTATGCCAACATCTCTAGGATATGATCACAGGACGCCTTTGACTGTGCCTCGTTCCACGGGCCGGGAACGATCCCATCCTGTGTTGCCGGACCCGGCACGCAGAATTCCAGCCCCAAGGACGGCGCCATCGGCCAAGCCTTGGCCTGCATCATGACTTCGGGGATATCCCAGATCGCCTGAGCCTCGACCACCTGACTTTCGGTGATCCGGTAGAATTCGTGAAACCGCATATGGGTCAAATGACCAGTAGGAGGTATATCCAGCCATGGCACAACAAAAGTGCCGTAGTAGTGCCCCCCGCACCCGATCCAGTCATCCCCATGCTCGGTTCGGCCACCAACAACGATCCAGTCCCGCCGTTCCAGATCGGGCATCGCCCTCAACAGCGGCGCATAGCAGGTCTGATACAGCTCTTGCGGACCAACCAGATCGCCAAAAGGGCATGGCATATGAATTGTGGCATCCGAGGCAAGCGCGCCGTTAAGCGCCGCTTGCACCCGAACATCATCAAAATCGTGCATCGCCGCGCGAAGCGGCGCAATCAGCGCTTTATTCGCTGAATGCACGTCACTCATTCTGCAGCCTCGCGATAGGGTGCGCCTTCGCCATAAGGCACATTGATCCCGCCGTAGCGGCGCACCCTGATATTACATTGCTCGGCATGGCCAACAAAGCCTTCCAGCATACACAGGCGCGAGCCAAACTCGCCAATCATGGTCGCGGCCTCATCGGTGGTGACCTTCTGATAGCTATGAGTTTTCATGAACTTACCAACCCAGAGACCACCGGTATAGCGCCCGGCCTTCTTGGTCGGCAGGGTGTGGTTGGTCCCGATCACCTTGTCACCATTTGCCACATTGGTCCGTGGCCCAAGGAACAGCGCGCCATAGCAGGTCATGTTCTCCAGGAACCAGTCATCACGATCCGTCATCACCTGCACATGTTCGGAGGCGATGTCATCTGCCACTTGCAGCATTTCGTCATAGGTGTCGCAGACGATCACCTCGCCGTATTCGTCCCAGCTGACCCGCGCAGTACCCGAGGTTGGCAGGATACCCAGAATGCGCTCAACCTCGGCCAATGTATCTTCGGCCAGTTTGCGCGAATTGGTCAGCAACACGCAGGGGCTGTTATACCCGTGTTCGGCCTGCCCTAGCAGATCGGTCGCGCAAAGCTCCGCATCGGCGGCAGTTTCATCGGCGATGACCATGGTCTCGGTCGGCCCTGCGAACAGGTCGATACCCACACGACCAAACAGCTGGCGTTTGGCTTCGGCGACAAAGGCGTTGCCGGGGCCCACCAGCATATGCACAGGCTCAATCGTTTCGGTGCCAATTGCCATTGCGCCCACGGCCTGAATACCGCCCATGACATAAATCTCATGCGCGCCGCCCAGATGCATCGCCGCGATTACAGCTGCATTTGGCTTGCCATTAAACGGAGGGGTACAGGCGATGATCCGCGGCACTCCAGCCACTTTGGCAGTGGCCACCGACATATGCGCCGAAGCGACCATGGGAAACTTACCGCCAGGCACATAGCAACCCACCGACTGTACAGGGATGTTCTTGTGGCCCAGGATCACACCGGGCAGCGTTTCGACCTCGATATCCAGCATCGACTCCCGCTGTGCCTGCGCAAAGTTCATCACCTGCGCTTGCGCAAACTTGATATCCGCCAGTTCTCGGTCAGACAGCGAAGCAATCAGATCATCAATCTGCCGCTGGCTCAGGCGATAGCTTTTGGGCGAATAATTGTCGAACTTCTCGGACAGCTCACGCACAGCCGCATCGCCGCGCGTTTCGATGTCTTTCAGGGTTGCCTCGACGACGGCGCGTGTTTTGGCGTCATCCTCGGCCCTGTCTGCCTCGGGTTTGCCGCGTTTGAGATATTCGATGGCCATTGTCCTGATCCTCAGTTGTCGGGCCGGGGCGGAGTTCTCTCTCCCCGGTCGAATGTTTCCCAGCCCTGCCCGTTGAACAGATCAACGCCAAGCTGGGCAGCAACATGGGCGAAATCGACATTCACCCAATTGTCGACGATCTTTCCGTCGACAACTTTCCAGAAATCCATGTACCGGATTTCAACTCTTTTCCCGGTGGGCGCGATCCCCAGAAACTCACCGGAATGGGTGGCTTCCTGGCGGCCAAAGGCGGCCGCCCATTCCCCCATGTAAAGACGCGCCTCGTCGATGCAGGTCTTTTCCGAGAACGCCGCCTGGAACGGGCGTTGCCAGTTTTCCTGAAACTCCTGCAGGCCGGTCTTGGTGCCGCAGCCTTGATTGCCCATCCAGCGAAAGCCTTGGGCGAAAAATTCGCCAATATCGTCGATGCGGTGATCGTTCAGCCCGTCGACCATGCCCTCGATAACAGCGCGGGTTTCTTCTGTTTTGCTCATATCCGTGTCTTTGGTCAGCACGGCCTGTTCGGGGCGGGAACCCTTCATATTTCGCGTCCTTCAATAATACTTCTGAGATATTCCTGTCGAAAAAAGTGGTCAGTCCCCTGACAGAAAATCTCTTGGCAACCGGTTAAGCGCCGGGTGACGCCCAAGGGCTTTATATCTTGCATTCGCGCTCATCAGCCCTTGACCGCCCCGGCGGTCAGGCCACCTACAATCTGGCGCTGGAAGAACATAACCAGGATGAACAGAGGCACAGTGGCTGAAACCACGGCGGCGACCGCAAACATCACATTCCCTTCGGTTTGGGTGGTCCCGAGGAACGCCGCGATGGCGGGCACCATGGTGCGGTTGCTTTCAGACAGCAGCATCGCGCCAACGGCAAAGTCATTATAGGCCAGCAAGAATGAGAACAGTCCGGTGGTAATCACGCCCGGCCACATCACCGGAATGATCACACGGCGGAATGCCTGAAACTGGTTGCAGCCATCGACTTTGGCGCTCTCGTCCAACTCGCTTGGGATGTTCTTGAAGAAAGAATGCAGCATCCACAGGGTGAACGGCTGGTTAATCGCCACTAGCACGATGATTGTGGTCGGCAGGATACCCCAGATGTTCCACTCAAAAAAAGGCAGCAGATAGCCTGAAACCAGCGTGATCGGCGGCATGGCGCGGAAGATCAGCGCCGTGATCAATAGCCAGAACGTGTAGTTATAGGATGACCGCGACAGCGCATAGCCCCCCAGTGTGCCGATGGTCAGCGAGATGGTGACCACAAAGAAACACACGATCCCAGTATTCAGAACGTTGCGCCAGAACTCCTCTTGGATCCACGCACCCTCATATCCGGTGGTGGTGAAGGGCGAGCCATAGACTGCCTCGGTCCGAGCACCGGTCAGGGCATTGGTCCAGTCGGCGATCGAGAAGAAATCAAGTTCAACCTTGAACGAACCCCAGACCGTCCACAGGAATGGAAAGGCAGCTAGAACAAACCAAAGGAGCACGAACAGGGACGAGGCGACCCGAAGGCTTGTGGGCATTCTTTGTGCGCGGCTGGCCATGTTATCGTGCTCCTTTAAAGTCGCGCCAGGTGCGGACAAGCACGGGCGACAAAAGAATGGCGACCCCGATTATCGTCATCACCGAGGTTGCGGCTGCGGATGACAGCTGTCGGGTTTCGCCGCCAAGGTCGTCGAATATGAAGGTGCTGAGGGATTGCGCATGCGCCTGGGCGCTAAAGCCGATGATTGGTTCAAACACCTTGAAATTGTCCATCAGCTGGATCAGAGCCACAAACGTGACCAGCGGCATAAGATGCGGAACGACCACAAACTTGACCTGTTGCCAACGGGTTGCGCCGTCAATCTGCGCGGCCTCGATCTGGTCCTGTGGCAGCGTTTGCAGCCCGGCATAGAACACGACGAAAGCAAATGGGGCCGAGCTCCAGACGCCGTATACCATCAAGGCCACCCACATCAGCCCGGTCGAGGCCTTGAGGCTGAAATTCGGATCTCCGGCCATGTACACAAGGGCGTTTCCGATAACACCGCGACTGTCGATCATCCAGAACAGGATCAGCGAACCGATCAGCGGCGTGACGATCATGGGCAGAAGCGAGAAGAAGATCATCAGCCCTTTGAGGTGCCGATGCAGCGAATTCACGGCCAGCGCAATCACCAGCCCCAGCAGGATCGTCAGCGGCGTCACAATGAAGGTGAATGTCAGCGTAAACGCCATTGCGCGATAGAATGGCAGGTTGCTCAGATCCGAGAAAAAACCACCCCAGCTTTCATTTGCCGCCCACATCTGGCTGATTTCCTGAATTGCCAGGTGGCCACGGTCAAAATAGATGCCCAGCCCAACAAACCGGCCCAAAGGTTGAGCCTTGCGCAGAGCGGCAGTGGCCTCCTGGTCGATGGTCGTTTCTGTGGTGCAGCCGATCAGCGGGGTGCAGCTTTCAACCTCCAGCAAAACGGCAGGATGTGGTGCGAAGATCGATTGGATCACCACCGACACGATGGGCATGGCGATGAACAGCAACATCGCAAGTCCTGTGGGCAGGAAGAACCAAAGAAATGTCTTATGGCGCATGTTGCAATCCTCGCGTCGTTTGGTTTGTGCGGGCGGCCATCAGAGGCGCCCGCACAAGGGGCCTCTTACTGCAGATAGCCTTGCTCAATCGCGGCAGCGCGATAGGCGGCCTCGACATCGGCAAGCGCCTGTTCAGCGCTTTCCTTACCCTGCATGAAGTCCGCAAGTTCGTTGCCAAGCGCACTGTGCATCAGGCCCATGTAAGGCAGCATCGGATAGGCAGGTGTGCCCATTTTGGCTGCTGCAAACACGCCTTCGGCATCAGCGGCGGGCTCGTAGCCTTCGATCAACCAGACCGCCAGCGGCGTGGTCTCATCGTTCAGCATGTCCGGACGGATACCGTGTTTCATGGCGATGAACGTGGCTTCGGCCTCTTCATCCGAGATGTTTTTGCCAACAGTCCAGCCATCCCACCACAGGGTCGATGCAGGAATTTCGCCGCCGCCAACGGTCAGCGGTGCGCCAATTGCGTGGCCATCAATCACCTCTTGCAGCACACCTTCGGTGGACGTCTGCTGCGATGCGCGCGACCCCCACATGTTCATGATCGCAACATTACCCGCACGGTATTCGGCGTTGGTGGCGTTCGAGTCATGGGTCAGGAAGTCGGGGTTCATGTATTCCGACAGGGCCTTCATCATGTTCAAAGCGTTGACACCAGCCTCGGAATTCACACTGGGCTCAGCCGTGCCGGGTTTAAAGTGCTGGCCGCCATAACCCAGGAACATATTGTTGAATTCCTGCGCCAAGTTCCAACCCGATGCGTAGGCACCGCCGACCGGATTCTGCATGATGCCCTGCTCGCGAATAGCCTCGGCCACTTCGAGCATTTCTTCGTAGGTGGTTGGCACTTCGACACCGGCCTGTTCCAGCACATCCTTACGGTACATCAGGTGCTGCGCATTCGCCATGAAGGCGACGGCCATGATGTCATCGCCAATCTTGATCAACTGTCCCGGCTGCAGATCCTGACCATGCTGTTCCACCAGATCGTTCAGCGGGCGGATGACGTCTTCGTTCATCAACGCCACGATCGAGCTGTTGGCGATGATGGCGCTTGTGTATTCCGACGGGTTGCCAGACAGACCGGCCACGTTGATGGTCTGATGCTCGGATGTCAGGTTGGATTCAACCGACGCCCCTGTGCATTCCTTTGCACCGGCCGCAACCGCCTGAATGGCCGCGAATTCGTTGCCAACGATGTTGACCCGACCGCCAATTTCGCAGGCATATCCTGCACTTGCGGCAAAGGCGGCGACTGAGCCAGCCAACGCTATTCTCTTTAGAAACATAATACTTCTCCCTAGATGAAATGGGTGCACCTTCGAAGTCTGCACCCGGGTTTGTCCCGTCGTTGCGGGCTTGGTTTCACCGTTCAACCGGTCAGGCGCGCCCCTGTTTGAGCATCAAACAAGTGGCAATGATCGGTGTGGATATGGATCGAAACCTGATCGTCGATTTCGGCCCGATACGTCTTGTCCGCCTTGACCGAGACCAGCGCGCCACCGATGCGAACCGAAACCATGGTGCTGTCGCCCAACAGCTCTTGGGTGTAGATCGTGGCGTTTATTTCGCCGCCGCTTTCCACGACATTCGCGTCTTCGGCGCGAAAGCCCAGGGTGATCGGGCCATCGGGCGCGTTCAACCCATGCACCTCGGTGCTCTGGGCACGGAACACGCCGCCCTGAACCTCACCATCGACAAGGTTCATCGCCGGGTTACCGATAAAGCTGGCGACAAATGTGTTTGCTGGTTCATCATAGATATCGGTCGGAGAGCCGACCTGCTGTACAACCCCTTGCTTCATGATCACCACGCGATCCGCCAGCGTCATCGCTTCGATCTGGTCATGGGTCACGTAGATGGTGGTGACTGCGAGCTCATGGCTCAGGTTCTTAATCTGCGCGCGCGTCGAAACCCGCAGCTTGGCGTCAAGGTTCGACAGCGGCTCGTCCATCAGGAACACGTTCGGTTCGCGCACGATGGCACGCGCCAAAGCAACCCGCTGACGCTGACCACCGGACAGTTCCGCCGGTTTGCGATGCAGGAAGTCATCCAGTTCGACCATGGCCGAGGCGCGACGTACCTTTTCATCATGGGAAGCTGGATCAATGCCGCGAACTTTCAGCGGAAAGCGAATGTTTTCATAGACATTCATGTTCGGATAAAGCGCATAGGACTGAAACACCATGGCGACATCGCGGTCCTTAGGCTCCATATCATTGACGCGTGCACCGTCGATCAGGATGTCGCCTTCGCTCGCGTCTTCGAGCCCTGCAATCATGCGCATCGTCGTGGTCTTGCCGCATCCAGAGGGGCCAAGAAGCACCAGAAATTCCTTATCGGCAATTGTCAGATCAAAATTGTCCACGCCGACAAATGATCCCCAACGCTTACCGACATTGCGAAGTTGAATTTCGGCCATTCTGTCCTCCCTTGCGCATTCATTATGCATACGCTTGCAGAAGCATAGACATTCAGAAAAGCCTATGGCAAGCTTTTTTTGCATGCGAATGCAAACTCTAAGGTCGGCACCACCAAATCATCACTAACACATTGAAAGATAATAGAATGCCATATGAATCCGAGAAAGAACTTGTCCTCGGTTTTTACGAAGCGCTGAGTCGATGTGAGAACACGTCCATTGTGGAAACACTCGCGAACCACTGCGCTGATGGGATTGTGTGGCGGGGATTCCACCCCTTCAATGAACTACAAGGAATCTATGAAGTCGCTCGTATATTCTGGCAACCACTCAGGTCCAGCCTGACCGGTTTGCAGCGCCGGATGGACGTGTTCATGGCGGGCGCGAACGAGATCGACGGGTTCAATTCGGTCTGGGTGGTCTCGATGGGTCATCTGATGGGCTTGTTCGACACAAGCTGGCTGGGCATCCCGCCCACTGGCAAGATGGCCTTCCTGCGCTATTGCGAATTCAACAGGGTAGAGAACGGTAAGATCACTGAAACAGCGATGTATTTCGACATCCCACATCTGATGATGCAGGCGGGTCTGCAACCCTTCCCTCCGCAAACCGCCGCTCAATTGGTTCAACCCGGACCGATGACACATGATGGCCTGATGCTCGGCCCACAACCTGCCGAAGAAGGTGACCGGACCCTGGCCACGATTAACAAGATGATCGCCGATCTTGGGCGTTGGGATAGCGGCCTGAGCCTTGAGGATGAACTGCGCCGCACGTGGTGTGAGGATATGATATGGTGGGGTCCCTCGGGCATTGGCGCGACCTACACGATCGAACGCTATGCAAAACAACACGCCGGGCCATTCCGTACGTCGTTTGCCGAGCGCTCCAAGACCAATCACATCTGCCGCATGGCTGAAGGGCATTATGGCGGTTTCTTTGGCTGGCCGAACTTCACGGCACGCCCCACCGGCGGGTTCATGGGTATGCCTGCGACCGATAAGGCGGGTGAGTTCCGAGTTATCGATATCTATCGACGCTCCGGGGACAAGCTGGCGGAAAACTGGATATTCATCGATCTTCTGCATTTCTGGAAACAACAAGGGGTCGATATTCTGGCTCGGATGGCCGAGGTACCCAAAACATGACCGATTGGATCGACGCCCATCACCATCTTTGGGACCTGAAAGCCGTACACTACCCCTGGCTAATGGCGCGAGGCGTCGAACGGTTCTTTGGTGACCCGACACCTATTCAGCGCGACTATCCATTGACCGAATTCCGGTCAGAGGCCGCTGCTTGCGGTATTCGCGCCTCGGTTCATATTCAGGTGGGCGCTGAAAACGGGCTGCAAGAGGCCCAATGGGTACAATCCGTGGCCGATGCCAACCCGGACTGGCCCATGGCTCAAGTGGTGTTTTGTGATCTGACGTCACCGGATTTGCCCGCGCAGTTGGACCGTTTCCAAACATTGCCAACGGTGCGGGGCGTCCGCCAGATCGTCGGCCGCGCCCCGGGTGAGGATGCGCAGACAGGCACCAACACGCTGCTGGATCACCCAGATTTCCTAAGCGGCTTGGCGCAGGCGGGTCAGCGCGGTCTCAGCTTTGACCTGCAGCTTATTCCCGAACTGATGGAAAAAACCGCCCGCGTGTTGGAACAAGCGCCTGACACGCCTGTCGCCCTTTGCCACGCGGGATCACCCCATGACCGCAGCACAGCCGGCCTGAAGGACTGGGCCCAGCGATTACGCGGCCTGTCTGATCTGCCCCACGTCACCTGCAAACTGTCTGGATTGGGGATGTTCGATCATTGCTGGACCACTGATAGCATTCGCCCGATCATCGAAGAATGTCTGGATCAATTCGGGCCTAAGCGCGTTATGTTCGGGTCGAATTTTCCCGTCGACAAGCTTTATGGCGACTACACCACGCTGATGCGCGCATATCAAAAACTGATCCCGGTCGACGCGCACTCGGCTGTTTTTCGAGAGACTGCCGAGCGCTTCTATGATCTCAACCCATTTGCGCGAGATGTTATCACTGAGAGCCGCTACTAGCCTGTAGCAAAACGCATCTCACCAACTGATCATAGTGGATCACATCAGCCGGACCATGGTCACCTGTTTACTGGTGCAATTGCGAAGCCGCTGGGCGATCACACAGATGTGCCAAGCGCTTCGCAAATCCCGAAAAACTGCTTTCGCGCCAAGCCCATGTTGCTCGTCTTTTTGTCGAAAGCGGCAAAGAACGCAGCGTCTCCCGCACCTGTCTTGCTGACAAACACAAAATACTCGCTGAGTTCGAGCTGTATTTGTGTCTCATCAGAAACCTGACCTTGGTAGAAAGGCTGGTGCGTCAGCGTTTTCAGGACGTCCTCGGCAAACACAGAGATCGCAGTGCAGATGTCTTTTTCACCATAGAACAAGGTTTCCGATCCCGACGCCTCAGGATACAGCAGACCCGCCGCGCAGATTGCTGGAACCGTCTTGAGCCGGTCCTCGAGCCCAACGCTGCCAGGTGCCTCAACTTCTTCGACTTCGGGTCTATCCACTTCTACACTTTCGACCGGAGGGTCCGAAAAGACACCACCGACCAGAGTCGACAAAAGAGCCGACCCACCTGTTCCCTGCCACCCTTCTTCTTCATATTGAGAGAAGTCGATCAGATCGCTGTCACCATACATAAAGTGGAAGTCTTCGAAATAGTCCTGCGCTTCGGCCTGTAGCCGTTTCAGGATCTTATCCCGATCCGAGTGCGATTTCAGCATATCGGTTCTGGACACCACCGCGAGCCGACGCGGCGGGCAGTACTGCGCCAGCTTCTGAACTGCGTCCCGCTCACTCAGCCGCCAGGCTTGCGAGGCGATGGTGGTCCAAATCAGCGTATCGGCGTCCCGTATGATCGCCTGGGCCTCGTCGCTTATTTTGGAGCTTCGATCCATCGGAATCTCAGCGATTTCAACGGAGTTCAGATGTGTCTTGGTGTGAAACACTGTCAGGCTGGCAATACCTTTCAGGTCGCGGCACTGGGAAAAACTGGTGAAGATGGCCTTGCCACCGGATTTGAACCTCGCCAGAATACCCGCCTGTTTTGCGTATCGAAAAATGATGAGCGGGCGCTCACCACTGACCAACCCATAAGACAGGGTGGTCTCGCGCAACAGCGTGTTGATGACGGTCGATTTTCCAGAACCAACCTCACCGCACACAACAACCCTATGCGCCGAACGCGTGACTTCCGGTAGTGGCATCTCTCTCACCGCGTCAAAAGACATTCCTGATCGCCTACGCACTCATTGGCGTCGAATAGGACACCTTGCTCTCTATCGCGGTCAGGGCATCCAACTTGCTTTGGGCGCTCGACCGCTGCTTGCGCAGCTTGTCAGACAGCAATGACAGGTTTTTGGGAGATTCCACAAGCTCCATGAGCGTTTTCCTGTCCCGCTCGAGCAAGCTGATGTATTTTTCGACCTGGCTTTCCGCCAATCTCGAACTGACCAGAACTTTACCCATTGCTGCGTCAAACCGCTCGGACAGGGCCATGGCATAGGCATTCAGAAGGTCAACAAACCCGTTGTACAGCTCGTCTTTCATCAGGGTCTGAATCGCCGACATGGATTGATCCACATCTACTTTGTTTTTCTTCCAGAATTCCCAGCTGCTGCGCAGGTAGACAGTTGCTTCAAGGGACTTCTTTTTCAGTACAAGCGAAGACGAGAAGCCGCGATTTGGCAAATCGTCCAATGAAATCGCCTTGGCCTGCTCCCCAAGCGAGCCGCTGATTGTGTCGAGGGAAGCCCGTTGATACGCGGCAACGATGGCATCAATTCTCTCGCGGGTGTCGTCATAGGCTTTAGAGGCCAATTCGCGGATCGAAGCGCCAATTGGCAGGATATCGATCTCGAACCCCACCGGCTTGTCACCTGACTCGCTGGCCCCCAGAAACAGGTTTTGAACGACTTCTTTCTGCGTTTCCACAAAGGTTTGGATTTCCTTGTGAAACTGCGCATCCAAAAAGTCCCGTGCATCCAGGATCGTGGACTGGGCCTGGCTTTCAGCACTTGTTTTCAGGCTTTCGAACTTCGCGGCAACTTCGCGAACCAGCTCTACTTCTTTGTCAATTTCGCTGACCGCCGCCAGAACGTTGTTGGATTCGACCTTGTTCAGATGCGCCTCGATTGTTTCATGCTCTCGCTGCGCAGACAGTTTCAGGCTGTTAACCTCGGTATCAATGTCTCGGGCCAACCGGTCGATACGCTGGGTCCCGTGTGGGCTGTCCATCAGGTCGGAAATCTCGCGCTTTACAGCGTCGAGCCCGACAAAACGCGCGATCTTTTCCTCATATGTCCGCAGCCCGCCGGCCCCGACTGCATCGAGATAGGCATCCAGCTGTTCCGGCTCCACTACATCTTCAAGCTTGTGACCATCGGACAGATGAGCCCCCAAATACGCGCTGCCCGCGATCACGGTGAAATTTGATGAGGGAATAGCCTTGGACAGTCGAAGGGTTACGTCTTCGATCACCTCGGGGACTTCGGTTTCGTATCGGCTGAGTTCGTCAATACGGTTGATGAAGATGATGATGTGCTTGTCATCCTGCGCGGACAACGTGTTCAGCAGCGCAAGATCCACGTTGGTCAGTGCCTGATGCACGGACAGGACCATCAGATAGATATCGGCAGTATCGAGGTTTCGGCACGTGTATTCATCCCGCACCAGGAACGGATCGTTCACCCCGGGCGTGTCCGAGATGATGATTGGCGACAGGAATTCCGGCTTGCGCATATAGATATCCGCCTGCTTGGTCAAAGCGGAATAGCGGCCAGAGGACGAGGTCGCCTCACTCCCGTCCGCCTCAACCCCGACACAGACATAGCGGCCCATCAGATCCGGGGTCAGAAAGTCATATTCATGTTTCGATCCAAGCAGCGCATCATAATGCTTACCCAATCGCTTTTTGGCGGCCGACTGCAATTCCTGCCCCTGGCTCTTCAGAACTTCGCTGTCGAAACCAGGTAGCATCTCGGCCAATTTCTGGAACGCCTCTGGCGATTCTTCGGTAATGCGTTTCCAATCATGGTCATCAAAAAATTCGAATGACGCGCCTTGTGTCGGATCACCCGGCACATTGATACGCAGATTGGTTATGGCGGATGTCCAGGGGTTCACATCTGTAGGGAACAGACCTGTCTCACCAAGAAACGCGTTCAAAAAGGTGGATTTTCCAGATTTAACCTGCCCAATGATCGCAACCCTGGTTGCGCAGTTCTTGAAACGGGTTTTGATATCGGCAAGCCGTGAGTTCGATTTCAGATTGCTTGCTTTTTCCAATTCAGACAACACATCGCGGATACTGTCGATTTTCTTCTTTTGCAGAGGTGCGATGTTCATGTGTTTCCTACCTTTGGATTATACTCACATAAAGCTTCGTGCTGGGATCGAACGCGGCACAGAAGGGTACGTCTAAAGTTTAGCCGCCGCCATGATCAGGATTTTAAATACGCGAACCTGACTTCGGCCGGGGGGGGGGTGGCTGGGTGGCATGACGCCACCCAATACGCACCTTAGATGCTCAGGGTTTCTTCAACTTTACGTACGTTCAAACGTGCCATCGCAAGGTTTGCCTGTTTCTTGCTCAGCGCAACATAGATGAAGATGCTGGAGTTCGACGACAGCGGACGGATCAGGTGATACTGAGTGTCCAGAGTGATCAGGATGTCTTCGATCTTTTCTTTCAGACCCAGCGCTTCGATGGCTGCGTTCTTTGCGCGGACGACTTCAGTGTTGGCAGCGCCAGCAGCTTCCAGATCGAATTTACCGGCACCTGCTTCGGCGGCCAGCATCATGCCGGATTCACTATCGACGAGGCATGCGCCGATGAAACCGGCGATATCTTTGAGTGGTGAGATGTCAGTGGACATGTATTTCTTGCTCCATGTTTTGGTAGGCAAGATTTGGATATCTATTGTGTCAAATTCGAGGTAAATGGGTGTTTAGAACGGGGTTTGTGCACCACTCACTAACCAGTGACTTTATCTCTCCATCAGGTTTTTCTTTCTCACAAAACTTACATTAATATCAATGTGATATAAAGAAATTCCCTTGAAACAAAAGATGATTAGAGTGCAGGAATTTCTTATCCTTTAGGTTGAATCGCCAAAAAAGTTGCCGCAAGGGCAACCTTAGCCATGACAATGGTACGCAACGTCGGGCACTCAGTTTCATGTCCGCATAGATACTGCGCGGGGATGATGCCCGCGCAGTTACTCGCAGCGGCGAGGACCTGTCCAGCAACACGCGCAATCGTCTCTGCCTAAAACAGTGCAACACTGATCAGATTATGCAACAAAGCGGCCAACGCCTCGAACACAGGGAACTCTTATGAACCACTTCAAAGCCGTCGTATTTGACTGGGCAGGAACAATGGTTGACTTTGGCTCATTCGCGCCAATGGGTGTTTTTGTCAAAGCATTCGCGCAGTTTGATATCAAGGCCACCATCGAACAGGCGCGCGCGCCCATGGGGGCGCCGAAGTGGGATCACATCCGCACAATGATGGATATGCCAGAGATTGCCGCGCAGTGGACGGCGAAGTACGGCGCAGCCCCGTCAGACGCAGATGTCGACAAGGTCTATCAGGTCTTCGTTCCGATGAATGAAAAAGTGGCCGCCGACTATGCTGATCTTGTTCCCGGAGGCAAAGCCGCGATTGATGAGCTGCGGGCGATGGGCCTCAAGATCGGTTCAACAACGGGATACACCCGATCCATCATGGAGCATGTGCTGCCAGTGGCAGCGCGCCAAGGGTACGCGCCTGACAATCTGGTCTGTTCGGACGACTTGCCCGAAGGTCGCCCCGGCCCTTTGGGTATGTATAAATGCATGGTCGATCTGGTGGCCTACCCACCGTCAGCGATCATCAAGGTCGATGATACCGAACCGGGCATCAAGGAAGGTGTCGCTGCTGGCTGTATTACTGTCGGGGTGTCCCTATCGGGCAATGCAGTTGGCAAAACACCCGAAGAGTTGAGTGCGCTGTCAGACGCAGAAATCGATCACCTTCGCACGCGCGCAACACAGATGCTCAAGGACGCCGGGGCCGATTACGTCATCGACACAGTGGCCGACCTGCCCGCTTTGATCAGGCAGCTGAACGCCGCCGCCTGACGCAAACTGAACCTTCTAAAAGAGGTTTTGCGCATCCCAGATATCTACGATGTCTTTTTGATAAAATGTCACGTGGTTGTCACGCGTGACCGCTAAATCAAAATTCATTCGGATGAATCAGATATGACACGCAAAACCTGGACAACTATTCGGGACGAGATCGTCGATGACATTCGCACAGGCCGATTGTCAGCCGGGGATCAGTTGCCGACAGAAACGCAGCTTGCAGACCGGTTCGCACTTGGGCGCCATTCGGTGCGTCGCGCGCTGGACGCCCTGGCACGGGACGGCAAGATCAGCATCGAGCAAGGGCGCGGCACCTTTGTTGCCGAGACCCCACGGTTGACCTATCAGATCGGCAAGCGCACACGGCTACGCCGCAATCTGATCCCACAAGGGGTCGATGTTTCAAGCCAGTTGATCTCGGCAGCGCGGGTCCGCGCACCGGATGCTGTAGCGCAGGCGCTGTTGCTCAACTCTGGCGCGCTTGTCATTGAAAGCCATCGGATCACGATGGCAAATGATCTGCCAGTTGCCTTTGGCACCTCGTATCATTGCGGAGAACGGTTCCCGGATTTCGCCGAACGGCGGGATGTGCTGGGGTCAACCACTGAAACCTATCGATCCTACGGCATACTTGACTATGTGCGCCAACAAACCTCGATCTACTCCCGACCGGCAAGATCAGAGGAGGTCAAAAGGCTCAAGCAGCATGCCGATGTCCCCGTGATGGTTGTCGCGGCAGTGGATGCGACTCTGGATGGCACACCGATATCGCACAGCCGGGTGATCTGGTCCGCCGCCCGCGTGACCTTCACGATGGAGCATTCGGATGGATAAGACCCTCGGCACATTGGCCCGCGCCAATGCCGAACGGCTCAAAGCCTTTGCTGAAACGCTGATTGATGATCTGGGTGAGATTGAGGTCCTGCAATCGCGCAGTGGGTTGGTGATGCTGCCAATGCGGGACACCGCACAGGGTGTTGCTTTCCATCTGGGCGAAGTTCTGATGAGCGAGGCACATATCCGCAAAGCAGGCATAGACGGCTATGGCATGCGCCGGGGTCATGATCTTGAGGCCTCGATGGCGATGGCGCTGATCGACCTGGCATTGGCAAGCGATGTGCGGGCCGACGATTGCATCGCCTTTTGTGACCGCGAGGCGCAAGCGCTTGAGCAGCAGGATGTGGAAATGATGCGCCGCGTCGAAGCCACCCGCGTGAATATGGAGACGTTCTGATGCGGGCCACTCCACTTCCCAGCGCTTCGGAAACACTGGAAAACTCGGCCTTTGATGCGCTGCTCTGGGCGCTCAGCCGCCCCGGATCGATCCAAACGCTTCCTGCGCCCGCCGAGGCATCGATTGTTGCCGCGCTGCTGGATCGCGAATGCCGCGTTCATTCCGCTGATGCACTACTGGTGCCGGAAATCATGCGCAGCGGCGCCGAGATCGCCCAGATTGATCAGGCCGATCACGTGTTTCTTGGCGCACTGACATCCGGCGCGGCGATTGATCACGTGGCATTGGGCAGCGATCTTTATCCGGATGACGGTGCAACCGTCATCATCCGCGCGAAGATCGGGGCCGGCCCGGCGCTGCGCCTGACGGGTCCTGGCGTTGACGGAACAGTCGAGCTGCGGATCGACGGCCTGCCTTCTGGTTTTTGGTCCACCCGTGCAGCGCGAATCCGCTATCCGATGGGGTTCGATCTGTTCGTTGTGGACGACACCCAGCTGCTTGGCGTACCGCGTTCCACCACGGTCGAGGTGATCTGATGGCCTATGTCGCAACACGCGGCGGCGAAAAAGCCATCGAACAGTCCGAGCGCTTGTTCCGTGAGGCCATGGGCCCTTTTGAACGTGACCGCGTCGAGGAGATCAAGACCAGCCTGCCCTATCTGATCGACCGGGTGATGGGTGAGGCCTCGCTATATGACGAAGACCTTGCCGCGCTGGCATTGGCGCAGACGGGCGGTGAGCTTTATGAGGCCGTTTTGCTGTTGCGTGCCTGGCGCACGACGCAACCACGCCTGAGCGTCGCAGCCCCTGTCGAACAGGATCAACTGTTCACGCATCGGCGGATTTCAGCGGCCTTCAAGGACATTCCGGGCGGGCAGGTTTTGGGGCCAACACTGGACTACGCGCATCGCATTCTGGCCACTGATGTGTTGCAGGGTGAACCCTATGCGCCGGAGCCCGTTGATCCGGCGCCGGAACCGTCGTCCGCCTATCAGCCTGCAGTCAGCGCGTGGCAGGCGGAAAACGATCTGTTGGACTTGCCGGAACAGGATGCAACCTCTGGCAACGATGTTCCCGACCTGACGCGAGAGCCGTTGCTGTTCCCGTCCAAACGGGCGCATACGCTACAAAGCCTCGCGCGGGCAGAAACCGGCGGTGTATTGGCCCTGGGCTATGCGGCCATGCGTGGCTATGGGCCGGCGCATCCAACCGTAAACGAGTTGCGGCTGGCCGAGGCTGAGATCGCGGTTCAGCATCCCGATGGGCGTCAGTTCTCTGCCGGGCGTGTCAAAGTCAGCCAGGCTGAGGTCGTCGACAAAAAAGGCGAAAAGCTTGGCATCGGATACGCTGCGACCTTTGGATGGAACGAGGTCAAATGCATCGCCGCCGCCACGCTGGACCTCAACAGTCCCGGGGCTGAAAAAGGTTCTGCGACCGAAGAGGAGTTCTTCCTTTACCATACCGAAGGCGTCGAAAGCTCGGGCTTTTGTATTCACTTCAAACTGCCGCATTACGTCACGTTTCAATCGTCGCTTGATGCGATGCGCGATGCAAAGGCGAACAAAGCGGCGAACGCCTCTGAAACGGAACCTGCCGAATGACCCTTGCCGCATTGACCAAGCCCTGGGAAGCGCTGAGCTATGGCTTTCTGGATGGATCAGCCAAGCGCGAACTTCGGCGCAAGATGCTGAAATCCGTCGCCGTGCCCGGATGCCAGATGCCCTATGCCAGCCGCGAAGTGCCGATGGCGCGTGGATGGGGCACGGGTGGATTACAGGTGTCTCTGACACTGGTGAACCCCAAAACCTGTGTCAAAGTCATCGATCAAGGCGCGGATGACAGCGTCAACGCCGCTTCAATTCGCCGCTTTATCGCGCGCGTTGCGGGCACGCCGGTGACGATGGACACTCTGGAGGCAGACCTGATTCAATCGCGCCACCGCATCCCCGAAGAGATTTTGCGCGAGGACCAGATCCTTGTTCTGCAGGTGCCCAATCCCGAACCCTTGCGCCCTGTCCAGCCAAACATGTCGATCGCACGGCAGATGCATGCAGATGCGGATTACGGGCGGATGTGGCTGCAACTCTATGAACAGATCGTGCGGTCGGGCCGCGTGATGCAGGGCGCGTCCTATCCCAGCCTTGTGCATGGGCGGCATGTGATGACGCCCTCACCAATCCCGCGTTGGGATGTGCCCAAGCTGCATATGGCCAAGCACCTGACCATCCTGTCGGCAGGCCGTGAAAAGCGTATCTTTGCCGTTCCACCTTTTACGCGGGTCGAACCGTTGGTATTTTCAGACATTTCCTATCGGGTTGAAGATCACGGGCACCTTACCTGCACCCGGTCGGGCACGCGGGGCTTCTTCATGAACGAAATCCCTCAGGATAACGGAAGCTCGACCTACGAAGTATCCGACAGCGAATGGGGTGTGAAAACCATCCGCGCGCGCGATGGCGAGGGCGAAACGCGGGGTGAGACCTGGTACCAGGACGGAAAGTTACCGCAATGACCATCACGCTTGATGCCCCTCGCCTTGTCGATACGCGCCCCCTGCTGGAAGTGCGCGATGTCAGCAAATCCTACGGTCCCGTACAGGCCGTGCACAGTGTTTCCGCCCATGCTTATCCCGGTGAGGTTCTGGGTATCGTTGGCGAAAGCGGATCGGGGAAGTCGACGCTTTTGCGGATGATGAACCTCGAAGAAACACCGGATTGTGGCAGCTATACGCTGGACCTGCCCGATGTTTCCGGGAATCTTTTTGATCTGGACCGTTTCGCGCGGCGCATGTTGTGTGCCACCAGGATCGGCATTGTCTATCAGAACCCGCATCTGGGATTGCTGATGAAACATTCGTCTTCCGGTAACGTTGCAGAACGTCTGTTGGTCGCGGGCGAGCGCAACTTTGCCACGCTGCGAAAGGCTGCAACCGAGGCGCTTGATGCCTCTGAATTTCCGCTGGATCGTCTGGACGCGCCGCCGATTGAGCTGTCGGGCGGCATGCAACAGAGGGTGCAACTGGCCAAGGCCATCGCGCTGGAACCCGCACTGTTGTTGCTGGATGAGCCGACCACGGGGCTTGATGTCAGTGTGCAGGCGCTGGTGCTGGATACGCTCAAGCGTCTGCAACAGGATCGCCGGATCACGATGGTGATCGTCAGCCATGATCTGGGTGTCATACGCACGTTAGCCGACCGGGTCATGGTCATGCGGCGGGGCGAAGTGGTTGAGACCGGTCTGGCAGACCAGATCTTTCAGGATCCGCAACACGCCTATACACAGCAGCTGGTGCACGCAAAACTATGACGCAGGTTCTGGAAATTCACGGCCTCACCAAGGGTTTTTCGCTGCATCACCTCCGCAAAGAAATCGGCGCGTTCGAAGATATCTCATTCAACGTGGCCGCCGGAGAGTTCGTGTTGCTGAAAGGGGCCAATGGCGCGGGAAAATCCACGCTTTTGCGCACGCTCTATCGGTCTTACCTGCCGCGCGCAGGTCAGATCAGATTTCATTCAAGCCATGGGTTGATTGATCTGGCACGCGCAGCGGATGTGGATATCGCCCATCTCCGGCGCACCGAAATTGGGTTTGTCACCCAGTTTCTGACAGCCCGCCCACGGGTCAGTGCCGAGGCCATCGTCGCCGAACCCCTGCGCCTTGCCGGTTGGGACGCTGATGCGGCGCTGCATGCGGCGCGCAAGGCGCTTGAGACATTTGGGGTCAAACCCGACCTTTGGGCCGCCTATCCGACAACGTTTTCCGGTGGTGAACAGCAAAAGGTCAATCTGGCCCGTGCACTGATCCTGCCGCAAAAACTGCTTATGCTTGATGAACCAACAGCCTCGCTCGACGCGAATGCGCGGGCGGCGTTGGTGGCGCGCCTGAAAGAGCTAAAACAAGAAGGCACCGCCATGATTGGCGTGTTTCATCACCCCGATGACGTGATGCATCTGATCGACCGGGTTGTCGATCTGACCCCGAACGCAACACCACAAGAGGAACGTGACGATGTGGCTCTCTGATATGAAGATCATCCTGGCCGACCGGGTAATCGAAAATGGCAGCCTGCGCATCGAAAACGGAGTGATCGCCGAGCTTTCGGAAAGCAGCGGAACGCCATCCGGCCTCACACTCTTCCCCGGTTTCATCGACATGCATGGCGATATGATCGAGTTGGAACTTGAACCACGCCCCGGGGTCGATTTCCCAATGAACGTGGCAGTGGGTCATCTGGATGCGCGCTTGGCTGCGTCAGGGGTCACCACCGCTTATGCGGGCGTTTCTTTCTCGCGCAATGCGAAAGACGGCGAACGCAGGTCTTTCGATCATACCAGTACGATTATCCGGGCATTGAAGGACAATATTCAGGGTCTGCGTGTCGATCACCGAATTCATGCGCGGTTTGATATGACATATACCGACGCTATCGCCGCACTTGAGGGGCTGTTGCAAGCGCAGGCCGTCGATCTGGTGTCGGTGATGGACCACACACCGGGCCAGGGCCAGTATCGCGATCTGGAAAAGCTTGTCGCCTATCGGACCCATGACGGGATCACAGCGGAACAGGCCAGGGCGAATGTTCAGGCCCAGATTGCAGCCGCGACACCGACCGAGCAAATCTTGGAAAATCTCAATAAAGTGTCGCGCCTGTGCAAAGGCTTTGGCATCGCCATGGCCAGCCATGACGATGATACCGTCACCAAAACCAATCTTATGGCGGATATCGGCGCTGTCATCAGCGAGTTTCCGGTAACGATGGAAGCCGCCGAAACGGCCGCTGATCGGGGTTTGATGATCGCCATGGGCGCGCCAAATGCGATGCGCGGGCAGAGCTATTCGGGCAATCTGTCCGCACGTGACGCACATGCTGCCGGGTTGCTGCATATCCTTGCCGCCGACTATCACCCGGCGGCCATTCTGCCTGCTATCCGCGCCCTTGCACCTGCAGACCCAGGCGGTCTGGCCGGTGCAGTCCGTCTGGCATCGGCCAACCCTGCACGCGCGCTTGGATTGGCCGATCGAGGAGAAATCGCGGTGGGCAAGCGTGCGGACATGGCCGTTGTCGACGCGTCGGATCGCGTTGTGCACACCTTAAGCGCAGGCAACACGGTCTTTTCGAACGGGTCGGTTGTGTTGAGCTCTGAGGCACAGCGGGTCGCAGCTGTAGCGTAATCAAACTTTTACAAATCAGACTCCGTGACGTCACACATACAGGTGATGGTCTGCGCATAATTCATTCGGATGAATCGCCATGACCGCTGCTCTGACCCTGTCAAATGTCTCGAAAACCTTTGGTGAGACACATGCCGTAGATCGTGTTTCGCTGGATATCGCGCCCGGACAGTTTGTTGGTGTCATCGGCCGCTCGGGCGCGGGCAAGTCGACCATGCTGCGCCTTATCAATCGACTTATCGACCCCACGCAGGGGTCGATTTCGTTTGGAGGCGCCGAGATCACCAGCTTGCGAGGCAAAGCACTGCGCAACTGGCGGCGCGATTGCGCAATGATCTTTCAACAATTCAACCTTGTGGATCGCTTGGACGTTCTGACCAACGTCTTGATCGGGCGTTTGGCGGAACACGGCTTTTTCAGCTCGATGGCGATGCAGTTCAACGATGCGGAACGCACCATGGCCCTACAGGCGTTGGACCGGCTTGATCTGGTCCCGCAAGCGCTGCAGCGGGCGGGCACATTGTCGGGCGGTCAGCAACAGCGCGTAGCCATCGCCAAAGCGTTGGTGCAACAGCCGAAAATCATGCTGGCGGATGAGCCCATCGCCTCTCTTGATCCGGCGAATGCAACGCTGGTCATGAACGGCCTGCGTGAGATCAACCAAGAAGACGGCCTGACCGTTCTTGTCAACCTGCACACACTGGATACCGCGCGCGCCTATTGCGACCGGATCATCGCGATGCGCGCGGGTCGCATCTTCTTTGACGGAACCGCAGCACAGCTTACCGACGATGTGGTGCGCGACATATACGGGCTGGAAGGCCTGCGAGAATTCAATGAGGCGGTGACGTCGACCCAATCCGTCGCCTTGCCTGCCTGACCAAAGATCCAATCGCCAAACCAAACCCAGGGGGACCTGAACATGAAATACCTTGTAACCACTGCGCTAGCCGCCCTAATGGCAACCTCAGCCGCTGCTGACTGGAAAGATGACTATCAGGTCATCAAATTCGGCATCCTGTCGGGCGAAAATGAAAAAGACCGGATCGCCCGGTACACCCCATTCGAAGAATATCTGGAAAGCGAACTGGGCGTCGAAGTCGAAATCTTCACCGCCGGGTCCTATGATGGCGTGATCCAAGCCATTGCTGCCGACCAGATCGAATTCGCCTTCTTCGGCTCATCCTCATATGCCGCGGCCTATACCGGGACCGAGGGCAAGGTTGAACCACTTGTCTCGCGCCTGCGCGAGGATGGGTCCACCGGATATTACTCGGTTGTGGTGACTCGTTGCGAAGACGGCTACAACAGCATTCAGGATCTGGAAGGCAAAGTGCTTGCTTTCGCTGACCCCGACAGCACCTCGGGCTACGCGGTGCCCTACTTCAACATTGCCAAAGAAGTTGACCCCAAGACCTTCTTCTCGGCCATTCCTTTCTCGGGCTCGCATGAAGCTGGCGTTGCTGGTGTATCGCAAGGCACCTTTGACGCCGCTGCGACATGGCAGAACAACGCGGTCGACGGCCGTTGGCAGCGCATGATCGAAAAAGGCATGATCTCCGAAGGTGAGATCTGCCCGATCTGGGAAAGCCCCGAAATCACGTCCGGCCCCTTCACAGCCCGCAAGAACATCCCGCAGGAGCTGAAGGATGCGATGAAGGATCTGGTTATGACGATCCCTGAAAAGAACCCCGAAGCCTTCAAGGCCATGACTGGTGAGGTCGAAGATGCCCCGAACCCTCAAACCGGCTGGATCGAAGTCGACCATGATCGCTATCAGTGGATTGTAGACATGCGCGACTGGCTGAAAAAGCAGCGCCGCTCATAAAGCACACATGACCTGGACCCTCGCCCATCTGGCGGGGGTCTTTAGTTCTGGGGGTCTCAAACATGGTTGCTGTTGCGGATGTGACGCCACTGCGTCCTGTCGATCAGTTTGAATTGGACTATGCCGCGCAGCGAGGGCGAGCAAAGCTAACCTGGTTGATCGCCAGCATCCTTTTTCTTGCCTTCTTCACGTTTTCCGCGTGGCTTGGCGATTTTTTTAAAGTGACACAGGTCACAACGTCTGATGGCGCACGCGAGTGGCGCTGGATCATCCCGGCTGGCATTCCGCGCCTGGGTGAATTCATCGAAAAGACCCTGCCGGTATTGCATTGGGACAGTCTGGGCACCGATCTGGCGGAATGGTTCTGGCGCTGGAAAACCTGGCTGAACCTGTTGATCGAAACCATTCTGATCGCATTCATGGCCACAACGCTTGGGGTGATCGGCGGCTTTCTTCTGTCTTTCCCAGCCTCACGCAACCTGGCGCTAAACAAATGGGTTTTGTGGATCAGCCGCCGGTATCTTGAGATCGCCCGCACCGTGCCTGACCTTGTCTGGGCCCTGATCTTTGTCTTTTGCTTTTCGGTTGGTCCGATGGCTGGTGTGTTGGCCATTGGCCTGCATGCAACCGGAGCTCTGGGCAAGCTTTATTCCGAAGTGAATGAAAACATCGACATGCGCCCGCTGGAAGGCGTGAAAGCCGCTGGCGGAACCTGGTTCGACCAGATCCGATATGGAGCAGTGCCACAGGTGCTGCCGAACATCATCAGCTACACGTTGTTGCGGTTCGAAATCAATGTGCGCGCTTCGTCGATCATCGGATATGTCGGTGCTGGCGGGCTGGGCCAAGAGTTTCGCGAGGCGCTCTCCTTGCAGGAATACACCGACCTGTCAGCGCTGTTCCTGATTATCTTCACGACAGTCATGGTTATTGACTACGGCTCGGAAAAACTGCGCCACCGTATCATCGGCCTTGAGAAAGGACCTGCGACATGACCCCGACGGATGCGCACATTCGACAGATGATAGCCGAACATCCCCGGGCCTTCCGGGACACAGCCGTCATCCGGGCCCGGAAAATCGCACTTTGGGTCGGGTTCTTCGGTCTGTTCGCCTGGTGCCTTTACGATTTCAATTTCTCACCCGAACGTATCTGGACCGGCTTGCAACGGTTGGGGCGGGTCATGTCCTTCATGTTTCCCCCGCATCTTTGGGCTACCTGGGCCGAATGGCTTGAGGTGTTCCGCGCATTGGGTGAAACCATCGCAATGGCGTTCATGGGTACGCTTCTGGGGGCCATCGTTGCCTTTCCGCTGTCTTTTCTCGGAGCCAAGAACATCAACCGGATTTTCTGGCTGCGTCAGGGTTCACGGCGGTTCTATGACGTCATCCGCGCGTTCGAGACGCTGATCCTGGCGCTGATTTTCATTCGTGCCTTCGGGCTTGGACCACTCGCAGGTATCCTTGCTATCGCCGTGTCCGAGGTTGGCACCTTCTCAAAACTGTTCTCAGAGGCGCTGGAAAACACATCGCGGCGCCCGGTCGAAGGGGTCGTGGCCTCAGGCGGGTCACGCGTACAAGCCATCCGCTATGCGATCATGCCGCAGGTTCTGCCGGTGCATCTGTCGGTTCTGCTGTATAACTTTGAATCCAATGTGCGCTCCAGCACCATCCTAGGGATCGTCGGCGCGGGTGGTATTGGCTTTATGCTCAGCGACCGGATCAGCGGCTATTTCTGGGATCAGGCCTGGACCATCATCTTCATGATCATCGCCATGGTCTATCTGATCGATTACCTTTCTGCCCGTATCCGCACAAGGGTGATCGGCAAATGGGAAGGCGCGCACTAAACGCGCTGCCTCAGCTGAGATTGGAAAACCCATGTCCGGAGCTGGATCAAAGAACCCGCTAAGCGAAACCCCAACAATTCATGACGGCGCAATTGTCGATGATTGCGAGTTGGGGATCTGGACGGAAGTGGGAAGAAACACGGTGATGAAGTCATCCTCGATGGGGGACTATTCCTATATCACCCAGTCGTGTCACGTTGTGTGGACGACAATTGGCAAGTTCTGCTCAATCGCCAATTCAACGCGCATCAACCCGGGCAACCATCCGACCTGGCGCGCGGTTCAACACCATTCGGTTTATCGAGCCCAGGCCTATGGGCTGGGCGAGGACGATCACGATTTTTTCGAATGGCGTAAGAAAAACTGGGTCACCATCGGCCATGATGTCTGGATCGGTCACGGGGTGACGGTCACTGCAGGCGTCAATATCGGCACCGGGGCCGTTATCGGAGCCGGGGCCGTCGTGACGCGCGATGTGGATCCCTATACCGTGGTTGGTGGCGTACCCGCGCGCTTTATCAAACGCCGTTTCAGCGCGGCTCAGGCCGAAGCTTTGCAAGAGATCGCCGTCTGGGACTGGCCACGCGAGACATATAAGGCGGCCCTGCCTGACATCCGCGCCCTGGATATCGACGCGTTCGTTGAAAAATATCGCTGAGAACTGCCCTGCCCTCACACGGCGTGCCAATGGCTTGGTTCAATAGACGAATTTCGCGAAGGTCAGGCATGTCTTGACCCGAAATGACAACATACAATGTTCATCACTGTGCGGCTCCAACAGGTCATGCAGTTCAGCGGAGAAATCCGCGATATGGTCGCCCAGCTTCGAACGCGTAAAGCTGTTTCGGGAATGTTGGCATTGAACAAAGCCCTCCACGGATTGCTCGAACGGTTCAGAAATCAAATCCTGCGTCTCTATGATCTTCATATGATCTTCATGACGTTGCCGTGTCGCCGACCATTCCTTTGACCCCAGCGGCAGTCCTGTCACTTCGGGCACCCATTTCCTTAGAAACGCCTGCCACTCAGCCTCCCATGGTGGGTCGAACGCTTCGTCCCCTGCAACAATCGCAACCAGATGATCTGGGCTTAGGTGAGGATGCAGGTTTACCTTCAACTGCTCAACATCCATCCAATGAATGCTTGACGCAAACGTCACCATGTCGAATAGCCCGTCCAGCGGCGCATCTTCGGCCCGTGCGCAAACCCATTTGAGGGTCCTAGCCTGGCCGTTTTCAAGGGTCTTGCCCAAGGCAATCATATTTGCAGATGTATCAACCGCTACAACCTCGTCAAAAAACTTCGCCATCGGACGGGCGATTTTGCCTTCGCCACAGCCCAGATCCAAAAGACGCCCGTTTGGGCGCACGTGCTGCGCCAGCCTCTCGTACACCGCGGACGCGTACGGAGGGCGATGCACATAGGGCTCAGCAACCTCGGCGGCCATGAACGACCTGCCGGACAAATCACGCAGGCCCTCGCCGTCACGTATGGTTCCTGCCATCGGTTACTCCACCAGCCCCATCTGTTGCAGATAGGAAAAACCCGCCGGGATGTCGGATTTCCGGCGCAGCTCAAGCACCAGATGCGGGGCCGAGTTGCATTCTGACAAAGCTCGGAACACTTCGGGCCAGTGGATTTCGCCTTCGCCCGGGGCCCAATGGCGATCCGCATGGCCATCGAGGTCTTGCAGATGGACATGTTTCAGCTGATCGCCCGCATCCCGAATAAAGTAGTCCACTGGCGGTGCGCCGGACATACGACGGGCCAGATGCGCGTGGCCTGTATCAATCGACACGGCGACGGCACTGCTGTTGAAACTATCGACCATTTCCCGGCGGGTCGCGGGATCGACATCAAAGATGTTCTCGATGACCAGCGTAATGCCCAATTCCTCGGCCGATTTGACAACCGGGGTCATGACATCGTGGATCCGAGCCAGCTTTTCTTCCTTATACCCAAATGTGTTCAGCCGGTTCCAGGCATACCAGCGGGCATAGGGTGAATGCAGGACCATCTGGCGCGCGCCAATCCGGTCCGCCGCTTCCAGCGCCCTGAGATACCGGGCGGTGATCAGCGGTCGCAGCTCGGGGTCCTTGTTGTCCATATCCAACCCCTCATAGGGTCCATGCATCCCGCGTCGCCCCTGGAATCCGTTCAGCGCGGCTTGCACCGCGGCAATCCGGTCGTCGAGCTCGGTGGTCAGTTCTGCATGACGGCTGAAGCCCTGAAGCTCCAGATCGCGGTTGGCGTCAAACAACCAGTCGCGATGATCTGCGATTTCGTGCGGGGCCAGGCAGGCACCAATCTTAAGCGGGGTCATAGGTTGGGCTCTTTCTTGATTTGCGGGCGTCAGGGATGAAAAGCGAAGTGAGAATGGCAAGGCCGAGGATTGCGCTCATGGCGGCAAAGCTTGTCCAGCCTCCGAAATGCTGGGTGAGAAAGGCAAAGGCGAACGGGGCCGATGCATTGGCGGCCATCGAAACCGTGTTGATCCAGCCAAGCCGGGCGCCGTATCCCTTCTGGCCGAACAGCGCGAGCGGCAGCGTGCCGCGTGCAATCGTCTTGATCCCGTCGCCCATGCCATAAAGGGCTGCGGCCAGGATTACGCCGGGCACCGTGAATCCCACCGTCAGAAGTGTCAGAAACCCGGCCAGCATCAGGCCAAGCGCCAGTATATAGGTGATACGGGGATAAAGGTTGCGGCTGATCAGCAGTTCAAGAAATCGCCCCACCGTTTTGAACGGTCCGATCACCGCGCCCGCCAGAGCCGCCATCGCGGCGCTGTGGCCAAGGTCCTGCACATTGGAGACCCAAAGCGTCATCACCGCACCCATCAGGTAGCCTGAGAACACGAATGAGGTCACCATCCAGAGCATTCCGGTTTTGCGCTCTGACCCCTCCAGTTCGGGCCAATCCGTCGTGTTTGCCGAAGAGGGCGCGGCCAGATCACGTTCGGGGCCGCGCAGGCAAAACCAATGTAGTGGCACACAAATCATAAGATAGGCGCATCCCAGGATCAGCCAGGCGCTGCGCCAATCAACCGCTTCATACAAGGCCAATGTCAGCGGCCAGAAGATCGTCGACGCGACCCCGCCAAAAAGCGTTATAATCGTGATCGAGCGCTGTGGCGATACGGACAGATCAAGCCGCGAGACAGCAGCAAATGCCACGGGGTAAAGGACAAACATCGCTGCGGCCTCGATCAGCAGAATGCTTGTAAACAGACCGACCCGCCCCTCGGCCAGCGACAATGTCATCGTCGCAAGGCCAGCACAAAAGGCTCCGCCGCTCATGACAAAGCGCCCGCCGAACCTGTCTGTCAGGATACCAGCCACCGGGGACATGAAACCACCCAGAAACAAGGCAAGGGACAGGACACCGAAGATACCCGAAAGCGTCAGGTCAAGCGCGCCTGTCATCTTTGGCAACAAGATGGCATAGGCGTAGTACAGAACGCCATAGCCCATGATCTGGCTGACCCCAAGCCCGATGGCCGGCCAATGATCGCGCTGAATCATCCCTGCGGCCATGCGCGGTAGGCACAGCGCCCGGCCACCCAGGTTCCTTGAACTGCAGGGGTATGCCCTTGGGGCCAGTCCACAAGCACAAGATCGGCCCGTTTGCCGACAGAAATCTCACCCCGATCTGACAGCCCCATGCCTCGGGCCGGCCCAGATGAAACAAGCGACCAAAGCGTGAGCCGATCAGCCCTTTTTTCGCGGTCCAGCCGATCTATAGCGGCCAGCATTGCGGGGTAGTAGTAGTCTGACGCAAGCATGTCGCAATACCCCGCCTCGACCATATCCGCCGCACCGAGAGATCCGATATGGCTGCCGCCACGCACTGCGTTGGGCGAGCCGAAGACGATCATGTCTCCGTCAGCGCGGGCCTGCTCAACCGGATCCATCGACATCGGGAATTCCGACGCAGTCACCCCAAGATCGTGATAGAATCTGCGGGTTTCGGCCTGAGTATCATCATGGCTTAACATCGGGATACCCTTTGCGCGGGCTTTGCGCGCCAGTGTTTTCATCGTGTCCACCACCTCGGGCCGTCGATCCCAGACCTTGTGCACCAATTCCTTGTGGTCGTCATAATCAAGGCCGGACCGTTCGGTATGTTTGCGGTAGCGTGCCTCGAACAATGCGGCATCCTGCAAATCCATCACCGCAAAATCCGGGTTATGCTCAAAAAGCCGGTCCTGAATACCGGTGCTGTCGCTGCGCATCGCCATCGACAGGTGATCGTTGAAGGCAAGCGACGGTTTCAGATCGGCCTCCATCGCCCACTCAAGCGTTTCCAGTGCTTCAAACGCAAAGGTTTCCCAGCGCAACTGAATTCGGTTTTCAACCGTCAAGCGCGGGGCCAGATCCCGGATAGCCTCGATCATCATACGTCCACGTTCAACACTACGCAGACCCGGTTCGTAGCTCAGCGTGATCGAATGATAGGTCGTCGCAATCCCGTTGGCCGCCAGTTGCCGGTCGGTCTCCAGAACCGCCGTCTGAACCGGAAAGAAAACACCGGGGCGCGGCATCACCTGACGCTCGAACGCGTCGCCATGCACGTCGATCAGCGCAGGTGCCAGCACCTTGCCCCGCGCATCGATTTCTTCGCCCTGAACCGGGCCACCGATTTCCACAATCACACCCGTATCAATGGTAACGGTTGTCTCAATAATCTGACTGGGCAGATACACCTGTGCCCCGACAAAGGTCTGGGTCATGCCTGACGCTCCAGAATGAGATGCCAGTGCCACGAACCCGGTTTTTCATGTTCGCGGTCTTCCATCCAAAGGACTTCAAAGCCCTGAAACAACGCCAACATCTCGACCGCGCCGCAATAGTAGTGCGGGTGGCGTTTGTCCGAGCTGTCTTCGTCAAACACCCAGGTGTTGCGCGAAATCTCGCACGGATCGTTCAGCTTTTCGCGGTCAATCCACAACCGGCGTTTTGACAGCATGGTCAGCATGAAGGTGCCGCCGGGCTTCAATACACGCCGGATTTCCCCGATCGTGTTCAACAGCACCGTCTCATCCCCATGATAGATGACATTCCAGCTGAGCATATGATCAAAGCTGCCATCCTCGAATGGCAAATCATCCATACGGCCCAGTTTGGTTGTTACCCCTGTCTTGGCCTTCTCGATCTCAGCCAGACCTTCGGGCGCAGCATCAAGGGCGGTGACCGCAAAACCGGCGGCTTGCAAAGACAATGCGTGCCTGCCCACGCCCGCCCCAAGGTCGAGGATTGCAGCGCCCTTCTTCAGTGTTTCTGCCCATCGTTTGACATCGGGTTCCGGCGTCAGCCATTTCGAACCTTCTTCGATCTCGTCCCAAATCTTGTTCCAATGCCGGTCGGCGGTGTCGGTCTTCAACGTTGTTCTCCGATAATCTTGGTTCGGGCCCAGCCCGAAACTTGCTCGATTGCGATGACAACCACAGCGATCATCAGGATCACCGTCATTGCCGTGGGATAGTCAAAAAGATCAAAACCAACCTTCAATTCGATCCCAATGCCGCCCGCGCCCACGAGCCCCAGAATGGTCGAGGATCGCACTGCCTTTTCCAGCGCGTAAAGCGATGTTGAGACAAAGGCAGGCATGGCGGCGGGGATGGTTGCACAGGCCACAACATCCAGCTTACGGGCCCCGGTGGCCGTCAGACTTTCAGCCGGACCCTTGTCTGCGGCTTCCATATCATCCGCGAAGAAGCGACCGCAAAAGCCAACGGTATCAATGGCAATTGCCAGCAAACCCGCAAACGGGCCCAACCCAACAGCCACCACAAACACCAGCGCCCAGGCGATATCAGGCACAGCGCGAATAAATCCCAGCACCGTTCGGACGGTCTGGTTGATCCATGGCCCAGCGATCAGATCGCGGGCGGCCAGCAGCGCGATGGGAACCGAAACAACTACGCCGATCACGGCCCCGGCTAGTGCGATCTGCAAGGTTTCCAACATCTTCCAGCCCAGCCTGGCCAGAACCATGGGCTCCAGGTTCGGAGGAAAAGCGCGGTCCAGAAAGTCAGCGAAACGCGGCGGGGATGAAATGACCTTCTCGACCGAAAACCCGGCCCCCGCGAAGGACCAAAGGATAATGGCCAAAGCCGCAGCATAGCCAAGGAACGTCAATGCCGACGGACGATCATACCGGGCCGGAGGTGCGATATCAGTCATAGAGCCCTCTCAGATCTTCTGCCTTGATGCTCGTGGCCCGCGCGTCAAGCTTCATGCGCCCATCCGCCAGCCCAAGGATCCGATCGCCGTAGTGCAAAGCGTGCTCGATATTGTGCGAGATGAAGATAACCGTGACGCCTTCCTGCCGCGCAAGCGCGAAGAACAGGTCCATGACGTCCTCGCCCGCGGCCGGGTCCAACGAGGCTGTGGGTTCATCCGCGATCAGGATTTTGGGTTGACCCACCAAGGCACGGGCAATCGCCACGCGCTGTGACTGCCCGCCCGAAAGCCGGTCGGCCCGCCGGGTCGCAAGATGGGCCAGCCCGACCTTTTCCAGCGCAACCATCGCCGCCTCGCGTGACGCGATTGGGGCAAAACTCTGGCTCCAATGGCGCAGGCCCGGACGTTGGCCCAACAGGCCCTGAACCACGTTCGACAGCACCGAAAGCCGAGGCACGAGATTGTGTTTCTGCGACACAAGACCCATCTGCGCCCGCATCGCGCGCAGCTGTGCCAAACGCGCCCCGGCCACTTCGGTGCCCAGAACATTGATCTGCCCCCGATCCGCCGGGATCAGACCCAGAAGACAGCGCAGCAGAGTGGACTTTCCTGTGCCATTTGCACCGACGATGGCAACCGCCTCGCCACGCGACAGACCAAAAGAGACGTCCTGAAAGATGGGCGTACCCGCGAAACTCCTGGCAAGTCCGCTGACCCGTAAATCCACAGGGAGAACCGGAGCAGATACCTCTGCCCCGGTCCCAATCTTCACGCCTGATGCGCGCGTCGGTGTATAAAGATCAGTCACCGATGAAATTGTCGAACTGGGGGTAGCCCGCGTTCGAATACATGGACCGCACATAGTCATATGCGCTGTCTTCAATCTCAACCAGGTCCATGCCCACATATTTGTCGTTCTCTTCATGGGCGGTGATGCCCGCGATGATGCTGGCCTTATTGTCAATGATTGCGCGCTGCACCTTGGCGGCGGCATCAGCGGGCACATGTGCGCCGACCATAATCATGTCATTCGGCAGGTCGCCCGAACGCGCAAGGATTTTGAAGAAGCCATACGGCAGTTCGGTTTCCTTGTTGCGCACGTTGAGCCAGGATCCTGCATTCGACCCAAGCGCATCCACATCACCGTTTTTCAACGCTTCATGCGCAATGTTGCGGCTGGTATGGGTTTTCTGGATGTCGTTGACCGGATCAAGGCCATAATCGGCCAGAACCTGCATCGGGCACAGCATATTGGATGTCGATCCGATGTCACCAAAAGCCACCGTTTTGCCTTTCAGGTCGGCAACTGTGTTGATGCCGCTATCTGCGCGCACCACGATGGCGCAGTGATAGTCCGGCCGACCCAGACCAACGATCGGTGTCGCATTGGTCAGCTTGTTGATAACCACGTATTCAGCCGGACCCGAAACCACGAAATCAACCGTCTCACCGCGCAGGGCTTCTGCAGCTGCGGTGCGCGAGTTCACGGCAAAAAACTCAAAGCTGTCGCCGGTAGCTGCTTCAAGCGCGTCTTTGAACGGGCCCCACTCAAGCTGAAGGCGCTCCATGCCTTCTACGTCGGTGACCGCAAGCTTCCACGTTTCGGCCTGTGCTGCGACCGCAGCCATAACCGCCAGCGCCGCGCCGGTAAGTAACGAACGAAATTTCATGGTGATTCCCCCACTGTATGAAATTCATCCGAATGATTCAGAGGGAATGAAACGTAGGCATGACAACGGCGTAACGTTCTTGTTTCAAACAGGTCGGCGCGCTTAAGTTGGCAAAAGACCAGTTTCCGCAGCCGCACGGCGTTCGTATTCGGGATCGCGAAAACCAGCGCGATCCCGGATGTTAAGACTAAGCAATCGCCTTTTGCAGCATCAGTGACGCCATCTCGGTCAGATCATCGTCGCCAACCGGGCACGCTGTATTTTGAGCCATGCCGATATTGGCAGGGTTCTTCATCTCGGCCACCAAAGCCTGCACAGTCACACCGGCGCATACTGCGGGCAGGTCTGGAGATATCTGACAGCGGCGCATCAGATTTGACAAAGCCACTGGTAAAGCCTCGGCATGATCCGCTGCGCCCATTGCTTGAGCTACGCGCGCATAATTTTCGGCGCCATCAGGGCGCGCGACCAGCCATGGAAGGCTGGCCTCCAATGCCAGACCCGTCGCCAACCCATGATGAATACGCACCAAAGACCCCAGCGCATGGCTGATATTGTGACCCATATGCGTGTTGCAGTTATGCAGGGCCAGACCAGCGACCATACTGGCCCATAGCACACGCCCGCGGGCCTCAAGGTCGGTGCCATCCGCCACGGCCCTTGGCAAAGCATCGGTCAAAATGCGAAGCGCTTCTAACCCAAAAAGCTGGCCTGCGGGGCTGGTGCCACGCGCCGTCGCGCCTTCGAGCGCATGAGCAACAGCGTCGATGCCAGTCCAGGCGGTTAGGTTAGCTGGCAGGCTGAGCGTCAGTTCGGGATCCAACACCGCCTGGGCGAACATCAGCTCTTCGCCCCAAAACCAGGTCTTGCTGCCATCAGCTCGGGAGATGACCGAGGTTCTGGTTACCTCTGATCCGGTTCCGGCGGTGGTTGGAATTGCGATTGCAGGCATGCCATCCGCAGGCAATGGTTGAGCCGCCAGCGCGAAATCCGCGGCAGGTCGACCGGACCGGGCAATTGCCGCCACCAGCTTGGCCGCATCCATCGCCGCACCGCCGCCGATGCCGATCACCGCAGCGGCACCCATCGCACGTGCGCGTGCACTGAGAGCATCTACCAATGCCTCTTTCGGCTCGCCCAACACCTCAGCCGCGAGGTCAAAAGCAATGCCCGCGGCCTGCAACCCGTGGGTCAGCCTATCCGTGACCCCTATCTCGGCCAGAACGGCGTCTGCAACGATCAGAACGGGCCCCTCGCCCAACGCGCTGACGATTTTCGGCACCTTTGCAATCCTGCCCGCACCGAAAGTTGCCGGAGGAACCCGACCTACATTGAATGGCGTCATCTGCACCTCCTGCCGTCTGATTGCTTCTCAGATTGTAGCGATGTGCCGCGATCTGAGTAGAAAGAAACGACAAAGATGTGCCTGAATCGACATTATTTTGTCCGGGCACTGCAATTGTGTACCGCAGTTCAGGCGGATGATCACATCACGATAGCATCCGGTTGTTTTGGGGGTCATAGAACGGGGTCAGGCTGATCTCGGCATCAAATTCGCGGCCTTCGATCAGAACTGAATAGCCCCCGCTGCCTATTGTTTGTTTTTCAACCGACCCATCCGGCACAGACAGAAGGCAAAGCCCCACCGCCGCGCTTTGTGTATAAGACCAGGCCCCTGCTGTTACATAGCCCGCAACTTTACCATCCCGCAGAACAGGTTCGTTGTGGTGCAAAAGGGGATCGGGATCGCGCAGCCTGAGGAAACACAGAAACGGCCCCTGCCCCGCCGTGCGGCTTGCAACATAGGCGTCCCTGCCTACGAAGGCGATATCCTTCCTGGGTTTGCAGACGAACTCCAGCCCCATCTGATGCGGTGCTTCGGTATAGGCCATATCATGCCCCCAATGCAGAAAGCCTTTTTCGATACGCAGCGCGTTAAGCGCCTCGCCGCCAGCCAAACGCAAGCCATGGACTTTCCCCGCCTCCATCAGAACATCAAACACATGCTCAGCGAAATCGGGGGTGACGAACACTTCCCACCCCAGCTCTCCGGTATAGGACAGCCTTTGAGCAAAAACCGGAGCATGACCGATATGGAAATGTTGCAGGCTGTTGAATGGGAAGGTCGCATTGGAGACATCTCTGTCAGAGACTGCCGCCAAGAGATCGCGTGCGTTCGGTCCTGCGACAGACAGCACGCCATAGGCCGTCGTGGCGTCACGCAGGCGCACATCCTCGCCCGGCTGGATCGCGTCGCGCAGGTGCAGATAGTCGCGCCTTGTGTGCGAGATCGAGCTCATAACCATGAACGCGTCCGTGGCATGGCGCGCAACGGTGACATCGCTTTCGATCCCCCCGCGCGCATTTAGCATCAGAGTATAGGCCACCCGACCCACCGGCATCGCCATATTGTTGGTACATACCCGCTGCAGGAACGCCTCGGCATCCGCGCCTTCGACCATCAACTTGCCCAACATGGAATAATCGAACATCGCCACGGCTTCGCGCGCTGCCTTCTGCTCGGTCAGCGCATGGTCGAACCAACTGGGCCGAAAGAAGCTGTGATCATAATCCGGCGACACGCCTTCCGGAGCGAACCAGCCCGGGCGCTCCCATCCCTGCATCTCGGCAAAACACGCCCCGTTGGCCTTCAACGCGTGGTAAAACGGCGTGCGCCGCAGGTTGCGCGCAGTTTGGCGCTGTCGCCCCGGCCAATGCATGGCGTAGGTCAGCACGAGGGTTTCAGGGCAACGTTCCTGCAGATAAGGATCGCGCGCCTGAAATTCCTCACACCGTTTCGGATCCATCTCGGACAGGTCAAACGGCGGGTGACCCCGCATAATCCAATCGGCCAGCGCCTTGCCTGCTCCTGGACCCGACTGAATACCGGTCGAGTTCACACCGGCCAACACGAAATACCCTTTGATGTCTGGGGCCTCACCCAGCGTGAAACGCCCGTCATAAGAATAGCTTTCCGGCCCGTTAAAGAAGGTTCGAATACCGGTCTCTTGCAGGATCGGCACGCGGTTCATCGCCAGTTCCAGAACCTCCATCACGTCGTCTTCGACAAAGGGTAGACTGTCGAACTCGAATGATTCCGGAATACCGCCGGCCGCCCATGGTTTGGCTTGAAAATGAGCAAACCCGAACAGCAGCTTGCCTGCGTCTTCCTTCCAATAGGTCCCGTCGCAATATGAACGCAAAACCGGCAGGTCCGATGGCAGGTCAGGGATCGGTTCGGTGACAAGATAGTAGTGCTCGCAAGCGTGTAAAGGCACCCCAACGCCATTGCGCTGGCCCAGTTCCCGCGCCCACATTCCGCCGCAATTGACCACGAAATCAGCCGTGATTGTTCCTTTGTCCGTGCGCACACCGCAAATCCGACCCCCTTCGACCAGAACCTCATCGACGCGCGTATGTTCGAAGATTTGTGCCCCGTGCATCCTGGCACCTTTGGCCAGAGCCGTCGTCAGATCGATTGGATTGGCAGACCCATCACTGGGCATATAGATCCCGCCCAGTACGCCATCCGGGTTCATCAACGGCCAGCGTTCCTTGATCTCATCAACGCTGACCGCATGGGCCTCAATTCCAAAAAGCATCGCGAAATCTGCCTTGCGTTTCAATTCAGCATGACGCTCGTCATTCAGCGCGACCGAAATCGAGCCCGAGCGGCGATAGCCGGGGTTCTGACCTGTTTCGGCTTCGATGCTTTCCAGCAATTCGATCCCGTATTTCGCCATGGCGGTTGTGGCATGGCTGCCTTGCAATTGCCCGACCAACCCCGCCGCGTGCCACGTGGTTCCACTGGTCAACTGCTTGCGCTCCAGCAGAACAACATCAGTCCAGCCTTCTTTGGCCAGATGATAGGCGACGGAACAGCCATGGATACCGCCACCGATGATGACGACCTGAGCGTGATTTGGAAGGGGTTTAGCCATGGTCCGGTTTCCTGCCGCGCAAGGGAATATCAAAGCCGGAAACCCGGCGATTCGTATCTGGTATATACCAGATGTATCTTGGCGCCTATCCGAAATCGTAATATGAAAACGAAAACCACGGACCCTTCATGAACCAGCCACAACCAAACCCTGCGCCGCCGCGCTTTCGCCGGATTGTCGAGAGCATTCGTCAGGACATTCTGACCGGGCGCTTGCCAGAACATGCAGCGCTGCCCTCCGAACGGGTACTTGCAGATCAGTTCGGCGTCAGCCGGATGACAGCCCGCCGGGCGCTGGAAGCGATCGAAGCACAAGGCCTGGCCTATAGCGAAGACCGTCGGGGGCGCTACGTATCCCCACAACGTATCCGCTATGACATCAGCAATCGTGTCAGCTTTGCCGCCGATGCCCGTACGCTTGGCACAGATCTGGGGATCGAACTCATCAGTGCACAGAGCGCAACCGCAGACGATATGCTTGCTGCGGCCTTGTCCATCCCGGTTGGCGAGAAGCTGCATCACTACACACGTCTGTTCAGAATGAACGGCCATCCGACCCTGATTGAAACCGAGATGGTTGTCGCCCAGAGGTGCCCGGATTTGATGGATCACGACCTGAGGCAATCGACCACCCAGTTGCTAGAGGATCGATACGGGGTATCTGCCAGTATTGGCGACGTCGTTATACGTATGCGCATGATCCAACCTGACGAGGCCACGCTTTTGGGAACCGCCCCTTACCAGGCTGGCATCGAACTGGAACAGATCATCCGAGACGATACCGGGCAGCCTTTTTGTTTAGGTCGGCAAATCTGGCGCGGCGAGTTGGCAGAGTTTTCTGCCCGAACCGTTGTGAATCGATAATCAGATTCTGCATCCAGTCGTATACTGGCCTTGCGTTGCGCTCGGGAAATCCTCATGGTTCGGCAAGTTTGTGATGTTTTTGGTCGCAGATTGGCGGATCATCAACGCCAAGAAACGATCCGAAAGGCTATGCTCGGCGTTGAGATTGACAGGAGGCGCTTTTGAACGCGCGGATACAGAACCTTATTGAGCTGCGGCATGCCTTCCATCGGGATCCCGAACTTGGCTTTGAGGAACACCGCACGAAGGTCACGGTCGCTGCCCGATTGCGTGCTTTGGGTATCGAAGTGCATGAAGGTGTTGGTGTGGTTGGCATTCTGAAGGCCGGAACAGGCAACCGCGCCATCGGGTTGCGGGCCGATATGGATGCCCTCCCAATCGCGGAACAAAGTGCTCATGACTACGCATCCGCCAATCCTGGCGTCATGCATGCCTGTGGTCACGATGGCCATATAACGATGCTGCTAGGGGCCGCAGAGATGCTGGCCCAGGACCAGGATTTCGACGGCACGGTCGTGTTTATCTTCCAACCAAACGAAGAACACGGGCTGGGTGCTCAGGCGATGATTGACGAAGGGCTGCTGGAGCGGTTCCCGATTGAAGAGGTCTATGCCATCCATAATCTGCCCGGGACCCATGTGGGGCAGATTTTAACCCGTCCGGGTCAGATTTGCGCCTCGGAAAGCCTGTTCGAGATCCAGATCACTGGCAAAGGCGGTCATGCGTCGATGCCGCAGGTGGGTGTGGATACGATCACGGTGGGTTCTGAAATGGTGCTGGCCCTTCAGACGATCGTGTCACGCAAACTGGCCCCCAGTACGGGCGCCGTGGTGTCGGTGACCGAGTTCTTAACCGACGGGCAAAGAAATGTGCTGCCGGGGCATACCGTTCTGAAAGGCGATGTTCGGGCGCGTCTGCCCAAGGATCGTCAGGCCGTCGAACGTTTCATGCACCAGATCGTCGACGGTGTTGCGGCCACCCATGGCGTGACGGCGACGATGCAATTCAACACGGAATTCATCGAAACGATAAACGCGCCCCAACCCGTCAATGCAGTTCTGCGCGCCGCGCGGGCTGCCGGGCTCGAAGCTGATGGTGAGTGCCCGCCAATGAGCTTTTCAGAAGATTTCGCCCATTTCTCTGCCGCTGTGCCGGGCTGCTTTCTGTTGCTTGGCAATGGCACCCAGGGTGCGCATGGCCAACCGCTGCATGCGGCGGATTATGACTTTAACGACGCGCTTCTGCCAATCGGCGCTGCCTTTTGGGCCGCGCTGGTGCGAGATCGCTTACCTGCCAAAGAGGACAAACCGTGACTGACCTTCTTCCACAGGCCCATCTGGGCCATGTCGCTGCGACCCGCAAAACCGGTGATGCATCAAAAAGAGTCCTCACCGCAGCAGACTTCGCCACAGCCCAATCCGAGATCATGGCCTGGGACGGCTATGCGCCGACGCCCCTTGTGTCCCTGAAAACCCTGGCCGAGCAGATCGGTGTTGGCGAAGTTCTTTACAAGCATGAAGGCCCTCGCTTTGGCCTTGGCAGCTTCAAGGCCCTGGGCGGGGCCTATGCCGCCTTGCGTGTCCTGCAACGCGAAATTTCAAAGCGCCTTGGCACCGATATCAGCCTATCGGACATCCGTCAGGGCAAATACAGCGATGAAGTGGCCAAAGTCACACTGGTTTCGGCCACCGATGGCAATCACGGGCGGTCGCTTGCCTGGGGATGTCAACGCTTTGGTGCGCCCTGCCGGATCTATATTCACGCCGAGGTCAGCGAGGGCCGCGCAGAGGCTATGCGTAAACTGGGGGCAGAAGTGATCCGCATCGCAGGGGACTATGATGAATCGGTCGTTCTGGCGAAATCCGAGGCCGAGACGAATGGGTGGTTTGTGGTCTCAGACACCTCGTGGCCCGGATACACCCAACCGCCATGCGATGTTATGTCGGGCTATGGGGTGATGACTCGCGAAATCTGCGAAACGCTGGACCAGGCCCCGACCCATGTCTTCTTGCAAGGTGGCGTTGGCGGGCTTGCCGCAGGCGTTGCCGCTGCCTTGCGCCAGCACTGGGGCGCTGACTCTCCGCGCGTGATCATCGTTGAACCGGAACTGGCGGCCTGCCTGTTTAAAAGCGCAAAGGCGGGTACAGCCACCTCTGTTGCCATTGCTGAAGAGACGATCATGGCCGGACTGTCCTGCGGCGAGCCTTCGCCACTGGCGTGGCAGATCCTCGCCGAGGAAGCCACCGATTTCCTGACGATCCCTGAAAGCGTTGTAGCCCCCACAGTGCGGCTGTTGGCGCGTCCGCTGCCCGGTGATACAGCACTCGAAGCAGGTGAAAGCGCGGTCGCCGGTCTGGCAGCCTTGATCATGGCCCGTAAAGATGACGATGTATCGGCTCAGCTGGGTCTGGACGGCACCTCTCGTGTGCTTTTGATCGGCTCCGAAGGCGTAACCGACCCAGCTATCTTCCAGATGATCATGGAGGGGCGCGATGCAGCCTAGCGCTCTCGAACGCGGCTTCCCCGAAACAGAATTCGCGGCGCGCACCGCAAAAGCCCAGGACCGAATGATCCAGGACGGCCTTGCCGGTCTTCTTCTCATGACGGAACCCGAGCTCAACTATTTTACCGGCTTCCAGACATTGTTCTGGCAAAGTCCAACGCGCCCCTGGTTTCTTTTTGTCCCAGCTGCAGGCAAACCCATCGCGATCATCCCCGAGATCGGGGCAGAATTGATGCGCCGATCCTGGCTGGATGACATCCGCACATGGAGCGCACCCTGCCCCGAAGATGACGGCATCAGCCTGCTGACTGATCTTCTTGCGCCGCTGGCCAAAGGGGGTGACAAGATCGGCGTCATGAAAGGGCATGAGACGCAGCTGCGCATGCCTCTTGGAGATTGGGAACGGCTGGTTGCTGCCCTGCCCGGCTTGCACGTCGCCGATACAACCCGGCTGGTGCAGTATCTGCGCATGGTAAAATCCGAGGCCGAGATCGAAAAACTCGCCCATATCTGCGCCATCGGATCAGCCACCTTTGCACGAGTCCCGGAGATCGTATCCGAGGGCATGCCACTCGAAGATGTATTCCGCGCCTTTCGTCGCGAAGCGCTGGCACAGGGCGCAGACAATGCACCCTATGTTGTGGGAGCTGCCGAACCCGGTGGGTATGCGGATGTTATCTCCCCTCCGTCGCGCCGCCCGCTTCAGGCGGGTGATGTGATGATGCTGGATACCGGCTGTGTCTGGGATGGGTATTTCTGCGATTTTGACCGTAACTGGGCCATAGGCCACGCCGATGACGCAACCCGTCGCGCTTACGACACGCTCTGGCGCGCAACTGAGGCCGGGTTCGAGGCCGCAAAAGCCGGAAACACCTGCAAAGATCTGTTCCGAGCCATGTCAGATGTGATCGCCGAGATCGACCCCTCAGGCGGAGATATCGGCCGTCTGGGACATGGGTTAGGAATGCAATTGACCGAACAACCCTCGCACGCGGCCTTTGATGAAACAGTACTAGAAGACGGGATGGTGCTGACGCTTGAACCCTCACTGTCTTACCGGTCCGGGCTGATGATGGTGCACGAGGAAAACATCGTTGTCCGCAAACACGGCGCAGAGCTTTTGACCACCCGCGCACCCAAAGACATTATCGTCATCTGACAATTCTGGTTCTCGGCGGGCTCCCAAGCGTCAATAGCTTTGGGGCCGCATTCATCTGGTCAAAGGATATCGAGCGACACTTTCACCCGGTCCATGACAATGGATGAGGTGAAGCCGTTTACGTTGGAATCATCAAAGAAGTATTCCTGCGTGAACGCTTCGTATTCCTTGATGTCGGCAACAACGACGATCACAATGAAATCAGCCTCACCGGTCGTGTAATAGCATTGCTGAACCGCCGGGCTGTTTCTCATTACCCGCTTGAAATTGTCCAGATGCAAACGGCTTTCCCGTTCCAGCTTGACTTCGACAATGACGGTAAACTCACGCCCCAGCTTGGGCGGCGAAAGCACGGCAATCTCTTTTTCAATCACGCCCGTTTCGCGTAATTTTTTCAAACGCTTCTGAACCGCAGGCGTCGATAATCCGATCTCTTCCCCCAACGATTCGGCTGTTTGTCTTGCGTTGCGCTGCACCAAGGCAAGCAGTTCAAGGTCTTTGTCATCCATGCGAGCACATTGCTCATATTTGACCGGCATGACAACGCAAATCCTCTCGAATCTCTGAAATTCGACGCTAAGCCTCGCTGACAACAACTAGCATGTTTTCTGGAAGGCGCGCTGTTTGACCTTTCAGTTCATACAACGCTGAAGCTATCTTGGGAGGAAGTAATGGAAAAACAAACACCTAGATCTTTGCTGCTTGCTGGTGTTCTATCTGTGTGTGGCGCAGCCTCGGCACTTGCCGGGCCGATTGCCGACAGGATCGCTGAAGGTGAGCCGATCCGCATCGGATTTTCGAACGTTCCGATCTGGGGCTACCCGGATGAAGACGGCAAAGCCAAAGGTTTCGTGAACGAAATCGCGCTCGGCATTCTGGCCGAGATGGGTTACGATAACATCGAAACCAGCTTGACCGATTGGGGCGGTCTGATCCCCGGCCTGCAAGCCAATCGCTATGACCTGATCACCGGTGGCTTGTATATCCTGAACAGCCGCTGCCAGAACATCTCGTTCTCTGAGCCAATAGCGCAGACCGGCGATGCATTCATCGTACCGGCGGGTAACCCGAAGAACATCCAGACGTTCAAGGACATCCTGAATTCAGGATCGATCATGGTGACCGGGGCGGGCTACAACACCGTCGAATCCGCCAAGAAAGAAGGATTGGGTGACGACCAGATCATGCAGGTTCCTGGACCTTCAGAGATGCTGGCTGCGGTGAAGGCCGGACGCGCCGATGCTGGCGGAATGACCTATTTCGAAGCGAACTACTTTGCCGAGACCAATGATGACATCGACGTCACCGATCCGGGCGCCTTGCCCGATTGGACCCTGAACTATGTTGGCATCGGGTTCCGCGAAGCAGACGCCGATTTCATGGCAGAATTCAACGCCGCACTCGCTGAATATGTGGGTTCGGAGGCTATGCTCGCATCGGTTGAAGAATATGGCTACGTCGAATCGAACCTCCCTGGCGACGTAACAGCCGAATGGGTCTGCGAAAACCGCTGACCCATATTCGCGGCGGGTGGACCATACCCGCCGCACACCAATATCTACTAGAACGGCAGGCACATGAGCCTATTCGAATTTCTACAACAATACTGGCCGCGCCTGCTTACGGGCACCGGCATTACCCTGGCGCAGTTCTTCCTTGCAGCGACCCTAGGCATCGCGATCTCGCTAGCAATGGGGCTAATGAAACTGTCAAGCAACAGGTTAGTCCGCGGCACCGCCATCACCTATATCGAGATCTTTCGTGGTACCTCCCTTGTCGTGCAGCTGTATTGGATTTTCTTCGTTCTGCCTCTATTCGGCCTTTCGATTGAAAAATTCACAGCCGGCTATCTGGCAGTTGGCATGAATATCGGCGCCTACGGGGCTGAACTCGTGCGGGGTGGCATCCTCTCTGTGCCTAAGGGGCAATGGGAGGCGGCGCTTGCCATCAACATGAGCCCGGCTCAGCGCATGCGGCGGATCATCCTGCCTCAGGCACTGGTCAACATGCTGCCGCCCTGGGGGAACCTGATGATCGAACTGCTGAAAGGCACGGCGCTGGTTTCGTTGATTTCGGTCGCAGACCTGATGTTCGAAGCCCGGCAGATCAATGCGACAACCTTTCTATCCGCCCAGATCTTTGGCGTTGCCCTTGTGATCTACTACGTCCTCGCCCGGTTCATGGTCACGCCGTTCATGCGCTGGTTAGAGCGTTACATGGAACGCAAACTGGGGAGGGCCTGACCAATGTTTGAATGGAATTGGGAATTTACCTGGGAAATCCTGCCCCGTCTGGTTCAGGCCACAGGCAACACCCTGCTTGCTGCACTGACCGGATACGCCATCGCGCTTGTGCTGGGCTTGGTATTGGCGCTTGCACAACGCACTCCCTATGGGCTTTTGACCTGGATTGTGCGCGAACTGGTCGAATTTATCCGCTCAACCCCTCTGCTGTTGCAGATTTTCTTTGTCTTCTACGTGGGGCCACAGTTTGGCATCCGCCTCAGCCCGTGGATGTCGGGTATGATCGCAATCGGCCTGCACTATGCCTGCTATCTGTCCGAGGTCTACCGGGGCGGGATAGACAGCGTCCCAAAAGGACAGTGGGAAGCGGCGACAGCGCTGAATATGACCGTGTTGCAAAAGTACCGGCGCGTGATCATCCCACAAGCCATACCCCCGGCGCTTGCAGGTCTAGGCAATTATCTGGTGGGAATATTCAAAGACACGCCCATGCTGTCGGTTATCGGGGTTGCCGAGTTGATCCATACCGCAAACGCAATCGGTTCCGAAAACTACCGCTTTCTCGAACCCTACACCCTGGTAGGTATCATCTTCCTGGCAATCTCACTTCCTTCGGCCGGTCTGATCCGTCTATTCGAAGGCTATGTGCGCCGTAGACTTGGACTATAAACATGCATGATGTATCGGCTTTCCCGCTTGAAATCACCGGCGATTCCACACCGATGGTCAGTTTCCGAAAGGTAACAAAATCCTACGGGGCGCTTACGGTTCTGGATGAGCTGGACCTTGATATCGCCGAAGGTGAAATGGTGTCGATCATCGGCCCATCAGGATCCGGCAAGACCACCGTTCTGCGCATGTTGATGACATTGGAAGAGATCAATGGCGGCGCCATATATGTAGATGGCCGGCCGCTGACGCATATGTCCAAGAACGGTGCCCTGATCCCCGCCAATCAAAAACACCTGCGCAAACGGCGTGCCGATATCGGCATGTGCTTTCAGCACTTTAACCTTTTTCCACACATGACGGCCCTGGAAAACTGCATGGAAGGTCCCGTGCAGGTTCTGGGCATGTCCAAGCAGGATGCGCGCGAACGATCCGAAGAGTTGCTGGAGATGGTCGGCATGATCGGCAAGAAAGATCAGCACCCCTCGCGCCTGTCTGGCGGTCAGCAGCAACGTGTCGCCATCGCCCGCGCATTGGCCATGCGCCCAAAGGTGATGCTGTTCGACGAGGTGACATCCGCGCTGGACCCCGAAGTAATCGGCGAAGTGACCAACGTCATTCGTGAATTGGTCGGCGCACACAAGCTGACCATGTTGATGGTGACCCACCAGATGGGTTTTGCGCGCGATATCTCGGATCGGGTCTGTTTCTTCTATGGCGGCAAGATCGAGGAACAGGGCAAGCCCGCAGAATTGTTCGGCAACCCCAGAAAAGAGCGCACGCAGCAATTCCTCAGCGCGGTAAAAGAGGCCATCTGACACCCGGCTTTCGTCAGACTGGAATGTCCAGATCACGCAACAAAGCGCGCGTTGGGTCGTTCATGCTGCCCAATCGCCAAATCACGAAATAGCTGCGGCCCGTTCTGATCTGATAGTCGTCCAGCGCCATCAGGCGACCGGCCTCAATCTCAAATTGCAGAACTTCGGGGCAGCCCAGGGCTATTCCCCTGCCCCGCAAAGCCGTGTCCAGCGTACTGGCGTATGAGCGCAAGTTTACCTTTGGCGCGGCTGCAATCTCGGCATTGCCGGAGAGTTCCGAGAAGTTTTCCCAGTTGATCCATTTCGGTGTCAGCTTGTCGAAATCCAGCAGTTTTGTGCTTTGGAACCCCTGCATTGTGTCAACCAGCGCGGGCGCGGCCACAGGCGACCAGATTTCTTCGAAAAGCAAAGTACCTTCCCAACCTGAGGGAATGTCGGAACCATAGAACAAAACCGCATCCGTTTCGAAGGCGAACAGATCAGCATCCTTGTCCGAAGCTGTCAGCGTGACCGGGGCCGCATTAGGCCCAAGCAGGTATTCGTTGATGCGCGGTGTTAGCCAGTATTGTGCCACCGCAACATTGGCCCCAAGCGACAGGCGATCACCTGCCGTTGCACGGCGGATCTGCCGCAAGCTGGAGCTCAGATAATCAAGCGCTTCAGAAGTGTTGGCGGCAAGCGCCTTGCCATTCCGTGACAGGCTGATGGTACGCCCGCTGCGATGAACCAAGGTCATGCCCAGCCATTCTTCCAACACTTTTACCCGTTTGCTGACAGCCGCCTGACTGACGTTCAGCTCAGCGGCAGCACGGGTGAAGTTCTCGTGGCGCGCGACTGCTTCAAAAAACAGAAGATAGTCAAGTGGCGGCAAGGATCGGCGAAAATCTTTCATAACTCAAGGTTATCATAAGCCTATATCAGATGTCACTTTGTGAATCGCGTTTCCGCTCCTAAGCTGATGCATCATCTGAGCACTTCACCGGGGAAAGCCCAGGGATCAAACCGCGCAAGGAAACACGCATGTTCACCCAGAGATTGTCACAATTTCAAACCCGTCTGGCGCAGGCCGGTATCGATGTGGCGTTGATCACTGATGATGACAATGTCTATTACCTGACCGGTTACTATGACTATTTGCATATGGAGTTCGGACGACCAACGATACTGGTTGTACCCAAGGATGGCCCGTCGCTGCTGATCACGCCGACGATTGACCTGAACTCGGCCAAATTCGCTGCGCGGGTGGATCGGATTTCCGCGTGGAATGATGGGATGGGCGCGGAATGGCGCGAAGAACTGCCAAATGCAGTCAAAAGCGCAACCAAGGTCGGGATCGAGCCCGGCCACATGCCACCATTAGTGCGCACATATGTTGATGAACTGATCGGCCCGGACCGATTGACTAGTGCGACTCCGATCTTGAACGATATGCGAATGATCAAGTCGCCGCAGGAATTGCAACTGGCCCGCCACGCCGGACAAGTCGCAAGCGAGATGATGGCGGCGGGTCGCGCAGCTATTGCGGATGGCGTGCCTGAATTTGAGGTCGCGATTGCCACCTCTCAGGCCGGAACGCGCAAGGCCGCCGAGTTGCTGGCCGCACACTACGACGATGCGGATATGTCGCCCAACACGCATTTTCTGCAGATCATGGCCTCGGGCGAGGACATCATCAAAACTCACCACCGCGCATCAACCCGTGTCATGCGGCAGGGGGAACCCGTATTCCTGTGTTTCTGTGGGATGACGAATTTTCACCGTTTCAAACTAGGATTTGATCGTACATTCTGGATCGCTGATGCGCCAGACGATCAGGTCGCGGTGTATGAGGTTGCCGTCGCCAGCCAGAAGGCCGCGCTGGACGCGCTCAAGCCCGGTGTGACGGCAGAAAGCGTGCACGCAGCCTATGCCGAAGTCATTCAGGGCGCGGGCTATGAATACCCGTTCCGCTGCGGTCGCGCCACCGGCTTCAGCTTTCTTGAGGCGCCGCAACTTGTCACCGGCGACACAACCATCCTGCAGCCAGGCATGGTACTGGCCGTTGACGGCTCAGTTTCGGTTGACACCTTCCGTGCGCAAGTTGGTGACAGTTTCATCATAACCGAAACCGGATGGGAGCAAGTAACAAGCCATCCAAAATCCGTTGAGGAGGTCATCCTGTAATGTTTCAATCTGGCGAAATCATACGCTCGGCACCGCGTACACCGATCATGGGCGATGGTCTGGCGCATCGTGGCAGCCTGGGCTTTATCCTGATGTCAACCGATCTTGCCTGCGAGGCGGATTTGTATGCCATGGCGCCAGAGGGTGTCGGCATTCACATAACGCGCCTTAAGACCGACGACTACACAACAAGCGAGACACTGGCTCGTCATATCGATCATATGGCCGACGCTGCCTCGCGTCTGCAACCTGACATGAAACCATCTGTCATCAGCTACAGTTGCACATCGGGGTCGATTGTATGCCGTGAAGAGAACGTCTTTCGCGAAATTCGCAAAGGAGCACCGCATGCACAACCGATGTGCATTGTCACTGGTGTCATGGATGCGCTGCGCGAGGTTGGCGCCAAAAAGATAGTCGTTGGCACGCCCTATCTGGATGATGTGAACACCGCTGAGGCCGAGTATCTTCTGGCCGCGGGGTTCGATGTTCTGGACATTCAAGGGCTGTGTCTGGAAACCGGTGTCGAATTCGGCAAGGTCGAGCCATCCTATTGGAAAGAGTTCGCGCTTGAGATCGATCAGCCCGAAGCCGATGCGATCTTTTTGTCCTGCGGCGGGATTCGATCATTGGAAGTGGTAGCTGAGATTGAACAGGCGGCGGGCAAGCCGGTCATCACCTCGAACCAGGCGCAGTTCTGGTCCTGCCTGCGGCGCGCTGGGATCATGGATGAGCTTGAAGGTTTCGGCCAAATCTTCAAACATCCCGGCAAGCATCTAAGCAAAACCGGCTAATCAAATGACCAAATTCACCGCATGGAATGTGTTTTGGCAGGGGGTGACCGGCCAGAAAGGCTGGACCCGCCAGTGGCGCGATCCCGAACCCAAATCACATTATGACGTAGTCATAGTTGGTGGCGGGTTGCACGGGCTCGCCACCGCTTATTACCTGGCCAAAACCCATGGGGTGAAAAACATCGCCGTGCTTGAAAAGGGCTGGATCGGTGGCGGTAATGCCGGGCGCAATACCACGATCGTGCGGTCAAACTATGCGCGGCCCGGCAATCGGGAATTCTATGAGCATTCGCTGAAGCTTTGGGAAAACCTCAGCCACGAGTTGAACTATAACGTCATGTTCTCGCAGCGCTCACATATCTCGCTGCTGCATTCTCCCGGTGCCATCGACGCTGCGGCGCGCAACTACAACACGATGCGGATGACCGGCACGCCGGATGCAGAAATCTGGGATCTAGAGACGCTCAAGCGCACCGTACCGCATCTGAACTACGCCTCTGATGCGCGGTTCCCGATCATGGGTGCTGCGGTTCAAAAACGCGCGGGGACAGCACGCCATGATGCGGTGGTCTGGGGCTATGCCCGCGGGGCAGATGCGCGTGGCGTTGACGTCATTCAGAACTGTCGGGTCGAAGGCGTTGTTCGTGACGGCGAACGCATCACCGCGGTTGAGACCTCCAGAGGGCGGATCACAGCGGGCAAAGTTGCTTTTGCCGTGGCAGGCAGCACCTCCCTTTTATGGCAGATGGCCGGGCTTGGGCGTTTGCCCATTGAAAGCCACAAACTGCAGGCTTTTGTGTCCGAACCGCTAAAGCCGCTGCTGGATCAGGTCATCGTCTTTGGCATGGGCGGCGCGCATTTCTATATCTCGCAATCCGACAAGGGTGGGATGGTCTTTGGCGGTGATCTGGACTGGTACAAATCCTATGCCCAGCGGGGCAACCTGCACATCGTTCAGGACGTGGCCGAGGCTGCCATGTCAGTTCTGCCTTGCCTTGGAAGGGTAAAACTGCTGCGCCATTGGGCGGGGGTCGTCGATATGTCGATGGACGGGTCACATTTCATCTGCAAGACGCCGCTGGACAATCTCTACCTGAATGCCGGTTGGAACTATGGCGGGTTCAAAGCCAGCCCAGCCTCAGGATGGTGGTTCGCCGATCTGATCGCCAATGACCGGCCCGCACCGATGATTGCGCCTTTTGATCTGAAAAGGTTCGAACGGGGTCTGCAGATTGATGAACGCGGCGCCGGACCTGACTGCAAGCTGCACGGATGACAATATGCTGATTATCAACTGCCCTTTCTGCGGACCCCGCGACCAAAGCGAGTTCAGCTATGGCGGGGATGCGACAATCCAATACCCTGAGCTTGATGCGTCAGTCCAGGACTGGCACGATGCGGTGTTTCTGCGCGAGAACATTCGCGGGCCGCAATTGGAAACCTGGCAACATGTGCATGGCTGCCGGATGTGGCTGTTCGTCAAACGTGACACGCTCACCCATGAGATCCTGTCTGTGTGCCCTGCGCATCCCGGATTGGCGCGAACGTTGGAGGCGACCCCATGACCGCGCGCCGTCTGGATACTGGCGGCCGTATCGACCGCTCGCAGCCCGTCAACTTTCGTTGGGATGGCATGACCTGCCGGGGTTTTACAGGCGATACGCTCGCTTCGGCCCTGATGGCGAACGGGCATACCGTTCTGGGGCGCAGTTTCAAGTACCATCGCCCGCGCGGGGTTATGTCTGCGGGGGTAGAGGAATCAGGTGCTATCGTCTCGGTCGGAACCGGTGCGAGCATGGAACCGAATGTCAAAGCCACCATGCAAGAGCTCTATGAGGGGCTTGAGGCGCATGGCCAGAATGCCTGGCCCAATGTGCGTTTTGATGTTGGGGCGGCCAGCGGGCTTGTGGGACGGTTCTTCTCGGCCGGTTTTTATTACAAGACCTTTATGGGCCTGCCGCCATTTGAATGGGGGCGCGGAACGGGCCTGTGGATGAAGTATGAAAAGCTGATCCGCAAAGCCGCCGGGATGGGCACAGCCAGCCGTGAGGCTGACCCTGACTGCTATGACCACGCCCACGCATTTTGCGATGTTTTGGTGGTGGGGTCTGGTCCTGCTGGTCTGAACGCTGCGCTGACTGCGGCACGGAATGGTCGCGATGTCTTGCTGGTCGAGCAGGATTTTGAGCTAGGTGGCGACTATCTGAACGACCCCAAAGCCGACGATGAACACCTGTCTTTGGTGCAGGCGGTCAAGAATGCGGGCGTCCGCATCATGACCCGCACCACCGCATTCGGACTGTATGATGGCGGCGTCGCCGGACTGGTCGAACGCGTGACAGACCATCTGGCAGCACCTGATCCACACCTGCCACGCCAACGCTTTTGGACTGTCCGTGCATGTGCAACCGTGCTGGCAACTGGTGCGCTGGAACGCTCGATCGCCTTTTCTGGCAACGACCGCCCCGGAGTTATGACTGCAGCGGCGGCGCGAAGCTACCTCAACCGGTTCGGTATCCTGCCAGGCAAACGGATCGTGATCGCCACGACCAATGACAGCACCCAAGGGGTCGCTGCCGAACTGGCCGCTGCCGGGGCTGAGGTTGTTCTGGCCGATGCACGCGATACGGCCGATACGCCCGAGGGTGTCATACTGCGACCCGGCTTAGCGCCTTTGGCCTTGCTGGGACGCAATTCGGTGCGCGGGGTTACACTTGCCTCGCAATCGGGCGCGGGATGGGCAAAGACCCGTCAAGAAGACTGTGATCTGTTGCTGGTCTCAGGTGGGTGGTCACCGGTGGTGAACCTATCCTCGCACCGCGGGGCAAAACCTGTCTGGAACGCTGATCTTGCCTGTTTCCTCGCCGGGCCGACCGATGAGCCGATCCATATGGCTGGTTCGGCAGATGGTGTCTGGCAACGCGAAGACTGTGCTGCCTCGGGCGTGGTCGCAGCAAAGCGCGCGATGGGGCTAAAAGATGATACAGTCACACATCGTGGCTGGGCGAACCCCATAAAGCCGACTTATGAGGTACGTCAGCCGGGCACAAAGGCCAAAACCTTTGTTGATCCCCAGCACGATGTCACGGGCGATGATGTCCGCCTGGCCCACCAGGAGGGATTCGTCTCGGTCGAACATCTGAAACGCTATACCACGCTGGGCATGGCGACAGATCAGGGTAAAATGGGTAACGTCATCGGCCTTGCGCTGATGGCCGAAGCCCTTGGCCGCGAGGTGTCAGCCGTTGGCACCACCCGGTTCCGCCCGCCCTATACGCCAGTCGCCATTGGCACACTGGCCGGGCGCAACACAGCAAGCCATTTCAAACCATTGCGCCGCACACCGCTGCACAGCTGGAACCTGCGACATGGGGCCACGATGACGGATGCGGGCCTGTGGCACCGGCCGTGGTATTTCGCGCAGGACGGCGAGACACTGGAACAGGCCTATATTCGTGAGGCCGCGACGGTGCGTCAAACCGTTGGTATCTGCGATGTCAGCTCTTTGGGTAAAATCGCGGTTCAGGGACCGGATGCCGCAGAATTCCTGAACCGCATCTATACCAATGGCTTTGCCAATTTGCCCGTGGGCCGCGCCCGGTACGGGATCATGTTGCGCGATGATGGGATCGTCATGGATGACGGCACTACTTGGCGGATCGGCGAAGCTGACTTTCTGATGACCACCACCACGACAAATGCAGGCAAAGTCATGGTCTGGCTGGAAGAATTGTTGCAGACCCGCTGGTCTGACCTGCGTGTACATGTCACCTCGGTCTCGGACCTCTGGGCCGGGGTTTCCGTGGCCGGGCCAAAGGCGCGCGAGGCGATTGCCGCCTGCCTTACATCCGAGATGGATATCTCGAACCAGGCGCTGCCGTTCATGGGTGTTCGCCCAGTCACCTTTGCGAATGGTGTCGAAGGTCTGATTGCAAGGATCAGCTTTTCCGGTGAACTGGCCTATGAGCTTTACGTGCCTGCCGATCAGGGCGAGGCAATGATGGAGCTGTTATGGCCATCTGCTGAACGGTTGGGCGGATGTCTGTATGGGCTCGAAGCGCTAGGAACATTGCGGATCGAAAAGGGTCACGTGACCGGGGCCGAACTGGATGGGCGTATGACCATCGACGATGCCGGGCTTGGCAAAATGGCCTCGACCAAGAAGCCTTTTATCGGTGGCGCGTTGCGCCAACGCCCCGAACTGACGCGGGCAGATCGGCCACGTCTGGTCGGCATTTTCCCCAAGGACCGCAGCCAGACCTTCAATGGCGGCGCGCTATTATGTGCAGCGGACAAGGTCACCGGGTTTGGAGAGGGCTGGATCACGGCCGTCACCCATTCCCCTGCACTCGGCCATTGGATCGGGCTTGGCTATATCTCGGGCGGCCACGACGCCTGGCAGGATAAAGCCGTTACCGCGAGCGACCCGGTACGCAAGGGTAACATCGCGGTCGAGATCGTTTCACCCCACATGTTCGACCCGAATGGAGAGAGAATGCATGGCTGAAGGTATCTCTGCACTGGAACTCAAATCGGGCCACACGGGCATAGCGGGCACTTGCGGCATTACGTTAACTGAAATCCGCCCCACTACGCTGATTCAGATCGCAGCATGGCCCGATACGCTGACACAGGTAGGCGAAGAAGCCGCGCGCGTGGCCAAAGCCGACGCGGCACCCGGTCCGGGACGCACGACAAGCGGACGCGCAGGCACGTTGTTGCGCATTGAGCCATTGAAATGGTGGCTGGTCAAAGAAGATGCCGGTCCCCCTGCTATTGTTGTTGAAGCCGGTGCTACGCTGGATCTGTCGCAATCGCGGACACGTTTGCACCTGAGTGGGCCAATGGCCGCCCGACTATTGAACCATGTGTTGCCTATCAACCTGACCGAGCATGCGATCCCCAACGGGGCGGTTGCATCCACTGCGTTCCACCATGTTGGCGTGACGCTGTGGCGTGACACCCAGGGCTTCAACCTGTTCTTGCCACGCAGTTTCGCTGCCTCACTCTGCGACATCCTGATCGAAACTGGGGCGCAATACGGATTGGAGATCGTCTGACATCCCGCCGCCAAACCAGCCAAAGGAGAGCCTGACATGACGCCGCATATGCCCTTGGGCGAGTTGCTGGAGGCCCTAGCCCACAATGCCGCGCTACCCGATGAGTTGGCCGAAGCCACGCCACCGCAGGTCTATTCATCACCGGAGTTCCTGGAACTGGAACTGGATGAGATCTTCAACCATGAATGGTTCTGCGTCGGGCGCGAAGATGAGTTTGAAAACCCCGGCGACTATCGCACCACCTCGATAGGCCGGGATCCGGTGATCGTGCTGCGTGACCGTTCTGGCACCTTACGCGCGATGTCAAACATCTGCCGTCACCGGATGGCAACGCTGTTGGAGGGCGCAGGAAACATCAAGGGCCGGATCAGCTGCCCCTATCATGCCTGGACCTACAATCTGGACGGTCAGTTGATCGGCGCAGCTTATATGCGTGAGAATTTCGACAGGAAACAGGTCTGCCTGCCGCAGTTTCAGGTCGAGATCTGGCAGGGCTGGGTCTATGTCTCGCTGGACACCAATGCCGCACCATTGGCCCCCCGCCTGGCGAAACTGTCCGCGCGGCTGGAAAACTATCAGCTTCCCAGATATCGCACTCTGTTTCGCGCCGAAGAGGTCTGGGACACAAACTGGAAAATCCTGGTTCAGAACTTCACCGAAGGCTATCACCTGTTTGTCGCACACGCCCAAACCATCGAACCGGCGATGCCCACCAAACTGGCCAATGCGATGCATGGCGATGCGGGGTTTAGCCTTTATGAACAAGGGCGCATTCCCGGCAAATCCTATGAGCGCAATTCCGACATGGTTGTCGACAACCCCTTGCTGACCGAGGAGGAGCGGAACAAGGCGGTCCTGTCGGCGGTCTTTCCTACACATGTCTTCTCGGTCGTCGCGGAACGCACCTTTTGGCTATCTCTGCAACCTTATGGCACCGACAAAGTCAAAGTATTCTGGGGAGCGGATGCCTATCCCGGCGCAGTGCCCGAAGACCCTGAAGAACGCGCAGCATACGCCGCCGAGCTCAAGGCAGGATTTGACCGGATCAATGACGAAGACAAGGGTATCATCGGGTCAATCGCCACCAATGCGGCTGCGTTGGCCGCTCAGCCCGGGCGTCTGTCACCAAAGGAGCGAACTGTCTGGTACTTCCAGCAATACCTGGCACGGATGTTGTGTCAGGTAGCCTCGGGAACAGCCCAGACCAAGGCCGGATAATCCGTTCGGCTGTTCAGTCTACCCGTCAGGTTGGATATTGATCTTTCGACAGATCAACTGATTTCATTCGACCTCTAAGGCCTCCAGATCAAGCGCCTGGAGGCTGCCTCCCGCCTCAATGCGAATTTCGACCCGGTCGCCTGCGGACAGTTTCAGACTTGGGGTATCAGGAGGCAGCCGAAACAACAGCATCGCGCGCTCCTGTGCCGTCGATCCGACCCCCCTGCCATACAAAGTAGTGCCGCCTATCTGCCGCTCATTATTGTTTGCATCGATATGCCAGGCCTGCAGGAAACCACCCGCCTCCGGGACACGGCGCAGCCAGATCCTTAGAACCCTGTCTTTGACAGCTTTATCCGTAAGTCTAACGTCCAAGGATCCGACCCCAGCAGTTTAGGTTTTGGCATAGGTTCTTAGCGAACATTGATCATAGACCAGCGTCTCGGGCGCGACGGACTCACCTTTGTCATCCAGCGTCACAAGGTAAATCTTCAGGTTTTTTACCGTCTTCTTTCGACCAATAAAGCGCCGCAAACCGCGTGTGATGTCCAGCCGATACCGCGTGTGTTCATATCTAAGCGGATGCTTGTATCTTTGATCATAGTCATCACGGACGGCTAAGGCAGGGTTACAGTGACCCGGCGCGCCCGGACAGGTGCCATGGCCAAAAAACACAAGGCGCCCCGCATAGCTTTTGTCTTTGTACCCAGTTGAGGCATCGCAATTGGCGTTGTCGACATAGGCACGCAGCTCAAAGCTTTCGGTCGGCGGTCGCATGCGATGGAATTCAAGTTCGGCCCTGACAAATCCGGCTTTCACTGTGCCCAGCCGAACCTCGGTGACATGACTTGCTGCCGCTGACAATGTGGCCACGGGTGCGTTGTCCGAGGTTCCCAAAGCACCAATCGCGGCTTCAACGGAATCCTCGGAATAGATGTATCTGAGCGAGGTTTCCGCGTCGATCAAATCGCGGCCCACCCGACCGTCATATACGACTGTGTCGAGAACATGCTGTGGAACATTGGCCCCGGGCCATAGCGCCTGCCAATCTGCCCAAACCTTGTCGCACATCGCATGGTGCAGCCAGAATACCGGGTCATATGAGGCAGACACTGTGCTACCCATATCTCCAATCGAGCGGGGCAAGGGCGACGATGTATCCGTGCCCCCCGTCAGGACGTGGATACCGCCATGAGCCGCGAAGTTGAAATCGGCTTGGAAGGCTTCAAAGTTTGGGTTGGTCAAATAGCGCTCAACCTCATCCTCCAGCAACGGGATATTGCTACGCAGGCGCGTCGTGTATCTGCGTGTAAAGACCTCATCGCCGGTCAGACCCAGGGCAATGCTGCGATAGAGACTGCGCGCGCGGGCCAGCGGGTTGGGAACTTCGTCCCCGGCACTGTTTGTGTAGGTCGCATCGTCCACTACTTTCGGCAGCCCGTTCGTGGCGTGCGTCGCGGTAGCAAACTGCGTCCAATCCCAATAAGGAAGCGTCAATTCAAGCTCACTATCCCCGCGCTTCCATTGAAGCGCGCTGTTCAGCGATTTTTCGAATGAATAGACATAGGATCGGTGCCAGGTCAGAAACGTGCGGTCATCATCGTGACAAAGGTCCTGATCATAACCGTGGCCGCGCGCCAGTGCGAAATATCCGCGTCGATCGCCCATCGCGATGTCCGATATTTCGTACATTGCAGCATAGGCATCACGCAGGTCCTGAATATCTTCGTCACGTAATCTGATCAGGTCAAAACGGATCAGCGGCAATCCGGCTTGTTTTCTAAGAAAATTCAGTTTGGCAATCGTAGTCATCTAAAAATCCCCCTTAAGGAGTGCTTCAATGCGCCCAGTATAGCACAAAACCACCGCCAATGGCGGCGGCACGCTCAAACGCTCTGCACGCATAGATGACGATTGGCGGATCTAACGCTGCTCTTTCTCATGAAGCACCCGCCCGATGATGTTCATCAGCAGCTGCGCCGCAAGGATTTGGGTAGAGCTGGTGGCGTCATAATCCGGGGCAACCTCAACCAGATCGAGACCAACAATGTGGCCCCGTTTGGCCAGACCTGCCATTAGCTCCAGCACTTCGTAGTAGATGAACCCGCCATGGCTTGGTGTACCTGTACCTGGAGCGATTGATGGGTCAAAGGCATCAATGTCGATGGTCACATAATACCGCGCACCTTCAGGAATGCGGGCCAGCATCCCATCGACCCCCATCTTGCGGAATTGCCGCACCGACTGGATGTCTGATCCCATGGAGCGGGCATCCACATAGCCATCCTTGGCCGTGGACGACACATTGCGAATTCCGATTTGGCTGAGGCCTCTGACATAGGGTTTTTCAGCGGCACGGCGCATCGGGTTTCCGTGGCCATAGCGCACCCCATGGCGTTCATCGACAAAATCCAGATGCGCATCGATTTGCACCACATGGATTGGTTCCTGATCATCAAAGGCATTGATGCAGGGGATGTTGATTGAATGATCGCCGCCCAAGACCACCGGTAGCGCTCCCGCCTCCAGAATTTTACGTACCCCAAACTCAATGTTTGCGTGGCTTTTTATCGTATCGGTATGCACGATATCCGCGTCACCGATATCGACAATGGTCACTTTGGCCGGGTCCAGATAGGTGACATCATCTTCGTGATCATAGGCCCCTGCGTGGCCGAATGAGAACAGCGTCGACGCCTCACGGATCGCACGCGGCCCCATCCGCGCCCCGGACCGCCATTGACAGCCGAAATCAAACGGAGCGCCAAGAACCGCGACGTCCGCGTCAATCGCGTCCCAATCCTCGATATACGGATATTTGCCAAAGGTGCAGATACCAACGAAGGGCAGGTTCAATCGGCCAGAGTCGTAGCCATGGTTCGACATAGGGGAACTCTCTCTGTTCAGCTTACCAACACGTCCTGACATTAAGGCACCCGAAGACCACGGCCTGTAAAGGCCTCTTGACGGGTTGAGCATGCGATAACTGGCGGTTTGTCAGGCTGTTGCGAACGGCGTTCAACTGACGTCAGGCTGTGCCTGAACCTTATAGACACAGGTAGTTTCCTATGAGACAGTGAAGGCGATGGTGTCCGGCTCGGTTCGAGTCGGCTGAAAAGGGAACACGGTGCGGGTTGATCCCCAACTCCGTGACTGCCCCCGCAACTGTAAGCGGCGAGCGACCCCGTTGAAAACCACTGGGCCCTTGGGTTCGGGAAGGATCGGGAAAGCGTTGACCCGCAAGTCAGGAGACCTGCCATCTCCGGTGTGTGATGCCATGCGCCGCAGTCAACTTGAACCTGGGCGGGGTGCCTTGGGAACGGCAGAGACGACCGATGGGCCAAGAATCCCCGGCAGATCACCGTGACCAGCCACACACGTCCCTTTGCGCGGAGGGCGCGATGTTATTGGAACGGACGATTGTTCAACTTGATACAGGACCTATGCCAGCGGATGAAGCGCGGCAGATGGGGCAGCTTGGCTATATGCAATGGATCGCGGGTGTTCCGGGCAATGCCAACTATGCAAAGGCCGCGCGGCATGCTTATGAAACGGCGGCGCCTTTTATGGACCATTCACCCGCGGTGGCCGCGTTTTGCGACCTGCTTTTGACATCACTGAAGCAACCGTTCAAACCCTTGCCACTTGCCATGCCAAAACGTGAAAGACGCGGCGGCGCACAGGCCCGCCGATCCTTTCGCATGCCGCTGTGAACTGGACTAGGCTGCGGGATCATCGCGCAGCTTTGTGCTCTTAAACGAAGTCGAACACCTACCTCCGGCGACTATTAATTTCACCGGCACAACAGGTTTGATTTGCTGAGTCTGGTATTTGCGTGGATAGTCTAGAACTATGGGCTGGCTTGCGCCCGCTGACCCACACGTTAACGTCAAAGGACATGCTATGGATCAGGTGAAATTCACGCAGATGAAAGACGGGGACAAAGAGGACTATGCCTTCCTCGACACCCTGGAGCGTGAGTACTGCCAAGGAACGGCAGATCGTTTGCTTGAGGCCCTGGAGCGGCTGGACAAAAGCCTGTCGGGCTATCAGGTCACGCGTCTTGGCCATTCGGTTCAATCGGCCACCCGGGCCTGGTATGACGGGGCAGACATAGACTGGATAGTCGGCGCCTTGCTGCATGATATCGGCGACATCTACGCGCCGCATAATCACGATGAATATGCGGCCTCGATCCTTAAACCCTTCTTGCGCGAACAGGTCACTTGGTGCGTGCGCACCCATGGGGATTTTCAGCTTGTTTACTTCGGGCAGCATGTAGGCGCGAACCCCGATAAACGCGAGGCCCATCGCGACAGCATCTATTTCGATGACTGTGCCGAGTTCTGCGAGCGCTGGGATCAATCCAGCTTTGATCCCGCCTATCCCAGCAAACCACTGTCTTTCTTTGCGGATATGGTGCGCGAGGTCTTTGATCGCACACCCTATGATCCGGCCGTTGTTCAACCCGGTGTCCGGGTTCCACTGACCGATACCAGCCTTGCAGAAAGTCGACAGGCGTAAGGAGTAGTCTGCCGAGTTTTGGTCACAACCTCGCATTGGCTGGGCATACCGAGAAAATCCAGACGGCCTTGGACTTTGGCTGGCTAGACCCTGCAGACCAATAAGCTCAGCATGTTTCTCATTGGCTGATGCGCAGATTGTCTCTGAACCAAAACGTATTCCCTCACGCCTGACTTCTCACATGCGGTGCATTTCTTAAACGCAGGCAAGTTTGTAAAAAAGTGTTGACCTCTGATTTTATCGGTTCGATGCCAGTCATTAACACCCTGTAAATCAATGAAATTTTGAATTTACGCATCGGCGGCAATTTCTAATAGCCGCGCTTATCAGTTTCACAAAAGCAGATCGCGTAACGACGATCAGACAGCCGTCGACTGTGGCCAAAGTTAAGCCCCTGCATCCCGGACGGGAAATAGCGCAAGACTACCGTCCGTTACGACGAGCGCCGGTACAAAAGGCGCGACAGGATTGAGATCATGTTCGGCAGGCTCAAAGACTGGCGGCGTGCGGCGACAAGACACGACAGGTGTCCCAAGGTCTTCCTCTTAGCAATCGCACTCGCAGTAACTGTCATTTACTGGTTATGTGTCCTGATCATGAGCACAAACCTTCACCACGGAAAAAGCTGTGTTGTCCTGATCGGGATCATCCATGCTGATCACTGCTTTGATCAGTTCATCCGCGATGACATCACTGCCCATTTCACTGTTGGCAGCAATAACCTCCAGAATGCCCTGATCACTCAGAAACTGAAGACCATCGGACGCTGCAATGAGAATATCACCCGGCCAGAGTTCGAGCGGCTCCGCGGGGCAATCTATTTTGGCGATGTCAGAACCATGGATGACAGATGTAAGCATGTTTCTGTCAGGATGTGTGCGGGCGGTTTCAGCATCTAGCATACCCAGCTTCACCATCATATCGATTTGAGGCGCCATTGAATGATCTTCGTTCAACCGCCTAAGCTCACCAGAGCGCCAAAGATAGAGCGGTGAATCCCCCACCGACAGCCAGAACGCCCGGTCCTGTATGCAAATCAGGGCAAGAAGGGTCGCACCCATTCCCTTGATATCCAGGTCATTGTGAATAGCATCGTAGACTTGTGCATTCGCCCTGCTGGCACTGTCGCGCAAGAATGCGGTGACTTCGGAGTTCTTTGAATTCTCATTCAGATTGGTGGCCAGCCAGCCTTTCATCACCTCACGAACGATCAGGTTTGACGCAATATCTCCGGCCGTATGCCCCCCCATACCATCCGCCAAAACCACAAACCCAACACCTGACCCTGGGGATTGTTCGGAAAATATGGCGTCCTCCTGATATTCGCGGGCACCTTGGTTGATCACCGTTGAGATATCGAAGCTTCTAGGCGCTACAGCCTGGTTAAGTCTCGAATTGTCAGTTTGCATCAGAAATTTCTCGGGATGTGACACATGGACTTCCTTCAGCGAAAGGTCTTCAAAGGTCGCCAGAGCCTTAGCGCGACAGCGGCAGATCAACTGATTGCAACTCGCCATTGCGCGCGATGGTCAACAACGCCAGCTCGGCACCTGAGCGGCTCAGTTCTTCAAACAAGCGGGTTATGCCATTCTCGCCCTCAACAGCAACGTGCGAAGTGGTTTCTGACAACACAATATCGCCTACGCGAACCGACGGCGTAGATGCAGGCGCACGCAACACTTTGCTGACCCACTTTCCATTGCCATTGGTAACCGTAATGAACTGAACTCCGTTTGTAAGCTCGACCATCTGGCCGGTATGAAGAGGTAGGCTCTTTTCGGCAACGGGACTGTCCGGGTCGGTTCTGACCCTCATCTCAACCGAAATCTCGCCACTGTCTGGGTCGGCAGCGCGCGACTGGATGGCCTGAATAATCGACGCGTCATCTACAACCAGATGGCCATTTACCGAATAGATAACAGTACCGGATTTCAGCCAATTGGTTGCCTCTTGATCCAGATCGGACCGCACCAGCGAAACCATCGAGAATCTGCCCTGCGGTTGCGATGTTGTAACGGTGGTAAATGGCAGGTCCACGGCAGGACCCGTCCATGCAATCCAGTTCGCATCGGCCTCAGTTGATAACGGGCTTGCCGGCTCTGCCACAGCCTCTGCGACAATCGGCTGGGGTTCGGGTTGCGCAGGTTCCGCCGCGCTGGTTTGCGGTTCTTCTTTAGCCTCTGGTTGCGTGGTAACCTGCTGGGTAGTGGCAACCTCAGCCACATCCAGATTCGTCTCGCCTTTTTGACTGAGGTAATACCAGGCACCACCGACCAACCCGGCCACAAACAATGCTATCATCAGCGCCGCGCTGGATCGACCACGCGGCGGTTGGCTGTTGACTGCGACCGTATCATTGAAATCGACGGCTTCGACCGGTTCGGGTTTTGCCTCAATAGGCATCCTTTCTTCGATCGCGTCTTGCCATTCCTGCACAGATTGGAACCTGTCAGCAGGCGGGATGCTCAGGGCGCGGTCAAGCGCCCGCAGGAAAGTGACAGGATATCCTTCAACCATGCCTTCAAGCGGCTCGTAACTGTCTTTGCCATTCTGAGCCAAAGCCGCCAGCCGGGTCTGACTATCCTGTGGGGCAGACCCCTTGATGACGTGATAGAATGTAGCTGCCAACGCATAAAGATCGCTAGATTGATCCTGTTCAGCCCCTTGCAGATAAAACTCCTGCGGAGAATACCCTTCCTTGACAACTCTCAACATCGACATTGCACGGTCGGATTTGGCAGCACTCTCGCGCGCAGCGCCAAAGTCAATGATCACCGGCTCGCCGTCCTTGTTGATCAGAATGTTGTCGGGCGAGATATCCCTATGCAACATACCTTCGCTATGAATGAAACCGATGGCTTCCAGAGTGGTGCGCAGCAGCTGTTCGACCTCATTTGGTGGCATCGTCTCACGATCTTCAATCGTATCCAGAAGATCTTTGCCCTCGATGAAGTCGATCGCCATATAGGCGGTTTCGTTGTCTCTGAACACCTGATGCACACCCGCGATGTTGGGATGCACCAGTTTCGACTGATTACGCGCTTCTTTTTCGAAGGATCGAACCAGAGCTTCGTATGAAGATGTATGCGACTGCGACCGCGGGCGAACCGCGGTGTTGCTGCGGCGGCAGATCGCTTCGGGGAAGCATTCCTTGATCACGATTGTCCGCTCAAGGCTGTCCTTGGCAAGGTACGTAATGCCGAAGCCGCCGCTGTTGAGGAAACGGATGATGGTGTACTGGCCGGAGAGCAATTTGGTGCCTGGGGCAAGTTCATCCGGGAACTGGTCGTTTGAGTGGGCTGATTGTACCATATGAAACACTTACCTTGCTGTCGTCGAACGCAGATTTGCCCGACTTTTTTTTGCCACCAACACCTGAGGAGAATCGACCTCAGAAACCGCGCATTCGTTCACTATCCACCCCATGCGCGCACCTCTGCATCGGGGCTGTTCACTTCACTCCAAACCTCAACACGCCGGTTCTTCGCACGACCAATCGCGTTGCTATTGCAGGCAACCGGGGCCATTTCCCCATATCCACGCACTTCGATCACAGTGTTGACGGGCCCGCTGGCTTCCAAGCTTGTTGCAAGTTCTCGCAGAACCTGCCTGGCCCGCGCGAGCGATAGCTGACGGTTCTTCCCATAGCTGCCACCCGCATCCGCGAACCCGGCCAGAATGATTTTTTGGGGTTCAACATCGCGTATATACTCGGCAATCCGCTCGATATCCCGCTTCGCCTTGTTGTCCAGAGCCGCAGAACTGGGCGAAAAGCGAAATGTTGTCGACAGACGCGCAGTTGTCAGCTTGTCACTCACATAAGACCGGAGTTCGGAAGCGCTAGCCGAGACTGTCATGTCGGCGATATCCGATCTGAGCCGGGCAAACTTCTCATCCTCGCTTTGCGCGATGACCGATAGGCTGGTGATACCGGATTTGGATACGAACCCATCAATGCGCGGGCTGTCCAGAAATTCGACCAATTGCGCGCCAACTCCTGAAAGATCACGGCCATTATAAACGGTCACCCGGTTCTGCAGCCCATATTCCTCGGTCTTCATCGAAAACTGGTTGGGCAGATGGATGATCCCACATTCACTGCGCAACGGCACCGGGCGCGCATCTCGGATGTTGGAAAACCGCATGACGGCGAAGCCATATGGGTCGGTTTCAATCGCGCGCGAGAGCTCTCGGTTCGAGTTTACAATGTTGCCATCGGTCAGAAAATCGCGTTCGAAAGGGGAAAGGATAAGCCCGTCGACCCTGTGAAACGCTTCCGAGTTTTGCGGTAACGTGTAGACGTTGATCTTGTGATCGGGTCCACCAAACTGAGTCCAGTTTACAATCTCGCCCGACAGGATTTGCGATATCTGATCAAGTGTCAGAGCCAGCAGTTCATTCGCTGGATTGACCGTCGCCGTATAGCCATCAACCGCCAGAACATGTTCCTGCTGAAATGAGGTCAACTCACCCAGACCACTTTTTCTGGCCTGCGCATAGTTCTGGGGTGAGACCGGTTCTTCGCTGACAATCAGATCGCTTTCGCCGGCGATCAAGGCCTCAAAAAGGTTCTGACCCGAAGCCTCTTTCACAAGAATGCTGTGAACCGGGCTGGCCTCTTCATCCATGATCAGAATGTCGAAAGCCTCAGATCCGATCGCGACAGAAGCAGTATCATTCTGTCCGAACGCATGCTGTTCACCAAGCGGCACGCCCTGTAGATCAAAAACATCGGAAAAGAGTTCCTGTTCGGCGGCGAAACCTTCGGCCAGCAACGGAAGCAGGATATCAGCCAAACCGGCGCTTCCAGCCACAACGAGGTCAGTATCTGTTGGCAGGTTCGCGGGGCAAGCCGTGCCGATGCAATGAAACTCTGCTGCATTTAGGGATAGCACCCCAACATTTGATCGTACGATGAACTTACCGGGTTGGATTGTGACCAGTTCGCCAGTCACCGACCTAGAGCCGTCCTTCGAGGTCAATGTTACTTCCTGCGCAAGCCCTGAAGACGCGATGCAACCAAAGGCTATTGCGGCAGCATATTTTGACCAACTTTTCATACTCGCCTCGAACCCTGAAGAAACTGTACTAGTGACGTGCAAGCCGCGAGGTGGCACCCGCGGCTTGCCTGTTTTGCCTTAACCGGCGATCCACACTTCGACACGGCGGTTGATCGCTCGGCCACGCGGGCTGTCATTGCAGGCCACGGGTTCCAGCTCGCCATAGCCAGCCGCCTTCAGGGTGATCCCGTCCAGTTCGCCACCTGTTGCAACTTCGATCAGGTGATCCAGCGCAGCCTGGGCCCGTTCCTGCGAGATCAGCAGGTTCGAGTCGAAGGGGCCTTTGTTGTCAGTGAACCCGACAATCACGACTTCGCTAGGCTTGGTTTCGGCCAGATAGCGCACCATGCGCTTCAGGTCGCGTTCGGCTTTGTTGTCGAACCGCTTCGAGCCCGGCGCGAAACGGAAGGTCGTCGAGAGCCGCTCATGAGTGTTCATGTTTTTCAGCAGGTCTTCGACAAGCTCCGCCTCATACTCGTTCTCACCCTCTTCCAGTTCGGCAACGAGGCGTTCTGCGGCGCGCTCCTGACTGTCTGATGTGATCGACAGGTCGATATAACCAGCTTTGGCAACAAGACCGTCCAGGCTGCCGTCATCCAGGAAATCAACCAGTTCGCGCGCATAGCCGTCGATATCCGAACGGTTATAAGCCACAACGCGTTCCTGCAGATAGTATTCCTCGGTCTTCAGGTTGAAGAGGCTGGGGTCCTGAACGATACCGCAAGTTGTGCGCAGCGGAACAGCACGCGCATCGCGCTTAGCGGCATAGTTGACGATACCGAAGCCAGCTACATCCTCCATGATCGCGGTCGTCAACTCAGTGCGATCGTGGACAATGCTCGACTCGTTCGTCAGCGTCTTGTCGGACTTCTTGAATAGAAGCTTTTCGATATGATGATACGCTTCGGTATCCGGGTCGAACGAGTAGACATGGATGGGTGCATCCGAACCGCCAACCTCGGACCAGTTCGTGATATCACCCGACATGATGTCACGAGCCTGCTTGACGCTCAGATCGGGGATCTGGTTCAGCGGGTTCACGATCATCGCAAAACCGTCCACCGCGATAACACGCTCCTGATCAAAGTCGCGCAAGTTGCCGCCGCTGCCTTCCGAAACGATGGAACGATCCGCTTTGCGCGCAGAGGTTTCGGTGAAGATGATCGAAGCATCTTTCTTCGCAAGACGCTCGAACAGGCGCGCGCCATTGGCCGTATGAATACCGAACGTTGCGACATCCTCACCTTCCAGATCGGTCAGCAACAGGGCAAAGTCATGCTCCTCGCCGTATTTATGGTCGCCCACGTCTACGGTTTCAGTATCTACCGGCTCTCCGTTTTCGTCATAAAGCTGCGCCTCAGCCTCCAAAGCTGCTGCCGCGTAGCCTTCGGCGATGATCGGAACCAGAACTTCCGCGATTTCATCGGGGGCGGAAATTTCAAGGTCATAGACATAGGTTTGCTCAGTCGGGCACGCTTCACCTTCGCAAGTCACAAGGTCCTGATTGATCACGAACTCGCCGATATCCGTTTCGACCAGATACTTCCCGTCTTTTGACGACAGAAGATTGCCGATCACGTCGATATTGCTGTCCTTCCCAACCAGACGAACCTCTTGTGCAAGTGACGCGGTGGTGACAGCGCCTGAGATGATTGATGCGGCAACACAAAGCCGCGTGAATGGTGAATTTAACATTTTAACTCCTCGAGTTAGCACTCATTTAGTACTTTTCTGACGCATGTTTTTGGGCATCAAAGTTATCGCAATTTGGTTTTGCTACGGGTTCCGTGCAGGTGCTGTAGTTTGGGGCCAAATCACGCGAAACATGGTTAGAGTTCAGGAATCCAGCTTGATGGCCTCTTCATAGAGAAGCGCGGCCTTTTCGGATTCGATTTCAAGCACATCCATCTCGGCGCAGAAGTGGGCCACGTCATCGACGTTTGGCACATCCACGCTATCAAGCTGCTCGACAACTGGCTGCAGTTTCGCCCAATGGGTCTGGACTTCGGTCAATGCCTCAAGTGCCGCGTTGCTTGGCGGTTTGGCCATCGTGATTGAACTGCTTCCACCTTCAATCAGAACATCGACAATCTTGCCGAACTTCTTGGCGTTCTTCTTGAATTTCTTGTGGTGCTCTTCGGTGTCCTGACCTGTTGCTGCCAGTGCGATTTCCTTGCAGATCTTCTGTGTCAGCATTCTCTGACGTCCAGCAAAATCCAATGCCAATGCCAGCGCCAGATCAATATCCACGTTGCCATATGCGTCTTCAAGCTTGCGAACGACTTCGTGGCAGGTCTTTTCCAGAACCTCATCATTGTCGATAATCAGGTGCAGATGTTCATCATCCACCGATCCCGCCTCGATGATCTCTTCAATCGCCTTGCGGTAAGGCATCCAAAGCTTTTCGACCTCTTTCAGCGCGTTGTTCACCGAGACAAACCGCTCGCGGTCAACACCCGAGGATCCTTTACCCTCGCGGAAGCCCAGCAGAATGTCGTCAAACTCATCATGGGCTTCTTGCAGTTCAGCAAGATCCTTTTCGACTTCGGCACCCAGGCTCAGCAGCACAACTGCTTTCGCAACCTTCTCGGTCAGGAAACTCAACTTGTCTGCAGCCAGTATCCGGTGTGCGACTTGCCCGGCTGCCATCGCCAGAGCACGCCCTCCGACAGGCACCATAGCGACACAGGCCGCCAGCGATGTGCTATTTACAAAAACTCTTCGGTTCATTCTCATATCGATCAACCTTACCCTTACTCACTTTCTACCCACCGATTTGATTAACAACACAAGAAATTGAACTGTAATAAGGTGCGCCCAAGAAGAATTTATGTTGATTTTTAGACTCATCTTATATCAACATAAACTATTGTTTTTTATTATATATTTGTATATTCTTCCACTGACCCAGTCCTTAAAAAACAAAAAGCGCCCTGCAATTTCGCAAAGCGCTCTTGTTTAAGGAGAGTTTACTTTAGATCAACTCAACCCTCTTTCCAGTCGAAATCATCGTCGCAAAAAGCTGTAAACCGCATGGTGGTATCGCTGATGCGAATACAGTCACCGCTTGCCAACGCGACAGTACTCAGAACCGGGCCTGAGTTCAGGCGTACCAGGTTCGCCTTACCCCCGTGACCCAGGTAGCACTTCCGGGATTCTGCGTCATATGCGATGACTGCGTGATTGCTGCGCGAGATACCATTGTCTCCAAAATCCAGCTGGATCGCTTGATCATCATTTCGACCGATCTGCATCAGCCCATCAGTCAGCATCACACTGGTTCCTCTTCCCGGACCTTTTGTGACGACCAACCAGCCGACGGGATATGTTTCCTGCCGGGTCTCGGACTGGACCGGCGGTGCGTTCTTCAGAATGTCCTTGATCGGGTCCGTCTGATCACCGAAGCCCAAAAAGGTGGTCTTAACCCGCCCGTTGCGTTTTGTTGGGGCAGCCGCTACTTCGGCGGCCTCGGCATTTGTGCTGGGTGTTTCGTCAAGATCGGCTGGCTGAACCGTATCAGCCGTCTGAACCGCTGGAACTTCTGCCACGCTGGGTGCGTTCAGGGCTTCGAGCCTCTCCGCAAATGCCTGAGACGCAATTTCATCCGATCCTGCTGCTGGTATCTCGACCTTGTTGGCGACTTCGGGTGCAGCGATCTCTGGCTCAGGCTGTTCAGCTGCCACTTCTGCATCTTCAACAACGATAACGTCACTATCGACCGTTTCTTCCTCGCCCACATTGGGCATATTGGTCCCGTCAAGAATACGGCTAAGCGGGCTTTTGTATTTGAACATCTATATCACCATCTACTTTCACAACTTTAGACCACTCTTATGATGGCCAAATACGCGTGGACGGAGGAACAACGCTCGCAACGAGTCAAAATTCAGACGCGGTTGCGAGCATCAAGATCATCCTTGAATCCGGCGCCAACTCAAGGAATCTCTTCATTGTGCCCAAAGTTTGTTTTCTTCCGGCCTTCATTGGGGAATTAGTTCGCCCAATTCGATGCGCTAAATTCGAGCCCGCGACGTCAATCCAACGATTGTTAAATGCATTCTCAAACGACAGGAATAAACCGGAGAACAAGTCACCTGTCTTTTCTGAATGCGCCGGGCGAACGGCAAGAAATAGGTTTTACTGGTAACTCCTGAGTTCGAGAATTGGTCCAGACCTGCGTGATCTGCGAAGTTCTAACCGAAGAGAGATGGCGTTAACGTTTCGAATTTGTCGACAAAACAGCATATTTCGAGCATTATATCTAAATACACTATGCTTTGGTCAGCAGGATCAGGCTGACCGCGCTTGGTACGCTGCACGAACGGGGGAACGTGCAACCAGGCATCTTATTCCCGAATTCTGACCCCGAATTGGGTATTAGATGTCTGAGCTTTGACGCATATTCAGAACCGTCCCGCGGTTTTCAGCGACCCGTTTCCCCATGCAGAGTTAAAGATCCTGAGGAAGCTGGCCAAATGACTGAGATGATTTGTACACGCTGCGGAAAGCCATCCCAAGCTGGCGTGAATTTCTGTTCAGGCTGCGGCGCCCGTATCGGAGAAGCCAGCGAAGCACGATCCCAATACATGACCGTTGTGTTCATTGACCTTGTCGGCTCAACCGATGCAACACAGCATTTTGGCAATGAAGCCATGTTCGAGGTAATTCAGAGCTTTCAAAGCCAGTGCCAGCAGGAAATCCAAAATGCGGGCGGCTTTGTTGCGAAGTACATGGGCGATGGCGCCATGGCCTATTTTGGGTACCCAAGGTCGATCAAAAACAGCGCTGCCACTGCAGTTGCTTGCGCAATCAGGATCATCGAAATCGCCTCGGCACTCACAATACAGGGAAAGCTTTTGCAAGCTTGTTGCGGCATCGCAACCGGGTGGAGCGTTGTAAACATCGTGCGCGCCGGCGAGGCGGCTCAGGAAGCACTGGCCATCGGTAACGCGGTGAACCGCGCTGCGCGTCTGCAATCGCTGGCGAGCCCAAGCAGCATCTTCTTTTCATCCGAAGTCAGGCGGTCCATCGATCTGGCGGCGCTTAACCTCAGAGACGTTGGTGAGACAACGCTCAAAGGCTTCCGCAATCCCATCGATGTCTGGGCGATTGACGTTCCGCACCTGACAGGTGATCAGCCCCCCTTTGTGACAGGCGATGCCTTGAATGTCCAACCAGGTTTTCAGGATCAACATGCGCTTTGGGACGGGCAAGTCGAATTGAACCCGGTCGGACAGCCGATGCTTGGTCGCTCTGACCTGATAAATCAGATCAGCACTTGTTACGCGGATGCTGTATCGGGCCGATTTACATTTGCAGATGTTATGGCCCCCGGAGGCTACGGCAAAACAATGCTGGCCGAGCAATTCCTGGCGTCAGTTCCGGATGCAAACGTCATACGCGTCGCGGGATCCCTTCACCGCAGCGAGCAGAGTTATGCCTGTTTCAACGCCGCAATACGTGCGTTGATCGCTCAAGAACAGAACGGGACGGACCCGACCGCATCCCTCGAGGAATGGGCGCCTGAAGGTATGCTAGACGGGCTTCAACGGCTCATGAATACATCGCAAATACCTGTGGCGCCAATTGTTCGTCAGAGCCGTATCACAGAGGCGTTGCAGGCCATATTGGAGCGCGAACTCTCTAAGGAACCACTCATTCTTTTCATCGACGATGCCCAATGGCTTGATGAGGATTCTGTCACCTTCCTGACTCTGCTTTCGCAGGTTTTCCGCAACCGGCCGTTGTTTTTGTTGGCGACACACAGGCTGGAGGGGCGGAACCTGAAGTTGGAAGCAGACCTGCGCATCGATCTGACCCCACTTGCAGATCACTCTGCGGGCAGGCTGATTGGATTTCTAGACCCGGATGCCCGGCTCAACCAATCAACACGCGACAAGATAATCGAACGGGCGAATGGCATACCGCTTTATGTGTACCATTACACGATGACCCTACTGGAACAGCCGCAAGCGAGTATCGAGGCGACCATACCGCAAAACCTGATTGAAGCCCTTCAACAACGGCTAGATGTCGATGAGGATGAAAGGCAGCTGGTCGAGGTTGTCGCCGTCCTGCAGGACTATGCAACAACGGACGTAGCTGCTGCCATGATGAACAAACCAATGCACGAGGTCCAAAAGACCACGGACACGCTTGTCTATCGCAGTTTGCTTCGGCAAAGGGGTGCCAACGAGCTTGCCTTCGATCATGCGCTGCTGCGCGATGCGGTGGTCACATCCATGTTGAACACGCGCGCCCGCAAGCTGCATGGGGACGCGCTGCAGGCCTATCGGGCGATTGCACCTGAAACTCTCAAGACCAATCCGATCATCGAAGCAAAGCACTTGATGGGGTGCGAAGACTATGCGCAGGCCATCCCGAAACTGGCCGAGGCCGCTCAGGTCGCAACCATGCGCGGTGAGATCGCAGAAAGCGTGCGTGTTGCTAAAATTGCCAAGGGGCTACTAGAGAAAATCGAAGACCAGGATCTACGCAATCGCCTGGAAATGTCGACTGAATTTGTACTTGGTAACGCGCTGGTTCAGCAGGAGGGGTTTGGCTCCGCTCGTGCAGCCGCAGCCTATGGCAATGCACTGTCACTGTGCGAAACGATCGCCGGGGGTGGTGAGCTTGAATTCCAGATCGCATGGGGTATCTGGACCCATGCTTTCACACTGTCAGATGTGTCGGGCACCGTGCGAATGGTTGAGCGCATGGAACACATTGCCGAAGTCGAGCCCAAGCTAGGCGTTGTTTCAAACTGCGCACGATCGGTTACGTGTTTCAGCCTTGGTGCATTCGCCACGCAGGAAGCAGCCTATCAGCGCACCGCCGAACTGTATGATTTTGACCAACATAAGCTGCATGTAATGACCTATTCGATGGATTGTCTGGAACTGGTCCATCTATTCCGGGCGCACGGGCGCTTTATCACGGGTGATACGGATGGCTGGGAGCAGGCGTTGGCTTCGGCCCGCGCGCATGGGGAACGGTTGGATGTTGCACCACTTGTCCCATATATTCGCGTTTTCAGCACAGCAGCGCGCTGTTACGCGCCAAGTGGCATACCGATCCGCGAAGAACTGGAACAGGCCAAGGCACTGGCTGAAACATTTGGACAACCCTTTTGGATTGTCGGCGCAAATCTTTGGATGGCTGCCGCGCGTTATCACAACGAAAACCCCGCAGCAGCGCTGGCTGACTTGGAAGCCGCAATAACGGGTGCAGAGGCTCTGGGCATTCGATTTTTGACCAGATACCACGAAGCACTGTTGGCTCATGCCTATGCTTGCGTGGGGCGACATGAAGACGCCGAGGGACTGTGGGCAACGATTGATACGCCCGAAAACGCCCGGGGCAACACGATGATCTGGCCCGAAATTCTCCGGCTGCGCGCAGAGTCTCGCTATCTGGTAAAAGCACATGCAGATGTACTGGTTAGAGATCTGGATCACGCAGAACAAATGGCCCGAGATATCGGAGCACGTGCCTGGCTGGCCCATATTCTAGACAGCCGCAGACGCCTGAAACTGTCTTCATCGGATAAGATTCTGTTAGCGATTCAAGAGATTATGCCAAGCGGCGCGGAACGCCATCCATCATTCAAACTACTTCTAGGGTAGTTTAGGTCTGCACATTCGACGGGAGGCAAACCTCAACTCCGGTCAGTCCGCGCGTCAGGCGTCTGCCAGTATCAGATCGCTTGCTTTTTCACCGATCATGATCGCTGGTGCATTGGTGTTGCCACTGACGATTTCCGGCATGATCGAACAATCCGCGACGCGCAGGTTCGATATTCCATGGACCTTCAGTTTTGCATCGACGACTGATGTCTCGGCCTGTCCCATCGCGCAGGTACCTGTCGGGTGATAGATTGATGCGGTGTTCGATCTGGCCCAATCCAATGTACCCTCATAGTCGTCAAGGCTCAGCTCAGCCGATGGTCGAAACTCTTCAGAGATCTTCGAGGCAAGTGGATTCTGTTTGGCAATCCGCCGAGCGATATTCACTGCATCGACCATGGTACGGCAATCGGTTTCTGTGGACAGGTAATTCGGTATGATTTTGACGTGCGTGGATGGATCAGGGCCGTCTAACCTAAGCTCCCCGCGGCTTTCCGGGCGCAACTGGCAAACAGACATTGTGAAGGCTGAAAACGGGTGCACGCCCTCCCCCGGGCTATCGGCGGACCAGGGTTGAACATGGAATTGAATATCTGGCGTTTCGACATCTGGGCGAGTCTTTATGAAACCTGTGGCCAAGCTAGCCGCCATGGTCATCGGTCCTGCGCGGAATAGAGCGTATTTCAATGCAATACGCGCTTGATTGAATAGGCTGCGCACCTCGTCATTCAACGTGGGCTCATTGCATTTGAAGACCAGCCGAGCCTGAAGATGATCCTGAAGTCCTTTGCCAACACCCGGCAGCGCGTGTAACGGTTCAACGCCGTTTTCCTTGAGGTGATCCGGATCTCCGATCCCGGACAACATCAAAATCTGGGGCGAGTTGATCGCACCACCCGACAGGATAATCTCGCGCCGCACTTTCAGAGTGTGCTCCACACCCGATCTATCCCGGTATACCAGCCCGGTGGCCTTTTTGCCGTCCAGGATCACCCGCGACACCAAAGCTTTAGTGATGATGTTCAGGTTCTGACGATCGCGTATTGGTTTCAGATAGGCGACGGCGGCACTACAACGGCGACCATTTCGCGTCGTTAGTTGGAAATACCCAACGCCCTCCTGTTCGGCACCGTTGTAATCGGGATTAAAGGGATAGCCTTCGGCCTGCGCGGCGGCGACCCATGCGTCACAGATAGGGCGCTGAATGCGCATGTTCGACACAGACAAGGGCCCGCCAACACCGTGGAATTCGTCCACGCCCCGTTCCTGATCTTCGCTGCGTTTGAACAAGGGCAACACATCGTCCCAGCCCCAGCCTTCATTGCCCATCTGACGCCAGCGGTCATAATCTTCTTTCTGTCCGCGCACATAAAGCAACCCGTTAAGCGAAGATGAGCCACCCAAGACCTTGCCGCGCGGCCAGTCGATGGATCGACCATTCAGGCCGGGGTCGGGCTCCGTCCGGTAGCACCAGTCGACCGACGGGTTATGCATCGTTTTAAAGTAACCGACGGGAATGTGAATCCAGGGGTTCGTATCGCGCCCGCCGGCCTCTAGCAGGGCCACTGTGTTCTTGGGATCAGCGCTGAGCCGATTGGCAATAACGCAGCCCGCAGACCCCGCGCCAACAACCGCATAATCCACTTCCATGACTGCCTCCTCCCAAAGTCGCTGAAAAAAACTCTATGCAAGATGCAAGAATTATACTAGCATTTTTTGATACAAATAGTCTCATTATTTGCGATCAGGGAGGTAAGCAATGGAGATTGGTCAAAAACTAAGTGGTATTTCGCGGCGGGATTTCTTCCGCGTGGCCGGACGCTACGGCATGAGCTCGACGCTACTGGCGGCTGGCGGGTTCGGTGGCGCGATGAGTCTGGCGAATTTGGCGCAGGCCGCTGAGTCTACTTATGAGAAGCGCTTTTCCAAAGAACCAAAGCACACGCTGAAGTTTGGCGCCTCTGGCTTCAACACCCGAAACCTTCTGATCGAACGCGCCGGAGCTATCGAGTTCGCGCGCGATCTTGAAGAACGCACCGATGGTGAGATTCGGATCGAGTTCATCGGCGATAACCAGATCTGTGGTCAGCTGAGCTGTGTCGAGAAAACCCAGCAGGGCATTGTCGATATCTATGCGGCATCAACCCAAAACTCGGCTGGCGGCGCGCCCTATCTGAACGTTCTGGACTATGCCTACATGTTCCCCAGCCGCGCGGCGCAGTATCACTTCTTCTACAGCCCAGCGAGCCAACGCATCCTACGCGATCCGCTTGAGAAACGGCATGGGTTAAAATTCCTGTTCACCCATTGCGAGTTGCGTGGTTTGCAAATGGGTTCGACCTTTGCCGACAAGCCAACCGTGACCAAGCTGGAAGAACTGTTTGGCACCAAAAACCGTGTAACAGGTACACAGCTGGGTCGGATTGCCATGCAATTGCTAAACCTGAACCCTGTTCCTGTCGCTTGGGAAGAAACCCTGGACGCGTTGAAGACCGGCTTGATCGACGGGGCCGAGACGTGGGCCTCGGCCGTGGCCTACGCCAACATGGCGCCGGTGGTTTCGCAGTCGGTGAACCTGAAGTTCTTCTGCGGCACCGAACATACCTCTATGTCGGCCAAGGTGTTCGACAGCCTGGGCGGCGATTTGCAAGACGCAGTGATGGAGTCTTCCTACTTCACTCAGGCGTTGATTCAAGGTGCGAATGAGGCCGCGTTGTTGAACACAGTTGGCTTCTCGGAGCCCCAGCTTCCCAACACGATCTTTGCCGAGAACGGTGTCCGCCCGGCCTTCCTGCCGGACGATCAGATCAAACTGGCCGAAGAAATGTGCGCTCCGAACTATAACCCAGAACCTTGGGCGCAGTGGCGTGAACGCCTGAACAAATGGGCTGGCGGCATCGATACGTATCAGGAAATCTACGATATCGCGCGTGAAATTCCGGCCGACACCCTGCCGGAAAATGTCGAGCCGCGCCGTTGGTGGATGGGCCAAGCCTAATCTAAGCTCTTCAAGAACCGGCCCCTTCGGGCCGGTTCCAAAAAACACCGACTGGGAGGACGGGGCTCATGTCATTTTGGGCAGACATAGGCGCTATCTTTAGCGCTCTTCTCACCTTTGATTCATTCGAGATACAATCTGCACTGGAATCCGACGCGACATGGGTTTTGGGCGCAATCGTCGCGGCCCTGGGTGGGCTACTCATCATGTGGGTCTACCGGAAAGTGCCCTTTGTCGAACGCCATTTTGAACGGTCCGTGATGGTCTATTCCTATCTGGCGATTGCCTTCATCATCTTCTGGGGCGTGATTGACCGGTTTGTATTCAATGATCAAGAACCTTGGTCAACGACCATTCCGCCCTTGCTGTTCATGGTGATGGCATGGTTCGGCGCCTCCTACAATGTCCGCCTGCGCACTCATCTGAGCTTTAGCGAATTCCGCACCTCCATGCCCCGCGGCGGTCAACTGGCCTGTCTGATACTCGATGCAGTCCTTTGGTTCATCTTTGCAGTCATCGTCATCGTGACCACCACGCGGTTGGTGGCGCTGTCAGCTTCGAACTTCCAGATTGTCCTGGGGACCGACAATATCATGCAGTGGTGGTTCCTTCTGGCCGCGCCGCTGTCGTTCTTTTTGATGGTTGGACGAGTGTTTCAAAACCTCGCCGACGATCTACATAACTGGAAAACAGGCGAGCCGTTGATCAAACAGGCCGTGATCGGAGCAGACTGATGACAGATGGAACCATGGTCACACTGATCTCGCTTGGGGTCACCTTTCTGTTCATGCTGGGCGTACCGGTTCTTCTGGTCATCGGCTACTGGGTCATCGGCTGTTCCTTTGTCCTTGGCCTGACGCTGGACAACATGGGTGCAGAGCTTCTGAATGTTTTCAACAAAGGTTTTGCCCTTTTAGCGATGCCACTCTTCATTCTAACCGGCGATCTGATCAACAAGTCCGGTATCGCGCGACGGCTTAGCGATTTCGCCTATTCCTGTCTGGGCTGGATACGGGGCGGGCTTGCGATGGCTTCGCTGGGCGCGTGCGGGCTGTTTGCAGCAATCTCGGGGTCGAACTCGGCGACAACAGCCACCATCGGCTCAATGCTGCACCCCGAGATGGTCAAGGGCGGCTATGATGAACGATTCAGCGCCGCAACCGCTGCGGCGGGCGGGACTGTTGGGATCATCATCCCGCCGTCCATTATCTTTATCGTCTACGGGTTCCTGATGAACCTGCCGATTTCCGAGCTATTCGTGGCGGGCATCCTGCCCGGCGCGCTGATGGTCATCGGGATGCAATTTGCCTGCTGGATCATCTGTCGTATGAACGGCTGGGGCCACCTGATCCCGCTACAGTTGAACCGTGTGCTAAAAACGGCGTTCGGGGCATGGCTGGGCTTTTTCGCTATCGGACTGGTGCTGTGGGGCATCTACACTGGTAAATTCTCCCCCACAGAGGCGGCCGGCGTGACGGTTGGTTTCTGCGTCATCGCAGGTCTGGTCAGCTATCCGATCAACCGCATCATGGGCGCGCGGAACGACATCCCGCCAACCGAGAAGACCTTTGCCGAGATGTTCGTGGTCGAGGGCTTCACGATCCCCGAAATCCCCTCAATCGTCATTCGCTCGGCCCAGATCACAGGTATCCTTGCACCGCTGATCGCCGTTTCGGTTGTGATGCAGCAGATCCTGTCCCTGTTGGGTGCTCAGCAAACAATCGGTGATTTTGTGACCTCCATGGGCGGCTATTATGCGGTTCTGTTCACCTCGATGGTGATCGTTTTCTTCTCAGGTATGGTGCTGGAGAGCCTGCCGGTAACAATTATTTTGGCCCCGATCCTGGCCCCAATCGCAGCCTCGGTTGGCATTGATCCGATCCACTTCTCGGTGATCTTCCTGGTCGGCGCGTCCATCGGCTTCATTACGCCGCCTTACGGGCTGAACCTGTATGTCGCCTCAGGCGTGACCGGCGTGCCCTATTTCCGTCTGCTCAGATACACCGTACCTTATCTAGTGTCTTTGCTGTCGGTATGGATTTTGGTTTCGCTTGTGCCCGATCTGGCCTTGATCCTGCTGCCAAATAACTAGACTGTTGCGGGATGGCCCTGACGGAAACACAAGAAAAAGAAACTCAGATCCCGACCAACTTGCGCCTTCTCCTCATACTAGAGGAGGTGGCGCGGCGCGGGGTTGCCGTAAAACCATCTGATCTTATCGACGCATTGGGACTGGCAAAGCCAACGGTCCACCGCTTGTTGCAAACCGCCGAGGCCGAAGGGTTCCTGCAGCGTGACCTGGATGGTCGCTCATACGGCCCCGGCCACCGGCTAAGGTTGCTTTCGGTCAATACGATGTCGTCCGAACACTTGCGCACGGCGCGTCTGGCGATCTTGCGCAGCGTAGCCGAACAAGTCGGCGAGACCTGCAACCTCGCCACCCCGGACCGTGAAGGCATGATCTATCTGGACCGGGTCGAAACCAAATGGCCTTTGCGCATTCAATTGCCCGTCGGGACACAAGTGCCCTTTCATTGCACCGCCAGTGGCAAGATGTACCTGTCCACATTGCGTCAAAAAACGCTGGATGGCTTTCTTTCGGCTGGCAATCTGCAACCGCAGACCGAACGCTCTTTGACTGACCCCAACGCGTTACGCACGGAAATTCAACGTATCGCCGACAACAGATACTCGACCGATGATGAAGAGTTCATGACCGGGATGACCGCACTTGCAGTGCCGGTTCAGGATGGGCAGGACAGGTTAGTCGCAACACTTTCCGTTCATGCGCCAACCCAGCGTCATGATGTCGATAGCCTCATGTCTTTTTTGCAGATTTTGCAAAAAGGGGCAGCTGATCTCTCGGCACTTTTGGCGGAATGATCAGTTCCGCATACACCCATTGCAGCGCCGGTTTGTTCTCTGAATTCTAGGCGAGAACCAAACTGTTTTTTGATCGGGCAATGCAACCAAAAATGGCAGGCAACACTTTGCCCGCCATTTTCGATTTCAGAAGAGATGAAGTATTCGGTTAGTCGAATTTGACCAACCCACACCGCCCTATTGCAGCGTTTTGAGATAGGCGATCAGATCCTCGATCTGTTCCGGTTTTTTCAGCCCCGGAAACGACATCTTGGTACCCGGCAGGTATTTCTTGGGTGCTGCAAGAAAACCGGTCAGGTGTTCGTCATCCCAGGCATACCCGGCTTCTGCCATGGCAGAGGAGTATTTAAACCCTTCGACCGAACCGGCCTCGCGACCCCAGACGCCCTGCATCGTGGGGCCGACTTTCTTCTTACTCTCGTCCACCGAATGGCACGCCGCGCATTTCTTGAACACCTTCTCGCCAGCGGCGGGATCGCCTTCGGCAACAGCGGTCTGAACGCTTCCCAATACCAATGTGATAGCCAAAACAATATCTCTCATGAGATCAACCTTTCCTTTCGTGAGCGGTTTGTAACTGTTTCAAGATTCCGACGGCCGGGCGCTGGTATTAAGTTTGCGGCTAATCGAGGTCATGGCCTGGCCCCCTGCCCAGATAAGACACCCGATCTTCAGGATTTCCGCCGCAACATAGACCAGGTGCAAATGGCTTTCTCCGACCGGGTGACCGGCAATGATCGACAGCGTTCTTGCATCCAGCGATGGCATGATCCAAAGCCGCTGAAACGCAAAAACGGCGATGCCTGCCAGCAACGGAAACCCAGGCCTGCATCTGCTCCACACCAGAAGCCCGACAAGCGCCAACACGCACAACGCTTCAAACAGTCCGATCCAGTGGAACTGCATACGACCCACATCCAAAGCCACCGGCATGGTCAGAGACGGTGCCTGAAACTTTGCCGGGGCGGCGATCATATTGCCGGAAATCGCTGCGCCCACCCAAATGAATGTGAGGGCTGCCAGTGGAAGTTCTGCAATTGCAGACGCGGCACGCAGGTGCTTGTTCTCGGCGGTGGAGGCAGTCTTTTCCATGTGTATCATCCTCGGGAAACCAGCTTCTCGTCCGCGTCAACGGTATCGACGGTCCCAAGCACGGGCTTGGACGCTGCGCGCCAATAGCCGTAGCCCATGATCCCCGCGCCAGCGAACGCATTCCCAAGCGTGACGAAGGTCAGGTTATGGGCTGCACCCGCAAACGAGATGCTATCGGGGTGATTTGAAAAAAGGGCCAGCGCAAACACGGTCATATTGGCCACGCTGTGCTCAAAGCCTGCTGCGATGAATCCGTAGAGGCACCAGAAAATGATGATACATTTCGTGACATCATCTTTTGCGCGCGCCGAGCACCACAGGGCCAGACACACCAGCCAGTTGCATAGGATAGCTTTGGCAAAAAGCTCCAGGCCTGTGCCGTGCATCTTCTTTGCGGCAACCTTGTACAACAGCGCGTCTTCACCTGCCCCCAGGACAAGCCCGCCTCCGCCTGCAACAAACAACAGGGCCAGCAAGATTGCCCCGGTCAGGTTTCCCGCCCAACTGGCAATCCAGCAACGCAGCAGATCTGACAGGCTGCTAGCTCGCGTCAGAAGACCGTGAGTCATGTACATGGTGTGTCCGGTGAAAAGCTCGGCGCCTGCAAACACCACAAGCGTCAGCGCGATGCCGAAACTGGCCCCCATGACAATCGGGCGGATCGAGGCATCAACCCCCTGCCCCACTGAAAAGATAAGCAGGATACCTGCGCCGACGAAGGCTCCGGCCTTCAGCGCGAGGATCAAAAAGGCGATCGGGTCCGATTGCAGGCTGGCGCTTTTCTTTTGTGCCAGTTCCGCAAAGCCCCGAACAGTGTCCGCATAGGTCATCGTGTTTACGCTCCACAAATTGCGCAATCGGCCGGGGTCGGCCTTTGGTCATGCGCATGTCCAAACAAGATCGGGAAGGCCCAGAGGCAGGCCAGGCCTGCCGCGAGGTACAGGAAGGCAAGGCCCAGATCCTGCTGTGCCGAAACCAGATAAGAGTTACAGATTCTGATCGGTGCGTGGGTGTACAAGAAGCCAAGCACACCCAGCATCGACAGCGCGTTGGCCTTAAGAAACCCACGCAGAACCGGGCCCAGATGAGGCCAGGACAGTCGCAACGGAACACCCAGAAACAAAGGAAGGCTCAGGTATTTCGCGACCTCGCCACTGGGCGTCAGCGCCCAGTCAACACTGCGCGGCAACATCCAGAAGAGAAAGACCGTCAGCGCCACAAGCAGCAAGGGGATCGCGTGATCGCGGCGGGCGCGAACGTCCCACACAAGCAGCACACCCGCCAGAACCAGTAACGGCATCTGCACCAGAACATGCTGGATCGGACTTTCGACAACAGTGGCGCGCAGCGCCACCGCCTCGGCTGTGGCAAGGACCGCCAAACAGATCATCCTCATGATTCACGCTCCGTCAGATGGTTCAGCACCGCATCGACGGCATCGGTGTCGAACACGGCAGAGAACTGCCCATCTGGATCAATCACATGGATAGCCGCGTTGTGCTGATACCCGCCCCATTCATCAGGAATGACCGTGACATCAAACAGATCAAGCAAACCGGGCAGGTCCGTTGAACTGGGGCGCGCCACAGTCCACATATCCCCGTCCGCATCATGGGCTTCGCCATAAACGGTCATCTGTTCTGGCGTGTCACGTTCGGGGTCAAAGCTGACCGAGATCATCCGAACCGGAACATTCCGCAGCTCCAGCTGATCACGAATATCGGCGAAATCCGCCGCTGCGATCTGGCAGATATCCCCACACACAGTGTAGATGAATTCCACCAGAACTACTTCGTTTGAAGTCGGCAGCAGGGGCACCCGCTGCCCTGACATGTCCTCTAGCTGGACCACCGGGACCGGACGTGGTGCGCGCACCACATCCAGCCTGCGGGCGGCCTCGCTGGTGAAGGCCTGCGCGCCATCGGTCGCTTGCCACAGCACCGCGACGCCCATGCAGGCGATTGCCACCGAAGGGAGGACACGAAGCAACATCACCCGTTGCTCCGCCCAAGGCGCGCGACATAGCGCAGGACGAAGATCAGCGTGCCCAGCACAACCAGCGCGCTGAAGACAGTGCCAATCCGGTCATGGGTCAGCCATTCGTCATAATGCACTGCCCAGCGACGCGGGATCGACGCCGCACCCGAGAACAGGAACACAATCACGAACCCGGCAGCCCCGGCAAGGTAAGTCACAAAAGCCGCGCGATCCAATCCACCCATCTCGGCAATGGTTTTGCCGCGCACCAGCCATGCCATGAAACCAAAGGCCATCGCGACCTCACCCAATAGCAGGTAGGTATGGAAATGACCGGGAACCCACATGGTGTTGTGCATTACCTTGTTCACGCTGATCATTCCGTCAATCGACGCCGGGATTGACCCTACCGACCATCCCGCCACAGACAGAACCAGCAGCGATGACGTCAGGTCCCAGGTCATCTTTGACCCGCGCACATAGAGGAAGGTCGAAAAGGCCGTGACCGCGATCAGGGGGATGCCGCTGAAGTAGGATACCAGTTGTCCGACCACCAACATCCAGGGCGGCATAACGACGTCCTGCAACAGGTGGTGCCAATAAACCGCCATCACAAAGATCAGAACAGCGTTCCAGGCGATCGCAAACAGGCGATTCGATTTCCAGGGCTTGCCGGTGTACTCGGGCAGGATTTCATAAACCGCAGTCACCGCCATATAGATCGAGGCGTTGATGAAGACGTGACCGAAGAAGTAGATCAGGTTCTTCGCCAGCAACGCGTCGACCTCAAAACCCGGAACCAGCAGATGCACCAGGCTGGCCACAAGAACGGCCGCACCCAGAATGATGCCGATCGAGTTGAAAATGGTCACAGCAGCAGCCGCGACAATGGTGGGCGGTGGAGGGGCGTCATCGGCACGTCCCAGGATCAGGTTCCAACCAAGCGCCCGTGCAAGGCTGCCATAGCGGGCATGGATCTGCCGCCCGAGTTCAAGATAGTACAGCAGGAAACCGACGCCGATGGCGGTGTAGCCCAGCATGAAAGCTGCGGCAGCTCCGGCCTCCCAGGCGCCGCCCGACAAGGCCGGCAGAGGGAAAAGGAACGTCCATGCGCCGCCAAATCCACCGATAAAGATCGAACCGAGGATCAGGACAACACCCGACAGGAAGAGACCTAGAAAGGCCCAGAAAATCGCGGCAGACAGCGCGACATGGCGACCACAGAAATACCACATGATCGCGGCACCCGACAGCGCGGCAGTCCCGACCATACCTGCGCCATGGGCGGTGAGGATCTGGTAGAAAAGCGCCGGATCAAGCTCGATCCACTGGCTTTGCGCGGCGCGCATGATCAAACCAAAGATCATCATAAGCGCGAAAACCGCACCTGATAGGATCATGGTCAGCTTGACCGCTCCGGCCTGAGGTTCTGCTGCGGTGTGTGCCGCCGCTATTGGTTCAGATGCAGTGTTCATTTATTCCTCCGCCGCTACTACTTCGAATTCATTGACCATGTCGTGATGGGCCACCCCACAGAACTCCATGCACAGCAGCTGATAGGTGCCGGGTTCGGTGAAGGTGTAGGTGACCTTGGTGGTGTAGCCGGGGATCGCCTGCACCTGTGTCAGCAATGTCAGGTCGCTGTCATAGATGCCCATGCCATGGGTGACATCCTCGGTCGTGACATTGAAATTGACCGGTGTGCCCAAGGGGATTTCCGTGGTGTCGATATCCCACCACCACTGGCCACCGCTGACATGCACGTCCATCGCATCACTCGTGGAGGCCAATGCATGCGGCCATGGCCGCAACGACCCGACCGAGACGATCACGCCCACGATCGTCATCGCCCAAATCAATGCCGTGCGTTTGGTATTCGCCTTTGGTCCGGGCGCATCGCCTTGCGCGGCGCGCGCCGCCAGCCAGAAGATGACCGACAGCACCGCCATCAGGATCAATGAGATCAATAATACAACTGGCTGCATGAGCCTTCTCCTTTATTGGGTATTAGTAATGCGTATTATAGTCGATTCTTGCCGACGTCAATAAATAGGTATTTTCAAATCCTATTTTTTGTGAGAAAAAGACGTATGCAGATAACCAAATTCTCAGATTACGCCCTGCGCATCCTGATCCACCTCGCCACGCACGAAGAGGGGTTAATGTCGACGCGCGAGATTGCGGCCATGCAGAACCTGCCGTTCAACCATCTGGCCAAAATCTCGCAGTGGCTTGCCCATGAAAACTATGTGGAATCCGTGCGCGGCCGGAATGGGGGGATGCGGTTGGCCCTTCCGCCCGAAGCGATTTCCATCGGTCAGCTATTACGCAAGTCCGAGCGTGGGACGCCCCTAGTCGAATGCATGAAAGAAGGTGGGAGCTGTTGTGTGATGACTCCGGCATGCGGCTTGCTGCCTATTCTCAATGAAGCGCAAGAGGCCTTTTTTGCGGCGATAGACGGCAAAACGCTGCAAGATGTTTTGGAAGGCAATCGGGGGATGAGAAATCTGATCCGCTCTTTAGAGGCGAGCCGCCTCTCTGCCTGAGGCCGTTACACGCGAGCCAATGGTTCGCGCTCCGGCCCACTCATCACTTGGCGGCGCCGGGAACTGATCCTTCAATTTCCTGGCCATCCCAGGCATCGAAGGCCACGGACAGATGCCAGGCCTTGAAGCCAATGTACCCGGCCAGAAGGGCCAGTATCATCAGATACATGGCCCTTCTGAATCTTGGGTTTTCCTCAGCTTGGCGCATCTTCTGCGTTCCACAGCAGATACAGGGTCAGCATTCTGATCTGTGCATCGGTCAGTCGACCCTGCCACGCAGGCATCACACCCTGACGGCCATAGTAGATGCTTTTGTAGATATCCTCGCGGTCGCCACCGTAGATCCAGGCCTGATCTCCCAGATCGGGTGCCCCAATCTCGTACCCGCCGCGACCGTCATCGCCATGGCAAGACGCGCAGTTTTCCTCAAAGACAATCTGGCCGGCTTCGGCTGCGGTCGCGTCGTGCGGCTGCCCGGACAGTAACAAGACGAACTCGGTCACCTCCGACACCTGAGGTTTCTCAAGCAGACCATCAGCCCCAAAGGCCAGCATTTGAGCGAGGCGCGTATCGTCATGCTGCCCATTGATCCCGTAGCGGATGGTTGCTTCGATCTCTTCCGGTGTACCCGACCACAGCCAATGACCGTCTACAAGGTTGGGAAACCCTATTTGACCCTTCAGATCATTGCGGTGGCACGCCGCGCAATTGTCGGCGTAAAGCTTGGAAATCGACGCGCTATACCGTGCCTCAAGCGTTGGATCAGCCGCCAGTTCTTCGATGTTTTCCGCTTCAAAGGGCGCGAAACTCGCCTGACGCTCTCCATCCGCCTGTTTAAGCTCCGCAGCGACCTCGGATCGCGAAGAGTAGCCCAGCAACCCTTTGGCATAGTCGCGCGCGCCCGGAAAGGAAGGGTAGAACACCCAATACAACGCTGCGATAAAAATACTGATCCACAGCGCCCATCGCGCCGCCCGTGGGACCGGTGTATCCAGCTCTTTGATACCATCCCATTCGTGTCCCGTCAGATCGGTGCCCGAGACAGGATCTTTTTCCTCTAGCGCCATGGCTGGTCCTCCTGCCCGTCCAACGGGGATTGCGCAGCATCATCATAGACTTTCCGGCGCGACGGCCAGTAAGTCCAAAGAACGGCGGCCAGGAATACAACCAGCAAATAAATAGCGCCCCAGGTTTTCGAGAACACCAGAACCGCGTCATGTGTCATCGGTTGATCTCCTCTAGGTCCAAGCTGTCCAGATCGGCCAGGGTCCCCAGCACCTGTAGATAGGCGACCAGCGCGTCCATCTCGGTCAGCCTGTCCGGCTGGCCATCAAAGTCGCGGACCTGAACATTTTCGCCATAGCTTTCCTGCAGCTCGCCTTCGAAATACTGTTCCGCATCTGCCTGTCGGGCGGCATCCGTTGCGGCATCCTTTATCTGAGTATCCGTATACGGCACGCTAGCGCGGCTGAGGGCCTTTAACGACGCTGGCAAATGCCCGGTTTCCAGGCGCGTATCGGACAAGAACGCATAGCCGGGCATGATCGAACCTTCGACCAGCTCCCTTGGGGCCTCAAGATGTGCCACATGCCAGTCATCCGAGTATTTGCCCCCGATCCTGGCCAGATCGGGCCCCGTGCGTTTCGATCCCCATTGGAACGGGTGATCATACATGCTTTCTGCCGCCAGACTATAGTGCCCATAGCGTTCGATATCGGACCGCAATGTCCGGATCATCTGACTGTGGCAGGCGTAGCAGCCTTCGCGCACATAGATGTCGCGCCCCGCCAGTTCCAGAGGCGTGTAGGGCCGCATCCCATCGACATCTTCCACCGTGTTTTCAATTGTGAACAGGGGCGCGATTTCAACGATACCACCGATCGAGGCGACCAGCAGTATCGCCATGGCAAAGCCCAGCGAGTGGCGTTCAAGTTTCTGGTGTTGTGTGCTCATCGGCCTTTACTCCGCCGGTTGGATCAGCGGTCCGGTTTGCTGAGTTTCGGTCTGGCGCGGTCCGCTGACAGTCATGTAGATATTGTAAGCTCCGATACAGGCGCCGATCAGATACAGCAGCCCCCCGATGGCGCGGGCAACATAATAGGGGTGCATGGCGATCACACTGTCGAGGAAGGAATACAGGAACGCCCCGTCCGCATCATAGGTCTGCCACATCAGCGATTGCGTGATACCGCTGTTCCACATCGCGCCGACATAGATCAGCGTGCCGGACAGAGCGAGCCAGAAGTGCCAAGCCTCCAGCCGTTCGGAATACACGCCCTCGCGCTTCCATATCCAGGGCACCAGTTTGTACATCGCGCCAAAGGTGATGAACGCAACCCATCCCAGCGCGCCGGCGTGCACATGGCCAACGGTCCAATCCGTATAGTGGCTCAGCGAGTTCACCGGGCGGATCGCCATGAACGAACCTTCGAACGTCGCCAACCCATAGAACAGGATGGCAACCATCATGAAGCGCACGGCTGGGTCGGTGCGCACCTTGTCCCATGCGCCGTTGATGGTGAGGATTCCGTTGAACACCGAGGCCCAGCTGGGCACCAGCAGAATGATCGACATGCTCATCCCAAGATACTGCACCCAATCAGGCAAAGCGGTGTAATGCAGGTGGTGTGACCCGGCCCAGAGGTATAGGAAGGTGATCCCCCAGAACCCGACAATCGACATACGGTAGGAATAGATCGGGCGGTTCACGGCCTTGGGCAGGAAGTAATACAGCATCCCAAGGAACCCGGCCGTCAACAAGAAGCCCACCGCGTTGTGGCCATACCACCATTGCGTCATCGCATCTTGTGTGCCCGAGAACAACGAGTAGCTTTTGGGATAGGCAATAGACACCGGCACCGACAGATTGTTCACCACATGCAGCATCGCGATCACCACGATGAAGGCCAGATAGTACCAGTTGGCCACGTAGATATGCGGCTCGGACCGGCGCGAAAGGGTTTTCAGGTAAAGGCCCAGATAACCGACCCAGACGATCAGCAGCACCAGATCCATATACCATTCCGGTTCTGCATACTCCTTGGATTGCGTGATACCCATTGGATATCCCGAAGCCGCCAGGACCATGAACAGGTTGTAACCCCAGAACACCATCCAGGGCAGCGTTTCACTGGCCAGTCTTGCCCGCGACGTGCGCTGCACGACATAGAATGACGTGGCAATCAGAGCGTTACCGCCAAACCCAAAGATCACGGCGGATGTATGAACTGGGCGCAAACGGCCAAAATTCGACCAGAACATATCGCCATTCAACGCGGGAAACGCCAGCTGCCAGGCCAGAATATCACCGACGGTGAACCCTATGATGGCCCAGATCAGCGCTGCGATCACACCAAAGCGAATGACTTTGTCATTGTACTCCAGCGGGATGTCTTTCGAGGCTTCGCTCAGCCGATTGATCATCCACATCAGGCCCCAGCCGGCCGCGATGGCAATCAACCATCCGTGCAGCACGTAGGCGATGGGAATGCCCCAGCCCAGTATCGCCACACCACCAACAAAGACCACAGCAAGGGCGCACAGGACGGCTGCGTCTTCAAAAGAACCTTCACGCTGCATCGGACATCTCCTGACGGTGGAACCGCACCTCGAACGTGACTTCACCAATAGGGTTCACTGAATGAATTTCCTGTGGACCCAACACCGCGGTATCCCCCCCATCCAAGAACAGACCATCCTTGTCATCACGGCACAGCAACAGCTGTCCTTGTTGTACCGCGATCTGACCCCAGACACCTGCTTTGGTGCTGTGATCCTGGCGCAGGTTTTTCGGAAGGTTCTCATGTGTAAATCGCGAGGTCGCATAGTGCACCACGCCTTCTGGCAGCGCATCGGTCATTTATGCATCTCCATGAAAAAGCTCGGCATAAGCATGCCAGGTCGCGTATCCAAGTAATGGGAACACGACAATCAGACCCAACAGGCCGGTCAGCACCCCAAGCAAAGTGAGAAGAGTGATGATGGCTCCCCAGCACAGACAAAGCTGGAAATTGTGAGTGGTGGCGTTGAAGCTGAGGCCCATTGCCGAGAATCCATCAATTTTACGGTCCACCAGCATGGGCAGTGAAAACGCCGATACCGCAAATCCGAGGGCCGCAAAAAGCCCTCCGACCAAAGAGCCCGCAATCAGAAGCGCCCATCCTGATGGTGTGCTCACCATCAGCCACAGAGTATCCGCAAAGCTGGAAAATGGGCGAAGCCCGTAGACGATGGCGAACATCACAGTCGCTGCGCGAATCCAAGTCAGGGCAAAGACCATCAGGATCGCACCGATCAGCGCAATCTGACCCGTGGCCGCTTTGCGGCCCGCTTTGCCACTGGCGACGGAATAAAGACCGATTGTAGCCAAGGGACCAACCAGAACACCGCCAGCCAGCAAAGGCAGCAGAACCCAACCGAGATCATTGACCATCAGAATGGCAATGCAAACCCAGCCCAGCACAACAAGCGCACCGCCATAAAGCAGCGAATAGCCCAGATTGCGTTTCAGGTCGCCCCACCCTGCGCCCAGCCAGCGTTTGACAACCTGGAGAGGTGGATCAGACAGGACCCGTGCCTTTGCATAAACCAAGTCCGTCATGACAGCACCGGCGGGGTATCAACTGGTTGGCGAAAACTCTCAATCCCGAATGACAATCCACGGCCTATCCTATTGGCCAGAGCCGAGAACGCTTCGGCTGCGTTTGGTTCAAGAACATGTGTGGCGGTGTCTTCGAACAGCGCAAGCCACATTGGAAAGTGTTCTGGCAAGATGTCTGAATTCGCTAGATGAACCTGCATCGGGTTTCCCGTATAACCATTTTCCCGCAGGATAGCGCCTCGCCAGAAAGATGCGATCTTTTCTTCATGTTCAGGCCAATCTTCAATCGCTTCGTTGAACACGGGCCCTAATACAGGGTGTACTCTGATCCGCGCGTAGAATTGGGACACAAGTGCCCCAATTTCGCTGGCGCTGATCTCAAACATTTTTGGTTTGGGTGCTTGGGCAGGTATCATCGGTATCGCCGTTTTTCAGATACCTGCTATCTGCGCTGTATAATAGGTATTGTCAATGCCTATTATGGGATTGCATGTCGCACCCCCATTGATCCGGCTGTTAGCCGGATCTCCTTGCAAAGGATTCTGCATAGGCCGCGCTGCGCAACGAAAACACCTGATCCTGCGGCGCCGCGACACCCTGAGGCATATGCGCCGGGTCAAACACCTTTTTCACACTGTCTGCCCGGTCATCCGGCAGCTCAATCTGCAGCGTCCCAAGCTCGATCTCTGAATGCACACCCTCCCAGGGCACAGTCGGATCACCTAGCTCGTCAGCATCATTCGCCAGAACCAAACACACCGACCAACGCGCCGGCGCATCGCTCAACTTACCCAGGAACCTGTCGAACAAGAACGTATCAGGAAGCTCGTTCATCTCCTGCTCGGTCAACCCAATGCGCCCGGCCTCGGGCTTCAGCATAAGTCTCGCCGCAACCGGCTGGCCGTCTATGTCGATGCGATATGCGTGTCCTGAATGATACTCCTCGTTCGAATAGCAGCGGCAGGGCGCAGTCGACTTCAGGTACGCCTGATGAGGTACGGTATTTGGGTTTGCCTCATTGAACGCCTGCACAAGTTTCGGATCAGGGGCACCTGTTGACGGGTCCGGGATCCGCGCCGCCAAAAACGCACGAAACTGATCGGCAGAGTTGGCAAAGAACACCGGATTGGAAATCAGCGCCATAGCCCAGCGTTCGTCACCTTGCCCAATTTCCAACCCGATACCACGGACGGTCGGGCTTTTGTCGCTGATACCGGGCTTACCGCCCCCAACAGAGAACCGCGCGAGGACGGTTTGGCCCTGCTCCAGAAGCGGAACCTGTACGCCTGAGCGCTGTGTCAGCGGAATGAACCGCCCCCTGGCTGAAAACCCTTTTGCATGGGAAGCGCGATAGCCTTCGTGACGGCCAAATGTGCCATTCAAAGCATCAATCAATTTTGCTGGCTGAGTCATTGCTGTCTCTCTCTAAACGTTTGTTTTTCAGGCGACCCCGGCCAAGCGGGCTTCCTTCCGCAGCGCGCACGCATGTCGGGTATCTGTGGAAGCCCGCCCGGCGAGTGGGTTCGCCTAACCTGTTATTCTTGTTCTGAAAGCCGCTTTCCAACACCGTGCGCATAAATCAACGAACGCGCCTCCAGCATCGGATCATTTGACGGGGCGAAACCCTCACTCAGAACCAGCGGGTCAAAGTTGATCTCATCACACTGGCCATCCGACTCGGACATAGCGGCCTCGGCAGTGAAGCGGGCGGCAACGATCTCCGTGTGCTCTCCGGTCCACTGGATCGACGGATCATCAATCGCATCGCCGGGATTGGCCAACGTGATCACCATGTCCCAGGACACGCCACCATTGGCAATATTGGCTTGCATGTTTTCAAGAAAGAAATCCGGGTGGGTATCCACTACGATCCCCTCCTCCCCCGATGGGCGAAAGTCAAAACGTATTGGCGTTTCGTCACCGGCCTCATTTACCAAATGGAACGAGTTCACGCTAAAATACTTCGTGCCCTCATACGGGCGCAGGGTTTTGTCCAAAGCGCCATGATAGGCACTGTATTTTTTCAACGAAGGATTGGCCGCAGCAAAGGCTTTTGTCGCCTCGCCACCTACAGCCTTAGCACGCAACAGCCCGATAAACGCATCGGCTGTGGGTACGGGAAAGAAATGTTCGGTGTTCATGGCGATCACATGCAGATCGTCATCTGGCGTCTCGATCTGCATCGACAAGCCCAACAGGCCGTATTTGTCGTCTGCAGGATTGGCTTTGCCACCTTTGTGCGACACTCGCGCGATGACCGAAGAAGTTTCAGAGAACAAAGGGCTGTTCGAGTACTCTTTGATCGCCGCATCCACCGGCGTTAGCGCACCCTCAACACAGAATCCTTTGGTGTGATTCCGACGCTTGCCTTCGGTCACACCGAATAGCTGCTCAAACGCCGCAAAACCGTTTTCAAAGTCGAAATCGCCATCGGCGGCAGCTGGCAACGCCGCAACCGACACGCACAAGGCCATTATGGTGGGTTTCATCATCTTCTCCTCGCAAATCGCTTACACTAGCTCACTAATATTTAGGTTACTAATTATTTGCAAGTAATATTTCCTTATGCTACATAAGGTGCACAACAAAATGTGAAGGTCAGCGCTTTGACGATACCAGAAGAGAATACAGAAGACACCGAGGTTCGGTTGGACAACCAGCTTTGCTTTGCGGTCTATGCTGCGTCGCATAAGATTGAGAGCTTTTATCAGACGCTTCTCAAGGCTCAGGGCCTGACCTATACGCAGTACCTGGTATTGATGGCTTTGTCCGAGCAGGATGGCGTTTCCATCTCAAGCCTGGCCAAACGGCTGGACGTTACCGGCGCAACGATGACGCCCCTCCTCCGGCGATTGGAAGACAAAGGCCTGTTACGGCGGGAAACTCAGGCGGGCAATGAACGGCAGAAAATCGTCACCCTGACAGACGCAGGGCGCAGTATCTGGATCAAGAGCTGCGGAGTATCTTCTGAAGTGTTCTCCAAGATCGGGCTGACCCAACACGAAGCGGATGACATCATCCGGATCTCGAAAAAGATTGCCGGGCGGTAGGTTTCACCCCGACCAAAGCACGCCATTCGGCACGACCTTTCAAATCCGCAGAGCAAGTGCACCGACGCCGCGCTTGCGACCCCGCCTAAAATGTTTCGCTATCTTTGACCGATTGCATTGAGACATGGGTCGACGTACTGGCGACGTTTGGCAGGGAAGAAATGGCCTTTCCCAGTACTTCACGAAATGTCCGCATGTTCGATGTTCGGATCTTGATCAAGTAGTCGAACGCCCCCGCAATCATATGGCACTGCTCAACCTCTGGCACCTTGCGCACCGCAGTATTGAACGCGGACAAAGCGGGCTCGGTGGTGTCGGACAGCTTGATCTCGACAAAGGCAACTTGCTCCAGGTCCAGCTTCGCCGGATTGATGACGGCCTGAAATCCCAGGATGACCCTCTCCTCCTGCAAACGCTTCAGCCTGATTTGGCATGGGGTTTTTGACAAACCAACCCGCATCGACAATTCCGTAACAGGTATTCTGCCTTCCTGTGAGAGAATCGAAATGATCGCACGATCATATCGATCTAATTGCCTAGCATTACCTAAATACCCCACTATTTCACCTATCAGATTCCAGAACTTTGGTTCTTTTATCTAATTAAACCCGCTTATTTAGGCAACACGATTTCCCCGACTCTGCTAACATGCGCGGCAAGCTGCAAAGAGCAGAGAATTAAGGAGGGCTGCAATGTCAGAGCTAACAACAATCAGGAACCGAATTCGCCAGAACCACTTACGTGACGAATCCGAGGCCCTGAGGGAACTCATCCAAACGGCTGAGCTGACAGCGTCTGATCGTGCAGCTGCGCGGAACCGTGCAATAGCTCTGGTGAAATCAATCCGGGAAGATGACAAGCCCGGCTTGATGGAGGTCTTCCTGGCCGAATACGGTCTGTCCACCAGCGAAGGTGTCGCCCTGATGTGTCTGGCCGAGGCGCTGTTACGTGTGCCGGATGCAGATACGATCGACGCCCTGATCGAAGACAAAATTGCACCTTCGGCCTGGGGCCAGCACCTTGGCAATTCTTCATCCTCACTGGTCAACGCATCGACATGGGCCTTGATGCTGACCGGAAAGGTCCTTCAGGAAGGCAGCGGCCTTGTTGCGACCCTGAAGGGCGCCGTCAAACGCTTGGGTGAGCCTGTCATTCGTGCCGCCGTCGGGCGTGCGATGAAGGAAATGGGCGCGCAGTTCGTTCTGGGCCAAACCATCGAAGAGGCGGTCAAGCGCGGCAAGAAGAAAGAAGCGCAAGGCTACACCTATTCTTACGACATGCTGGGTGAGGCAGCACTTACGGCAGCAGATGCAAAGGGGTTCTTCGTCGCCTATCAGGATGCCATCTCAGCTTTGGCACAGGAATGCCGGTCCAAGGATGTTCGTGAAAACCCGGGCATCTCAATCAAGCTGTCCGCGCTACACCCCCGCTATGAAGTCGGTCAGAAAGACCGGGTCATGGCCGAGCTGGTGCCGCTGACACTGAAACTTGCTCAGCAAGCGAAAGACGCAGGCATGGGCCTGAATATCGACGCGGAAGAAGCCGATAGGCTGGATTTGTCGCTTGACGTGATCGAAGCCGTTTTGCGCGATCCATCGCTGGCGGGCTGGGATGGTTTTGGTGTCGTGGTTCAGGCCTACGGAAAGCGCGCAGCGCATGTTCTGGACTGGCTGAACGCGCTGGCCACTGAACTTGATCGCAAAATCATGGTGCGTCTGGTTAAAGGCGCTTATTGGGACACGGAAATCAAGCGGGCACAGGTCGAAGGGCTTGGCGGGTTCCCCCTGTTCACGCGGAAAGCAGCAACCGACGTATCCTATATCTGCTGCGCCAGAAAACTGCTGGAGATGACGGATCGCATCTATCCGCAGTTTGCCACCCACAATGCGCATACTGTCGCAGCCATTTTGGAAATGGCGGATGACACGCGTGCATTTGAATTCCAGCGCCTGCACGGCATGGGAGATTCGCTGCACGATCTGGTGCTGGAAGGCGAAGGAACCCGTTGCCGGATCTATGCCCCGGTGGGCGCGCATCGCGATCTTCTGGCCTATCTGGTCCGCAGGCTGCTGGAAAACGGCGCGAACTCTTCCTTCGTGAACCAGATTGTCGATGAGGCTGTTCCAGCCGAAGCCATCGCCACCGATCCGTTCGAAACAATCGCCACCCCGGACCGCAATACATCTGTCTTGATGCCGGATGCTCTGTACGGGACCGAACGCCCGAACTCGCGCGGTTGGGATCTGCATGACACAACCGATCTGGCAGAGATTGAACAGGCCCGCACCCCGTTCCTAGACACCGTCTGGAATGTCGGCCCAATCATCGAAGGTGAAGTCGTCGGTGATCGTGTTCTTGACGTGATCAACCCCGCGGATCACGCGGATAAGCTGGGAACCGCAAAGCAGGCCGCTGCAGAAGACATGGAAACGGCGCTGAGCGCGGCAAAAGCCTGGAGCGCGGATGCCCAAACGCGGGCGGACGTTCTGAACAAGACTGCGGATCTATACGAGGAACACTTCGGTGAGATCTTCGCGGCCCTGACGCGGGAAGCCGGCAAAACCCCGATGGATGCCATTGCTGAGCTGCGCGAAGCCGTTGATTTCTTGCGCTACTACGCAGCGCGCGCGCTGGAGCTGAACCGCCCGGCGCGGGGTGTGATCGCCTGTATTTCGCCCTGGAACTTCCCTCTGGCGATTTTCTCGGGCCAGATTGCGGCGGCACTTGCGGCAGGCAACGGCGTGATTGCAAAACCTGCTGAACCGACGGCGATCATCGCCTCAATCGGTGTGCGTTTGATGCATCAAGCAGGTGTGCCTATCAGCAGCCTGCAACTGATCCCGGGCCGTGGTTCCGTTGTCGGCGCCAAGATGACGTCTGACCCCCGCGTCAACGGCGTTTGCTTCACCGGCTCGACATTCACCGCCCAGACCATCAACCGCGCGATGAGCCAGGACATCGAACCCGGCGCGCCGCTGATCGCGGAAACTGGCGGGTTGAACGCGATGATCGTTGACTCCACCGCGCTTCCTGAACAGGCCATCAAGGACATTGTCGCATCTGCGTTTCAATCCGCAGGTCAGCGCTGCTCGGCCCTACGCATACTCTACGTTCAAGAAGATGTCGCCGATACGGTTCAGGAAATGCTCTATGGCGCGATGGACGAGTTGGTCATCGGCAACCCATGGGACATGCGCACGGATGTCGGCCCGGTCATCGAGGGTGGTGCGCAGAAAGAAATTCTGGACTATATTGAGGTTGCACGCAGTCAAGGCCGTGTCCTGAAACAGCTTGCTGTGCCCGACACAGGCACATTCGTGCCGCCCACCGTGCTGCGTGTTTCGGGTATCGGCGACATGGAGAAAGAGGTCTTTGGCCCGGTCATGCATATCGCGACCTTCAAAGCCTCCGAACTGGATCAGGTTGTCGATGCGATCAATAAAACCGGGTTCGGTCTGACCTTTGGTATGCATTCGCGGATTGATGACCGGATTCAGCAGGTCACTTCACGGGTAAACGCAGGCAACATGTATATCAACCGCAACCAGATTGGTGCGATCGTTGGATCACAGCCGTTCGGGGGTGAGGGTCTTTCGGGAACCGGGCCAAAAGCGGGCGGCCCGTCTTATGTAAAACGCTTTACCCAAGGGGCCTCCAGCCAGCTTCCGGCCGAAACCGGAACCACCGCTTCGCTGGGTGATGTTCAAAAGACGGTTGACGCAACAGCGGCACCTGAACGGCTGGCGCTCAGCACCTCTGAGCTGCCGGGCCCGACCGGGGAATCCAATGTCCTGTCGACCTATGGTCGTGGTAAGGTTCTGTGCCTGGGTCCCAATCTTGCCGCCGCGCAACAGCAGGCGTCGATTGTACGCGCGCATGGCTGCGTTCCAATCACTGTCGCGCCTGGGGCACAAGGCGCCGGAGCGATAGATGGCGTTCTGGACCCGGCTTCTCTGACCGCACTCAGTGGTTTTGACCTTGTTGTTTACTGGGGGTCAGAGGCTGAACAGCGCGCCATCAGGAAAGCGCTGGCAGATCGTGACGGCGCCCTTATCCCGTTGGCCACCGAAAACGATTTCGGCGAACGCTGCGTGATGGAACGCCACGTCTGTGTCGACACCACTGCCGCAGGCGGCAACGCCAGCCTTTTGGCCGAGGCAAGCTGATGCGGAAACAGATGCCAGAGAAGCAGGGGCAAGGCCCCTCCTCTCCGGCGGTAATCGCTGCGATGCCCGATACAACTGTTGGGCATTGCGAGCTTTGGATCACAAAGCAAAAAGGGTTCTAACTGGCCTGCCTGAAAGGGTCATGCGGCCGGATATGGCCACCGCGTCGGAAAATCGATGGCAATGGGATATGTCGCAAGTGAAAGCGCAGCACCCGGAACCAAGCTTCAGATCGAAATACTGGGTGAGTTCTACGACGCCGAGGTGCTTGGCGGCCCTCTATACGACGCAAACGGCGCCAATATGCGTGCCTAAACAAGATATCCGGAGCGTTGATCATACAAAGATCAATGCTCCGGCCACGGTCATGGATACATCGTGCAAGCCGCCTTGTGACAACTCATTGCAACCTGATCACTGGTGACCTTTGGGCTAATGCGGTTCGGACGTTGGCAGCTTGCGTTTAGCCTTTTTCATTTGATCATACCAACGCATCAAACTCTGTCCGGGATCAGGGAATACGCGGGTATCCGGTTTCATATTGCGCCAGGGCCTTGAAATACGCGCCATTTGCTTTGTGCGCCAGACCCGCCCCTAGATATCAGTCGCCGTCAGCCACCCCTTTTGCGCGGGCAACAGCACGGCGCTGGCGGTAGCTGGGCAGCAGCACCAGCACAACTGCAATAGCCAACAGGCCCAAGGTCATCGGCCGCTCCCAGATAAAGCCCACACCATCATAGAGCTGCATCGCGCGCGAAAAGTTGTTTTCAAGCAGCGGTCCAAGGATGAACCCGATCAGCAGCGGCGCCAGCGGATAATCAGCAAAGCGCAGGATCGTCGCGCAGACGCCGAAGCCGACCAGTAGCAGCAGTTCTGTCGCGTTGTTCTGCCCGATATACGCCCCCATGAGGGTGAAGAATAAAATGAAGGGGATCAGGAAACTGCGCGGCACTGCCAGAACCTTGGCAATGTAAGGGATCAGCGGCAGGTTCAGGATCAGCAGGACCAGATTGCCCAGATACATCGAAATGATGACGGCCCAGAAAATCTGCGGCTCATCTATCATCAGCCGCGGGCCCGGGCTGACATTCAGGGCGATCAGGGCCCCAAGCAGGATCGCGGTTGTACCCGACCCGGGAATACCCAGCGTCAACAAAGGTACAAACGATCCGGTACAGGCGGCATTGTTGGCGCTTTCCGGCGCGGCAATGCCTTTGATCTCACCCTTGCCAAAGCGTTCCTGTTCTTCCTTCGGTGCGATATTCCGTTCGACCGCATATCCAAGAAAGGATGCAATAGTCGCACCTGCCCCTGGCAAGACGCCGATAAAAAAGCCTTGAATTGATTGGCGTCCAATCACCGGTGCAATCTTCCTGGCCTCTTCCCGGTTGATGCGCAGATTGCTTATCTTGCCGCTGTCTCCATCCCCGGTTTTGGACCGATTAGGATCAAGCACCAGGTAGATCGCCTCGGGCAAGGCAAACATGGCCATCGCAAGCGTAATGAAGCCAAAGCCAGATTGCAGGTCCATGATCCCCATGGTGAAGCGCGGCGCATTGAACAGAACGCCTTCGCCCACTGTGGCCATGATCAGACCTAAGAACGTCATCAATAGCGCCTTGCCAACCTGCCCTGTACCCGCAAATGCGGCAATGGCGGACAAGCCGACGACCATTAGCGCAAAATACTCTGAGGAATGGAATAGCAACGCCACCGAGGCCAGAGCCGGGGCAAAGACCATCAACAACACAGCCCCAATCGTACCACCCGCAAAGGATGAGATCGCGGCAACGGTCAGCGCCTTACCCGCTTGGCCCGAACGGGCCAGCGGATAGCCATCGAAACTGGTGGCCACTGTCGAAGCCACCCCCGGCGCGTTGATCAGGATTGACGAGGTCGACCCCCCAAAAACTGCGCCGTAATAGACCCCTGCCAATAGGATCAGTGCCGCCGACGGGTCGCCAATGGTGATCGCCACCGGGATCATGATCGCAATGATCGACATCGGCCCCAAACCCGGCAACATGCCAATAAATGTTCCGATCAGACATCCACCGATCACCATCAGGATGTTTGTGAGTGTAAAGGCCGTTGCGAGGCCTGTTAAAAGTCCCTCAAGCATATCAGCCTCCGTTTGCCATAGCGGTCAGAAATCCGGGGAACGGGCTCAGGAAAATCCCAAGCACCACATCAACAAGATACCAGACAACACCGGCGGCGACGCCGCCGACAACAGCCATCAGTACGTATCGCCGTTCCCCCAGTATGAAACTGCCAATGCTTAGAAACAGGAAGGTCGACGCCAGAAATCCTAAGGGGCGCAGCAGCAGCGCATAGGCGACCATCAGCGCCAGTAACATCACAGCCTGGCCGACCTTGTATTCATGCAGTTTCGCAAGGTTGATATCTGTGGGTTTTTCTTTCTCGGGCGTCTTTTCCAAACCCAAAATGATCGAAAGGGCCATCAGAATGGCACCGATAACCAGCACCTTGGGAAAGCTCGATGGCCATATCGGGCTGCGCCGCATGATTGGTGGCAGCAAATCATCCATGGTAAAAAAAGCCGCATAGCCATAGGCCAAACAGATCAAAAGAATGACAAGCGCAATCCAGCGATCCAGTGCCATTTCATCCCCTCCCCAAATTGCTTCAGGCGCCCGGCTCAGGGCCGGGCGCCTGTCTTAGCTGTGAACAGTCGATTTAGAGGAAGCCAAGCTTCTTCATCAGATCACCGATTTCCTGTTCCTGCTGCTCCAGGAAGGTGCGGAAGTCGTCACCGTTGTTGTGGATGTCGACCCAGCCGTTGCGATCACGAACTTCGACCCATTCCGGCGTTCCGTACATCTGGGTCAAAGCGTCCTGATAGGCCGCCAGCTTGTCGCCAGGCAGACCGGGGGCCGCGAAGAACCCGCGCCAGTTCACAAACGATGTATCGTTGCCCTGCTCTTTCATGGTTGGCGCATCAGGAAAGGCGTCGACACGTTCGTCTGAGGTCACGCCAATGATGCGAACCTCACCGGCTTTGGCCAGCTCGACTGCTTCGGAGAAGCCTGTTGAGACCGCCTGAACTTCGCCTGATAGCAAACCGGCCATAGTGGCGCCTCCGCCATCATAAGGGACGTATTTCATGGCCACTGGATCAGCGCCCGCCGCCTGGAAAACCATGGCCGCAACCAGATGGTCCATCCCCCCGGGAACCGATCCGCCACCAACCGCGGTCGAATTTGGATCAGCATTGAACGCTTCGATCAGCCCGTTCAGGTCCTGAATTGGCCCGTCCGCCGCAACCACCAGCGCCGCATAGTCACCGATCGTTCCGGCCACAAGCGTCAGATCGCGGAAGTTCTGTGGGAATACGCCTGTCAGCGACCGGATCACGATGGGCGTTGAGTTGACCATCAAGGTGCCGTGATTGCTGTCTGCGTTCTCGATCAGATAGCCGATGGCCTTACCGCCACCACCGCCGGACATATTTTCATAGCTCGCAGTTCCGACAAGCCCTGACTTTGTCAGTGCCTCACCAGTACCACGGGCCGTACCGTCCCAGCCGCCGCCAGCGCCGCCAGGAATAAGAAAATGAATGCTGTCCACGACTTCCTGGGCTTGTGCAAGCGTCGGCATCCCCAGCGACATCGCTGCCACCGCAGCAGCCGCAAAGGTCCGGCGTGTAAGTTGAAGTTTTGCCATTGTTTCCTCCCATTGGTTGGCATTTCGTTATTTTTGTTAGATCGGATTCTGTGCCACCAGAATTCCGTCTTGATCACAGTAGATGTACCGCCCCGGCCAAAACAGCGTGCCTCCGAAGGCGACGGGAACATCGATCACCCCAATGCCGCTTTTGCCTGATCGAACCGACGTCGCCCTGCACGCTTTGATCCCAAGGTCAAGACGCGCAAGACATTCACTGTCACGAACCGCTCCGTTTATGACAACTCCTGACCATCCATTGGCGATCAACCGTTCTGCCATCATGCCTCCCAGCAATGCCGTGCGCAATGATCCGCCGCCATCCAGAACAATGACACCGCCATTTCCCTGCAAAGTAAAGAGTTTCTCTTGAACCCCCTTGCTACCTCCAGCCGTGACTGCGGTGTGGATACGCCCCGCAAAGCTGCGTTTTGCGCCATAATCCGTGAACTGTTGCCGGGCAGAGCTTGCCGGCAGGCATCGCCCAGATCGGCTGTGAGTTTAGCAATCGAATTGATCAGCACCCTCCACCAATTCGGCCGGATACAGAACCGCACCTTCCATAAGGCGCCTTTGGGTGCGGAATGTCCCGGCAGATATCGCCTTGGGTCCTGTGGGACCGGTTTCAACATTGGCTATCGTCGGCAAATTGCCCGACGGGTTGCCGATGCGCAGGTCTTGAGTTGTGGGTTGCGCGATCTTTTGCACCAGCGTGCCCGGTATCTGGGCAGCGACTGCAGTGCACATTGCTCCGGTCAGTGTAATGGCACGATGAAATTTCCCCATCGACACAAGCCGCACATTAATGTCATGACTGCCCGCTCCATACACACGTCCATCAAGAGCTGTGAATTCCTTGGGGGCACCAAGCATGGCGACCTTCGGGCTTGAGCGTTTCACGCCCTTAACGGATGACGCCATCCCCATCGCAACAGCACCTGCTGCACGGATTTGTTCGACCAAAGCCATGTATTCAGTGTCACCATCCAGATCCTGCGGACGTTCTGTGGCCGTTTTGTTCAGATCCGCGGCGCGGAAAAACACCACCGGATTGGCGGCATCGATCAAAGAGGCCTCAAGCGCCCCGAACCCATCAACCTGAAGAACATCAACAACATTACCTGTTGGCAGCAGCATCCCGGTGCCAGCGCCGCCGGGGGCCAGAAAATCAATTGTTACCTTTGCCCCGGCACCAGACACGCCGGGAATTTCGAACGTGCCTTCTTCCACGGGATGGCCATCGCGCACCGGAAAACACGCGTGATAAATACTGTCGGTATTGGTGCTGTAGATACGTACAAGTGCTTCTTTCTGATCTGCTGCAACCTGAACCATCCTTTCCTCAACCGCGAAAGGCCCGACACAGGATGACATGTTTCCACAGGCCGAGCCATAATCAGCAATGGGCTCATCCACCGCAATTTGTACGAAGGTGTACTCCACATCCGCATCATCCCGGCTCGACGGCTCAACAATCACAACTTTGGATAGCGATGACAGCCCTCCGCCCATTCCGTTCAACTGCCGACCATAGGGGTCAGGGCTGCCCAGGACGTGCAGGAATATGCGATCACGCACCACCTGATCCTTGGGCAAATCTGCACCGTTGAACACAACCGCCTTCGAGGTCCCGCCCCGATAGAACGCCGCCCGCAACCGCTCCGCCATCAGGCAGCCCCTGCCAGAAACCCGCGAAACGCGCGTGGCAACAGACCGCCCTCGGCAAAGGTCGCGCGTTCGGCGTCATTATATAGCCGAAGATCCAACGGCGTGGTTTGGACACGACCATCCTTTCGATGGATGGTCAGAGAGGCTGTGGTCAGGTCCTCACTAAAGTCGATATCAAAGGTCTCGGACCCGTCCAGTTGCAGGCTTTTTCGGTTTACACCTTCCGGGAAACACAGCGGCGCGATGCCCATATTCACAAGATTCGAGCGATGAATACGTTCGAAACTTTCCGCGATGACGGCACGAATGCCAGCCAACCACGGGGCTTTGGCCGCTGTGTCCCGGGAGGAGCCGCAGCCATATTCCTTACCCCCGATCACGACAAGTTTCTGATCCCGGTCCAGATAGGTTTCGATCGCCTTGAAAACCGATGTCACCTGCCCTTCGGGTTCGACCCTCGTCCAGGACCCTTCTTTGTCGAGGGTCATTTCATTGCGCAGGCGATAGTTCGCGAATGTCGAGCGAATAACAACATCCGAACAACCGCGTCGGGTTCCGAAGGAATTAAAGTCGCGCGGGGTGACGCCTTTCGCCTGCAAAAACTGGCCGGCCTCGGAATCCGGCGTAATGATACCTGAGGGCGAGATATGGTCGGTTGTGACGCTATCGCCCAGAATAGCCAACGGGCGCAGGCCCCGCAGAGGCTCAAGCCGGATCTTCTTTGGGCTGATGTCTTTCACGAAGGGCGGGAAAGAGACATAGGTTGAAGGCACCCATGCATAGGTCCCGGTCCCAACCTCCATGGCATTCCACTGATCGTTGACATCCCCGATGGCCGCATAATTGTCGCGGAATTCTTCAGGCGTCACAAAGGTCTCAACAATGCGCGTCACCTCATCCGCCGCGGGCCACAAATCATCCAGCATCACAGGGTTGCCATCTTGATCGGTTCCCAGCGGTTCGGTTGTGATGTCTTTCAGGATCGTTCCCATCAAGGCATACGCCACGACCAGAGGCGGCGAGGCGATCATGTTTCGCGATGCAAGCGGATGAATCCGCCCGGCAAAATTCCGGTTTCCAGACAAGACCGCAATGCCTTTGACATCATGTGCCTTGATCGCCTCCTCATGCGCGGGTTCAAGGGGGCCGGACATTCCGTTGCAGGTCGAGCAGGAAAAGGCAGCAACCTCAAAGCCGAGCGCATCCAGAGGATCCTGCAGGCCGCTTTCTGACAGGTATTTGGCCACCACGCGCGAGCCTGGTGCCAGCGAGGTTTTGACATGCGGTTTGACAGCCAACCCACGCGCAACCGCGTTGCGGGCGACAAGGCCAGCCAAAACCATGTTTCGGGGGTTCGCCGTATTGGTGCAACTGGTTATCGCCGCGATGATCACATCGCCATCGCCAATATCATGATCCGCATTGGGTACGGGCACTCTGCGCTCGGTCTCACCTTCGAAACTCAGGCGGTCCGTCGCAGCCGAGAGGTCGATCCGCTGTTCCGGGCGCGACGGGCCAGAAACCGAGCGGCCAATCTGATCGAGATTGAGTTCAACAACCTGCTCATAGTCAACCGAAGCATCCATACCCTCGACCCACAGGTTCTGCTCTCGGCAATACAGCTCGGCCAGTTTAGCACTGTCGTTACGGCCGGTCTGACGCAGATATCCGATTGTGCGCTCATCCACCGGACAGAATACCATGGTCGAGCCATATTCCGGGGCCATATTGGCAATGGTGGCGCGGTCGGCCACACTCAGTTCAGCATAGCCGCTGCCGAACAGTTCGACGAAGGTGTCGACCACCCCAATCGCGCGCAGCTTCTCGGCGATGACCAGCGCAATATCCGTGGCGGTCACATGGTCTGACGGCTTACCCGTCACCTCAAGCCCGATCACGCGCGGCACGTTTACTGGCGTGGTTTCACCGAACAGCAATGCCTCGGCCTCGAGCCCACCAATACCCCAGCCCATGATCCCAAGCGCGTTGATCATCGGGGTATGGCTGTCAGTGCCCAGGCTGGAATCCGGGATCAGTATTTCCGGGTTCTCATTCGACGGCAGAACCGTCTGCCCAAGATATTCAAGGTTTACCTGATGGCAAATACCCCCGCCTGGTGGGATAACCCTCAGCTTTGGAAACCTGACCTCACAGGCTTTGAGAAACGCGAACCGTTCGCGGTTCACTTCAAACTCGCGCTCCATGTTCTTGGTCAGCGCAAACTTTTCAGCCCAGTGATTGATGGACATGGAATGATCAATCACCAGATCGACCGGCAAACTCATATCAACCACGTTCGGGTCGCCACCCATCTCTTCCAACCGGTTGCGCATGGCCATGATATCGATCAGCGCGGGAATACCCAGCATGTCATGCAGCAACAGGCGTGCAGGGCGAAACGGAACCGCATCTCCGGCCCGTTTGAGCACATCCAGCGCAGCGGCCCCTTTTTCGGAATGGCGCGCTGCATTCTCCGCCAAGACCCGCAGCGAATAGGGAAGCGTCCGATAGTCGCCCCCCACTAAGGCACAATAATCCACGGCCCGGAACGCAGTATTGGCGATTGGTTTGTGGATAACATGTGTCACGGCGGCCTCCAGAATTGCCACCAGGCTAGACAATACCAAAGGGATGCAGCAAGGTTGATCCAGTCTCGTTTCATCTGACAGAACGCTATGTCCTCGAACAGAACGGAATCCGTCGAGCGCGCCATGTCAATCCTAAGCGCGTTTTCAACCCAGCACCCCATCATGTCTCTGGCCGAGTTGGCCGAGGAAACCGGGCTGCACAAAAGCACCATCCTGCGCCTAACGAATTCCATGAGCATCTATGGTTTTATCCAGCGTGACGAGGACGGCCGGTTCAGTGTGGGTCCCAGCGTCTGGCGGCTTGGGTTGATTTTCCGGCGTGATTTCACCAAGCGCGAACACGTCGCACCATCGCTGAAAATACTGGCCGAAGCGACGGGGGAAACCGCCTCTTTCTATGTGCGCTCTGGCAATGAACGCATTTGTTTATACAGAGAAAACTCACCAAACCTACTGCGCTTTCATGTCGAAGAAGGCATGCGCCTTCAACTGTCTACTGGGGCCTCAGGGCTGGTGCTGCGACACTTCTCGGGCGAGGATGTTGGTGACCTGGCGAAGTTCAACAAAAACGGCACAGCCAGTTCTGAAGGCCAAACCAATCCGAACATCTCGTCAGTGGCCACTCCGGTCTTCGATGCCGAAGGGCACCTTATCGGCGCGCTGACGGTCTCGGGTCTGGCCAATAGGTTCGACGCCGAAACAAGGGCAAACACGATCCCGTTGCTTGAAAGTCTGGCGCGCAGCCTGACCACGAGTTGATGGGCTTGTTTCATCTGATAGAACGCCAAGCTGCTCAACTTGCCACATTAACCGGGCTTCGATAGGCATTCAGGTAACGCCACAAGCCGGAGGGCGCCCCGATGATGAACCATGAGATCAACAAAGCTTTCCGCGAACGCCTGAACACGGGCAAAGCGGTTCTGATGCCTGGTGCTGCCAATGCCCTTGCCGCGCGCGTGATCGATCAGCTGGGTTTTGAGGCGGTCTATATTTCGGGTGCGGGCCTGACAAACACCAACTTGGGCATGCCCGACCTGGGCTTTATCTCGCTCCCCGAGATTGCGCAGCATACATCGGCCATTCGCAACAGTACCGAACTGCCCATCGTGGTTGATGCAGATACCGGGTTCGGCAATGCCCTGAACGTGCATCACACCGTGCGCACATTGGAGCGTGCAGGCGCCAGCGCGATTCAGTTGGAGGATCAGGTCAATCCAAAACGGTGCGGCCATTTTGCGGGCAAGGATGTGGTCGATCTGGTCGAAGCGCGCAGCCGGATAAAGGCAGCAGTGGACGCGCGTCAGGATCCAAATTTCCTTGTGGTTGCCCGCACGGATGCCTGCGCCACACAAGGGTTCAATGCTGCGATCGAACGCGCCGAGGCGTTCATCGAAGACGGTGCCGACATCACATTTGTCGAAGCGCCCCAAAGCATGGAAGATATTCGCAGTATCCCAGGACGTTTGATTGGCACACCGCAATTGATCAACCTGGTTGTCGGCGGCAAAACCCCAATCGTCGATTTCTCCACGCTGGACGAGATGGGGTTTGGCCTTGTGCTCTATGCCAATGTTGCGTTGCAGGGTGCATTGAAAGGCATGCATGATGCGCTGTCTTTGCTGAAATCAGATGGCCGGATGGATGAAAACGGACCTGTCGTTAGCTTCGAGGTGCGGCAGGGCGCAGTTCAGAAAGCCTATTATGACGAAATGGAAAAGCGATACACGGAATGATGTTAGGCATTCCGGTTGCCGACCACCTGCCGCAAACGTGGCCCTGAACCACCAGTTGCCGCACGCCCAATTACAGACCCACCAGAATATCGGGCAACCAGGTTGCGACTTCGGGGATCAGAATGATCACCACCAGCACCAACATCTGCGCTCCGACAAACGGCAATACGCCGCGATACATCTGGCCATAGGTCATGTCACGCGGCGCGATTGAGCGCAGATAGAATATCGATGGGGCCATGGGCGGCGTCAGATACGAGGTCTGAATAACGACCAGCACCATCATCGCAAACCAGATCGGATCGATACCGGCAGATTTCACAATCGGGGCAAAGATCGGGATAAAGATCAGAACAATTGAAACCCAATCCAGCACGAAACCGGCAAAGAACACCACCAGCAGGAAAAAGGCGATGATTCCAGCATTGCCATATCCGATGCCTGCGACGGCATCCCGCACCAGTTGTCCCCCTCCGGTGACCGCAAAGATGCTGGTAAACATCGTTCCGCCCGCGACGATCAGCATAATCATCGCCGTGATGCGCAGCGTGACGTTCAGTGCGTCAGACATCAGCCTCAGGTTCAACTCGCGGAACATCAGCGCAAGAATGACTGTTCCAGCCGCCCCAACAGCTGCGGCTTCGGTGGCCGAGGCGATGCCAGCTAGCAGCGATCCTAGAACCAGTAAAATCAAGGCCAAAGGTGGCAACAGTGCGGTCAGCGTGACCTTCATCTTGCTGCCGGCGGGCATCGCCCGATCCTCTGATCGCAGGGGTGGTGCGTCGTCAGGGCGGACCATACTGCGGATCAAGATATAGAGTACAAAGAACACCACCATGAGCAGCCCAGGCAGAATCGAGGCGGCAAAAAGCTTGCCAATCGATAACTGAGCGATTGACGCATAGACGACCACGATGACCGATGGCGGAATGATTGTACCCAACGACCCGCCCGCGCAGATGGTTCCAGCAATCAGGTCGTTGCGATAGCCCGCTTTGGCCATCGCCGGGATCGCCATCAGGCCCACAACAATCTCAACCGCGCCAACAACACCGGACGCGGCGGCGAACACGGCACACATTGCAATCGTCGACAGTGCCAGCCCACCGGGCAGACCGCCCAGCCACAACTGCAGTGCGAAGAACAGCCGTTTAGCGATCCCCGACCGTTCCAATATCGCACCCATGAAGATGAATAGGGGGATCGCGGCCAGCACAAAATTCGACGCCGTATGCAGCAGCGGGCCATAAAGTTGAAGAAAGATCAGATCGCCAAACACCATGTATCCGAAGGCCACGGAAATGATGATCAGTGAGAACGCGACAGGAATTCCGGCGAAGACCAGCACAAAAAGTGCGGCAAACATCAGCAACGGTGTCATTGATTTTCTTCCATAGCTTCAAGCTCGCCCGGTGCTTCGCCAGGGTTCTTCCGGCCGGTCAGCAACTTGATTGACTCACCCAAAAACTGAAGCGCAAAAACCGCCAGACCAACCGAGATGACGGTGTAAAAGGGCCAAACCAGGGGCGCCCAGGGGCTGACGCTTTCGACTTCACCAGTGATCAGCGCCTTCCAGGCCTTCTTGCCTGAGACCCAAGCGAAAATGACCATGATCGGTGTCATGATCAACAGGAAAACCAACCCGTTCAGCATCTGCTGCGCGCGCATTGGCAGCCGTTGAGATAAAAAGTCGATCCTGACATGCACATCACTGCGCAGCGCATAGGCCGCGCCCAGCAAAAAGATCGAACCGTTCAGCATGTATGAGATGTCAAACGCCCAGAGCGTCGGCGCACCAAACGCATAGCGGGCCACCACTTCGTACAACATAGCAAGGATGAGGGCGAAGATCACACACCGGCCAAACCAGGCCAGTATCCCTGCAACCGCATCGATAAGTCTGAGTATTCTGGTCATGTGCTTCCCCATAATAGGATGACCGGCACAGGCGACCGGTCATCCAGATCAGCGTCAGAGTGGGAGTTACTCGGCGCTGTCACGTACCAGATAGCCGGAGTTTTCAGCCCAGTTCGCCTGATAGGCGAGGTAGCTGTCTAGGACCTCTTGCATCCGGGCGCTGCCGGCTTCGGCCTTTTGGGCGGCCTGGTTGCGGGCCCAATCACGCCCGGCCGCTCGGATCTTTTCCGATTCCGCCGGTTCCATATTGACGATTTCAACATTTGTATCGCGGAACGCGACCATCGCCTGGATGTCTTCGTGACCGAAATGGGTGAAGCTTTCATAGGTTGTCAGCTTCGCCGCAGCGGTAACCTGTTGCTTGATCTCCTCCGGCAGCGCGTCCCAGGTTTCCTGTTTAACAAAAACTTCCCACAGGAAGGACGGCTGATGCACACCCGGCATGATCATATAGGGCGCAACCTCATGGAACCCTTCCGAGATGTTACCACCCGGCGTCGACCATTCGACCGCATCCACGCCTTTACGCTGCAACAGGGTGTAGATTTCATTCCCCGGCACAACCGTTGGCACGCCGCCAAAAGTTTCCTGCAAGACGGCGGCCCAAGCACCGGATGTCCGGTATTTGACGCCCTTCAGGTCCTCGGTTGTTTCGATCTTGACGTTCGAATGCGCCATGACCTCGGATGTGCCAATGCCGACAACCAATGTATGCAGGCCCATTTCCTCGCGGCGGAACTCTTGCAGCATCTGCTCGCCACCGCCTTCGTAAACCCAGTGCAGCGTCGCCTCACCTGACATGCCGCCCGGGAAGCTGGCGAAAATGGCGTTCGTCGGATCCTGGTTTACCAGATAGGATGGGGTGGAATGCCCCGCCTCAACGATACCGTCCTGCACGACCTCATAGGCTTTGAAAGCCGGGGCCAGAACGCCAGCGCCAAAAGGTTGGACGTGCATGCGACCGGCAGTGAGCGTGTCCACATTGGCAGCAAACCGTTCCATAAAGTTCTGATAGAAGAAGGACCCTTCGCCAATTGCGGCGGTCATTTTCCATTCAATCTCGGCGGCTGATGCTGGCACGGAAAGCGTGGCTGTCACCGCCAATGCGGCTAAGTTCGAAAAGAGTTTCATCTATTCCTCCTGTTGCGGGCCAAGGCCCCTGGTTTTGCGCCTGTTGGCGCTGCATTCCGCCGATCTGCTTCTGTGGCAGAGTCTCGGGGGCGATGATCGAACAGCCAGGTCGCGGCTATCCCTGCCCGGCCCCCACCCGGGGGCCAAAGCTGTTACTTGCGGTTGAAACGCGATGCTACTGGCCCTGCGTTCCCAGATCATCCGGGCAAAGCGCGGCCGGCATGTTCTGGTAGGCAACCGGGCGCACCCACCGCCGTATGGCCATGGTTCCCACACTGGTTGCACCAAAATTCGTACTGGCCGGATAGGGCCCGCCATGGACCATCGCATCAACCACTTCCACACCTGTCGGAAAGCCGTTGAACAGTAACCGACCAGCCTTGCGTTCGAGAACCGGGAACAATTGGAGCGCCAACGCTGTGTCTTCGTCATCCATGTGGATCGTGGCCGTCAATTGACCGTCCAGTTTGGCGGATAGGGCGACCATGTCGTCCTCAGACTTAACGCGCACAACCAAAGATGAAGGTCCAAAGATCTCTTCGCTCAGGCTTGGATCGGCCAGAAAAACCTCGGCGCTGGTTTCAAACAATGCCGGTTCTGCGGCCCGATCCGATGCGGCACCTTGCAAAACTGGGCGCACACCGGCGCAGCTTGCCAGATGCGATTGACCGGCTCGGAAGGCGTCAGCAATACCATCAGTCAGCATGGTCTGACTGGGCACCTGTTGCAAAGCTTCTGCCACAGCGGCCACGAACCGATCGGCATCCGCGCCATCTACCACAACAGCAATTCCTGGATTGGTGCAAAACTGCCCGGCCCCCATGGTCATGGACCCGGCCCAGGCCTTCCCGATCTCTTCAGCACGCGCCGCAATGGCGTTTGGTAGAACAAACATCGGATTGACCGAGCCCAATTCCCCAAAGAACGGGATCGGGTCGGGACGTGCGGCGCATAGGTTGAACAGCGCCCTGCCCCCGGCCAAACCGCCAGTGAAGCCGACCGCCCGGATCGCGGGATGGTTCACCAGCGCCTCGCCAATACAGCGATCCCCGCCTTGCACCAGTGAGAATACGCCTGCAGGCATGCCGGTTGCCTTGATAGCGGCGTTGATCGCGTCGGCCACGACCTCGCCTGTTCCGGGATGCGCCGGATGACCTTTGACAACAACCGGGCAGCCCGCGGCCAAAGCCGAAGCGGTATCGCCACCCGCGACCGAGAAGGCCAGCGGAAAGTTCGACGCCCCGAACACCGCAACCGGGCCGACTGGGCGTTGCATCATCTTGATATCCGGGCGAGGGGCGGGTTCACGATCCGGCAAAGCAGGATCATGACGGCGTTCCAGATATTCACCCTTTTGGATAAGCTCGGCAAACATCCGCAGCTGTCCTGTGGTCCGGCCGCGCTCGCCCTGCAAACGCGCTTCGGGCAGACCGGTTTCTGCACTGCCGACACGGGTGATATCCTCGGCGCGGGTTTCGATCTCATCCGCAATAGCATTCAGAAACCTTGCGCGGTCCTCTCGACTGCGATTGGCATAGTCCTGAAATGCAGCCTCAGCCAAGGAACAAGCCTGATCAACCAGTTCGGGTGAGCCGGATGCAAACGAGTGCGCCGCACCCGTTGCAGGGCTTGAGGTGAACCACTGCTCGGATCCAACCCATTGACCGCCGATCAGATGCTGCCCGCGAAATGTGTAGCCGTTATCAAGTGACATGTCAGATCCTCACGCAGCGTGCTGTGCAGAGGCACCGGCCTGCTGCGTCCAATTGGTGTACCAGTTGCGGAACAGGGTGAATTGCTGTTCGACGTAACCACGCTGGCTGTCGCTCAGCGCATCGGTTTTGTTGAAGTGGTTTGTGTATTCCGCATAACCCGTCAGAACCATCAGATGCTTGTAGTACAACACCAGATCGGGGCCCTCATCGAACGAAGACAAAACGCCAAGCGCCGCCTCAAGTTCCAATGCGCGACTGCGGGCAACCGCATCCCCTTTAGCCGCTGCCTGGCACAAAGCGACCAGATGCAGGACTTCGTTGGGCAGAACGTTCCCGATCCCGGTGATCGCGCCCGTTGCACCGCAATTGACAATGCCGTGGAAGACAGCGGTATCAACACCAACCATCAGGGAAACATCATCGCCGCCACTGGTGATGCTTTCAGCCGCATAGCGCAAGTCGTCAGCACCGCCGAATTCCTTGTAGCCGACAAGGTTCGGATGATCCGCCCGCAGTTCAAAGAACAGGTCGGCGCGTGTCGCGAAACCGTAATAGGGGCTGTTGTAAATGACTGCGGGCAGTTCTGATGCAGCGGTCAAGATGGCTTTGAAATGTTGCCGCTGTGCGGCAATCGACGTGCCGCGCGACAGGACGCGCGGGATGACCATAAGTCCCCTGGCCCCGACCTTCTGCGCGTGTGCCGCATGCTCGACCGCCAACACCGAGTTGATCGCACCTGTTCCGACAATCACTGGGATGCCCGCCTCGACCAGGGCCTCGACCCCTTGCATCCGCTGCACGTCGGTCAACAACGGCCAGTCACCCATCGAACCGCAATAGACGACAGTGGACATGCCGGCCTCGATCAGCTCTGCACCCTTGCGCACCAGCGCGTCAAAATCAGGGGTTCCATCCGCCCGGCAAGGGGTCATCAGCGCCGGAATGCATCCTGAAAAGACATTCGAGTTCACTGCTTTGATCTCCGTGGTTGTGGCCCAGATCGCAAGGCGTCACCTGTGTCGCCTGCTGATCGGGAATCGCATATTATCGCGCCAGTCTACTTTTAATATTTTATTTGTCGACAAATAATCGACAAGCGCGCGAAATTCGACCCAGATACCCGGAAAACTGATGAATTCTCCCCCAGCAATAACGCTCGACTCGCAGCAGACACGTGTGGCAATACCGTTGAACACGCTGATAAGCGCCCACGACCCCGCGGCCGAGGACAACCGATATGGAAAAACGCAAGACCGGAGATACGGGCCGCAAACGCGGTTCAGGTGTCCAGTTTGTCTATGAAACCCTGCGGGACGAAATCATCGATCTTGCGCTGACACCCGGCAGCCCAATTGACGAAGCCAAACTGAGCGAGCGGTTCTCCATGTCCCGCACCCCGATCCGCGAAGCGCTGGTCCGGCTGACATCCGAGGGTTTGGTCACAACATTGCCCAACAGGGCCAGCATCGTGGCCCCGATCGATTTTCTGAACCTGCACACTTTTTTCGACGCCATGACGTTGATGTATCGCGTCACCACCCGATTGGCGGCTGAGTATCGCACGGAACAAGATCTTGAAGATATCCGTGCATGCCAAGCGGAGTTTTTCGAAGCTGCGGCCGGAAATGATGTGCTGACCATGATCACCAAGAACGCCGATCTTCACAACGCCATCGCTCGGGCCGGGCGGAACCCCTATTATGAAAGCCTGACACGCCGTCTTTTGAACGAGGGGCAGCGGATCATGCGGCCCTATTATTCGTCTTTCGGGGATCGCCTGCCAGATCGCTACGCCTCGGAACATGATGACATTATTGCTGCAATCGCAGCGCAGGATATAACCGAAGCCGACCGGCTTGCCAGCGCGCACGCGGAACAGATTGTTCAAAACATCCGCGACATGATTTCGGCAGACCGGCGCCACGCAATCGCTCTCTGACTCCCATCATCACAGCCCTTTCAACTCGCCTGGGCCGTTGATTTCTGCGCCCATGCGCATCAGTTTTTTACCCTTACTAAAAATATTTTTGATCTTTCTCTTCTAATCCGATTGAATGCGCCGTGATGATTGATTTCGGGAGACAGCGCATGAGCAGTCCGGCGGGGAAGGATAACTCAAAGCCCAAAGGCAGGCCCAGCGAATTGGGCCAGGCAATCCGCAGGCGCCGCAAGGCCATGGGTCTGACGCTAGATCGGGTCGCCCAAACATCCGAACTGACCACCGGATTCCTGTCTCAGGTTGAACGCGGCCTCAGCTCACCGTCTCTCAGCTCGCTGATGGCAATTGCGGCAGCGCTGCAAACCAGCATCGAAAAGCTGCTCAGCGTGCCCGAAGTGTTCACAGAACATGTCGCAAAGGACAACAGGCAAACCTATTCACTGGGCACGCGCGGGCGGTTCTATGAAAAACTGGGGCCCGGATTTGCCGGGGCCCTGTTCAATCCGCAGATCGTACACAGACCTCCCGGCCACGTATCTGAAAAGATGTGCCATGAGGGCGAAGGGTTTTGCTATTTGTTGTCCGGGCGGCTGGAATACCACCTTGGTGATCGGGTGTTCATCATGTCGCCCGGTGACGTGGTTCACCATGACACATCCACCCTCCACTACTCGGTCGTTTTAGGCGACGAGGAATCGATCGAGCTGTGGGTAACCACTTCTCCGATCAATGATTCTCGGGCCGTTTCGCTCTAAGTCGACAAATTGTCGACTTAGAACTAAATGAAATCATACGGTAATTTCTGCTTTACTAAAAAAAGCTTTAGTAAAACTAATAATCGGATATGGTCAGCCCGAGAATATGCTGTATCTGCGGGAGGACTGTACATGAAACTCAAAGCCGCTCTTGGCGTAACCGTCGCATTAACCCTGGCCATGCCTGTGCTTGCGCAGGAAAGGGGTGGCACGCTGAATTTCGCGCGCTATGACGGTTCACGGCTGATTGACCCGATCTATGCGGATCGCAATCCTGATATCTGGATGGTCGGCAGCCTGTTCGACACATTGCTGCGCAGCAGTGCAGACGGCAATTCCGTTGAACCGGGTCTGGCCGAGGCATTTTCGGTTTCCGACGACGGCAAAACCGTATCGCTTACACTACGTGAGGGTATTCAGTTTGCAGATGGCTCACCGATGTCCGGCGCAGATGTCGTCTTCTCTCTGGACCGCGCGCGAAATCCTGATCTCAGCCCGTGGGCCGGTCTGTTGGGCTCGATTGGTACGGTCAGCGCCGATAGCAATGCCGTTACCATCTCGCTCAACAGCCCCGACCCAACCCTTCTTTCTATGTTGGCCACGTTCAACACGGCCATTGTGTCGAAAGCGGCGTTTGATGCCGCCGCTGGCGATACCGATCAGGACAAATCCGCTGCGATCTTTGCCTCCACATCTGCCGGTGTCGGATCAGGGCCGTTCTACCTTTGTGGCTTTGAACAGGGCGCGTCGATGGATTTCTGTGCCAATGAAAACTACTGGCGCATGGGCGCGGATGGCAAACCCTTGCCCTATCTGGACGGCGTACATTTTGAGATCATTCCGGATGATGCAACCCGTATCCTGAGCCTGCAAGCTGGTGAGGTTGATGCTGCCGAATTCATCCCGTTCAGCCGAGTGGCAGAACTGCAGGGCGATCCAAACATCGACATGCAGCTTTATCCGTCCACCCGGATCATCTATTCGCCGATCAACACGCGCGAAACCCGCGCTGACGGGTCACCAAACCCGCTGGCTGACGCCCGCGTGCGTCAAGCCTTGAACTATGGCACCAACAAAGAAGCCTTGATTGGTTTGGTCCTGCACGGCGCAGGTCAGCCGATGAGTTCGCCTTTGATGGCCAAAGCGACCCAATACGCCGCCGACATGAGCCCGCTTTACGCCTATGACATGGAAAAGGCCAAAAGCTTGATGTCCGAAGCAGGGTTTGCGGATGGCACACAGGTGACCTTTACCACCCTGGCCGGGTCGGCTGATGACGCGACGATTTTCGCAGCGCTGCAGCAGATGTGGGCGCCGCTGGGCATTGATTTGGTGGTCGAGCAGGTCGATAATGCCACGCGCGGAGCCAAGAACCGTTCGGGTGAATTCGATATCCACACCTATGGCTGGGTCAACGACGTGAATGACCCCAGCCAGGTTGTGGGCTGGTTGGGCCATACCCCAACCGCCAAGGCCGTTGGAACCGGCTGGGAAAACGCTGAATTCAACACCCTGTTCGACGAAGCCGCCAGCGAAATGGACGCCAACGCACGCAAGGCGAAATTCGCACGCATGCAAGAGCTTTATGCCGAGTCCGCACCACTGTTGTTCATGTATGAAACACCTTTTGCCGTGGCACTGGGTTCGGCCGTCGAAGGTTATGTTCAGACCCCATTGGGCAACAACGTCTTCGATCAAGCGACCGTAAGCCGTTAACAGTTACCACTCGGCCTCGCCGCTTTCGAGTGGCGGGGCAATAAGGCGGAGCTTGCATTGTCCAGTTTAAACTATATCGCCAAGCGCTTACTGATGATGATCCCGACCTTTCTTCTGGTCATGATCATCATCTTTTTTCTGGTTCGCCTGCTGCCTGGCGACCCGGCAATCGCCATGGCGGGCGACCGCGCGTCGGATGCGGATATTCAGGCAATCCGCGAACGGTTGGGCCTGACCGAGCCCATGTTCGTACAGTTCTGGTTGTTCCTCAGCAACACGCTGCAAGGAGATTTGGGTCGCTCGATCCTCATGCGATCCGATGTGATGGATGTAATCGCCGAACGCCTGCCGATTACCCTGTTTCTCACCGTCTATTCGGTTGCGTTGTCCCTGCTGATTGCCGGACCCCTGGCTTTTGTTGCCGCACTGAATCGTGGGCGCTGGCCCGATGCATTGATCCGCACCGTCTTTCAGATCGGATTGTCGATGCCTGTTTTTTACATCGGCCTGGTTTTGCTGACATTTCTCGCCGCACAGATGCGCCTGTTCCCGGTCGGCGGCTATGGCGACACCTTCACCGAACGGCTCTATCACCTGTTCCTGCCCTCAGTGACTGTTGCACTTTATACCTCGGCCATCGTGATGCGGAATCTACGCAGCGCGATTGTCGAAGTTCTGGATGCAGAATATGTCCAGTTCGCGCGCGCCAAGGGCTTGCCTCCACGCCTGATCCTGGGTCGGCATGTTCTGCGCAACGCGCTGATTTCAACGGTGACGCTGCTGGGGCTTTCCATCGGCAATCTTATGAGCGGTACGCTGGTCACCGAAACCGTGTTTGCAGTGCCCGGGATGGGGCGACTGATGCTCGAGGCGATCTTTGCCCGTGACTATCCCCTGATACAGGGCCTGACCCTGACATTTGCAGTTCTGGTGTCCGTTGTCTTTCTGATGACCGATCTGTTCCAAAGCAGACTTGATCCAAGGATGCGCCTGCAATGAGCGACGCGACCTTCAACAACAGCATGAAACCTGCAACACTTCTTCGACGCGCCCTGCGCAAGCCCGGTTTTGTCGCGGGCTGCGCCATCATCGGGTTTTCAGTGTTGCTGGCCCTGTTCCCAGCAGCCTTCGCGCCCTATGATCCGAACGCCATTGACTACCTGGCCATCAAGCAACCCCCGTCCTGGGCACATCCTTTCGGCACCGACCTGCTGGGCCGTGATAGCCTGTCACGTGTGATCTGGGCCTATCAGGTCAACATGCAGATGGCGGTTTTCGGCACTGTCTTTGCACTGGTCACCGGCATTACGATCGGGGCGCTGGTCGGCTACTACCGGGGCGTCGCTGACCTGATCTTTGGGCGCATTGTCGATGCGGTCATCACCTTTCCGTTTCTGGTTCTTGTGATTGCGGTGGTGGCCGTTTTGGGGCCCGGGCTGATCAACATGTATATCGCCATTTCTGTCGTCTACTGGGTGTATTACGCGCGGCTGATGCGGGCTGAGGTGATCGCCCAGATGGGCAATGACTATGCCTCGGCCGGGGTCGTCATGGGGTACTCCGACAAGCGGATCATCTTCCGTCATCTGCTGCCCAACGCAATCACCCCGGTGATCGTCTATTGGATGACCGACATGGCGCTGGTGATCCTGTTGGGATCGTCGCTTGGTTATCTGGGTCTGGGCGCGCAACCGCCACAGGCCGAATGGGGCGTTTTGATTGCCGAAGGGCGCAACTTTATCTCGACCGCATGGTGGCTAAGCTTGATGCCGGGCATCGCCATCGTTCTGACCGGCCTTGGCTTTTCACTACTTGGCGACGGGCTGGCAGATTTGCTGAGGCCGCGGGGATGACGATGCAAGATCAAAGAAAGCTGCTTGAGGTCACAGGGCTCAGCACGACCTTTCACAAGAACGGCCTGGCCTTGCCCGCCCTGCGCGATGTCAGTTTCAGCGTCGAACGTGGTGAGGTTTTGGGCCTCGTGGGCGAAAGCGGTTCAGGCAAAAGCGTCACCTTGCGGTCCATCATGGGTCTGGCGCGGCGCTACGGGCAGGTCAGCGGGCAGGTGCGCTGGAAAGGCAGTGATCTGGTTGCGATGCCGGACCACGTTCTGCGCCACATTCAAGGCCGCGAGATCGCGATGATCTTCCAAGAGCCGATGACCTCGCTCAACCCCTTACTAACGGTTGGGCTTCAGTTGGAAGAAACGCTGCGCACGCATACCGATCTATCCCGCGCCGCGCGCCGCGACCGAGCAATTGAGATGCTGGATCTGGTCGGTATCCCGTCCGCCGCACAACGGTTGAAAGACTATCCCCACCAGTTTTCCGGCGGGATGCGTCAGCGTGTGATGATCGCCATTGCCTTGGCGGCCAATCCCAAACTGCTGCTGGCGGATGAGCCAACAACCGCGTTGGACGTGACCATTCAGGCGCAAATCCTGGATCTGATCCTGAGGTTGGCGCAGGACATGGATATGGGGGTTGTACTGGTCACCCATGATCTGGGTGTTGTGGCGCAAACCTGTGACAATGTTGCGGTCATGTATGCAGGCCGGATTGTCGAACAGGGGCCTGTTCGCGATGTCCTGCGGACACCGCAGCATCCTTACACCGTTGGGCTAATGCGGTCAGTGCCGGAGAACCTGCCACCGCGCACGCCGCTCTATTCCGTTCCAGGTGTGCCACCTGCCCTGGACGCCTTGCCACCGGGTTGCGCTTTTGCGCCGCGCTGTGCCGCCTGCATCGACGCGTGCAAGCTGGATCGCCCACCGATGACGGTGATCACCGATCAACGGCAGGTGGCCTGTTTCAACCCCATGACCAAAAGCCAGGGGAACGCCGCATGACTGCGCTGATGCAAATCCGAGACCTGCATTTGCGGTTCCCAATGGGCCGCAGCATCGGCGATGTCGTGGCCCGTCGCCCGGGGCGCGAGGTTAAGGCACTGAACGGGGTCAGCCTGGACCTGATCCGCGGCGAAACCCTTGGGGTGGTGGGCGAATCCGGATGCGGAAAGTCCACGCTTGCCCGTTGTATTGTGCGCCTGCACACGCCCAGCGACGGAAGCATCCGTTTTGAGGGTCAGGACGTGTTTGACAGCATCTACAAAGCAGATCGCAGCTATAACCGCCGCGTTCAGATGATGTTTCAGGACCCCTATTCCTCGCTCAACCCTCGCATGACGACCGGGCAGATATTGGCCGAGGCGCTGAGTGTCCACAATATGCGTCCCGAAGCTGAAATCCCCGGCCGCATCGCCGAGTTGTTGGATCTGGTGCGCCTGCCGCAGGACGCGCAGACCAAACTGCCACATGAGTTCTCGGGCGGCCAGCGCCAGCGCATCGCCATCGCCCGTGCCCTGGCCGTCGAACCCGAAGTTCTGATCGCGGATGAGCTTGTGTCTGCCCTTGATGTTTCGGTTCAGGCGCAGGTCGTGAACCTGTTGCTGGACCTTCAGCGAGAACTTGACCTGACGATCCTGTTCGTCGCCCATGACCTGCGCCTTGTCCGGCATGTTTCGAACCGGGTTGCCGTTATCTATCTGGGCCGGATCGTTGAGATCGGCGATAGCGAAACCCTGTTCTCGGCACCTTCCCATCCCTACAGCCAAGCCTTGCTTTCTGCCGCACCGTCCCTGAATCCCGATGACAAAGGCACCGTGAAACGGTTGGAGGGAGAGCTGCCCTCACCCCTGAACATGCCCAGCGGCTGCCCGTTTCACGTCCGCTGCCAACACGCCACAGACCTTTGCAAAACCGAAACGCCTGCCCTGCGCAGCTTTGCGGGCCGTGGTGAGGTCGCATGCCATCATGTTGAAAAGATAAACACCCATGCGTGACACCCCGGACACCGATCGCGCCCCTGTCATCGCTGCCTTGCGCGCCGAGATTCAAGCACAGGGTTTGGACGCGTTCATCCTGCCCCGATATGACGCGCATCAGGGTGAATATGTCGCTGCTCATGACGAGCGTCTGGCCCATATCACCGGGTTCACCGGGTCGGCGGGCATGGCGATCATTACCCCGGACACTGTCGCCATGTTTGTAGATGGCCGCTACGTTGTTCAGGTGGGTAATCAGTGCTCTGGCGCAATTTTCTCGCACCACCATTTGTTCGGCAACCCGCCCGAGCTCTGGTTGGCCTCGGTCGCGCAAAAAGGCTGGCAGATCGGCTTTGACGCGATGCATCTGCCGCCGGTTTGGTATGATCGCTTTGCCGATGCGCTGAAAGACACCGGTGCGGAGTTGAAGGAAACCAGGGGAAACCCGGTCGACGCTGTCTGGCCGGATCAGCCGCCCGAACCCGATGACCCAATCGAAACCTTCCCACTGCAGTTTGCAGGCATCAGTGCGGTCGAAAAGATCTCCGATCTGATCGCTGAACTGACACGCAGGGGCGCCGACCTGCTGGTGGAAACCCAGCCAGACAACATTGCCTGGTTGTTGAATGTGCGCGGCTCAGATGTGGCGTTCAACCCGGTTCCGAATTCATTCCTTCTGGTGCAACGCTCGGGCAAAGTGCATTGGTTCGTCTCGGATAAAAAGCGAAGCGCTGATATCATCGATCATCTTCCAACGAATGTCGAACTGCACGCCCCGGATCGATTTCTTTCTGTTCTTGATCACCTTGCAGCGCAAGGACAGGGCGTTGTGTTCGACCCGGAATTCTCTCCAGTCGCGGTGCGGCATGTCCTGAACAACGCGGACGCCCGGGCACTGCCGGTCCGGGGGTTGCTGAGCCGTACCAAGGCCACAAAAAACCAGACCGAGCTAGAGGGAATGCGCGCCTGTCATATCAAAGACGCCGTAGCCTGGACCGAATTCTGCGCCTGGCTCACCACCGAAGTCCCGGCGCGTGCAGCTAGACAAGATTGGGTGACAGAGCGCGAAGCTGAAAACAAGATACTTGAGTTTCGCCAACAGCAGCCAGGATATATCTGCGACAGCTTCAATACGATCTCAGCCGCCGGTGCCAATGCCGCCATGTGCCACTATGCAACTGATCCAGACAATACTGTCCCTATTCTGCCGGACGGCACCTATCTGCTGGATTCCGGTGGCCAATACGATACCGGGACAACCGATGCCACGCGCAGCTTGTCGTTCGGCGCTCACCGCCCGGATGGATATGACCGCGCATACACAGCCGTTTTCAAAGCCTTTCAGGCCTTGGCGACTTTGCGTTTTCCGCGCGGAACACAAGGGCATCACATTGATGCGATCTGCCGAAGGCCGCTGTGGGATCTGGGGCTAGACTATGACCACGGCACCGGACACGGGATCGGGCACCGCCTGTCTGTCCATGAACATCCGCAGCGCATTGGCAAACCCTATAACCCGGTCGACCTTATGCCCGGGATGGTTCTATCCATCGAGCCTGGATATTACGAGGCCAACCGCTTTGGCATTCGCATCGAAAACCTCTTTGAAATTGTCGAGGCCAAGGACGGGTTTCTTGAGTTCTCGAACCTGACCTGGATTCCGATCCAGACCGGTATGTTGCTGATCGAGATGCTGACCGACGCACAGATTGAATGGCTCAACACCTACAACGCCGCTGCTTTGAACCGGCTGCGTTCAGAATTGTCACCCGAGGGTCTCGATTGGGCTGAAACCGCATGCTCTGCCATTTGATAAAGCGAGGCACCGACCTTTTTGAAATTATCTAAGGTCCTCATCAGCACGCTTTGAGGCGATCATCTCAAGCAACTGATCTTTCGTGCGCCGAATATGTGATGTCAGAAGTTCGCAGGCGTCTTCCACCTTGCCTTCCCGGGCCAGTTGCAGAAGATCCCGATGTTCCATCTTTGCGGGTTCGCGCTGCTTCATGACGCTCAGATGCATCCTTACATAGCGGTCCGACTGCAAATTGATGCGGTCCAGTAGTTCATGGGTCAGCTTGCGATCCGAGGCTGTATAAAGCGCCGAGTGGTATTCATGATTCAAAATCCCCCATCTGCTGACGTCGTTGTCGTCATAAGATGTTTCCATCTGTCTCAGAATCTCTTCACAGCGGGTGAAGTCACTGGCATCCATTTTAGGGATGGACCGACGAAACAGATCAACTTCGATCAGGCTGCGCAGATCAAATATCTCGCCGATTTCGCTGAGGGAGTGTTTGGTGACCGATCCACCACGATTGTTGGTCCACTGAACAAGACCTTCGGCATTCAAACGTTTCAATGCCTCTCGTATCGGCATCCGTGACACGTCATACTCTTCGGCCAGCGCCTCTTGTCGAATTGTCTCGCCTTCCGCCAGTTCACCACTGAGAATGCGTTCACGCAGGTCATTTGCGATGACGTCTGGAAGGCTTTGTTTGGTGATCGCGCGTTTTCCTGCCATTTCTTCCCTTGCCCGGTTACGGTCCGAAGATACGCGTAGCGATTAGCGGCAGTTTTTCCAAGCAAAACCGCATATCCGGCATCCTCGCATAGGTTTGAATACTCTTACTTTTATTGTGTATCCAATATCCCATTAGATCAAGTGATGAATACCGAACCGCGCAAACGGGCCCGCATGCCTCAGGCGCCCCAGGTGTCGGACAGACGGTAGCCCCCCGGCCATGGGTCATCAGGATCCAGCATGTGCTGGTGGATACCTGTGATCCAACCCCGGCCGCCGATTTCAGGAATGATGGCTTCACCACCGCCGACCGTAGTCTTGCCCAGAATGCGCCCGGTGAAGCGGGACCCGATGATCGAGATCGCTTCGAAGGTTTGACCTTGTGCCATCACCCCTTTCGCAGCCATCAATGCCATACGCGCGGAAACCGCAGTGCCCGTTGGCGACCGATCCACCTTACCGGGCTGGATGGCGACGGCGGATTTGCTGGTCAGTCCGGTCTCTGTCGAAGACAGCGGCCCGCAAAATGCACAGAACGAGATATGGTTCCAATCCGCGTTTTCGGGGTGCGAGAAACCAAGCTGTTCATTGGCCGCATTGGTGATCCGCACGCCCGTCCGGGCGATATCGCGGGCTTCGTGTTCTGCAATCTCGAACCCCAGTGCCTGCGCATCGACGACGACAAAACTGTCACCACCATAAGCAGTGTCCACTGTGAGTGTACCCAGGCCCGGAACCTCCAGAGGGACCGAGAGTTTATCCGCAAAGCTCGGCAAGTTCTGCACGAAGATACGTTGCGCCTTGCCGTCACGGCATTCCGCCCGCACCCGCACCAACCCTCCGGGCGCTTCAAGCACCATATGGGTTTCGGGTTCGCGCATGGGAATGATTCCACTATCCAACAACACGGTCGCAACGCAGATCGAATTTGATCCGGACATGGGCGGCGTGTCTTCCGGCTCCATGATAATCCAGGCGGCATCAGCCTCTGGATGCGTGGGCGGCACCAGTAGATTGACATGCCGGAACACTCCGCCACGGGGCTCGTTCAGCACGAAATTGCGCAGGGTCTGATCCTGAGCAATAAAGCTGCGCTGATCCCAGAGCGTCTTGCCCGGCGGCGGGGCCACGCCGCCGACAATGACGTCCCCCACTTCTCCTTCTGCATGGGCAGAAATGACATGAACGGTTTTGCTGCTGCGCATCTGACCCTCAATTATACTGCGCGACAGGCTCACCCAAGGCGTCATAGATCGGATCAACCCCCAGACCGGGCCGATCCGGGGCGGTCATTCGACCATTTATGCGTTTGGGTGCACCGGTTGCGATATCGACTGTGCCGTAGGAATTGAAATCGGTCGCTGAAAAGGTGAATTCCGGCGGCGTCGAGCGAGCCAGATGGGCGATGGCTGCGGTTGTGATGTCACCACCCCAGGTGTCTTCAATGGTCATCGGGATACCATGCGCCACGCATAAATCCCGCATCTGGCGCGCCTTGGTCAGGCCGCCAACCTTCGAGATCTTTAGGTTGATGACATCCATCGCATCTTCAGCAATGCCGCGGACAAGCGTATTTGGGGTGTCGATCACTTCGTCCAGAACAAACGGCAATACCGTGCGACGACGGATCGAGACGCATTCCTCATAGGTCAGGCAAGGCTGTTCCACATAGACATCCAGATTGGCAATCGCACCCACCACTCGTGCGGCCTGATGACGGGTCCAGCCGGTATTGGCATCGGCGACCAGAATGTCGGTCTTTTTCAGAACCGCGCGAGTGGCATGGATACGGTCAATATCCTCATTGGCCTCGCCTCCAACTTTCAGCTGAAACTTGGTATAACCTTCAGCGGCATAGCCTTCGATCTTCTTTGCCATCAGGTCGGGCGCTTCCTGGCTGATGGCGCGGTAGAGCACCACATCATCCTGCGCCGCGCCTCCGAGAAGGGTGTAAAGCGGTTGGTCCGTGGCCTTGCCCAACAAATCCCAACACGCAATGTCGACGGGAGCCTTGGCATAGGGATGGCCACGCAGAGCCGCATCCATGGTGCGGTTGATCTGCCCGATGTTCAGGGGATCCTGCCCGATCAGATGCGGCGCCAGTTCAGCCAGCCCTGCCCGGACGCCCAATGCAAATGATGGCAGATAGGCCGAGCCCAACGGGCAGCATTCAGCGTATCCGCGCAGACCTTCGTCTGTGATAACCTCCAGAACGGTGCTGTCAAAGACCTCGACGAAGTTGCCATTGGACCAACTGTATCGGCCCTCTTTCAGCGGCAGATCCACCTGATAGACATTCATTCCGGTGATCTTCATCGGTCATCCTCCAGATTAGAAACGCGTCGAAGCATAGGGTGCCATGTCGATATCCGGTTCGTGACCCATGGCCAGATCAGCGATCAGTTCCGCTGTACCGGCCGATTGGGTCAGCCCCAGATGGCCATGCCCAAAGCCATAAAGAACCTGCGGAGAACGGGCCGAACGAGAGATGACCGGAAGGCTGTCAGGCAGCGACGGGCGAAAACCCATCCATTGCGTGCCACCGTCTGCGTTCAAGCCCGGCATGAAGCGTTTTGCCTTGTTCAGCAAGGTATCAGCCCGCTTGAAGTTGGGCGCAAGTTGTAGCCCCCCCAGCTCGACCGCGCCACCGACACGCACACCGCCATTGATCCGCGACACGACAAAGCCATGTCCGCCAAAGGTCAGATGCGTCCGCAGATCAAAGGCACCTTCGGGCAGCGTGGTATTGTATCCGCGCTCGGTCTCCAACGGGATACGGTCCCCTATCGTTGCCGCCAACTGGTGCGACCATGCGCCTGCAGAGACAATGACTTGCCCGGCGGTTAACTCACCCTCGCTGGCCGTTACCCGCACCCCGGGGTCGATAGGTGTCAGCGCAGAAACACCCGCGATCCTGATCTCTCCTCCGCGCGATGTGAACTGCTTGGCCAAATGACTGGTCCACCTAGCGGGGTCTAGGGTGTTCAGCCAAGTTGGCGTAAAGCCTGCATGGGTGAATCTGCGATCCAGACCCGGCTGAATCTCGGCGATCGCCTCTGGACCCTCCAGCAAATCGAAAGGGATACCGTGTTCTTTGCGCAGCTCCCAGGTGGAGAGGCTGGCCCGAAACTCGGACTCGCTTTCGAACAGCAGCAACTGACCATCGCGCTGGAGAAAAGCCTCACCATCCACATCCGCGACCTGACGTTCCAACGCGGCTCGGCAGTGCTTCATCAACGCGGCTTGGGCAGTTATTGATGCGGCATAGCGGTCCCGCCAGCTGGCGCGCCAGAACCGCAGCATCCAGGGCGCTATGTTCAGCGCATAAGAGGGCGGAATCGACAATGGCCCCAAGGGATCAATCAGCCATTTCGGCGCTTTACGCATGATACCCGGAGTCGCGAGCGGCTCGATATCGGGAAAAGCAAACGCCCCGGCATTGCCTTTCGAGGCCCCCGCCCCAACCGCTTCACGATCCAGCACCAACACCTGTTTGCCGCGCTTTTGCAACGCCAGCGCCGTGCTGATCCCGATCAGACCGGCTCCGATCACGACAATATCCGGTTGAGTGCTAGGCTGCATGCTTGAGTGCTCTCACATTATGTTTGCCATAGGGCCAGATCGCTCTGGCCCCGGATCAGCGTATCAAAAGGCGATGCCGGCCCGAAACGGATCATCTTTTGCGAAAATCAACTTACCTTCCCCCATGACATGGGCCCGCCCGGTCAGGCTAGGGATCACGCCGCCATTTGCACCCGGCTGATAGCTCAGCCGATAAGGGCTGCCGATAACACTTTCCTGAACGATCTCTTCACCCGGTGCCAGCACCCCATCGGCCGCAAGGCAAGCCAGGCGGGCAGAACTGCCGGTTCCACAGGGCGAACGGTCATATTCATCATCGGGACACAGCACAAAGTTGCGGCTATGGATACCTGCGACATCGGATTGCCCCTGCAACACTACATGGTCCACAAGCTCACCGTTTTCGCCCGTGACACCTTGCGCGATGCACGCTTTGCGAATGGCGATCGCCAGATCGCCCAGGTCGCGGATGTTGCCCGGCTCCACAGCGATTGGACTTGGATCAACGATAAAGAACCAGTTCCCGCCATAGGCCAGGTCTCCGATTACCTGCCCTTGGCCCGCAACTTCCACCGCAACAGAGGCACGCACCCGGCGACTTTCAACATTGGTCACGCGGACGGTATTCGCATCCAACAGGTCTACCGAAATCAGACCTGCTGGGGTTTCAAATGCATGCCTGCCCGGGGTGATCCGACCCAGATAAGCCAGCGTCACCGCCAAACCAATAGTGCCATGACCACACATGCCCAGCACCGCATCAGCGTCGAAGTAAATTACGCCTGTTTCGCTACCCGGACCCTGCGGATCAACCAGCAGCGCCCCAACCATGCCTGGCTGACCGCGCGGTTCCAGCAGGACGGATTTGCAAAACGCCTCATGCTCTGTCGCTAGACGATGGGCGCGTTCAGCCAGAGACCCCGAACCCAGATCAGGGCCGCCATCCAGGATCACACGTGTGGGCATCCCGCCTGTGTGGCTGTCGATCACATGCATTCAGCGATGATCCCGCCCTGTTTGGACCAATCTTTGAACCACGCGCGGAACAGGGCATATTGCTGTTCGCAATAGTTGCGCTGCGCGTCTGTCAGCTCATCTGTTTCGTTGAAATGCAAGCGGTATTCCTCTTCACCGTTCAGCACCAGAAGGTATTTGTAGTAGAGCACCAGATCTGTACCTTCGTCAAAGCTGGCCAGCACGCCAAACGCCTCTTCCAGTTCCAGCGCACGCTGACGTGCCTCTGCGTGACCTGCGGCTGCCTTTTGGCACAACGCCGCCAGCAACAGCGCCTCACGCGGCAGCGCGGTGCCGATGCCGGTGATCGAACCGGTAGCGCCACAATTGACGAAGCCATGATAGACCTCGGTGTCCACACCAACCATCAGGGTGACCTGATCATCTTTGGACGTGATATGCTCTGCTGCATAGCGCAGATCGCCTTTGCCGCCGAATTCCTTGAACCCAACAAGGCTGGGGTGGTCAGCGCGCAGTTCCAGAAACAGATCGGCACGGGTTGCAAAGCCATAGACCGGGCTGTTGTAGATGATTGCAGGTATGTCCGGGGCCGCTGACAGGATCGCCTTGAAATGGTTCCGCTGTGCCGCAATCGACGAGCCGCGCGACAGCACGCGCGGGATCACCATAAGCCCGGCCGCCCCGACCTTTTGAGCGTGTGCCGCCAACGCCACCGCAGATTTGGAGTTGATCGCACCCGTGCCGACGACAACGGGCAGCCCAGCGTTGATCAAACGCTCAACACCTTCCATACGCTCAGCATCTGACAGCAATGGCCAGTCGCCCATCGAACCGCAATACACGACAGCCGACATACCTGCCGCGATCATTTCCTTGCCCTTTTTCACCAGCGCGTCGAAATCCGGTGTCCGATCCGGTTTGCACGGGGTCATCAGGGCCGGCATCGTGCCGGTGAAAATATTCTGGGACATGAACGTAACCTTCCTTAACGTGTCGTCTGGTCAAACTGCTTAGCGCACATTGGCCAGAAATTTGCGTGTATTCTCGGACTGTGCATCACCAAAGATCTGGCCGGGTGGGCCAATCTCTTCCATCACGCCCTGATGGAAAAAAGCAACCCTGTCCGATACATCGCGGGCGAAACCCATCTCATGTGTCACACAGATCATTGTCATGCCTTCTTCGGCCAAAAGGCGCATGGTATCGAGAACCTCACCCACCAGTTCGGGATCAAGGGCCGAGGTCGCTTCGTCAAACAGCATGTATTCCGGCTCCATCGCCAAGGCCCGCGCGATGGCAAGGCGCTGCTGCTGACCACCTGATAGGGCCGATGGGTAAACATTGAGCTTCTCGCCCAGACCCACATGGGTCAGTTGCTGAGTAGCAATGTCTTTGGCCTCTTGCTTTGATTTGCCTTTGACAAGTTTTGGGGCCAGCGCAACGTTTTCCAACGCCGTCAGGTGCGGGAAGCTGTTCCATTGCTGAAACACCATGCCAAGCTTTGTACGCAGCTTGTTGATGTCAGTGCCTTTTGCGTGCACATCGGTACCATCGACCGCAATTGCGCCTTGTTGGATGGGTTCCAGCCCGTTGATGCAATATAAAAGGGTTGATTTACCGGACCCGGACGCGCCGATCACCGAGAGGACCTCGCCTTTCTGGACGTCCAGATCGATGCCTTTCAGAACATGAAGCGCGCCAAAATACTTATGCAGATCACGAATTTCGATCATTGGGCCCACCTTTTTTCAAGAGACGCGGAATAGCGCGAAATCGGATAGCTGAGCGCGAAATAGAACGCGCCCGCGATTGTCAGGATCAGGAACGGCTCCTGCGTGCGGGTGATCAGGATCTGGCTGGCCTTGAGCAATTCGACATAGCCCAGCACCGAAACCAATGCGCTGTCTTTCATGACACCCAGCGCGACCCCGACCCAGGCCGGGAACACGGCGCGCCCGCCGATTGGAAAGACGACGTAACGCAGGTCCTGCCAATAGCTCATGCCCAGGCTGCGCGCAGCCCGGCGCATGGGTGTTCCAACAGCCTCGATCCCGCCGCGCGCAACATTCGCCACCAAAGCGGCAGTGTAGATCGACAGGATCACCACGCCCGAGGCGAACGGGTCCAGGTTCAGCCCAACAATGGGCGCGAAGTTATAAAACAGGACCAGTTGAATGATCAGCGGAACCGAGCGGAATATGTCCAGAACCGGGGCCAGCGTCAGCGTCGCCGCCAGCTTGCCCTCGTACAGGATCCAGCCGCATATCACGCCAAAAACCGTGCCGATAGAAATCGACAACACCGAAATCCAGAGCGTCCGCAACGCGGCTTCGCCCAGAAACCACAGATCGTTGATGTTAAAGCCGCTGAAGAACCTGACAGTGGGTTCCATCTGTGCCCCCTTCAGTATCTGAACAGCCGCGCCGCCAGCAGGCGCGAGGCGATAAGGATGATTTTGACGATCACGTAATAGATGACCGCGGTGACCGCGAAGTATTCAAAGATGCGGAAAGTGCGCGAGGCGAAGAACTGGGTTTCGCCCGACAGTTCCCGAAATCCGACCAACATCCCCAGCGAAGACATCAGCACGGCCCAGACCATCTGATTGGTGATCGGGTGATAGACGATACGAAACACCTGCGGAATCACCACGCGCGTATAAGCCTGCCAGGCGGTCATACCTAGGGATCGCGATGCCCTCAGTTGTGTTTCAGGAACAGCCTGAAACCCGCCGCGAAAATTCTCAGCCAGATAACCGGCGCAATTGAAGGTCAGCCCAGCCAGGACGATAAAGTACGGCGACAGGTGCAGGCCAAACGCGCCAAGCCCGAAGCCGAAAAAGAACAGCTGGAACAACGCTGGCGTATTGCGGGCCAGTTCGACCCAGGCCGACGCAAACCAATAAAGCGGGCCTTTCAGGTGCAGACGCGCCAGCGCCAGGCACAGGCCGACACCAATACCAAGGATCATCGCCAGCACCGCGACCTGCAGCGTCAGCAATGACGCTTCCAGCAGATCCGGCAGGCTTTTCATCACGGGCCGCCAATGGAAGTTATAGTCGAACACGGCTTTCCCTCATGGAAATGGGGCAACTCTCCCGCCCGGCTGGGGCCGGACGGGAGAGATGTTGGGATGCGATCAGTACATCACGCCGGGAATGCGCAGCTCGGGCGCGTCGCCACCGACATACTTGCCCCACAACTCCTGATAACGGCCCGAACGCACCTGATGCGTCACGAACAGGTTCAGGAAGTTCAGCCAGGTCACGTCCTGCCGTTTCCCCACAACCGAGGTGTAGTCGGTGGTCCAGGGCATGCGCGGGCCCGCCAAAACGGTTTCATATTGCTGCGTGATTGGCAGAACAGCGGTATTTGTGGTGATACCGATATCCGCCTTGCCTTGCGCCACGGCCAGGAACACTTCGTTTTCGGATTGATAACCCTGATAGTTACCTTCCTCGCCCCATTCGGCGGCGATTTTCAGCCATTCCTGTTCCGGCACTGTACCGATGGCGGCTGCCACGCGCTTGCCACGAATATCCTCAAAGGTTTCGATACCACTGTCTGCATTTACCACACCTTGAGCGTAGTAAATTGCATAGGGGATGGTGAATCCAACGGTCCGCGCCCGTTCCAGGCTGTCCGAGGTTGCGCCGAAGACGACATCGGCGCGCCCGGTTACGATGACCGGCAGACGCTCGGCCCATGTCACCGGCAGAATTTCCGGTTCAACCTCCAACGCGGCGGCAAGGTCATTGCAGTATTCGACGTCAAAACCGGCCGGTTCGTTATTCGCATCCCGATACCCGATTGGCGGAAAATCAAGCACGACGCCACAGCGCAGCGTGCCGCGATCCACGACATCGTCAAGCGTATCCGCAGCAGCGGGAATAGCCGCAAAGGTCGTCAGAGCTGCGATGGCAGCGATTTTCTTCAACATGTGTTCCTCCCTGAATCTTGTGATCAAGATATATAAAGGATTTTGTATCCAACATCCAGTATAATGTTTTTGAAATGTATTTGTGCTGATCTGCGGAATAAGAGGAAACACGCGCCCATGCCTGAACGCTAAAATGGGCGCAGGCGACAACTAGCGGCACGGCTGAAGCGGCCCTAGTGAACTAAAGTTGAAACCGGCAAACCCATAGGGTCAGCCGGTGGTCTTAAGCCGTCAATGGGTTCAAGCAGGCCACCTGATGCACCTCACCGCTCAGTTCAGGTGGTGCGCTACGGCAAGCTTTGCTCGCCAACCAACACCGCTGTGCAAAGGCGCAGCCTTTTGGGACATTCATCGGCGAAGGCAATTCGCCCTCAAGCTTGATCCGGTCTTTGCGCGCTTCGGGATTGGCGCGCGGCGTTGTCGACAGCAGGGCCTTGGAATAGGGATGACGCGGGGCGGCGAATAGCTGCTCTTTAGGTGCCTTTTCGACAGCACGGCCCAGATACATCACGATCACATCATCGGCGAAGTGTTTGACCACGGAAAGGTCGTGCGAAATGAACAGGTAAGCAAGTTTCAGACGCTCCTGCAATTCGACAAGCAGGTTTAAAATCTGCGACTGGATGGACACATCCAGCGCCGACACAGGTTCATCCAGCACCAGCACCCTTGGGTTCAACATCAAGGCGCGGGCAATCGCGATCCGCTGACGCTGACCGCCCGAAAACATGTGCGGATACCGGTCATAATGTTCGGGCCGCAGGCCCACCATCTCGATCATCTGACGGGCCTGCGCCTCACGCTCTGCAGCGGACAAGTCGGGGCGGTTTATGATCAGCGGTTCCTGCAGAATCTGCCCGATCCGGTGGCGCGGGTTTAATGAGCCGTAAGGATCCTGAAACACGATCTGCACCGTTTCACGCGTTTGCGCCCATTTCGATGGGGTGATGTCGATCCCGTCGATCGTCAGTGTGCCCGAAGTTGGCTCTTCGATCATCGTGACCAACCGCGCCAGCGTGGACTTGCCACAGCCGGATTCACCCACAATGGCCAGCGTTTTGCCGGACTGAAGTTCAAAATCCACGCCAGACAACGCCTTGACCGTTGCCGGTTTCGACAACAAGCCGCCCTTTACCGTGTAATGACGGGCCAAGGCAGTCGCTTTGACGACAGGTGCGGTCATGCCAAATCTCCGGCTGTGATCTTTTCCACATGATGGCAGCGAGCCTTGCCAAAGGCGCCGTCATGGGGCGCGGGTGGTTTTGCGCGGCACAGGTCATCTGCAAACCTGCATCTTGGACTGAACAGGCACCCTTGGGGCCGGTCGAACTGACCAGGCACCACACCGGGTATCGTCGGCAGCATCTTGGATGTCGCCCGCTCTGGTAAGGCACTCAGCAAGGCCGAGGTGTAAGGGTGGCGAGGGGTGCGGAACAGGTCTTTGACCAGCTGCTCCTCGACCTTTTGGCCCGCATATTGAACCTGTACCCGTTCGGCCGTTTCAGCCACAACACCCATATCATGGGTAATCAGAACCAGACCCATCCCCTGTTCATCCCGCAGACGGACCAATAGATCCAGTATCTGCGCCTGAATGGTGACATCCAGCGCCGTGGTCGGCTCATCCGCGATCAGCAGTTTGGGCTTGCACGCGATGGCCATGGCAATCATGACCCGCTGGTTCATCCCGCCCGACATCTGGTGCGGGAAGGTGTTCAGACGACTTTCCGGTGCAGGGATGCCGACCTGGTCGAACAGCTCAATCGCCCGCTGGTGACGATCTTTACGGTTCAGACCCAGATGGATGCGCAGCGCCTCTTTGATCTGAAACCCGACTGTGAAGCAGGGGTTCAGTGACGACATCGGTTCCTGAAAGATCATCGCGATGTCTTTGCCGACGATCTTGCGCCGGTCCCGGGCCGAAGTTCGGGTCAGATCGATCCCCTCAAAACTCAGCTGGTCCGCAGTAATCGTGGCGGTCCAGGGCAGCAGGCCCATCAACGCCAGCATCGACACGGATTTGCCCGATCCGCTTTCGCCGACAATAGCCATCAGCTCACCCTTGTCGACTGAAAGGTCAACGCCATCCACGGCGCGGAACCTGCCTGATGCGGTTGCGAATTCAACGGTGAGGTTTCGGATATCCAAAAGGCTCATATCATCAGCTCCGCTTCAGCTTCGGGTCCAACGCATCGCGCAGACCGTCACCCATCAGATTGATGGCAAGCACCGTGATCAGGATGGCGAGGCCCGGAAAGGTCACCACCCACCAGGCGCGCAGGATGAATTCGCGCGCTTCGGCCAGCATCGTGCCCCATTCTGGCGTGGGCGGCTGCGCGCCCATGCCCAGAAAACCCAACGCGGCGGCGTCCAGAATGGCGGTCGAAAAGGACAGCGCCGCCTGCACGATGATCGGCGCCAGACAGTTCGGCAACACGGTTTTGAACATCAACCGAGCCTTGCCCGCCCCGGCCACGCGGGCCGAGGTCACATAATCCTTTTGCCGTTCGGACAGAACCGAGGCTCGAGTCAGACGCACATAGTGAGGCTGAAACACGATCGCAATTGCGATCATTGCGTTGGTCAGCGACGGCCCGAGGATGGCCACCAGCACCAGCGCCAGCAGCAGGGACGGGAAGGACAGGATGATATCCATCACCCGCATGATCAGCGTATCGACCCATTTTGGCGCAAACCCGGACAACAGCCCGATGATCACGCCACCGGTCACCGCAACGCAGACCACGACGATGCCCACAAAGAAGGAATAGCGCGACCCCATGATCAACCGCGACAGCATATCCCGGCCCAGCGGATCCGTGCCCAGCGGAAAGGCCCAACTGCCCCCTTCTTGCCAGGCCGGCGGTTGCAGGATGTGGCTTCTGAATTGTTCCGTCGGGTCATAGGGGGCCAGCAGGGGCGCAAATGCGGCACAAAAGACAAAGGCCAGGAATATCCATAAGCCAAAGACCGCGCCTCGGTTTTCGCTGAAGTAATACCAGAACTCGCGCAGGGCGCTGGGGCGGTCTTCGGTTTTGGGCGTGTTTGCGGACAACTCGGCCATCACCGCCTCCGGATTTTGGGGTTGATGATGCCGTAAAGGACATCAACAGCCAGGTTCACCAGCATCACTATCACAGCGATCATCAGCAGGCCGCCCTGCACCACCGGATAGTCACGGCGAAAGATGCTATCGACCATCCACTTGCCGATACCCGGCCAGCTAAAGATCGTCTCGGTCAGGATTGCGCCCGCCAGCAAGGTTCCGACCGACAGGCCAATAACGGTGATCACGGGGATCAGCGCATTGCGCAGCGCATGCAGCCCGTTGATCCGTGCCGGAGACAGACCTTTGGCACGCGCGGTTCGGATATAGTCTTCGCCCAACACCTCCAGCATTGCAGACCGGGTCTGGCGCGCGATGACTGCCAAGGGAATCGTGCCCAACACGATGGTTGGCAGGATCAGGTGCCGCACGGCTGACCCAAAGGCCCCCGATTGCCCGGACAGCAGGCTGTCAATCAGCATGAAACCCGTGACACTTGGGAAGTAATACAAAAGGTCAATCCGGCCCGAAACCGGAGTCCACCCCAAATTGCCCGAGAACACGATGATCAGCAGCAGCGCCCACCAGAAGATCGGCATCGAATACCCGATCAGGGCCGACGACATCAGCGCCCGGTCAAAGAACTTGCCACGGTTCACCGCAGCAATCACCCCTGCTGGCAAACCCAAAGCCACGGCAAAGATCATGGCACAGATCGACAACTCAAGCGTTGCAGGGAACAGCGCAAAGAACTCATCCCAGACAGGTTTCTTGGTGACAAAACTTTCGCCAAGATCACCCTGCAGAACGCCAACAAGATAGTCCCAATATTGCTGCAGGACTGGCTTGTCGAAGCCCAGCTTCTCGACCATTTCCTGATAACGTTCTTCGGTCATACCGCGCTCACCAGCCATGACGATGATCGGATCGCCGGGCAGCACCCGGATGAACATGAATGAGATCAGCGTTACACCCAGAAAGGTCGGGATGAACATTCCCAGCCGGGTCAGAAAGTAACCAAACATCAGCGACCTATGAGTGTGAGGTTTTTGGGGAAGCTGGTCAGTGACCGGCACCCCTGTTCGGTCACCAGAACATCATCCTCAATGCGAACGCCAAAGTTTCCGAGGTCGTAGAGCCCTGGCTCATTGGTCCAGACCATGCCCGGCAAAATTTCCTGGTGGTTTCCACGCATGATGTAGGGCGCCTCGTGCACATCCCGGCCTAGCCCGTGGCCCGTTTTTGTGCGGATACGATCCGCATAGGGCGAGGCCTCAAGCACGCCGGTCACGGCATCGTCGATATCATGGGCCGTCACACCGGGGCGGCAGGCTTCGAACCCCGCAAGGTTGGCGCGCAGGACGGTATCGTAGACATCCCTGCCCTCGTCCGAGACCTCTTCGACAAAGAAAGTACGCGTGATATCGGCTGCAAATCCATGTTTGCGAGCGCCAAAATCAAACAACAGCGCATCGCCCGGTTTGATCCGGTAATCCGCCCGCGCCTTGCCGTGCGGGCGTGCCGAGTTATCCCCTGCTGCAACGATCGGTGCAAACGCCAGAGAATCTGCACCTTCAGCAAACAGCGCCTGAATCAGGGCCTGTTCGATCTGCACTTCGGTTTGACCCGCGCGTACATCAGCAATCACATGTGTCAGCGCACGCTCCGAGATATCAATTGCCGCCTGCAATGCCGCGATATCGTCTTCGGTTTTACAAATCCGCAAACCCGAGATCTCACGCTCGGCATCCACAATCCGCAGATTGGGCATAGCGTTGGTAAGGGCCTTAGACACAAAGACCCGCATAACCTGCCCCTCAACAGCCAGCGAGCCAAGCGGCATGTGATCGGCCAGAGCTGCAAAGGCGTCATCATACCCGCACTGATCGAACCAGTCGAAAACGGCGCCTTCAAAACCCACCAGTTCCCACGATCCAAGTTCAAGATTGGGCACGACCGCTGCGGGTGCTCCTTCTGCCGGGATCACGACCACAAAAGGCCGCTCATGGCTCATAAAGGGCTTTCCCAAGGCGCGGGTAAAATTCGGGCCGGGCACAAGCGCCACGGCATCCACTGACAGGGTCTTTGCCAATTGGCGGTACTCGGACAAATCCGGCATTTGTGCCGACCTCCTCATAGAGAAAACCGAAGCCGCCACCGGGCGGCTTCGGCAAGTGAGTGGTGGCTTACTCGACGCTCACACCGTAGAAGATGTGGCCGCCCAGCGGGTGCACTTTGTACCCCTGCACCTCATTGCGCATCGGCATGTAAACAACCGAATGTGCGATGGTCGCCCAGGGTGCCTGCTCTTTGAAAATCACCTGCGCGTCTTCATACAGTTTCGTCCGTTCAGCCTGATCGGTGGTCTGCTTGGCCTTCAGGATCAAGTCTTCGAACGGCTGGTGGCACCACTGCGCACGGTTCGAGGCTTCGCGACCATCACATCCCAGTAGCACGGCCAGGAAGTTGTCTGGATCGCCGTTATCGCCAGTCCAGCCCAGTAGAACCGCACCGTCGCGGTTCAACTCCTTCGAACGCGACAAGTATTCACCCCATTCATAGGACACGATCTCGACATCCACGCCCACTTTGCCAAAATCTGCCTGGATCAGTTCCGCCATACGGCGTGCATTGGGGTTGTAGGGGCGCTGTACAGGCATCGCCCAGATCTTCATCGACAGATCAGAAACGCCTTCGGCGTCCAGCATGGCCTTAGCCGCTTCAGGATCATATGCATCATCGATGATGGCGTCATTATAGCTCCACATGGTTGGCGGGATCGGGTTCTTGGCCACCTGCCCAGACCCTTGGAACACCACGTCGATGATGGCATTCTTGTCGATCGCCATGTTCAGCGCCTTGCGGACGTTCGGGTTGTCGAACGGCTCCATGGTCGTGTTGTAAGCCAGGTACCCGACGTTCAGGCCTTCTTGCTCCATCATGTTGATGTCTGCGTCATCCTGCATCGCCTGAATATCGGCGGGGTTGGGATACGGCATGATATGGCACTCACCCGCTTTCAGCTTCTGGTAGCGCACCGACGCGTCCGGGGTGATCGCGAAAATCAGATTTTCCACATCTGCTGGTGCTTTCCAGTAATCGGCGTTTTGGGCATAGCGGATCACCGCATCCTTCTGATACGCCACGAATGAGAACGGGCCCGTGCCAATAGGCGCTGTATTCATCTTTTCAGGCGTGCCCGCTGCCATCATCGCATCCGCATATTCGGCAGACAGGATCGAGGCAAAATCCATCGCCATATTGGCAACAAACGGCGCTTCGGGCTTGGTCAGGGTGAACTTGACCGTATAGTCGTCGATTTTTTCGATCGACTCAACCAGATCCGGCATACCCATGCCCTGGAAGTATTCCCACGTGCCGCCCGAAACCTGATTGTAGGGATGCGCCTCATCCTTCTGACGCATGAACGAGAAAATTACATCATCCGCGTTGAAATCCCGGGTCGGGGTAAACTCGTCATTCGAGTGGAACTTGACACCCTGACGGAGCTTGAAGGTGTATTCCAAACCGTCATCACTGGCTTCCACGCTTTCGGCCAGGCCGGGGATCACGTTGGTCGTGCCGGTTTCGAACTCAAGCAGACGGTTGTAGATCGGATGCGAGGATGCATCAAATGTCGTGCCAGCGGTGAATAGGGCCGGATCAAACCCTTCCGGCGATCCTTCGGAACAGTAGACAAGCGTATTGGCCTGTGCCGCGGCAGCCGACAAGGCAATCGCAGCAGTTGCAGCGTACAGTTTCAGTTTCATGTGGGTCTCCCTTTGAGTGGGCAGCTGTTGCCTCGTTATGCCAGTATGGCCATTTTGATATTGCATAATGTATCCATTATACATTATCGACTGTCAACAGAGAATGGCGTTCGCAACCAAGGGCAGCCGAAAGGGCCCGCCGGCGCGGACCAAGGCATTGATTTAAGGGTTGATCGTATCGGCCAAACGGCCTCATCACGCATAACCAAGCCGTGCTTGCACGATGGTATGTGGCTTACCAAAATCCCACAGGCGCAACCCGGAAGGACCTATGGGCCGCACCTAGGGGCTATGTAAAACACTGGCCGGGTGCCGCTCTAACCCGCAAGATGGCATGCGACGCGACTGCCATTGAGGGATCGCATCTCGGGCCGCAGGCGGGCGCAGACCTCTGTCGCCATCGGGCAGCGTGGATGGAAGGCGCAACCGGTTGGCGGATTGATCGGATCGGGGATTTCGCCTTTGGGTGGCTCTACCTCGCGACCGAACGCATCCATCCTTGGCGCAGCGGCCAGCAACATCTGCGTATAGGGATGTTTGGGAGATTCAAACAGGTCATCAGGCGCTGCCTCTTCGACCAACCTGCCCAGATAAAGAACACCAATCCGGTCAGAGATATGGCGCACAACCGTCAGGTCATGGCTGATGAACAGGTATGTCAGGCCAAGGTCATCCTTCAGGTCGCTCATCAAGTTCAGCACCTGCGCCTGAACGGAAACATCCAGTGCCGATGTCGGCTCGTCGCAGACGATCAGCCGGGGCTGGGAGGCCAGCGCGCGGGCGATGCAGATGCGTTGACGTTGCCCGCCCGAGAACTCATGCGGGAACTTGTCTGCGTCCTCAGCCGATAGGCCGACCTGCTCCAACAATCGCTCGGCCAGCCCCTTGCTGTCTCCGCCCCTGGCGACGACAGGTTCACAGATGATATCACGGACCCGCCAACGCGGGTTCATCGAGGCAAACGGATCCTGAAAAATCATCTGGATCGCATCCCGGGCCTTGGCAACGGCCGCTGCGTCTTTCTCACGTGTTAAATCAACGCCCGAGATTTCGACCGAACCACCGGAGTTCTGCAAAAGACCCACAACCATCTTACCAATGGTCGATTTGCCCGATCCGCTTTCACCGACCAGCGAGTAAACGGTCTTTTCCTGAATGTCGAAGCTGACATCCGAAACGGCGGTCAGATGGGATTTGGGCAGGCGCTCCAAGACCCTATTCAACCAGGGTTTCGAGACATCAAAAACCCTGGTCAGTTCGTCTACGGAAACGATGGCGGTCATGCTGCGCCCTCCAATTTGATTGCGTGCCAACAGGCGGACCGGCCCTCGTCAGCCTCAAGTGTAGGAGGCGGGTTGCTGCCGCATCGCCCGGTGGCCCGTTCGCAGCGCGACGCAAAGGCACAGCCTTGCGGCAGACTGTGAAGCCGTGGCATCGCACCGGGGATCTGACGCAGCCGGCGCTGACCTGCCGACGCGGATGGTGTCGACCCCATCAGCCCATCGGTATAAGGATGCCGAGGGCGCATGATCACGTCCCGCACATCGCCGATCTCGGCCATCCGGCCCGCATACATGACCGCGACGCGATCAGCGGCCTCTGCAATCACTCCCATGTCGTGGGTGATCAGCATAACTGCGGTGCCACGCTCGCGGCACAATCGTTTGAGCAACGCGATGATCTGAGCCTGCACCGAGACATCCAGCGCCGTTGTGGGCTCATCCGCGATGATCAGCGACGGCTCGGCACACAGGGCCAACGCAATCACCACCCTTTGGCGCATACCTCCAGAGAATTCATGCGGGTAACTGTCAATCCGCTCGGCCGCCGCCGGAATACCGACCTCCTCAAGCGCGGCAATAGCCCGGCTGCGGGCGTCAGAGCGGGTCAGGCCCAGATGTTCGATCATCGTTCCGACCAATTGATCCCCGATTTTGATCAGCGGGTTAAGCGATGTCAGCGGATCCTGAAAGATCATCCCGATCTCTTTCCCGCGCAACTGCCGCATCTGTTCGGGTGGCAGGTTGTCGATGCGCCGACCATTCAGCCAGATCTCGCCCCCGGTGATCCGGGCGGGCGGGTTCAGCAGGCCGATAACAGCGTTTCCGGCCATGGACTTCCCCGCACCGCTTTCGCCGACGACACCAAGGATTTCACCCGGGGCGATATCATAGCTGACCTTATCAGTGGCACAAAGCCGGGCATGACGAGTCGGGATTTCAACAACAAGGTTTCGAATGGACAGGACAGGTTCAGTCATCAGCGCAGCTTTGGATTAAGGGCATCACGCAGCCAGTCACCCAGCATGTTCACGCTCAGCGCAAGTGTCAGAAGTGTGAGGGCCGGGAACAACAGGATCCACCACTCACCCGAAAAAAGGAATCCTTGGCCAATGCGGATCAGGGTTCCCAGCGAAGGCTGTGTAGGCGGCGCACCCACGCCCAGAAAGCTGAGCGTCGCTTCGGCGATAATGGCCAGAGCCAGTGAAATGGTGGCAATAACCAGAACCGGTGAAAGAACGTTAGGGAGGAGATGGCGGATCATGATGACCCACTTGGAACGCCCGATCAGCCGCGCCGCCTGCACATATTCCCGGTTCTTTTCCACTAAGGTGGCACCGCGGACGACACGTGCAAACTGTACCCATTCGCCCAGACCAATGGCCAGGATCAGAACCCAGATGGCCACCTGATCGCGGTATTCAACCGGTGTTATTCCTTTGGCAATCCCGAAGATCAGCATTGCGACAAGGATCGACGGAAAGGTAAGTTGCACATCAGCGATCCGCATGATGATGGTTTCCGTCCACCCGCCGACATAGCCGGCAATCAGCCCCAGAACGATGCCAAGGACCATGGCCAGGGCAACGGACAACACCCCAACCATCAACGAAATACGCATCCCGTAAAGAATGGTGGACAACACATCCCTGCCCTGATCATCGGTCCCCAGCAGAAAGACGTCACCGGTAAATGCGTTGGGCTCCATGGGCTTGGTGAAACCGTTCATCAGGTTCAACGTGGCCGGGTCAAACGGATTGTGTGGTGCAATAAACGGGGCAAACACCACCGCCAGCACCAAGATCAGCACGATCAACGCGGAAACCAGCGCAACAGGCGAGTTGCGGAAATTCCAGGCCAGATCAGATTGCCAGATGTTGTGAAGTTTGTGCATCAGTGTGCTCCTGCCTTGCTGGTCCGCAGGCGTGGGTCGATGAGGAAGTAGAACAGATCAACGATGAGGTTGATGGCGACAAACAGAACCGAAATCAGCATCAGATAGGCCGCCATGACCGGGATATCGACAAACTGAACCGCATTGATGAACAGCAAACCGACACCGGGCCACTGAAAGACCGTTTCGGTGATAATCGCGAACGCGATGATGCTGCCGAGTTGAAGGCCGATAATGGTGATCACTGGCACCAATGTGTTGACCAGAGAGTGGTGGAAATAGACCACATGCTCACGCAGACCACGGGCACGGGCGAACCGGATGTAGTCGGTGCGCAGAACCTCGAGCATCTCGGATCGCACCAGACGCATGATCAAGGTCATCTGATACAGGCCCAGCGTGATCGCAGGCAGGATGAGCGAGAGAAGGCCGCTCTTGGTCAGAAAACCGGTCGACCATTGGCCAATCTTGACCGTCTCACCCCTTCCGAAAGATGGCAGCCAGCCAAGCTCGACCGAAAACACATAGATCAGAACAATTCCGATCAGGAAGGTGGGCAACGATACCCCGATCAATGAGGCTGTCATGATCGTGTTGGATATCCAGCCATCGCGCCGGATCGCCGTATAGACGCCCAGCCCGATGCCCATCACAATGGCCAGCGTTCCGGATACCAGCGCAAGTTCCAATGTCGCAGGCGCACGCTCTAACAGGATTTCCGCAACGGGCCGCCCCTGCCGATAGCTCAGCCCGAAATTGCCGTGGGCGGCGTTCTCAAGAAAGCGCCAGTATTGCACGGGAAAGGGCTGATCCAGGCCCAATTCGGTGCGCAAACGCTCTACGTCTTCGGCTGTCCGCTCTTGCCCCAGCATGTTCTCAATCGGATCGCCGACAAAGCGAAACATCGAGAAGGCCACAAGGCCGACCACAAACAGCACCAGAACGGACTGCATGATACGGCGGATGATATAGGCTAACATTGGCTTTGGTCTCCAGGTTCGGATGCACGGCGCCCCGCAAGCCCCGATCAGGCGGGCCTTTGGGCAAGGAGCGGTGCGGCCAGAGCCTCCCATTTGGACAGGAGGCTCTGGTCCGCGGGCCCTATTGGAAGGCGAAGTATTTGAACTTCGGGCTGTCCTCGGGGTCGACAATCGTGTCGACGCTGGACTTCATGCCCCAGTTCAGAACCTGGTGGTGGATCGGCAGATACAACACGTCTTCCTGAACCTGATCCCAAATGGCACCGATGGATTCATTCCGGGCCGCCAGATTGGTCTGGCTTGCCAGCGCTTCGATCGCCTCGTCCAGTTCAGGGTTGGAATAACGGGTGCTGTTCCACGATCCGTATTCGTCACCTCTGGAATGAACCAGGAAGTTGAAGATGTATTCGGAATCATAGGTCGGAACACCCCAGCCCAGCATGTAGAAGTCGGATTCCAGGTTGTTGATCAACGGAAAATGCTGCGCCTTGGGTTTGGCATCCAGATTCACGTCGATCCCGATCTGCGCGAACATGCCGACCGAGGCCTGACAGATCGCTTCATCGTTGATGTAGCGATCATTCGGGCAATCCAGCTTGATCGAAAAGCCATCGCCATACCCGGCCTCTTCCATCAACGCCTTGGCCGCCGTGATATCAGTTGCCGGAACTTCGTCCAGCTCAGCGGTCCAACCGTTCACAAATGGGGGCATCGCCACGCCTGCAGGCTCTGACTGCCCGCGCATCACGATTTTCTGGATGGCCTCGCGGTTGATCGCCATGTTCATCGCCTGGCGTACACGCACGTCAGCCAGCGGATTTGCGCCATCAAGATTGTCATTGGCCAAGTCCGCGTCCCCTTGGTTCATCCCGAAAAAGATCACCCGGTTCTGCGGTGCTTTGCGCACGTCCAACTCGTCGGTGCCGTCCACGCGCGCAAGATCCTGTACCGGAACATCCTGAATGAAATCCACCTCACCAGACAGCAGGGCAGCGACCCGAGTGGCCGGGTTCTGGATTGGCAGGGCTTCGATCCGCGTGACTTCCAACGGGAATTGACCGTTCCCCCAATAGCCATCAAAACGCTCAAGCACTGTTTTCACATCCGGCTCGCGACTGACAACCTTGTAGGGGCCTGTACCATTTGCATTCTTGGTCGCATAGGTGTTTTCACCACCTTCATAGTCCTGCACGTCCACTGCGCCATTGGCCTCGGCCCAACCCTTGTCCATGATCAGAAGGTTGGTCAGATTGTTCGGCATGATCGGGTTTGGCCCTTTGGTCACGATCTCAACCGTGTAGGGGCCGGTGGCACGAACTTCGGCGACCGACGCCAAAACCTCGCGATAGTTGCTTGTATCCGTCATGGCGCGGTTCAGCGAGAAAACCACATCTTCACTGTCGAAATCTGCACCATCGTGGAATTTCACCCCCTCACGCAGGGTGAAGGTCCAGACATTCGGATCGCTGTCTGATGGGGCCCATTCAGTTGCAAGGCCGGGAACCAGCCCGCCTTTCATGTCTCGGTCTACCAGCGGCTCCATGATCTGGCGGCCAAGTGTGATTGTTGGCCCTTCATTCTGCGCGTGGGGATCAAGCGTCAGCGCATCGCCAGCACGTGCCCATTTCAGCGTTTCGGCTGAGGCCGGAACAGCGGTGGCAGCGCAAAAGGTACTGCACAGCAAAAGCGATCTGAGTTTCATGTTTTTCCTCCGTGTAGTCTCTGAAGGCATGGGAAACCCGTTTGGCAAATCGGATGATTTGCCATGGCGCCAACAAAGGTGCATTCTTTTTGTGAGGCCGCGTCCCTCCACGATACGCAGGCCGGATTTTATCTGCGCCAAGGTCTGACTGGTGAACCAGCGCAGAGATAAGGTTCTAGATTATTCGGGAATATTTGACCCAAAATTTGCGCATTTTAGCGAAATAGTGGTTCATATGAGCGGATATTATCGGAAAGTACCGATCAAGCTGTCGTGTAATCACATGCAAGATAAGTAATCCTGCTTCTCTCTGCCACCCTTGCTAGCTGAAACCGTTCTCTGAAGGATTCGAACATCAATCATGCCAGAACCTGTTCAAGGGCGGCCATGGATTGACTTCACCCAATCCGAAAACGCACGTACTTCTTCGCGTCTTTCCACCCCTTCGCGTTCAACGATGAAATGGGCCGGTCGGATCGCAAGCTTGTCTGAAATCGGTCTTACGACGGCACCGCGATCAAGAAACGCGCTGGCGAAGTTTTCGACGACAATGGCCATTCCGTATCCGGAACTTACAAATTGCAAGGCCATCAATGATGAATCAAACCGCGTCACCTTTTTGGCGACCGAAGCTGTCAGCCCCAACTGTTCCATCAGCTGTGGCCAATCCGATTCCGAGCCATGGATGGTTGTAATGTGATCGGAAGCAAGCTGATCAAATGTGGGGGCCTCGCCGAAACGGGCAAGGTGATCCGCATGGCAGACGGGAATGGCATATTCATGGCCCAGATGGGTAACGTGACCGTCCGTCCAGTCGCCATGACCGAACCGGATGTCGACATCCCCCAAACCTTGCTGAAAGCGACCTGCCCAGACGAAGGTTGAAAGCTCAACATCAATGTCAGGATGTTCAGCAAGAAACTCGTCCAGGCGGGGCGCAATGATAAGGGCGGCATATGAGATCGAGGCCCTGACCTTGATCTGCCGCTTCCTTGCGGCGCCGAACAGCCCAGCGGTGGCGGTGCGCATATCGGCAAGGCTTTGGCGGACCGGCTGCGCATAGGCTTCGCCCATATCCGTAAGCGCAACGCCGCGCGGCAATCGTTCGAACAGAGTTGTCTTCAGGTGATCTTCCAACAGACGCATCTGCTGGCTGACGGCCGCTGGGGTCAGGCCCAGCTCGTCTGCCGCCGCCGAAAAGCTGGCAAGTCTCGCGGCAGCCTCGAAGGTTCGCAACCAAGTTGGATGAGGCAGGTCCATATCGCATAACCGTTAAGTAAAGTTTGGTCTATATCCTAAAATCCATTGTTTGATTTAACAATACTTCTGCCAGAAAGATGTCCCCAAGGATCGCGGATGCGGCTCGCGCACCACGAAAGGGAGGCAGGTTGTCACGATGGACAGCTACGATTTCATCATTGTTGGCGCCGGGTCTGCGGGCTGCGTTTTGGCTGATAAACTAACAGCTTGCGGAGGTCACAAGGTCTTGCTGATCGAAGCGGGCGGATCGGATCGTCGTTTCTGGATCAAAATGCCATTGGGCTATGGCAAAACCTATGATGACCCAAAGGTCAACTGGTGCTACACAGCCGCGTCTGATCCGGGCCTGAACCAGCGTCAGGCTTTCTGGCCACGCGGGCGTGTGATCGGCGGATCAAGCTCGATCAACGCAATGGCCTATGTTCAGGGCTTGCCGCATGACTATGACGATTGGGAACATGCAGGCGCCACAGGATGGAACTGGGCCGCTGTTTCAGAAACGTTTGCCGCGCTTGAAACGCAGCACACCCAGGCAGGTGATATAGGAGCCGGCCCAATTCACGTCTCTGATCTGAGCCAGAAGATGCATCCGTTTTCGAACCACTTTCTGACCGCGGCGCGTCAGGCGGGTTGGCCCATTCTGGATAATCTGAACGGGTCCACGCGTGAGGGTATGGCCCGTCTGCGCAGCACCGTCAGAAACGGCAGGCGATGGTCGGCAGCAGATGCGTTTTTGCAAACGGCGAGGGGCCGATCCAACCTGCACATTGTCACTGAGGCTCTGGTCGAACGGATTATCGTCGACAACGGTGCCGCAACAGGGGTCACGTACCGGCAGGGCGACCGCAGCACCGTAGCACACGCCGCGTGTGAGGTCATCGTCAGCGCAGGGGCCGTGAACTCACCGCAAATTCTGCAACGGTCGGGCATCGGCCCTGCTGCCCTGTTGAAAAAGCACGGGATCGATGTGCGGCACCGGCTGGAGCAGGTGGGTCAGGGTTTGCAGGATCACCTTGCAGTCTCTTATCAATTTCAGGCTACCGAACCGACATTGAACAATCACCTGGGCAACTGGCCGGGCAAGATTATCGCCGGGGCGCAATATGTATTGACGCGGCAAGGCCCCCTGGCGGTACCCATCAATCAAGTCAGCGGCTTTGTTCGATCCGGGCGCAACCGGCATGCCGATTTGCAGATGTATTGCAATCCGATGTCCTATCGGGTGAATGCCGCCGGAAAGCCGGACGTGGAAAAGGAGGCCGGTTTTCTGATCTGCGCGCAGCCCTGTCGACCCACAAGCCGGGGCGAGGTTCTGATCACATCAGCAGACCCGCGTGACGCGCCCGAGATCCGGCCGAACTCGCTCTCTACAAACGAAGATTGCGCCATGGCAATCGCTGCAGGGCGCAATATCCAGAAACTTGCGAACACGCCTGCAATCCGTGCCGTGGTTCGCAGAGCGCCCGATATCACCGAACATTCCGACGATGCGCTGCTGGAGGATTTCCGTGAGCGGGCCAATTCGGTGTATCACGCCAGTTGCACCTGCCGGATGGGAAACTCGGCCGCTGACTCGGTTCTCGACCCTCGACTGCGGGTCCATGGCATGACCGGGCTGCGCGTGATTGATGCGTCCTCGTTTCCGAACGTTACCTCCGGCAATACCAACGCGCCCGTCATGATGCTGGCCGCGCGCGGGGCCGAGATGATCCTGGCGGATGTCCGGGCCTCGGGCTTGGAAAGGCACACGGCATGAAGCTTGATACACTTGAAACCTTTGTGGTGGGCAACCCGCCGCCCCGCCACGGCGGTCGCTATTTTATCTTTGTGCGCCTGACGACGGTCTGTGGGATCACCGGGGTAGGCGAAATCTACAACGCCACATTTGGGCCCGATCTGTGCGCAGCCATGGCCCATGATGTGTTTGAGCGGCAATTCGCGGGCCAGAACCCGCATCATATCGAACGGCTCTGGCGTCAAACCTATGGCGCGGGCTTTACCATGCGCCCCGATGTAACGGTGATGGGGGTGCTCAGCGGGCTTGAAATGGCCTGTTGGGACATCATCGGCAAGGCGGCGGATCAGCCGGTCTATGACCTGCTGGGCGGTAAGGTGCATGAGCGGTTGCGCAGCTATACCTATCTTTATCCGGCTGACGGGGATGTGTATCCCGACCCTGATCAACCGAATGTCTACAATGATCCCGATATCGCTGCCGAGGCGGCAGTCAGGGCCGTTGAACAGGGGTTTACGGCTGTCAAATTTGATCCGGCGGGACCCTACACGATCTATGACGGGCACCAACCCCGCCTAAGCGATCTGGACCGGTCCGAAGCGTTTTGCCGTCAGATCCGGGCCGCCGTGGGCGACAAGGCGGATCTGCTTTTTGGCACCCATGGCCAGTTTACGGTCTCAGGCGCCAAACGGATGGCGCGGCGGCTCGAAGCCTATGACCCGCTGTGGTTCGAGGAACCGGTACCACCGGAGAACCCGAATGATATGGCCGAAGTGGCCCGCTATACCTCGATCCCGGTGGCCGCGGGCGAACGGCTTTGTACAAAACATGAATTCGCGCGCATGCTGGAATGCGGGGCAGCCTCGATCCTGCAAATGAATCTCGGGCGCGTTGGTGGGCTTCTGGAGGCGAAGAAGATCGCAGGCATGGCTGAGACCCGACAGGCCGAGATCGCGCCGCATCTATATTGTGGGCCCATAGTAGCCGCAGCCAACATCCAGATCGCCACATGCAGCCCGAACTTTCTGATCCTGGAATCCATCGGTCGTTTCGACGGGCGGTTCATGGATTTCCTGACGACACCGATTTCTTGGGAGGATGGATATGTCCTGCCGCCTTCATCACCGGGGCTGGGTGTCGAGCTGAACGATGCAGCCATTGCCGCCCATCCCTATACCGGCACCGAACTTCATCTGAATCTGGAAACCGCACCGGTTTCCGCCTGACGTCTTTGGAATGGGAAAACCAATATGGAAGACCTGAACACGCATTACATCGATGGTGCCTGGGTCGCGCCTGCGTCCAGCATCGGCTTTCCGATCAAGAACCCTGCGGATAACTCTGTGATTGGCGGAGTTGCGCTGGGATCGGCTGCGGATGTCGACCGCGCCGTGACCGCCGCATTACGCGCCTTTGCGACTTTCTCAAAAACCTCCAAGGCCGAGAGGCTAACATTGCTGGAGCGCTTGCTGGAGGTCTACACCGCACGGCTTGAAGACATGTCCTGGGCCATCACGCGTGAAATGGGCGCACCCATCGATATGTCTCGCAACGCGCAAGCGGGCTGCGGGATCGAGCACATCAAGGATTTCATCCGCGTGCTCAAAGACCACGACGCGCGTGAAACCCTGCCCAGTGGCGATGTGCTGTACCGAGAGCCGATTGGCGTTTGCGGCCTGATCACCCCCTGGAACTGGCCGATCAGCCAGATTGCCCTCAAGGTCCTGCCTGCGCTTGCCGTGGGGGCCACCTGTGTTCTGAAACCTTCGGAACACACGCCCCTGTCCGCCGCGATCTTTGCCGAGATCGTTCACGAGGCCGGTTACCCAGCGGGCGTGTTCAACCTTGTATTTGGTGACGGGGCCGAGGTCGGGGCCGCCATGTCACGGCATCCGGACATCGCGATGATGTCTTTCACCGGTTCGACCCGCGCGGGTATCCTTGTGTCGAAAGACGCCGCAGATACGGTCAAACGTGTGGCACTGGAACTGGGCGGAAAATCCCCCAATCTGGTGTTTGCGGATAATGGTTCTGATCTGAAACCACGCGTCGAAGCATCGGTTTTCAACTGCTTCCACAATACTGGCCAATCCTGCAACGCCCCGACACGGATGCTCGTCGAACGTAGCTGCTATGAAGAGGTCGTCAACATCGCCGCTGCTGCGGCACAGACGCAGGCGGTGGGAAACCCAGCCCAGCCCGGCGATCATATCGGACCTCTTTTTGATCAGATCCAATATGACCGGGTGCAGCGGATGATCCAGATCGGCATTGATGAAGGCGCACGCCTGATTGCCGGTGGCCTCGGCAAACCGGACGGGTTTGAAAACGGTTGGTATGCGCAACCCACGATCTTTGCGGATGTGACAAACCAGATGACCATCGCGCGGGAAGAGATTTTCGGACCGGTTCTTGTCCTGATCCCGTTCGAAACCGAGGAAGAGGCCATTCAGATCGCCAACGACACTGTCTATGGCCTGGCGGCGTACGTTCAGACCGGAGATTCAGAGCGCGCCGAACGGGTCTGCGCCGCATTGCAGGCGGGCACTGTCACCATAAACGGGCAGAGCACCAATTTTGGCTCTCCATTCGGTGGATACAAACAATCCGGCAACGGACGTGAAGGCGGGACCTTTGGTCTTGAAGACTATCTGGAACTGAAGGTCCGGGGCGGGCTTGGCCTGCCTGTCTAACCCATACGCAACAGGCCAGCCCCCGGCACTTTCCGCCCAGGGGGCTGGCCCAAGGCGCCGAACACAGCTTGCGGGCAACTTCGGTCAAAGAAACTTAATTTGCTTGGGAGGAAGCAATATGTCCGACATGGACCTTAACCTGGCTCTAGAGCCCTGCCCCGCAAGTGACGCGCCGCAAAACCCGTGGTTTGCGTTTCGCGATGATACCCCGATCGAGGGCGGCTTCGACCCCAAATTTGGCGAGATCACCTGGCGAACACTGATCTGCAAAGATCGAATGAACTCGGACGATATTGTTCTGGGCACCGCCCATCTTCCGGCCTTCGGTCGCTTGCCGCTTCATCGTCACGAACCGGCCGAATTCTACTATTTTGTTTCGGGCCACGGCGAGGTCACCATCGAAGGCAAAGCCACCGCCGTGCACCCGGGCATGGCGGTGTTCATTCCCGGTGGGGCCGAACACGGTGTGACCGCCAGCGATGAGAGCCTTGAGTTTGTCTACGGCTTCGCCCAGCATCGTTTTGGCGATGTGGTCTATAACTTCTCAGAACAACAGGAAGCAGAACAATGAAAATCGGATTTATCGGCCTTGGCAATGTCGGCGGCAAGTTGAGCGGCAGCCTGATCCGCAATGGGCATGATGTGATGGTCCACGACCTGAACGCCGAATTCGTGGCCGAAAAAGTTGCGCTAGGCGCGACAGCCGGGGAAAACCCGGCTCAGATGATGCGGGAGTGCGACGTGATCATCACCTGCCTGCCGTCACCCGCGGCCTGCGACGCCGTGTTGCAACAGATGCTTCCCGAGGTGCGCGAAGGTAAGATCTGGATGGAAATGTCCACCACCGATCAGGCCGAGGCTGTTCGTCTTGGCAATCTGGTTATTGCTGCCGGGGGCGCTGCGGTGGATTGCCCGGTTTCGGGGGGCTGCCATCGTGCGGATACAGGCAATATCTCGATCTTTGCGGGCTGTGATCGCGCCACGTTTGAAAGGGTCCTGCCCTTGCTGACAACCCTTGGTCGCCGGGTTCTTCACACGGGCGAGTTGGGCTCGGCCTCGATGCTGAAGGTGCTGACCAACTATCTGGCCACCGTTCATCTGGTGGCCAATGCCGAGGCGCTGGTTGTGGCCAAGGCCGCCGGGATGGACCTCAACACCGCCTATGAGGCCATCGCGATATCGTCTGGCAATTCCTTTAGTCATGTCACGGAAAGTCAGGTCATCCTGAACGGGTCGCGCGATATTTCGTTCACCATGGACCTTGTGAAAAAGGATATCGGGCTGTTTCAGGAGATTGCCGAGCGCAACAATGTGCCCTTGGAAATCTCACCGCTGATCTGCAATATCTTCGACGATGGCATCGCCCGTTATGGCGATCGGGAGCTTTCACCAAACATCATCCGCCGTCTGGAAGACGCAACCGGGCTGGACATCCGCGCCCCTGGCTTCCCCGCCGAGATGACAGATGACGAACCCGAGGAACCCGGCTACGAGGTCACGCCAACAGGGCTGAGCCGCTAGAAACCGTTGTGATCAGGAGGAGATCGGCTTTTGTAGATCTCCCCCCCCGGACGGCCAATCCAAAGGCGTGTATCCGGGTATACCTAGCTGCGCCTGTGTAAAAAACGTTTCGTCGCTCTGGAGCGTCAAACGCGGTGTGTTATGGTATCAGTCAACCGCTGGGTTGGTCCACGCCGAAGGCTGGAACGGCCGCTCAAGGGCGCGTTCCACGAGGCCCAGATGATCCTGACCATAGAACGGGTCTCCGTCCACGATATAGGTGGGTGAGCCAAAGATGTTGCGCTCTCTGGCCCAGGTTGAGTTGTCCTGCAGTTTTTGTTGGATTTGCTCTGATCCCGCCTGATCCAACAGCGCCACAAGATCATGACCCAGCTCTGCCGCCACGACCGCAAGCGTTTCGGTATCGGAAAGGTCTGCATCGTCGCGCCAATGGGCCTCGAGCAACCTATGCGCCATAGCATCGGGCCCTTGCCCCGTCTCGCCCAGCGCGATGATCATCCCAGATGCCAGGCTGTAATCCGCATCATGATATGTAGGTCGAAACCGGACGACGGGAACGTCACGATACTCGGCCCAGCGTTCGATTTCTCGCCCAAAGAAATAGTCCACATGGGCCTGCGTCCGCGCATGGAAAGGCTGACTGCCTTGTGCTTCAACCACCGGCGTCAACAAAACCGGTTTGTGGATCAGGGTAGCATCGTGCCGGGCGCAAATCCGCGCCAGCTCGGCCGAACCCAAATAGGCATAAGCGGAATGGGCAGAGTAGACATATTCGATAACTGACATGTCGCACTTATGCGGAAAGCCATTGGGAAAGTACAGCCGGATTGCTTTCGGTGAACCTACCAAAACGCAAGATCTGAAACACTGGGTCCAAGCCATTTCGGCTCCAGTTCAATGCAAACACCTTCGGTATTTCAGCAGCCTAACGTAATCTGCGACAGGAGTGCTTCATTCGGATTTTTCAAACTCTTGCTCCGACACTGCGGGTCTGTATTGCCTCGCTGGTAGCAAAAAGGGGATGGGACGGTGAGACGGCAAAGTTCAAGCGAATCCCACAACTGGGCCTCTGATCAGCGTGCGCCTACAGTTCTCGAATACCATGGACTGTCAGGGTGCAAACAAGGTCAGCATAATCTGCACGCGCCTTGGTTCCGGCCCCCGTATTCCACATGTAGTACCAGTTGAGCATACCAAAGACTGACATCGTCGCGCCGCGCAATTTGTCTTTGTCATGGCCCAAGGTGTCCGGGGACAGTTCTTTCAAAATCTCACGAATGAAGCTCACCAAGTCCAACTGGTAGGCGCGCAGAATCTTCTGCTGGTCTTGACTCAAAGAGCCCATGCCGCTGATTTGAACCCGGTGCTCATCATCTGCCCCTTGATAGGCGTACAGGATTTCGCGCACCGCTTTGCGGAGTTTTTCCTCGGGGCTCAGCCCGTTCAACTCGACATTGCAGATACGATCACGCAGCTCACGAAGATAGGTTTCAAGGATGTCATAAAGGATGGCATCCTTGCTGTCATAGTAATGGTATATATTCGCCTTCGATATCCCGCATTCTTTTGCCAACAATGTCATGGAGGCGCGGTCAAAACCCTGATCCGCAAAAATCTTTGCCGCGCGCTTCAGGATCTGTTCCCGTTTCTGGTCATGGTCTTTGGCGATTGTTCGTGCCATGGCCTATTCCTTGTCGCGGTTGTCGATGATGCGCTTTGCCTTACCCTGAGAGCGTTCGACGTCGCCGGGATCACCTACAACAATTTCCGTTGAGACACCAACCATGTCCTTGATGCGCTTTGTCAGCATACGGGCCGCTGCCGTTTTGGACATTTCATCCGTCGACCCCTCTGTTGCCTCAACAAACACCCGCATCGCGTCCATGCGACCGGATTTGTACAGCTCGATCTGATAGTGAGGGGCCAGACCCCCCGTCGCCATGACCTGTTCTTCGATCTGGCTGGGGAATACGTTGACACCCCGCAGGATCATCATGTCATCACTGCGACCCGTTATCTTGGCCATCCGCCGCATTGAACGCGCCGTTCCGGGCAAAAGGCAGGTCAGATCGCGCGTGCGATAGCGGATCATCGGCAACCCTTCTTTGGTTAATGTGGTAAAGACCAGCTCACCCGTTTCGCCATCCGGCAGAACTTCTCCTGTCGTCGGGTCGATAATCTCGGGCAGGAAATGATCTTCCCAGATCACAGGGCCATCCTTTGTTTCAACGCATTCGCTGGCAACACCAGGCCCCATGATCTCGGACAGGCCATAAATATCGACCGCATGCATATCAAACGCAGCTTCGACCTCAGCGCGCATGGCATCAGTCCAAGGTTCTGCGCCGAAGATACCAACCTTGAGAGAGCTTTTCCGGGGATCAAGCCCCGCCTTGTGAAACTGCTCGAGGATATTGAGCATATATGACGGCGTCACCATGATTGCATCGGGTTGGAAATCGGTGATCAGACCAACCTGCTTTTCGGTTTGTCCGCCGCTCATCGGTACAACGGTCGCACCCAGCCGTTCGATCCCGTAATGGGCGCCCAGACCACCGGTAAACAGGCCATAGCCATAGGCGTTGTGGATCATATCGCCTTTTCGCAAACCAGCCGCCCGCAGCGACCGCGCAACCAGATCGGCCCAATTGTCGATATCGCCTTTGGTATAGCCCACAACCGTTGGTTTGCCGGTCGTGCCGGATGACGCATGCAGCCGGATCACGTCTGAACGAGGAACCGCAAAAAGGCCAAATGGGTAGTTGTCGCGCAGGTCGTTCTTGTAGGTGAACGGGAATTTCGACAGATCCGAGAGGTGCTGCAAATCATTGGGATGCACGCCAGCCTCGTCAAAGCGCTGCTTATACATCGCAACGTTGTCATAGGCATGTCGAACGGACCATTTCAGGCGGTCAAGTTGTGTTGCACGGATTTCATCAATCGAGGCAATTTCTATCGGATCCAAATCCGCTTTGCTCGGTGAGAGGTCATCCATAGTGTTGCTCCTCCGACGTCGTTCTATTCGTCAAAATTCTGTCCGCCAATTGCACGGGACATGCCCCGGAACTCGGCAATTATGATGTCATCCTGGTTGGTGACGCGCACGTCATACACACCGCTACGACCCGCAACCGTGGTTTCGGTGGCCGTTGCGGTCAACCGATCACCCAATTGCCCGGGCGCCAGATAGCTCATCATCGTGTGCTGTCCGACAGTCGCCACATTGCGGCTGTTGCACGCAAAGGCAAACGCGCTGTCTGCCAAAGCGTGTGTCACACCACCATGGCAAATCCCATGCCCGTTGCAGTGATGCGGCGCGACCGTCAAAGCCAGAACGGCGCGGCCTTCGTCAACTTCGACAAGCTCCATCCCGAACCATTTGCTGGCCTCGTCATTGGCCCACATGGCGGCGGCGGATTTGGTTGCGCGTTCTTTCGGGGTCATTGTCATTTGCCCAGAAACCGCGGAGCACGCTTTTCGAGGAAGCTGGATACGCCTTCTGCATAATCCGCGCTTTCCCCACAGATTTTCATGGCGTCCGCTTCGATTTCAAGATGATCCGAAAGCGTGGTTGTCGCAGCAGCCTGAATACACTGTTTGGTTTTGCCCAGCCCAACGGTTGGGCCATTGGCCAATTGGCTGGTCAAAGACCGCGCTTCGGTCAGCAACTCCTCATCAGGAAGTGCCTTCCAGATCAGACCCCATTCCTCCGCTTGGCGTGCGGATAAGGGTTGAGCGGTTAGTGCCAGGCCTTTGGCTCTCGCTTCTCCAACCAAGTGTGGCAAATGCCAACTACCGCCCGTATCAGGGATCAAGCCGACCTTGGCAAAGCTTTGAATGAACTTGGCACTTTCACCGGCCAGGACCATATCGCAGGCCAGTGCCAGATTAGCCCCGGCCCCGGCGGCGACGCCATTTATTGCGCAGACAACGGGAAAATTCAGCGACCGGATCAAACGCACCAACGGGGCGTAATAGGTCCGGACGGTCACGCTCAGATCAGGGGGGCCATCCATTTTTGACGGATCGCGGTCGCCAAGGTCCTGACCGGCACAAAACCCACGGCCCGCGCCCGTCAGCAGGATCGCACGTGCGCCGCTGTCCCGGGCAGATTTCAGGGCATTTTGCAACGCCTCATGCATCTCATCATTGAACGCGTTCAGCTTGTCGGGTCGATTTAAGGTGATTTCCACCCAATACCCATGATCTTCTACAAGAATCGTATCGCTCATGACTGTCCCGCCTGATGCCTGTTGAATTAAAGCATTGCATTAACCGAACGGTTGGTCAATATATGAATCAGTTTCGAATCCGGACCATCTGAAGGGCGCAGACATGCCGCATACGTCACCTGTGAGCTTTGAACTAAGGGGCGATGTTGCGTGGGTCACCATTGACAATCCGCCGGTGAATGCGACCTCGGTCGGCGTTCGTCAGGGACTGGTCGATGCCATTACTGCGGTCAAAGGCGCACGGGTTGCAGTGTTACGATGCGCTGGCAGGACCTTTGTCGCGGGTGGCGACATGTCTGAATTCGACAGACCGCCAGTCGAGCCGCATTTGCCGGATGTCATTCAGATGATTGAAGACAGTGAGGTTCCATTCATCGCCTGCATGCATGGCAATGTTCTGGGCGGTGGGTTTGAGATTGCGATGGCCTGCGCATGGCGCATTGCGGCACCCGGCACCGGCTTCGGACTGCCCGAGGTCAATGTCGGGCTGATCCCCGGCGCGGGCGGCACGCAACGTCTGCCACGCCTTGTGGGGATGGACCTCGCGATTGACCTGGCCTGTTCAGGCAAAATCCTGAAGGCCCAGGTTATGCAACGGCACGGTGCCGTCGATCTGGTGGCTGACCCTGTGGAAGATGCGGTTGAACGCTTTGTCTCTGATTTGCCGAAACGCCCAGTGCCCGTCAGCCAACGCCCTGTTGCGGATTTTGCGCCTGACCTGATTGAGGTCTCGCGCAGTAAACTGGAAAAGCGCGCCAAGGGGCAGCGTTCACCAATGGAAAACCTGACCGCGCTAGGCTGGGCGACAGAACCGTTTTCGGTGGGGCAAGCGAAAGAACGAGCCCTTCATATGGCGCTGCGGCAAAGCGCGGAAAGCCGCGCCTTGCGGCATGCGTTCTTTGCCGAACGCTCAGTCTCAAAACCGGCCATGATCAAGGGTGTCGAGGCGCGTGAAATTCAACGCATTGCCGTTGTCGGTGGCGGTTTGATGGGGGCTGGCATCGCAACCGCCGCGCTGAGCAGTGGATTGTCCGTTACGTTGATTGAGCGGGACACCGAGGCAGTAACCGCCGCTCATGACCGGGTTGACGGTCTGTTGAACGGTGCTGTCAAACGCGGAAAGATGACCGAGGCTGAATTCCAGAATGCCCTGTCCCGGTTTCGCGCCGTTGACAGCTATGCTGAGGCTGCGGATGCGCAACTGGCCATTGAGGCGGTGTTCGAGGATATATCGGTCAAGCAACAGGTCTTTGCCGAACTGGCTCAGCATATGAGCGCTGATACCATTCTGGCCACCAACACCTCGTATCTTGACCCGGATGAAATCTTCGCAGGCATCGAAAGCCCGGCGCGTTGCATCGGATTGCATTTCTTCAGCCCGGCCCATGTGATGAAACTGCTTGAGATTGTGCATACACCCCAGACGGCGCCCGAAGTGGTGGCCACAGGGTTCGCGCTGGGTAAGAAACTGCGCAAGATCTCGGTCCTGTCTGGCATCTGCGATGGATTCATCGGCAACCGTATGCTGGCCGCCTATCGCCGCGCAGCGGATTATCTGCTGGCGGATGGCGCCCTGCCTTATCAGGTGGATCAGGCGATGCGCGACTTTGGAATGCCCATGGGCCCTTACGAACTGCAAGATCTGACCGGGCTGCAGATCGCATGGGCCAATCGAAAACGCAATGCAGCAACACGCGATCCGAACGAACGCTATGTGACCATTGCCGATCAACTCTGTGAGATGGGCCGACTTGGCCAGCGCTCGGGAAAAGGTTGGTATCGATACGAAGCCGGAGATCGCAAACCGATCCGCGACCCCGAAGTTGAGGCGCTGATCGAAACCTATTCAGCCGTCGAAGGTATCACCCGGCGAAGCTTTACCACTCAAGATATTTCTTCGCGTCTTCTGGCCGTATTGGCCAATGAGGGCGACCTGATCATTGAAGAAGGGATCGCCGAAAACGCAGAGGCCGTCGATATGGTTCAAATCCATGGCTATGGCTTCCCGCGCTGGCGCGGCGGGCCTATGAACTATCGCAAAGAAATCGGAAGCCGCGCATCCGCGGCAACCATGCGGGTTGTGGCGGAAGAAAGCCCCGCGTCTTGGGTCATCGCGACCCAAACAAAACGCCAATAACATGTTGATGGTTACAAAAGTAACCATTAGCGCATTCTGAATGCATGTTTCAAAGGGAGGCACTGAACATGAAACTCACCAAGTTAAGCACCTTGCTGGCGTCGGCAGCTTTGGCCGTTTCAGGCACCGTGGCGCTGGCGGCGGATTACACGCTGACGATTTCCAGTTGGGCACCACCGACCCACGGCATCAACGCCAAGATGTGGCCCAAATTCGTTGAGATGGTCGAAGAGGCCACGGATGGCCAGGTCACCGCGGAACTGAAGCTGGGCATTGCGCCTCCACCCGCCCAGATGGACCTGATCATGGACGGGGCGGCGGATGCCTCGATCATCTTCCACGGCTATCAGCCCGGTCGCTTTGTCACCACCAAAATGATCGAACTGCCCGGCTATGAGGGCTCGGCCGAGGCCGCATCGGTGGCCTATTGGCGCGCCTATGACAAGCACCTGAAAGCTGCGGACGAACATCGCGGCGTGAAAGTGATTGCCCTGCACACCCACGGCCCGGCGCAGCTGCATTCCAGCAACCCGGTTACGTCGCTGGACGAGGTTTCGGGCCTTAAGGTTCGTATCCCGGGTGGTGTTGGCGGCGATGTCGGTGCAGCACTTGGCGCAACCGGCATCCAGGTGCCGGCCCCGAAAGTGTACGAGACACTGGCATCGAAAGCAGCAGATGGCGTTGTGATGCCCTTTGAATCTCGTAAAGGTTTCAAGCTGACCGAAGTGGCGCAGAACGTCTATGAAGTTCCCGGCGGTCTGTACCGTGGATCCTTCGCCTTCATCATGAATGAAGACACGTTTGCCGATCTGCCCGCCGATCTTCAAAAAGCGCTCGACGACAATGTGTTCGGAGAGCCCCTGAGCCGTGAAATCGGTAAAATCTGGGATGAGATCGACGCGATAGGTCGCGAGGCAACCGAGGGCACCGAGGGCAATGCAATCAACACCGCGTCTGCCGAAGACCTGGAAAAATTCAACACGATTGCCGTGGATGTCCGTGCCAAGGTCATTGATGAAGTCAATGGTGCAGGCGTCGACGCACAGGCCGCCTATGACCTGATCGTCAACGAAATGGCATCGCAGTAACCAAGCCTGGCTGGCGGAATCAAACCGCTGGCCACCCCCAGCTTGCGGGAACTCTACATGCAATCCTTTGTGACCCTTGCGCGTCGCGTTAGCGTCGCCCCGACGATACTTGCCTGTTTGGCGTTGTTCGTTCTGATGGTGATGACGTTCTTTGACGTCGTGTTGCGATCAGTCTTCAATGCCCCGATTGAGGCGGCAACCGAACTGACACGTATTCTGATGGCCATCCTTGTTTTCTCGGTCCTGCCGATGGTGTCAGCGGGAAAGGGCCAGATCGCCGTTGATCTGACCGACGGGCTGTTTTCACGTTACCGCCTTAGCCGCGCACGGGATGCAATTGTCTATCTGGTCTCGGGCATCATTTTGATCTGGCCCATCCAACTGGTTTGGATTCTGGCTGAGCGGGCGCGAGACTATGGGGATGTGACCGAGTATCTATCGATTCCAGTTTTTTACATCGGTTGGTTCATCGCCGCATCCACCGCGGTCACGGCCGTTGCGATGATCACAACCGGGTTTCTGCACATCTTCGCCCCCCACGTTTTGTCGGAGAACCAGCAATGACTGCTGCGCTGATCGGTTTTGCCCTTGTTCTTGTGCTCGTGCTGCTGCGCTTGCCAATTGTGTTCGCAATGGGCTTGGTCGGGACACTGGGCTTTGCGTATGAGCGTGGTGGAAGCATCCTGTCGGAACGGGGTTTGAAAGCGGCCATGTCCATGGTCGGTCGCCAGATCACCGACACCGCACAGGATTATGGCCTCTCGGTTATTCCGCTGTTTATCCTGATGGGGCTGTTCGTAAACAAAGGCGGGCTGGCACGCGAACTCTACGCTGTGTCGAATGCATTTCTGGGCCATTTCAAAGGCGGCATCGCCATGGCCACGGTTGCGGCCTGTGGCGGGTTTTCAGCCATCTGCGGCTCGTCCTTGGCCACGGCGGCCACGATGTCCAAAGTCGCGATGCCGGAAATGCGCCGCTACCGGTACTCGGATGAGCTCTCGACTGCCTCAATCGCAGCAGGCGGCACATTGGGCATTCTGATCCCGCCCTCCGTGATCCTGGTGATCTATGGTCTGTTGACCGAAACATCCATCGGCAAGCTGTTCGTCGCCGGGATCATCCCTGGTGTTCTTGGCATCCTTTTGTACTTGTTTGCGGTCCGTTGGACCGTCTGGCGCAAACCGGAATCCGGACCAGCTGGTGAGAAGCATGGTTGGGGTGAGCGATTGAAAGCCCTGCGTTCGGTCTGGGCTGTGCTGCTGTTGTTCTTTCTTGTCATCGGCGGGCTCTATGGTGCCTTTGACTTTCATCCGCTGAACCTGACATTCAGCCCGACGGAAGCCGCTGGTATGGGGGCCATGGGCGCCTTCCTGATTGCCCTGTCGCGTGGCGGGCTGAGCCTGAGTTCCACGTTTGAAGTTCTGAAAGAAACTACGTTTACCGCTGCGGCCTTGTTTTCGGTCCTGATCGGGGCGCAGATATTTTCGAACTTCATCAACCTCGCCGGTTTGCCCGAAGCGCTGATCGCGTTGGTCACCGCCTATGATGTAGAACCCTTTGTGGTGATCCTGATGATCCTGGGCATCTACATCATCTTGGGCTGCGTGTTTGAATCGCTGTCGATGCTCCTGCTGACCGTGCCGATCTTTTTCCCGCTTGTGACATCACTGGGCTATGATCCAATCTGGTTCGGCATTGTGGTTGTTGTGGTGACAGAGATCAGCCTGATTACACCGCCAGTTGGCCTGAACGTGTTCATCTTGAAAGGCGTGGTCGGGGATGTCTCGACCGGAACGATCTTCAAAGGTGTTACGCCGTTCTGGATTGCCGATATCTTCCGTCTGGCCCTGATCGTGCTGGTGCCGTGGCTAGTGCTGGTCCTGCCCGAGCATATGGGGGCGATGGGTCACTGATGTTTTCTCTGACCGCGCTTCCCGAAGGGTTCCACGATGACCCCTATCCAGCCTATGCAGCGCTGCGCGAGGAGATGCCGGTTTGCCCGCAGCCTGACGGTTCAATGATCCTGTCGAGGTACGAGGATCTGGATCTGGTCTATCGGGACACGACGCGGTTCATCTCGGACAAAAAAGCAGTGTTTGGCCCCAAATACGGGGTCGACAGCCCCTTATACGAACACCACACCACCAGTCTGGTGTTCAATGATCCGCCCCTGCATACCCGTGTCCGCAAGGTGATGGTTGGGGCAATGAATCCGCGCGCTTTGGCGCAGATGGAACCGGGTTTGATCCACCTGGTCGATGCTCTGCTGGATCAGATGCAGGCTAAAGGCCGTGTGGAGTTGATCGAGGATTTTGCCGGGGCAATCCCAATTGAAATCATCGGCAACTTGCTCGGCATTCCCCGATCCGAACGCGGACCCTTGCGGGATTGGTCTCTGGCCATTCTTGGTGCCTTGGAACCGCAATTGACGCCTGAGCAAGAAGACTGGGGCAATCGCGCTGTCACTGAGTTCAAAGAGTTTCTGCGCCATGTTGTTGATGATCGAAGACGCAACCCTGGAAACCCGAACACGGATGTTCTGACCCGGTTGATTCAGGATGACGCGGATGGCGGCCTGACCGAGGTTGAGCTGTATCAGAACTGCATTTTCATCCTGAATGCAGGGCACGAAACCACAACAAATCTGATCGGCAACGCGCTGGAGTTGCTGGACAGACATCGAGATAAACGAGCCGAATTGCTGGCCTCCCCCGAGTTGATCACCACAGCGATGGATGAGTTTCTGCGCTTGGAAAGCCCGAACCAGTTTGGCAACCGCCTGACCACCGAAGAGGTCACGTTTCATGGTCATACCATCCCGGCGGGTACCGATATTCATTTATGTATCGGGGCAGCCAACCGGGACCCAAGGCAGTTTGACCAGCCTGATGACATGCAGCTGGACCGCAGGCCTAACAAGCACCATGCGTTTGCCGGTGGCCCTCATACCTGCGTCGGTCTGACCCTGGCCCGAATGGAGGGTAAAATTGCCGTCAGTCGGTTTCTGGGCCGTTTTCCAAACTATCAGATCACAGACGGCGCAATACGCGGCGGGCGCATCCGTTTTCGCGGCTTCGCCCAGCTACCAGCGGAGGTTTGACTTGACCAAAGCAACAAATAGCCAGTCGTTAATTATTGACCGACCATACGGTTAATAATATGCTCATCTTTACGGCGCGCAAATCGGCGCAGATCATCTCAGGACTGAGGAGTGGCTCATGACAATCCAACAGGTTTCAAGTTTCGCAGCAGGCGAATGGATTGCCCCGGGCGACGGGGCCCGCACTATTGCCAGCGCCGTAACGGGCGAGGTGATCGCGACCGCAGGCAACAACAGCTTGGATGTGCAGGGCATGCTGGACTATGCCCGCAACATTGGCGGGCCCGCACTGCGTAAGCTGACCTTTCACGAACGCGCCAAGATGCTCAAGGCGCTGTCTCTGTATCTGGGACAGCATAAGCAGGTCATGTATGACCTGTCGTTCAATACAGGTGCCACGCAATCGGATCACCTGATCGATATCGATGGCGGGATCGGCACCATGTTCGTTTTCGCATCAAAAGGCCGCCGAGAGATGCCGGACGGCCATGTATATCTGGACGGCGATGTTGAGCACCTGTCGCGCAACGGCACATTTCTGGGCCAGCACATCTGCACCCCACTTCAGGGCGTGGCAGTCCATATCAATGCATTCAACTTTCCGGTTTGGGGCATGCTGGAAAAACTCGCCCCGGCCTTGCTGGCCGGTGTTCCTGCGATTGTCAAACCGGCGACGAATTCCTGCTATGTCACCGAACTGTGCGTACGATTGATGCTGGATTCGGGCATTCTGCCAGCTGGGGCGCTGCAGCTTGTTTCAGGCGGTCTGGGGGATATGCTGGATCGTCTGACCCTGCAGGATGTGGTCAGTTTTACCGGATCGGCCGACACGGCGCTGAAACTGCGCTCCAACCCTGTCATTCTTGAGAATTCAGTACGGTTTGTTGCCGAACAAGACAGCCTGAATTGTTCGGTTCTGGGCCCCGACGCAGAACCGGGAACGCCAGAATTTGATTTGTTCATCAAAGAAGTTCAGCGCGAGATGACCACAAAGGCAGGTCAGAAATGTACTGCAATCCGCCGGATCATCGCGCCTGAACCACAGGTACAAGCGGTGATCGAAGCCCTTTCCTCGCGCCTGTCCAAAACGGTCATCGGCGACCCGAAACTTGAAACCACGCGCATGGGGGCGCTGGTCTCGAATAGTCAAAAACGGGATGTACTGGAAAAGGCCGCGGTCATTGGGCAAGAAGCCGAGCGTGTGTTTGGCGACCCGGATAACTTTGCCGTTGACGGCGCAGATGCCGACAAGGGGGCTTTCCTGCCGCCGATGCTGTTCCATTGCGCCAATCCGGATGCGGCTACACGCGTTCATGACACTGAGGCCTTCGGGCCGGTCAGCACAATCATGGGATACCGCGATACCGATCACGCGATTGAGTTGGCCAATAAGGGACAAGGCTCTTTGGTTGCGTCGGTCATCACGCATGACACGGATGTAGCTTGCAAATTCGCCATGGGCGCCGGGGCCTATCACGGGCGGCTTTACTTCAACAACAGCGACTCGATGAAAGAATCCACCGGCCATGGCTCTCCGCTGCCCCATATGGTCCATGGCGGCCCCGGCCGCGCCGGTGGCGGCGAGGAGATGGGCGGCGTGCGGGGTGTGAAACACTATATGCAGCGCACTGCTATACAGGGGTCTCCTGACATTCTGGCAGCGATCGGGTCCAAATGGGTTCCGGGCGCGACAGAAATCAAAGGCCCCGCCCACCCCTTCACCCGCCGCTTTAACGATCTTGCCATTGGCGAGACACTCCACACACAGCCGCGCATAGTAACGATGGACGACATCGAACATTTTGCGGAATTCACAGGCGATACGTTCTATGCGCACATGGATCAGAATGCGGCGGAGAGGAACCCGTTCTTCCCTGGTCGCGTCGCACACGGATACCTGCTTTTGTCATTCGCCGCCGGGTTGTTTGTCGAACCGAACGAGGGCCCTGTCCTGGCGAATACGGGCCTTGAAGGGTTGCGTTTCATGAAACCGGTTGTGGCCGGGGATACCATTAAGGTGCGCCTGACCGTCAAGTCGAGGACCAAGCGCAATGACGCGTATGGCGAGGTGCGCTGGCACGTCACTTTGACCCAGCAGGATGATGAGCTTGTCGCTGAATACGAGTTGCTGACGATGGTGGCCTACTAAAGGTCTTGGGCCGGATGGCAATTCAATCCGGTCCGCCTATACTGCGGCCATGAAAGACGCGCCTACCGACTGGTTTGACTCTTGTGTCAGTCAACTGACATCCACCGCCTCCCTGCGGGTGTGGTCGGTGTTGGTCACGATTTTTGGCGATCTTGCGCAACACAAATCAGACCAGATCAGCGGTACGCTGATTACGGCGTTGACGGGTCGTGTTGGCATCAAGTCCGAGGCAACAAGGGTTGCCTTGCATCGATTGCGCAAAGACGGGTGGATCGATAGCACCCGCATCGGGCGCGCCAGCACCCATCACCTTACGGAATATGGCCGCAATCAAAGTGCATCCGCCGCGCCGCGCATTTATGGACGTGAAGTAGATATGCCGAATATCTGGCATGTGCTGATTGCAAACAACACCGACACATCCCGAAAAGAACTGGCAGACCTCTTGCTGACCGGGGACTATGTATCGCTCAATCCGGCAAGCGCAATGGCGTCAGGACCAATGCCGGATGGTCTGGAGGAATTGCTGGGTTATGAAACCAGCGCCATTTCGGTTCCTGAATGGTTGCGAGACCTGTTCGGGCCGGAACCGTTGAAAGCCGCATATGCTGATTTCCTTGAATCTGTTCATGTCGTCGATGGTCTTCTACCCAGAACCGGTGCGGATGATCCGATGGAAACCGCGATGTTACGCGTTCTCGTCGTGCACAATTGGCGCCGCATCGTACTGCGCCACCCGGTCTTGCCAGCAAATTTTCTTCCAGTTGATTGGAAAGGGCCTGAATGCCGAGCGGCTGTTTCCGACCTTCTGGACCGGTTGCCCCGGCCAAAGCTCTCTGCGCTGGAAGCTGAATTGAACAGCTAAGCTGGATCACGGACAACTCGTGGCAAGCATCGGTGGTGACGATTCGATATGTTACAGAAATCGTAAAATATGCTATTCTTCGGTAACATAATGCTTGCCGCGAATCGGCGGGAACCCTATAAACCGACCATACGGTCTATGAATAACGTGAGCACGTAGGAGACTTCACGGATGGATGCATTCATTTGCGATGCGACGCGCACTCCGATCGGGCGATATGGTGGTGCGCTGTCCTCGATCCGCACGGATGATCTGGCGGCTATTCCGCTGGCCGCTTTGAAAGAACGGAACCCGCAAGTGGACTGGTCCAGCGTGGATGATGTCATCTATGGGGATGCCAATCAGGCTGGTGAAAGCAACCGGAATGTGGCGCGGATGGCTGCCTTGTTGGCCGGATTGCCGGTCGAGGTGCCTGGAACCACGGTGAACCGTCTGTGTGCCAGCGGGATGGATGCGGTTGGAATGGTGGCCCGCGGGATCAAGGCAGGGGACTATGACCTGGCGATCGCGGGCGGGGTTGAAAGCATGTCCCGCGCGCCATTTGTGATGCCCAAAGCGACATCCGCGTTCACGCGCAGCAATGCGGTTTATGACACAACGATTGGCTGGCGTTTTGTGAACCCCAAGATGAAGCAGGCCTATGGCGTTGATTCAATGCCACAAACCGCTGACAACGTGGCGGAAGACTACGGTATCAGCCGCGCAGATCAGGACAGTTTCGCCGCGCGCAGTCAGGCCCGATGGGCCGCCGCGCACAAAGCGGGTCTGCTCGCGGATGAAATCACCCCGGTCTGGGTTCCCCAGCGCAAGGGCGATCCGGTTGTAATCGATACTGACGAACACCCGCGCCCGGGCACAACGGCAGAAAAACTGTCGGGCCTCAAAGGGGTGAACGCTCCAGAAAACACGGTAACAGCGGGTAATGCATCGGGCGTCAACGACGGTGCGGCGGCGATATTGATGGCGAATGAGGGGGCGGCTGCAAAGAGCGGCCTTACCCCGATTGCGCGGGTCGTGGGTATGTCCGTTGCCGGGGTTGAGCCACGCGTTATGGGGATTGGCCCAGTTCCGGCCAGCCGAAAGGTGCTGGCCCGGGCCGGGCTGACCATCGAACAGATGGATGTGATAGAGTTGAACGAGGCCTTCGCCGCGCAAGGATTGGCAACGCTCAGAGAGTTGGGCCTGCCTGACGACGCAGTGCATGTAAACCCCAATGGCGGCGCTATTGCCTTAGGCCACCCGCTTGGCATGTCCGGCGCGCGATTGGTGCTGACGGCTGCGTATCAATTGCGCCGGACAGGCGGTCGTTACGCGCTATGCACCATGTGCGTCGGTGTCGGACAGGGTGCTGCTTTGATTTTGGAACGGGTTTGACAGGCAGATCACCGAACGGACAGTGCTGATCGGTTCAAGTCTGGGTCACCTGAATGGAGGACACAAGATGTACGCACAAATGGTTAAATCCGAGGCGACGAATGATGACCCCGAAAAGCTTGCCAAATTTCAGGCAAAGATCGACGCGGACATCAAGATTGAGCCGAAGGACTGGATGCCGCAAGGCTATCGCAAAACGCTGATCCGCCAGATTGGTCAGCACGCCCATTCCGAAATCGTCGGACAACTGCCCGAAGGCAACTGGATCACCCGCGCGCCCACATTGGAACGCAAGGCGATCCTGCTGGCCAAGGTGCAGGATGAGGCCGGACACGGGTTGTACCTCTATTGCGCGGCGGAAACTCTGGGCGTCAGTCGGGACGAGTTGACCGAGATGCTGCTGGACGGTCGGATGAAATATTCCTCGATCTTCAACTACCCCACGCTGAACTGGGCCGATATCGGCGCGGTGGGCTGGCTGGTCGACGGGGCCGCGATCATGAACCAGGTGCCGCTTCAGCGGACATCTTACGGGCCGTACTCACGCGCCATGGTCCGGATTTGCAAGGAAGAAAGCTTTCACCAGCGTCAGGGGTACGATGCCATTCGCAAGATGGCCGAAGGCACACCCCAACAGAAGAAGATGGCACAAGATGCCCTGAACCGCTTCTGGTACCCGTCGCTGATGATGTTCGGGCCATCCGACAAGGACTCGGTGCATTCGACCCAATCTATGGCCTGGAAGATCAAGATGAATACCAACGACGAACTGCGTCAGAAATTCGTCGATCAGACCGTGCCGCAGGCTGAATTCCTGGGGCTGACCGTCCCGGACCCGGACCTGAAATGGAACGAAGAACGCGGCCACTATGACTTTTCAGAACCGGACTGGTCCGAGTTCTTTGATGTGATCAAGGGCAATGGTCCTTGCAACACCGACCGTCTGGCCGCGCGCAACAAGGCCTGGGACAACGGGCAATGGGTGCGGGACGGCCTGCTGGCCCACGCCAAGAAGAAACGCGCCCGTCAAGTGGCCGCTGAATAAGCCTGACCTGAGGAGGAAACCCGATGAAAAACGAATGGCCCCTTTGGGAAGTCTTTATCCGCGGTCAGCACGGTATGAGCCATCGTCATGTCGGCTCACTGCACGCCCCAGATGCGGAAATGGCGATCAAGAACGCACGTGATGTCTACACCCGCCGCAACGAAGGCGTGTCGATCTGGGTGGTCGAGGCGAACAATATCTCGGCCTCATCCCCCAGTGACAAAGGCCCGCTCTATGAGCCCAGCGAAAGCAAGGTCTACCGTCACCCGACATTCTTCGACATCCCCGATGAATTGGGGGCGATGTAATGACCCGCGATGAGGCTTTATTGCAGTTTTTGCTCCGGATGGGGGACAATACCCTGATCCTCGGCCACCGCGTCAGCGAATGGTGCGGTCATGCCCCCGTGCTGGAGGAGGATATCGCACTGGCCAATACCGCACTGGATCTGATCGGCCAAACCCAGATGTGGCTTGGCCTTGCAGGCGAAATCGACGGTGGCAAAAGCGCAGATGAGCTGGCGTTCCTGCGCGATGCCTGGGATTTTCGCAATGTTCTGCTGGTCGAGGTTCCGAACGAAGACTTTGGCCGAACCCTGATGCGCCAGTTCCTGTTTGATGCATGGCATTCGATTATGCTGGGGCGTCTGATCAAATCCTCAGACGACCGTGTCGCGGCCATTGCGGCCAAGGCCAGCAAAGAGGTCACCTATCACCTGGAACGCTCAAGCGACACGGTTGTTGGATTGGGCGACGGAACGGCGGAAAGCCACGACCGGATACAAGCGGCGCTGGACTATCTGTGGCCCTATGTTGGTGAAATGTTCTCCGGCGACAATGTCGACGCAGAGATGGCAGGCGCTGGCATCGCCCCCAATCCCGCCGATCTGCGCACCGAATATGACACATTGGTCCAACGTGTTCTGGCGGATGCAACGCTGACCATCCCCGACAGCGCATTTGCACATAAGGGCGGGCGCAACGGGCAAATGCATACCGAACATCTGGGGCACCTGCTGACTCAAATGCAATGGCTTCAACGCGCCTATCCCGGCGCCAGCTGGTAAGCTGATATGGACCGGGTGCCGACAGACCAGATTTGGAAATGGCTGGATGCTGTGCCCGACCCTGAAATCCCTGTGATTTCAGTGGTCGATCTTGGGATCGTGCGCGATGTGCAATGGGATGCTGGAACGCTGACCGTGACGGTTACCCCAACCTATTCCGGTTGTCCTGCAACTTCTGTCATCAGGATGGACATCGAAACGGCGCTGCGGGATCACGGGATCAAGGATCTGAGGATCAAAACCACCATCTCGCCCGCCTGGACCACAGATTGGCTGAGTGACAAAGGCCGCGCCCGGCTGGAAGAATACGGGATCGCCCCCCCGCAACCGGCAGGCGGCCCCGAGCGTTGTCCACATTGCGGCAGCAAGGCAGTTGAAAAGGTCAGCCAGTTTGGCTCGACCCCGTGCAAGGCGCACTGGCGTTGCACCGACTGTCTGGAACCCTTCGATTATTTCAAGTGCATCTGAGGAGAAGAACCGGATGGCACGTTTCCATGATCTGAAAGTCACCGATATTCACAAAACGATCCGCGATGCGGTGGTTGTGACGCTCGAACCCATGAACGGGGCGGCGGATCAGTTCGACTTTACCGCCGGTCAGTACCTGACATTCCGGCGCGATTTTGAGGGCGAAGAACTGCGCCGATCCTACTCGATCTGCGCAGGCAAGGACGATGGCGTTTTGCAGGTTGGCATCAAACGTGTTGATGGCGGCGCGTTCTCGGGCTGGGCAAACGCTGAACTGAGTGTCGGAGACATTGTGCAGGCCATGCCGCCTATGGGCAGCTTCCACGCTCCCATCGATGCTAGTGCCGAAAAGCAATATCTCGGTTTTGCCGGTGGATCTGGCGTGACGCCGGTTCTGTCGATCCTCAAAACCACCCTCGCCCGTGAACCCCAGTCTCGGTTTACGCTGATCTATGCCAACAAAGGCATCAACACGATCATGTTCCGCGAGGAGTTGGAGGACCTCAAGAACCTCTATATGGGCCGTTTGAATGTAATCCATATTCTGGAAACGGATTCCCAGGAAATCGACCTGTTCACCGGGTTGGTCACACAGGAAAAATGCGCGGACCTGTTCAAGCACTGGGTCGATATCGAAAACGTCGATACGGCGTTCATTTGTGGGCCTGAACCAATGATGCTGGGGATTGCCGCCGCCCTGCGCGACCACGGGCTGGATGATGGCCAGATCAAGTTCGAACTGTTCGCCAGCGCGCAGCCCGGTCGCGCAAAGCGCAAGGCGAGCACGGCCGATGCCGACCGGACGGACAATCAGACCAGTGCGTCCATTACGCTGGATGGCTCAACGCAGACCCTGACCATTCCCAAGGACATGTCCGTGCTTGATGCCGCCTTGGAAAACGCAATGGACGCCCCCTTTGCCTGCAAGGCCGGCGTGTGTTCGACCTGTCGCTGCAAGGTACTGGAAGGCGAGGTTGAGATGCTCGCCAACCATGCGCTTGAGGATTACGAGGTTGCGAAGGGCTACGTGCTGAGCTGTCAGGCCTATCCGCTGACAGACCGCGTGGTCGTGGATTACGATCAGTAGCGAGGAACCCGATATGAACGACGCTATGACCCTCGACACCTATCTTGCCTCGGGCGGTGTATTGACCAACCCGTCAAACGTTCCGCCACGCTATCGCGCAGAACTGTTGAAACTGATGGCAACATTTGTCGACAGCGAGCTGGCAGGGGCAGCAGGTTTTGCAGATGTGATCAACCTTGGACCCGGTATCAAGGAACGCATAGCGGCCTCAAAGATCGTGCTTGAAAAAACGGATCATGCAGACCGCGTTTTGAACATCATGGGCGAATTCGGCGTCGATACGGAACGTTATGCCAATCATCACCCCTGGACGGCGCGGCTGAATCGGGATGCGGATATCGGGGCCACCCGATCCGAACACGACATGCGTCTGGCTGTGTTCAACTATCCGTTTTCGGGCTGGTCAGACGCGGTGATCATGAATCTGCTCATGAGCGGTGCTGTGGCCGAGCAACTGGCCGAATACTTAACGATTTCATATCAGCCGCTGGCCGAAGCTTTCCGCACAATCGCTCCGACCGAAGCACATCATGGTGAGTTGGCGAAAGAGGGGGCGATCATACTGATCGAACAAGGCGAGGCTGAGCTTTTGCAAGCCTCGGTCACCTACTGGTGGCCCCGCGTTGCTGGCTCATTCGGTGGTGACGATGCAAAGCGGTTCGCGCTTCTGAAATCACTTGGGCTGCGGCGGAACACAAACGCTTTGTTGCGCGACCGTTGGCACAAGACGATGGCTGAGATCCTGAAAACGTTGGGAATGTCGGCACCTTCCTAAAAACAGGGGGTTGGCTTCAGGTCTCAACACCGTCCAGATCCATGGCCGAGCGCGGCTTGGCCTGCGGGTCCTTGTCCAGAGCATGATGCATGCGCTCCATGACTGTGTAGAATGTTGCCAATTCGTCTGGGCTTGCAACCGCCAGCAAACGGTCTTCGATCTCTCGGGCGGCAGGCAATATGCCAGCCAGCGCTTGGTGCCCGGCATCGGTCAGAGAAATCGAAACAAGCCGCGCATCCGTATCACCCGGCACCTTTGTGACCAACCCGTCCGCTTCAAGCTTGGAAACCGCGCGACTGACCCGTGGCTTTTCAAGATTCACATAGGTACGAATATCGCGGACCGATGCAGTTCCACAGCGCTGCAGATGCACCAGCACCCGCCATTCGGCGGCAACCAGCCCATGCGTCCGTTCATATTCAACCGACAAGCGGCGGCTGACCCGTTCGGACAATATCGCAAGCCGGTACGGTAAGAAGGAAGACAGGTTAAATTCGTCTGACATTTCGGCAGAATCCAAGATCGTTGCATCTAAAACGATATTGACTTTTATCTCATTTGCAAAGACAAACAACTCGTTGCATATGAAACAAACTGCCGTTCAGCGTTCAAACGTGCGGTTGCAAGAGGGAGAAGCCGATCATGGCAAAAGCATTCGCAAGCCAAGGGGATATGTCCGAAAAGAATATCTCTTTCACCGAGATCGGCGATGGGCTTTATGCATTTACTGCCGAGGGCGATCCGAATTCGGGCGTGATCATCGGTGACGACAGTGTCATGATAATCGAGGCTCAGGCCACCCCGCGCCTTGCACAAAAGGTGATCGACTGCGTGCGCAGCGTGACCGATAAGCCAATCTCACATGTGGTTCTGACCCACTACCACGCTGTGCGTGTGTTGGGGGCCTCAGCCTTTGGTGCAGATCAGATCATCATGTCCGATGCGGCGCGCGCCATGGTTGTGGAGCGCGGGCAGGAAGATTGGGACAGCGAGTTTCAGCGTTTCCCACGCCTGTTCGAAGGACATGAAAGCATCCCCGGTCTGACCTGGCCTACAACAACCTTTAACGATCAAATGACCGTCTATCTGGGCAACCGCAAGGTTGTCATCAAGCAGATCGGGCGAGCGCATACGGCGGGTGACAGCATCATCTGGGTGCCCGATAGCCAGACGATGTTCACCGGTGATATCGTTGAATATCACTCGGCCTGCTACTGCGGTGACGGCCATTTCGAAGATTGGGGCGCAACACTGGATGCGGTCAAATCCTACAATCCGCAAAGTATTGCTCCCGGACGTGGGGATGCGCTGGTCGGGCGTCAGATGGTCGATGCGGCACTAGCCAATACCCGCGACTTTGTAGACAGCACCTATAATGCGGTGAAACCTGTTGCTGCGAAGGGCGGCTCGCTCAAAGACGCGTGGGATGCGGTGCGCGCCGAATGTGATCCAAAGTTCAAGGATTATGCCATTTATGAACACTGCCTGCCCTTCAACGTCGCGCGCGCCTATGACGAGGCTCGCGGCATCGACACCCCCCGGATCTGGACCGCCCAGCGCGATCTGGACATGTGGGAGGCCCTGCAGGGGTAAACCGCCATGGTTACAGCGCGATATCAAACGGCCTTTCAGCTTTATCCCTATGAAAGGGTCCCCGATCAGGACGAACCCAGACCCAACCGCCATCCGGTTGTGATCGTGGGTGGTGGCCCCGTTGGGATGGGGCTTGCACTGGATCTTGGTAAAAAAGGCGTTGGTTGCCTTGTCCTGGATGACCATGACGGAGTGGGCATGGGCAGCCGCGCGATTTGCTTTTCCAAGCGAACATTGGAAATTTGCGACCGTCTTGGATGTGGCGATCCGATGGTGGAGAAAGGCGTGGTCTGGAATCTGGGCCGGGTCTACCGTGACACGGAAGAAATATATTCGTTCAACCTATTGCCAGAAGAAGGCCACAAACGCCCCGCCTTCATCAACCTGCAACAACCCTATTTTGAGCAATTCGTCATCGAGGAAATTCGCCGCCAACAGGCTTTAGGCGCACCGATTGAGATTCGCGGACAGAACCAGGTTACCGCGCTGACACAAAACCAAGATCACATCCTTTTGGATGTCGATACCCCGGACGGGCCCTATCAGATCGAAGCCGACTACCTTGTGGCCTGCGATGGTGCGAGTTCGCCCACGCGCGAGATGCTGGGGCTTGGTTTCGAAGGTCGCGTGTTCGAGGACAACTTCCTGATCGCCGATATCAAGATGAAGGCTGATTTCCCGGTCGAGCGTCGGTTCTGGTTTGATCCCCCCTTCAATCGCGGTGAAACCGCCCTCATGCATAAGCAGCCCGACAATGTCTGGCGACTTGATTTCCAGCTTGGGTGGGACATTGATCGCAAGGCCGAACTGGACCCTGATAAGGTCGCCTCCCGTGTATCGGCGATGATCGGGGAAGACGTCGAGTTCGAGCCGGTCTGGTCATCAATCTATACGTTCCGTTGTTGCACGATGAAAGACTATCGCCATGGTCGGATATTCTTTGCAGGCGACAGCGCCCATCAGGTCAGCCCCTTTGGTGCCCGCGGCTGCAATGGCGGCATTCAGGATATCGACAATCTTGGCTGGAAACTGGCAGCAGTAATCCAGGGCGATGCGCCAGATACGTTGCTCGACAGCTACCATACCGAACGCAAGCATGGCGCCATGGAGAACATCAAAAACTCCAGCCGCAGCGCTGATTTTCTAACGCCTCGGAACCCTGCGCATGCGTTGTTCCGCGATGCGGTGCTTGATTTGGTCACCGATTTTGATTTCGCACGCCCTTTGGTGAATTCAGGCCGCCTGTCGGTGCCCTGCACCTATGATCATTCGCCGCTGAATAGTGACGACGGGGTGCCCGATGGGCCAGCCTGCACACGACCCGGCAGCCCGCTACCTGATGCGCCTTTGGAAAACGGGTTTCTACTGGATCGTCTCAACACTGGTACATTCTCGATCCTCGCACTGAATTGCGATCTACCCAAGCAGCTAGAAGTGGCTGAGCAGTCACTGGATTGTCTTACCTTGCAGAACGTCACAGGCCATTTGGCCGAACGCTATCTGGGCGAGGCTCAATCAGTCATTTTGTTGATCCGCCCCGATCAGCATGTCGCCGGTCGTTGGCCACAGTTTGATCCCAGTGTCATTGAGACAGCGATGCAAAAAGCCTCGGGGAGGGGCTAAACCGTGTCACACCTGATCCTGACCCAGAACTTCGACAATGGCGACGATTTCTATGAGGCGCTGCTGAATGCCCATGACGGGTTGAACGAAGCAGACGTCCACGCGCTGAACGCCCGATTGATCCTGATCCTGGCCAATCACATTGGCGATCAGTCGATACTCGAGGCCGCACTGAATGCAGCCCGAAAAGCTGCGAAACCCAATTCTAGCTAGGGGCTTAGACGTGGGGGCAGCCCATTGAACGTCCGACCGATTCAGCTGCGGACAGCCCTCCAGAGCAGTGCGGCTAAACTCTTACTTACGATCGCGCATAGCCGAAGCGGATGGGCATGTTTTGCGAACCAGAGAATACACGCGCATAATGTTGAAGCTTGAAATTTTATACTTGAAATAAATATCAAGCTGAAGAATGCTGGGCCTGAACAAGTGAAAAGGCGGCCCTTATGCGTATTGCATGTCTGGGTGGAGGTCCCGCTGGTCTCTACTTTGCAATCTCGATGAAACTACGTGATCCATCGCATGAGGTCACCGTGATCGAGCGCAACAAGGCAGATGATACCTTTGGCTGGGGCGTGGTTCTGTCGGACGAAACGCTCGACAATCTCGCCAGGAATGATCCCAAAAGCGCCGAAGCAATCCGCGCGAACTTTGCCTATTGGGACGATGTCGCCTTGCACTACAAAGGCCAATGCCTGACCTCCTCAGGTCACGGGTTTTGCGGGATTGGGCGCAAGAAACTTCTGCTTCTGCTGCAGGAGCGGGCGCGCGAACTGGGCGTCGACCTGCGGTTTGAGACCGAGGTCGGCAATGTTGAAACCTATGCCAAAGACTACGATCTGGTGGTCGCCAGCGACGGGCTGAACTCCAAAACGCGCGCGCAGTTCGCCGACACGTTCAAGCCCGAGATCGACCTGCGCCATTGTCAGTTCGTCTGGCTTGGGACCCATCAGCGGTTCGACGATGCATTTACATTCATCTTTGAAGAAACCAACAAGGGCTGGGTCTGGGCCCACGCCTATCAGTTCGATGGCGACACGGCGACGTTCATTGTCGAATGCTCGCAAGACACGTTTGATGCCTATGGTTTTGGCGACCTGAGCCAGCAGGACAGCATCGCAATCTGCGAACAGATTTTTAAGGACCATCTGGGCGGGCACAGCCTGATGACCAATGCAAATCACATTCGCGGCTCGGCTTGGCTGCAGTTTCCGCGAGTGCTGTGCGAAAGATGGCACAAGGATAACGTGGTTCTGCTGGGCGATGCGGCGGCGACCGCACATTTTTCCATCGGTTCCGGGACAAAGCTGGCCTTGGAATCCGCTATTTCACTCGCCGAGCTGCTGCATAAAGAAAACAGTATGCAGGCGGCGTTTGAGCGCTATGAGGAAGACAGGCGGCTGGAAGTGCTGCGCCTGCAATCGGCAGCGCGAAACTCGATGGAATGGTTCGAGACTGTCGAACGGTGTTTTGTTCTGGACCCGGTTCAGCTGAACTATTCAATGCTGACACGATCCCAGCGGATCAGCCACGAAAACCTGCGCGAACGCGATAGTGCCTGGCTTCAGAGTGCGGAACGCTGGTTCATGACACAGGCGGGCGTGCCCGGCGATGCGCCTATACGCGCGCCGATGTTCGCGCCGTTCAAACTGCGCGAAATGGCCCTGAAATCTCGCACCGTCGTCTCGCCCATGGCACAATACAAGGCCGTCGATGGATGCCCAACGGACTGGCATTTGGTCCATTACGGCGAGCGCGCTAAGGGCGGCGCGGGGCTGGTGTTCACCGAGATGACGTGTGTCTCGGCCGAAGGGCGGATCACACCGGGTTGCCCCGGTCTGTATGCGCCCGAGCACGAAACGGCATGGCGATGGTTGACCGATTTTATACATGCGGAAACAGACTCCAAGATCTGCTGCCAGATCGGGCATTCCGGGCGTAAGGGCTCGACCCAACTGGGGTGGGAACAGATGGATGCGCCCCTGCCGCATAACAATTGGGACCTGGTCAGCGCCTCGGCCATCGCCTGGTCAGATCAGAACGAAACCCCGCGCGAAATCACGCAGACCGAGATGGATGAAATCAAGGCGCAGTTCGTGGCATCCGCCCAAATGGCTGAACGGGCCGGGTTTGACATGATCGAGCTGCATGCGGCCCATGGCTATCTGATCTCATCCTTTATCTCGCCCGTGTCCAATCATCGGACCGATGCCTATGGCGGCACGCTGGACAGTCGGTTGCGCTGGCCTCTGGAGGTCTTTCGGGCAATGCGGACGGTCTGGCCGGAAGGCAAGCCGATGTCGGTGCGTATCTCGGCCAACGACTGGGTCGGCGATCAGGGCGTGACACCCGAAGACGCGGTCAAGATTGCACGCGCCTTCGCCCAAGTCGGCGCGGATCTGATAGATGTTTCAGCCGGTCAGACGACGATTGATGCCAAACCCGTCTATGGCCGCATGTTCCAGACACCATTCAGTGACCGCATTCGCAATGAGACGGGTCTGAAAACCATGGCCGTCGGCAATATCTACGAGGCCGATCACGCCAATTCGATCCTCATGGCAGGCCGCGCCGATCTGGTGGCGATCGGCCGCCCGCATCTGGCCGATCCCTATTGGACATTGCGCGAGGCTGCGAAAATCGGGGATCGTCACGCACCCGACTGGCCCCTGCCCTATCTCGCGGGCCGCGATCAAGCGTGGCGTCTTGCCGACCGCGACGCAGAAATGGCCAAGTCATGAGGCGGGTTCTGGTCACTGGGGGCGGCACCGGGATCGGCAGGGCCATCGCCCATGCCTTTGCAGATGCGGGCGATACCGTCACGATCACCGGGCGGCGGCTTAACGTACTCAAGGCGGCGTCTGACGGGCGGTCTATTGTCTGCCACGAGGCGGATGTGACCGATGAAGCTCAAGTCGACGGGCTGTTTGAAGCGCCGTTTGACGTTATCATCGCAAATGCAGGCGGTGGGCCCGCAGCCAAGATCCGCGACACGTCGCTTGCGGACTGGAACACCACATTGGCCGTTAATCTGACCGGCACGTTCCTGACGTTTCGCGCGGCACTGAAGTCCATGACCGCAGGTGGGCGTTTGATTGCCATCGCCTCGACCGCATCGCTTAAGGGCAATCCTTCGGTTCCGGCCTATACCGCCGCCAAGCACGGGGTACTTGGGCTCGTGCGATCTATCGCACTGGACGTGGCCCGCGAAGGGATCACCTGCAATGCAATCTGCCCGGGTTTCACCGATACCGACCTGGCGGAGACCGCAGTTACCGGGCTGATGAACCGGTTCGAGATTGACCGGGGCAAGGCGACACGGATGATCACCTCGGCCAACCCGCAAGCCCGCCTGATTGAACCGTCCGAAGTGGCCGCAACAGCCCTGTTCCTTGCCTCCAGCGCTGCGGCGTCGATCAACGGCCACGCGCTGTCCCTATCAGGAGGTGAGGTATGATGGCTCACCCAAGCCCAACACCTGAACCAATCTCAAAAACAAGGCTGCGCCTTTGGCTGCGGCTGCTAAAAGCATCCTCGGGGATCGAGGCCGAGCTGCGCCGCCGCCTGCGCGATGGCCATGAAACCACCTTGCCGCGTTTTGATGTGCTTGCCGCGCTGTCCCGCCACCCCGAGGGCCTGAAAATGAGCGAGCTGTCAGGATATCTGAAAGTATCGAACGGGAACGTGACAGGAATTGTGGATCGCCTAACCGAAGAAGGGCTGGCGTTGCGTGTGGCCATCCCCGGGGATCGCCGCGCCTACCTGGCACGTCTGACCCCCAAGGGCCAACAGGCCTTTGATAGGCTTGCCCATCATCACGAGGCCTGGGTCAATGAGTTGTTAGGCGGGCTGTCAGCTACGGAATCCGACATGCTAATCAGCCTGTTGGAAAAAGCAGAAACTGCGAAGGAGCAGTCATGAGCCTGTTAGACACAAAGCACTTTCGCTGCGAGATAGAAAACGGCATCGCCCGGATCGCACATGACCGGCCCGAGCGGAAAAACCCGTTCAACTTCGACAGCTATGCCGAAATGCGTGACTGGTTCCGGGCGCTGCATTATTCGGATGATGTGAGTGCGGTTGTGATCCTGCCCAATGGCGGCAATTTTTCCTCGGGCGGTGACGTGCATGACATCATCGGACCGTTGACGAAAATGTCGATGAAAGAGCTGTTGGCCTTTACCCGGATGACCGGCGACCTGGTCAAGGCGATGGTCCATTGCGGCAAGCCGGTGATCGCAGCGGTCGATGGCGTCTGCGCAGGGGCTGGTGCGATCATGGCGATGGCCTCCGATCTGCGGATTGCCGGGCCAGACGCCAAGGTGGCGTTTCTGTTCAACCGTGTCGGGCTTGCGGGATGTGACATGGGCGCGTGTGCTATGTTGCCCAGGATCATCGGCCAGGGTCGCGCGGCCGAATTGCTGTATACCGGGCGGACGTTGAGAGCAGAAGAAGGCGAACGCTGGGGGTTCTTCAACTCGGTCAGTTCCTCCGACACGCTGGAAGATGATGCACTTGCCCTGGCCGCGCGCATCGCGTCCGGCCCAACCTTTGCCAACTCGATGACCAAAACCATGCTGGCACAAGAATGGAACATGAGCCTGGATCAGGCGATCGAGGCCGAGGCGCAAGCGCAGGCGATCTGTATGCAAGGCAACGACTTCCGTCGCGCCTATGACGCGTTTGTTGCCAAAGAAAAACCGGTATTCGAGGGGGACTGATGCCAGACAAGAGTTTTCTCCACTGGCCGTTTTTCAACGATGCCCATCGTGATTGGGCAGCCCATGTCGAAGAGATCGCAAGCGGTTTGCGCATCGATCACAGCGACACCGACGCAGCCTGCCGCCAGCTGGTGGCACAGCTTGGTCAGGCTGGGGTTCTGGCGCCAACCTCCAGCCAGGATGGCTCTTTTGATGTGCGCAAGCTGTGCCTTGCCCGCGAGATTTTGGCCCGCCACGACGGGCTGGCCGATTTCGCCATGGCCATGCAGGGGCTTGGCACCGGGGCGATCACTTTGTTCGGGTCCGCCCAACAACAGTCCCGTTGGCTACCGCTCACCCGATCAGGACGGGCCATTTCCGCCTTTGCGTTAACGGAACCGGGGTCCGGATCGGATGTTGCGGCCAACACAATGACGGCAACCCGTGATGGCGATAGTTATGTGCTGAATGGTGAAAAGACCTGGATTTCCAATGGCGGCATTGCCGATCTCTACACGCTGTTTGCCCGCACGGGCGAAGCGCCCGGTGCCAGAGGGATGTCTGCATTTGTCTTTGTCCCGGACACACCCGGGTTCGAGGTGGTCGAAAGACTGGACACCATCGCGCCACACCCATTGGCGACCTTGCGATTCACGGATTGTCGTATCCCAGCCTCGGCCATGATCGGCGCGCGCGGTCAAGGATTCAAAATCGCCATGTCCGTGTTGGATGTGTTCCGACCGACGGTTGCTGCGGCCGCGCTGGGGTTCGCACGACGGGCGCTGGATGAAGCGTTGGAGCGGGTATCATCCCGGCATGTGCAGGGGTCACCTTTGTTTGATCTGCAAATGGTGCAGGGCCATATCGCCGACATGGCCGTTGATATAGATGCCGCCGCCCTGCTGATCTATCGCGCCGCCTGGGCCCGCGATTCAGGGGCCCCCAAGATCACGCGTGAGGCCGCCATGGCCAAGCTGTTCGCCACGGATCAGGCCCAGCAGGTGATCGACAAAGCAGTCCAGCTGTTCGGCGGCGAAGGCGTGCGATCAGGCGCAACGGTCGAGACTCTGTATCGTGAAATCCGTGCCTTGCGGATCTACGAGGGTGCAAGTGATGTGCAAAAGGTCATCATCGCCCGCCAGACCGCCTCGGCCTTTCAAGGGAGACGATAATGCTTGGACCATCCGCTCATATTGATACGTTCGCACGGGACAATCTGCCCCCTTCGGATCAATGGCCGGAGTTCAATCTACACGGTTTCGACTATCCCGAATGGATCAACGCAGGGGTTGAGCTGACCGACGCCATGGTGGCCAAGGGCTTCGGCGATTACACCGCGCTGATCGGAAACGGGCGGCAACGCACCTACAAGGAACTGACTGACTGGACCAACCGGCTGGCCCATGTTCTGGTCGATGATCTGGGCGTGCAGCCCGGCAATCGCGTGCTGATCCGGTCGGCCAACAATCCGGCGATGGTGGCATGCTGGCTGGCTGCGACAAAGGCGGGCGCGGTCGTCATCAACACCATGCCCATGCTGCGGGCCAGTGAGTTGCAAAAATATGTCGAACTTGCCCAGATCACCCACGCCCTGTGTGATACCCGCCTGCTGGACGAGATGGAGACCTGCGCCGCCGCCTGCCCGGGCCTGCGCGCCACGGGGTTTGACGGCACCTCGAACCACGAGGCCGAGCTGGATCAGCTTGCGCTGGAAAAACCGGTGCGGTTTTCGGCGGTTCAGACCGGGCGCGATGATGTCGCGCTGTTGGGCTTTACCTCAGGCTCGACCGGCACACCAAAAGCCACGATGCATTTCCACCGCGATCTGCTGATCATCGCGGATGGCTATGCCAAAGAAGTGCTGGGCGTTGTCCCTGACGATGTCTTTGTCGGCTCACCCCCGCTGGCCTTTACCTTCGGGCTGGGCGGCCTTGCTATCTTTCCACTGCGGTTTGGGGCCACAGCGACCTTGCTGGAACAGGCCACGCCGCCCAACATGATGGACATCATCCAGAAGTATAAGGCCACTGTATCTTTCACCGCACCCACCGCCTATCGCGTGATGCTGCGCGCGATGGAGGACGGTGCAGACCTGTCCTCGTTGCGGGCAGCTGTCTCGGCGGGTGAGACTTTGCCCGCACCCGTCTATGATGAATGGATCAAGAAAACCGGCAAACCGATGCTTGACGGGATCGGTGCGACCGAGATGCTGCATATCTTCATCTCGAACCGTTTCAACGATCACCGACCTGCCTGCACCGGCAAACCTGTCACCGGCTACGAGGCCAAGGTGGTCGATGCAGACGGAAACGAGGTTCCAGACGGTGAGGTAGGCCGATTGGCGGTGCGGGGTCCGACAGGCTGCCGGTATCTGCGCGGCGACCGACAAGGCAACTATGTCTTGGACGGGTGGAACATCACCGGTGACAGCTTTGTGCGTGACCCCGACGGATACTACCATTTCGCAGCGCGCAATGACGACATGATCGTCTCATCCGGCTACAACATCGCAGGCCCCGAGGTCGAAGCCGCGCTGCTATCGCATGATGCTGTGTCGGAATGCGCTGTGATTGGTGTGCCAGACGCCGAGCGGGGCCATATTGTCGAGGCTCATGTGGTTCTTGCCAGGGACGTCGAAGCCGGAGAACACATTGCGCAAATGCTGCAAGATCATGTGAAGGCAACGATTGCCCCTTTCAAGTATCCCCGCTCTATTGTTTTTTCTGAGAGCCTGCCAAAAACGGCAACTGGGAAGATCCAGAGATTCAAACTGAAAAACCCGGATTAACTGGGTCAACTGTCCAACAGGAAACGGAGAAACCTCATGAAGAAACTGCTTGCTTTGACGACCGCCCTTGCCATGACGGCGGGGGGCGCTTTGGCCGAGACCAAGATCGGCATGATCACAACGCTTTCAGGCGGTGGTGCTGGCCTTGGCATTGATGTCCGCGATGGCTTTATGCTGGCCATTGCGCAATCCGGCCGTGACGATGTCGAAGTTGTCATCGAAGACGACCAGCGCAAACCCGATATCGCGGTGCAACTGTCCGATAAGATGATCCAGTCCGAAAAGGTGGACATCATGACCGGTATCATCTGGTCCAACCTCGCAATGGCGGTTGTGCCTTCGGCGGTGAACCAGGGCGTGTTCTACCTGTCACCAAACGCGGGCCCCTCAGCGCTGGCTGGCAAGGGATGCCATCAGAACTACTTCAACGTGGCCTGGCAGAATGACAACCTGCACGAGGCGGCGGGTGCCTATGCCAATCGCGCAGGCTATGGCAAAAGCTTTATCCTTGCGCCCAACTATCCGGCTGGCAAAGATGCGCTGACCGGCTACAAACGCTTTTTCGAAGGTGACCTGGCCGGTGAGCTCTATACCGAGCTGGGCCAGACAGACTACGCTGCCGAGATCGCGCAAATCCGCGCCTCGGATGCGGATAGCGTATTCTTCTTCTTACCGGGCGGCATGGGGATTTCTTTCCTCAAGCAATATGCAGACAGCGGTGTTGATCTGCCCGTTGTCGGACCGGCCTTCAGCTTTGACCAGGGCATTTTGCAAGCCGTTGGTGGGGCGGCCTTGGGCGTGGTCAACACATCCCAATGGAACAAAGACATCGACAACCCAACCAATACGGCCTTTGTCGAGAGCTTTCAGGCCGAATATGGCCGCCTGCCCTCGCTCTATGCCAGCCAGGGGTTCGATACGGCAAACCTCATCCTGTCGGCGCTTGAGAAAGCAAGCCCGGACGATGCTGACGCCTTCCGCGAAGCACTGCGTGCCGCAGAGTTCGACAGCACGCGCGGCGATTTCAAATTCGGGCCAAACCACCACCCGATGCAGACGATCTATGCGCGCGAAGTGATTCAGGAGGGCGACATCTTTACCAACAAGATCCTCGGTGCCGCGCTGGAAAACCACGCAGACGCCTATGCGGCTGACTGCAAGATGTAAGCAATTGATGCCCCGGATGTGACCCGGGGCATCTTTCCCTGATCTTCGACCAATCTCTCGGATCGCATCCGGGACGGGAAAGCTTTGATGTCAACGATCCTCATCATCGAACAGATCCTTAACGGGCTACAATTCGGTATCATGCTGTTTCTGATGGCCGCAGGTCTGACCCTGATCTTCGGGGTCATGGGGCTGATCAATCTGGCGCATGGCTCACTGTATATGCTGGGGGCTTTTGCAGCCGCCGCTGTCGCAGGTGCGACAGGATCGTTCCTGTTGGGGCTGATGGCCGCCCTTGCGGCTGCAGCCGCGGCCGGAGCTTTGGTTGAGATCGTGGTGATCCGGCGCCTGTACAGCGCGGCCCATCTTGATCAGGTCCTTGCCACCTTCGCGCTGATCCTGATTTTCTCGGAAGGCACGCGTTGGGTCTTTGGATCGTTCCCCTTGTTCCTTGACGTACCCAGCTACCTTTCGGGCCCAATCACGCTGCCCGGTGGCATTCAGTATCCGCTGTATCGCCTGGCATTGATCGGGGTGGGCCTGCTGGTGGCCGTGGGCCTGTGGTGGCTGACGGCGCGTACACGTATCGGCATTCAGATCCGAGCCGGTGAGAATGACCGCGAAATGATCGCGGCCCTGGGCGTTGATATCTCGAAACTCTACACTCTCGTCTTTGCATTGGGTGCGGCGCTTGCCGGCTTGGCCGGTGCCTTGGTTGGTGCAATCCAGTCAGTACAGGTTGGCATGGGCGAGCCGGTTCTGATTCTGGCCTTTGTGGTGATCGTTATTGGTGGCATCGGTTCGATCAAAGGGGCGTTTATCGGGGCGCTTCTGGTGGGCTTGACGGACACATTGGGCGGCATCTTCCTGCCGCAGCTTTTCAAACTGTTCATGGAACCGGGCCCCGCCACGCAGACCGGTTCATCCCTGGCGTCAATGGCCGTCTACGTCTTGATGAGTCTTGTTTTGATCTGGCGACCCACCGGATTGTTCGGAGCCCGCTCATGATCAGGGAAAGCCATATCAACATCGTCGTTTTGCTTGGCTTCATAGCAGTGCCAGGCTGGGCGCTCATCGCCGATGAACCTTTTACCATCACGCTTGCAACCCGCGCTGTTGTATTGGCTCTTGCCGCTGTGGGTCTGAACATCGCACTTGGGATCGGCGGGCTGGTAAGCCTTGGACATGCCGTATTCTTTGGCCTTGGCGGCTATGCGATGGGTATTCTGGCCTATCACGCCCAGACCTACACACCGCTGCAACTGGGGCCGCTGACGATCGAAGGTTCGACCGCGATGCCCGTGATCTGGCTGACGGCGATCATCGTCTCATCACTGGTCGCGCTGGTGATCGGCGTTCTGTCGCTGCGGACAACCGGCGTCTATTTCATCATGATCACGCTGGCCTTTGGGCAGATGTTTTTCTTTTTCTCAATCTCGTGGAGCGCCTATGGCGGCGAAGACGGCCTTTCAATTTATGTAAGGAACGGGTTTCCCGGTCTGAACACGCTGGTCCCGATCCAGTTTTTTGGCCTGTGCTTTGCGGCGCTTTGTCTGGCACTGCTGATCTACTGGAGGCTCCGCGACTCACCCTTTGGTCTTGCACTGAACGCGGCACGCCAGACACCGGCACGGGTTGAAACCGTTGGGTTGAATCCGATGCGGCTGAAGCTTCTGGCTTTTGTCGTCTCGGGCGCGATCACCGGACTTGCGGGTGCGCTTTTTGCTGACCTCAACCGGTTCGTCAGCCCCACCATGTTCAGCTGGCAGCTGTCAGGTGAGTTGATCGTTTTGATCATCATCGGCGGCGTGGGTCGGCTGATGGGTCCCGTGGTTGGTGCCGCACTTTTTGTGACGCTGGAACATTTTCTGGGTGAAATCACCGATTTCTGGCACATCTGGCTGGGCGCCATCCTTCTGCTGATCGTCCTTTTTGCACGCGGCGGGGTGATCGGCATTCTGACCGGAAAGGCTGGACCGCATGTCTGAACCAATTCTGGAAACCCGCAATCTGCACAAGAGCTTTGGCGCGCTCAGGGCGACAGACGATGTGTCGATTGACCTGCGGCCAGGTGAAATCCACGCCATCATCGGCCCGAACGGTGCAGGCAAATCAACCTTGATAGCACAGATTTGTGGCGGGCTGCCGCCCGATAGCGGAAGCGTCCTCCTCGGCGGGCGCGATGTCTCGGGGTTGAGCACAGCGGCACGGGCGCGCGCGGGGCTGGGGCGGACATTCCAGATATCGGCGCTGGCGATGGAAGATACGGTTCTGGAAAACGCGCTGCTGGGCGCGCTTGGTCAATCCGGTCGTCCCTGGCGGGTATGGCAGCCTGCGATTAGGGATACCAACCTGATGAGCCGCGCCATGGGTGCGCTGGAACGCGTCGGGCTGGCCGAGGCCGCAGATCAGGTGACCGCAAATCTCAGCCACGGCCAGCGCCGCCAGTTGGAGGTCGCCGTCGCGCTGACATTGAACCCCAAAGCCTTTGTCATGGACGAACCCATGGCCGGCCTGGGTGCCGAAGGCTCCAAAACCATGACCGCATTCCTTGCTGGCTTGCGCAGCGAGGCCCCGATCCTGTTGGTTGAACATGACATGGATGCCGTGTTCGCCCTGGCCGACCGCATCAGCGTATTGGTCTACGGGCGCGTGATTGCGACCGGCACGGTCGAAGAGATTCGCGCCTCACACGAGGTCAAACAGGCCTATCTGGGGGAAGAAGCATGAGCTTGCTGCGTGTTGAAAACCTCACCGCCAGCTACGGGCCGGTCCCCGCCTTGTTCGGTGTCGACCTTGAGCTTGAGGCAGGCGAAGTCATCGCTTTGATGGGCCGGAACGGCATGGGCAAGACGACAACCGTCAAGGCAATTTGCCGGATGATCGATGCACAAGGCGGACTGAGCTTTAACGGACAGGATCTGCACAGCTTGCCCAGCCACAAGGTCGCCCGGCTGGGGATCGGGCTTGTCCCCGAGGGACGCCGTTGTTTCAAAGACCTGAGCGTCGAGGAAAACCTGATCGCCGCCGCACGCCCGGGCCCCTGGAACTTTGCCAGGGTCGCCGAATTGTTTCCGCGCCTTGCAGAACGTCGCACCCAGATTGCCGCTTCACTTTCCGGCGGCGAGCAACAGATGCTTGCCATCGGTCGGGCACTTATGACCAATCCGCAGCTTCTGATCCTGGACGAAGCGACCGAGGGCCTTGCCCCTATCGTCCGTCAGGAAATCTGGGCCGCAATCAACCGCATCAAGGCGGAAACCGGTATGGCGATCCTGTTGATCGACAAAAGCCTGCGCGAGCTTGCCTCGGTCTCGGACCGCGCCGTGATCCTTGCGCGCGGGAAAACCGTCTGGTCTGGAAAGATGTCTGACCTGACCCCTGAAATCACGCAGACCTACGTGGGGGTTTGATTGGTGTTCGAGATGCAACAAAAAGTGCTGTTCAAACATTGCGATCCGGCGGGGATCGTCTTTTTCCCCCGCTATTTCGAGATGATGAACGATTGTGTCGAGGCGTTTTTCGACGAGGTGCTTGGCCACCCGTTTGAGACATTGCACAAATCCGGTGCGGTACCGACGGCCCAGATCCAGACCCGTTTTACCGCTCCAAGCCACCATGGAGATCACCTGACCCTGCGCTTGCGCATCATACATCTGGGTCGCACATCGGCCCGCTATGTGATGACCGCACATGCAGCCGATGAACTGCGTTTTGAAACCGAAGCGACCCTTGTGAATGTTGATGCAGCGGGCCGCCCCACGGCTTGGCCATCCGAAATTGCCCGAAAATTCAAAGAAACAAAGGAGGCTGACAATGCCCCATGATGTCATTCATCCCGAAGGTTGGCTGCCTGCTGTGGGCTATGCAAACGGTATGCTGACGAAAGACGGGGTCCTGCATATCGGCGGGCAGATTGGCTGGGATTCCCAAAAGACCTTCGTCAGCGACGATTTTATCGTTCAGATGCGGCAGGCTCTGCTCAACATCCGCACCATTGTTGAGGCGGCAGGTGGCAAGGTCGAGGATGTAACCCGGCTGACATGGTTCGTAACAGACAAGGCCGAATATCTGGCCGCACAAAAAGAGGTCGGGCAAGCCTACCGCGAGGTTTTCGGCCGACATTTTCCGGCCATGTCGATGGTCGTCGTCGCGGGGCTGATCGAAGACCGTGCCAAGGTGGAAATAGAAGCAACGGCGCATCTTTCGTAGTCAGATCCGGTGCGCCTATGTGGGTATCATCGCGCGGCAAGCTTAGGTGAGAAAGCCTGCCGCGAAAGCTACGCGCTAGTTCTTTGCGCAGGCCTTTTTTTCGTCCCTTGAGACCTCATGGATATCCAGATCAATATTTTGGGCATCCGCATTGGCAGCGACACCGCGACCGTTGAAGAATGCCTGCAACATGCGGTTTTCATACATCTCGCGTATATCGTCGGTTCCACCAGCGAACGACCCGCCCACGAAAAGCTGAGGAAGGGTCTTCACCCCAGAATAGGTCTTGATGGCCGATCTGAGCTCATCGGCAGCCAGAACATCTCGAACGGTGTATTCGATCTCAAAATGGTCAAGAATCTGAACCATACGCGATGAGTATCCACAGGGTGAATCACCCGGTGTTCCTTTCATGAACAGTACGACATCGTGCGTTTCGACATCTGATTTAATCTGCGCGTGCATCTTGAATAATCCTATGAGGTTTGGAGCGTCAGGGTTGCATTTCTTAATTAGGTATCATAAATGCGTATTTTTGCAGCAGCGATGAGCTTGTCAATGCAATCGCAACCACGTGACACCTGTTGGGGTGACAACCGATGAACGAGAATTCTGAAAATCAGCCGGTTCGGGATACACTGGACATGATGCAATCCGAGTACCTTAAGATCGTGGATGGTGTGGCTGTCGAACCAGACGGTTTTGACCCTGGCAACATCGCGCATCAAAGACGCCTTGAACATCAGCGCGCTGTGGTCGCGCTGGGTTTGACCCCGGATATCCTTGCGGCCATTGTCGATGAGTTTTACCTGCGAGTTCGCGCGCACCCCCTGCTTGCACCAACGTTTGAGGAAAAGATCGGGGATGATTGGGATGCCCATCTGGACAAGATGAAAGCCTTCTGGGTTTCGGTCGCGCTGAACGCCGGGACCTATGCCGGGAAACCAGTGGTTGTTCACAAAGCGCTGAACGGGGTCAAACCAATGCAATTCGGCATATGGTTGGGGCTGTTCCAACAGACGGTCATGGATATCACCCAGTCCGCCGAAGCAAGCGCGTTCCTGATGGCGCGCGCTGAGAAAATGGCTGGAACATTCAAAAAGGCAATGTTCCCCAATGCTCAACCAAAGCCCAAGCAGGAGATTGACGCATGTTGAAGGATAAGCAGCTTCCGTCCGGTGTCACCAAATACAAAGAGACCAATACCTTCACCTCAAGCTCTGTACCCAAAGGGTTCTTGAGGGATCATGCGACCAAAGCCGAAGTTTGGGGGCTGCTGATCGTCCACAAGGGTTCGGTCACCTATGTGGATACGGCATCTGCAGAAGAACGCGATATTCATGCAGGCTCGAACCAGGTAGTTGAACCTGAATCCCGCCATTATATCCGGCCATCTGACGACGCAGAGTTCCACGTGGAATTCCACCAAGCCGCGTCAGACAATGCATCGACCCCGCACAAGGGGAAGCCCCTTTTCTAGTACGGAGTCGAAACACTTCCGCACTGGTATCGGCTATGCATAGGAACATGGCGTCGAGGTCATCAACCGGGCCTTGACCAGCGCTTCGGCGCGGGTAACAGCGCAGGCAAGGCGTGAGCTTTGAAACTCAGAAACCAGTTGAAACAAGGCTGATCAGGATCATCGCCACCCAAAGGCCAATCTATTCGCTTACGAAAACTAACAGATTTGTTATCGGAAGTGAGCGTTGGGACGCCGGGAAATCACCCGCTGGACTTCTGGCCGCACCTGATTATGCGTATCTTTGAAGATATGTGAATGCGGATTTAGTCGATTATGAACCTTCGAGATTTGGAATACGTTTTGGCCCTTGTCGAACACGGCCAGTTCAGACAGGCCGCAAGCGCGAGCAACGTCTCGCAACCGGCCATGTCCAATCAAATCAAGAAGCTGGAGACCGAGCTGGGGAACGAGCTGTTTCTTCGCCTGAACAACGAAGTGCGACCGACAGCATGCGGCGCGCGCATCGCGGAGATCGCAAAACGTATGCTCCTGGATGCCCAAAAAATCCGCGACACGGCGATCGAGTTCCGTGACCCCGAAGCGGTCCCCTTTACAATTGGGATGACGCCAACTCTGGCCCCCTATCTGACGCAGTACTTTTCTGACCTGTTCAATAGCCTGTTCCCAAGAATGCGGGTCGTGATGATCGAAGACCTGCCGCAGAACATGCTTCGGATGGTCGAAGACCACACGTTGGACGTGGCGTTGGTGGCAAAAATCAACAACAATGCATCCCTTGATTTCACGTCAATCTGGTCCGAACCATTGTTCCTTGCCCTGCGGGAAGGGCATCCGCTTTGCGACCTGCCATCGATTGCCCCCCGAAGACGTTCCAGCCCATGATTTCATTCGTCTACCGCATAGCTTTGGCTATGAACTGGAAAACCGGCTGCCCAAACGCAATCCATCGTTTCGCACCAGCAAACGATTTGACCTAACGGCTATGCGGTTTGAAACCGTATGTCGCTACATTTGCCATACCAATGATTGCACCATCGTTTCAGCGCTGGCCGCCGAGCAATTCAAAAGAGACAACTGGCCGCTCTGCTTCATCCCGTTCGACGCGCCCGGTCATTTGCGGGATCTCGGAGCGGCGACCCGCCCGGATTGTCCCAGAAAACCCGTGCTTGAACGCATTGGAATCTACATCCAGCAAAAGCCCCCGGTTGGGGTCATCCCAACATACAAAACATAAGCGCGCGCACCACCGCTATTGGCAAAGCGCCGATACATCTTGGGCAAATAGATGGGCCCGGCATCTGAACTTCCAGTCCTGCAAACACTCATCCCATCTCACCTTGCTATAAAGACCGTTGGCTTTTTTCTGCGAATAAGTGTTCAATCAAGGCTGCAAGGGGATCGAGATGCACAAACCGGAACGGTTCGAAAAGTTTTACTTCGCCAAGGTTGGCATGGGCGAGGCCTGCGGCTGCGCCGAGCGGGTTATCGATGTCTACGAGTTCAATCGCAAAGGTGGAACTCAGTCGAAACAGGCCCTGAAGACGGACAAACGCAAACGTCGTTCGTTTCGATCCTGGGCGATGAAATACGGGTTGCTTAGCCGGAAACCACGGGCTTAAACCTTCATCTGACCATTCCGGCGCAAGGCCTGCCGATACCCTTTATAGATCACCTTGCGTCGCAGACCCAAAGGACATGCCCGTGACAGATCCGTCAATGCAAACCCTCACGCTGGCCGATGTGCGATCGCTTGCGAAATCGACGCTGCAACGGGTGGGTGTGGATGAGGTCGGAAGCGAGATTCTGGCCGATATCATCATGCGATCGGAACGGGATGGGCCACGCAGCCATGGTTTGCGCAATCTGCCGATTTATGCCCAAAGCTTCACATCCGGCTACGCCAACCCAGTGGCTCGACCTGTCATTCAACGCATCGCGCCCAGCGTTCTGCGCGGGGATGCGGATAATGGCTACTACCAGATCGCAGCGCATGCGGCGCGCGACGAACTGATCGACATGACCCGCGAGAATGGCATAGCCGCCTTCACCTGTGCCAATTGCCATCATCTGGGTGCGCTGCGTTTTGACACGGAACCTTTCGCCGAGGCTGGGCTGGTCGCCATAGCCGTCATCAACTCACTGTCGCTGGTGGTGCCGCAAGGCGGCGTGCGTCCGGTCTTCGGCACCAACCCGATGTCCTTTGCCTGCCCCCGTGATGGGGCCGCACCGGTGGTGTGGGATCAGGCCTCGTCCGCCGTGGCGTTTATGGACATCAAGATGGCCGCCGCCGAAGGGCATGATTTGCGGCAACCCGCCGGGCTGGATCGCGACGGGACCCCCACAGCAAATCCGGACGCCATTCTGGAAACTCGCAGCCTGTTGCCGTTTGGAGGCCACAAAGGCGCGGGCATTGCCTTTCTGGTCGAGGTTCTGGGCGCGGCTTTGGCCGGCGGCACCCTGTCCGTCGACAATGCTGAACGTGAGGCACATGGCGCGCTGAATATCAAAGGCGGGGCGACGCTGATTACCCTGGACCCTGCCCGCTTTGGCAATGACGCCTTCTCAGACTACATCACCCGCATCTGTGCCGAGATTGAAGGCAATGGCGACGCCCGTGTGCCCGGCGATGGACGACTGAAAAACCGGACCGAAGCTGAGGCCAAGGGGATCACGGTCAGCTGCGCGGTTTTGGATCAAATCGCAACCCTAAGTTAAGCCGCCTGTTTCCCGCCTGGTCCACCTTGGGCCTTCCGATCTTCACAAATGACACGCTTGGCTGAAAACTGCCTTGTGCCTGCCTTGTTATTCGCGACTTCTTGCTTGAAAAGGGAAGCATTCTTGGCAATGCAGGTCAGCCTTTCTAAGTCAGGGACCTGCACCGCCCGACCTGATTGATGTGGAACGCAGCTTGAAACCTGAACACAGATTGTCGCCCACCCCACGCCATGAATTGCGCACCGTTCGCAATCAGGGGATCACTTTTCTGGCTTTGGCCTTCCTGTTCAGCATCTTCGTCAATCTTCTGATGCTGACCGGGCCGTTGTTCATGTTGCAGGTCTATGACCGGGTGCTCAGCTCGCGCGCGGTTGAGACGCTGACAGCGCTGTTTATCCTTGTCGCGCTGCTTTATGCGCTGATGGCGATGCTGGATTTCGCCCGCGGTCGCATCGTGGCGCGTTTCGGCGCGCGGTTTCAATCCAAGCTGGATGAACGGGTGTTCGATGCCACGTTGCGGCGGTCGCTTAACCCGCAGGCTCGCTCAGCCCCGGCCACCGCCTTGCGCGATCTTGAGTCGATCCAGAACCTGTGCTCGTCGCCTGTGCTGCTTGCAGTGATGGATATCCCGTGGACCCCGGTGTTTCTGGCGGCAATTTTCATATTCCACCCGCTTCTGGGATGGCTGGCCGTAGCCGGCGGCGGGCTTCTGATCGTCATTGCCTTGTTGAACCAAGGCTTGACCCGCCGCAAAGTGGCCGAGGCGCAGGCTGCATCGGCGCGGGCCAACTCCTTCTCGGAACATGCCCGACAAGCGGCCGAGGTTGTTCGATCCCAGGGGATGCAACAGGATGTGACCCTGCGCTGGTTGAACCAGCGCACTGATGCGCTGCGTCAGACAATAGCGGCCAGTGATTGGACGGGCAGCTTTACCTCGCTGACAAAATCGCTGCGGCTGTTTCTGCAATCGGCCATGTTGGCGCTTGGCGCCTGGCTGGTGTTGCAGAACGAATTGTCGCCCGGTGCGATGATCGCAGGGTCGATCCTGCTGGGTCGGGCGCTGGCCCCTGTCGAACAGGCAGTCGGGCAATGGTCCATGATCGAAAAGGCGCGCGCCGCCTGGACCTCGCTCAACCAGTTTCTGGACCAGACCCCGCCCGAACCCAACCGCACCAAGCTACCGACACCCGAGGCACGCCTAGCCGCCAAGGCGCTGACTGTGATCCCTCCGGGCGCGGCGGCACCCACCTTGCGCAATGTGACATTGAATCTGGAACCCGGAACGGCGCTTGGGGTGATCGGCAAAAGCGGATCAGGCAAGACCACGCTGGCCAAGGCGTTGCTGGGCCTCTGGCAGCCCGCTGCCGGGGAAATTCGGCTGGGCGGCGCGACACTGGATCAATATGACCCCACCGATCTGGGCCAGCATATTGGCTATCTGCCGCAGCAAGTGACGTTGTTTAATGGGTCGGTTGCCGAAAACATCGCCCGGATGTCGCAAAACCCCGATCCGCAGGCCGTGGTCGAAGCTGCCAAAAAGGCCAACGCGCATGAGCTGATCCTGTCTTTGGAGAAGGGCTATGACACGTTTTTGGAAGGCAATGACAGCCAGCTATCAGGCGGCCAGAAACAGCGCATCGCACTGGCGCGGGCCCTTTATGGCGAACCGGTGCTGCTGATCCTGGATGAGCCGAACTCGGCCCTTGATGCGGATGGAACCGAGGCGTTAAACGCAGCAGTACGCGGACTGAAAGAGGCGGGAAAAGCAGCCATCATCATGACCCATCGACCTCAAGCCATCTCGGAATGCGATACGCTGGCGGTTGTCGAGCAGGGACAGCTGGTCAAGTTCGGCACCCGTGACGAGGTGTTGAACGCGATGGTCCAGAACGCTGGCGCCATCAAACGCAATCTCAATCAGGTGAACACCGGATGACCGAGCAGACGAAAACCGACGGGCGCACACCCTGGCGGATTACCGTGCCCGCATTAGTGGGTTTCTTGGCCCTTGCCATTCTGGTCGGCGGTCTTGGTATCTGGTCGGTATACACCCAACTGGCCGGTGCAATTGTATCCTCAGGTTCGATCGAGGTGCAAAGCAACCGGCAAGTGGTACAACATCCTGATGGCGGCGTCGTGGGCGAGATATTTGTGCGCGACGGCTCGGTCGTGTCCAGCGGCGATCTGCTTTTGCGGCTGGACGATACGTTCCTGTCTTCGGAAAAAACCATCGTCGAGGCGCAGCTGTTCGAACTGCTCGCACGTCGTGCCCGGCTGGAAGCGGAACGGGACAGCGCCAGCCCCGAAGACCTGGCCACTCAACTGGACGCCGTTCAGCAAGAACATGGCATCCAGCGCGACCTGATCGACGGTCAACAACGCCTGTTCGAGGCGCGGGTGAACACAATGACCCAGCAAACCGATCAGCTGAAAAAACAGCTGGTCCAAACCGAAAGTGAGATCGACGGCACCAAGGCGCAGCTGGTCTCGCTCCGCCTGCAGGTCGAGCTGATCCGCGAAGAACTTGAAGATCAACAAAGCCTGCTGAGCCGCGGCCTGACACAGGCCAGCCGGGTCCTGGCCCTGCAACGGGAAGAGGCCAGCCTAAGCGGTGAGATCGGACGCCTTGAGGCCGCAATCGCGCGGCTCAAAGGCCAGATCGCAGCAACTGAAATTCGGATCGTCGAACTGGGCGCCACCCGCAGGGAAGAGGCGATTACAGCCCTGCGCGACGTGCAATCGCAGGTCGCGGAACTGTCGGAACGGCGGTTGTCTCTGACAGAGCGTCTGTCCCGGCTGGACATTCGCGCCCCCGTATCCGGCGCGGTTTACGGCAGTCAGGTCTTTGCCCTGCAATCGGTGATTCAGCCCGCCGAGCCCATGATGTATGTCGTGCCGCAGGACACGCCCTTGCTGGTGGCCGCGCGGGTGGATGCGATCCACGTCGATCAGCTGCATGTGGGCCAACCCGTCGCCCTGCGCTTTCCCGCCTTCAACCAGCGCGAAACGCCAGAGCTTGACGGCCATGTGGTCAACGTCTCGGCCGATACATTCACCGACGAACAAACCGGTTTCACCTTCTACCGAGCCGAGTTGGTCCCCGATGAAGGACAGATCGAACGATTGAACGGTCAGGTTCTTCTGCCCGGCATGCCGGTAGAGGCGATGATCAAGACCGACGAGCGCACGCCCCTGTCCTATTTGGTCAAGCCCATGGCTGACTATTTCAACCGCGCCTTTCGCGAGTGATCAGCTTTGGCATCCCCCGAAAACCGGGCGGCGTTTTGCTAGAAATTACATAGCCTGCCCTTTCATTGGACCGACTTGACCGACCCCAAAAGCAATCAATGCATGGCTTCGGTCCCTTTGAAGCTCTGCACAGACTAAATTGGATAGGGTATATCTACGTTGGAAATCGCAATATCCAGACTTGGAATCTACTCTGCGTTAGAAGCCCAACCCAAAAAATTGATTTTAGAACGGGTGGCTGCAAGCATACTAAAAGATGAGGTCTAGTTGTTGCTTATGCTGAGTGAAGTTCGAGTGAGGAAACGCGCTATAGAATTTTGGGCGTGCTGCGCAATTATTGTGGCGATGGTAGCCTACCGATGGAAAACAGGTGCCAGTTACCTTTCTGTCGACCTTGTCTGTGCATTGAGTTTCATGGTTTTAGCATATTTTTATTACTTCAAGTTCAAAGGAAAGAAGTGATGAGCGTTGATCCATCTATTGTGTATATCGCTCACGCACCAATGTTCAATTTAGAGACTATGACCCCGCCTTCTGCGCCCCTTCGCGCATCTGGCTGAGGGTCTGCCTTGGGGTCAGCGCCTCAGGCGAAATGTTCAGGTCCAGAACAGCCCCTGTATCCGACGCCAACGCCCTTTCGAACGCGGCCTCGAAATCCTCGGTCCGCTCAACCCGCTCGCCATGATAGCCATAAGACCGGGCGAGTGCTGCGAAATCGGGGTTATCCAGCGTGGTCCCTGAAACGCGGGCGGGATAGGTTTTTTCCTGATGCATTCGAATGGTGCCGTAGGTGCCATTGTTCAGGATCAAAACGATGGGTTGCGCACCCGCCTGCATCGCAGTCCCAAGCTCCTGACAGTTCATCTGAAAATCCCCGTCCCCGGCAAAGCAAACAACGGTCCGCTCCGGATGCGCCACTTTGGCGGCAACGGCTGCGGGCAGGCCATATCCCATCGCACCGGATTGCGGGGCCAACAGGCGTTGTTGGGGACCGTATTTGAAAAACTTGTTCGGCCAGACGGTGAAGTTCCCCGCACCATTGGTCAGGATTGCATCATCGGGCAGGCGATCGCGCAAATAGGCCGAAACCTTGCCCATATCGACGGGGCTGGGCAGGTCGGGCAGGTCGAAACCAGCCTCATAGTCCGCACGCGCCTGCGCGCGCCAATCTGCCCATCCTCCACTCGCCACATGCTCGGACAGGGCGGTTGCGAAGGCATTCGGACCGGATTGAATACCCAAATCGGGAATGTAGACCTTGCCAAGCTCTCGGTCCGAGGCATGGACATGGATCAGCTTCTGTTCCGGCTTAGGCACGCGCAGCAAAGTGTAGCCTTCGGTTGTCATCTCTCCGAACCGCACGCCGATGGCCAGGAGCACATCCGCGCCTTGTATCTGCGCCCGCGTGGCCGGTGTCATCCCGGTTCCGGCATCGCCGACATAGCTGGGGGAGTGGTTGTCAAACAGGTCCTGAAACCGGAACGCGGCCACAACGGGGATGTCAGAGCTTTCGGCAAAACGCTGCAATGCTGCACCTCCTTCGGCGCGCCAGCCGCCCCCTCCAACCAGAATCAACGGGCGATCCGCACCGGACAGGGCCGAGATCACGCCAGCAATGGCCTCGGGCGTTGGACCGGGCTCATGTACGACCGCCGGGCCCGAAAGCGCGGGCACATCGGTGACATCGGTTAACATATCCTCGGGCAAGGCAACGACGACCGGACCGGGGCGGCCCGAGACGGACGTGGTCCAGGCGCGGGCGATGATTTCGGGGATACGGTCAACCGCTTCAATCTCGGTCACCCATTTGGCGACGGTCCCAAAATAGGCACGATAGTCGATCTCTTGAAACGCCTCGCGCCCTTTCATGTCGGTGCCCACCTGACCCACAAACAGGATCATCGGCGCGCTGTCCTGCATCGCCGTATGCACCCCAATCGACGCATTGGTCGCCCCCGGACCACGTGTGACGAAACAGATGCCCGGCTGTCCGGTCAGTTTGCCGTAGGCTGCTGCCATAAAGGCCGCACCCCCCTCGTTCCGGCACAGTGTGAAATCTAGCGCTCCATTGGCCCCCGCCCGCGCGCTACCGGTATCATGCAGCGCATCCAGCACCGCCAGATAGCTTTCACCCGGCACACCAAAACTGTGCCGTGCGCCCAGCGCCTGCAAGCATTCCACCAGCACAACGCCACCGTTCCGTTCTGTCATCTCGGGCTTTTCCTTCGAACCGTCCTGTGAAACGCACGCGTCAGTCCGACATCGAGGGCGTTCCTATCGCGGCCAACTTGGCCGAAGAAGGCGTTGCAGGTAAATCCGGAAATCCATGAATTGGGAAAAATATTCGACACACCAGGTCGGGATCATCTGATAAACCGCTTATGACCCCTCATTGCAAAGACCAGCCCCCTGATCTAGCACGATTTAAGGAGAGGATCATTGAAGGCTGCCATGAATATCCTGTTCATCATGTATGAGCAGCTGCGGTTCGACTATCTCGGCTGTGCCGGGCACCCTCATCTGGACACACCGAACTTTGACCGGGTTGCAGGGATGGGCGTGCGTTTTACCAATGCCTATGTGCAATCGCCGATCTGCGGGGCGAGCCGGATGAGCTGTTACACCGGGCGCTATACCTCCTCCCATGGTGCGCAATGGAACGGGTATCCGCTGCGCGTCGGCGAGGTCACGCTGGGCGATCACTTAAGGGACGCGGGTATGGGGTGCTGGCTGATCGGCAAGACCCATATGAAAGCCGACGCTGCCGGAATGGCGCGTTTGGGCTTGTCGCCCGACAGCATCATTGGCGCACGGCAGGCTGAGTGCGGATTTGACGTCTGGGTCCGCGATGACGGGCTTTGGGGCGAAGGGCCCGACGGGTTTTACGACGAAAAACCCGCGCCCTATAACGACTATCTCAAATCCAAAGGCTATGAGGCCCAAAACCCTTGGGCCAATCATGCCAATGCAGGGGTTGAAGATGGTGAGATCGCCAGCGGCTGGCTGTTCCGAAACGCAGACAAAGCCGCCAACATACGCGAGGAAGATAGCGAAACGCCCTGGCTGACGGATCGCGCAATTGACTTCATTGATCAGGCCAAAGGGCCCTGGTGCGCCCATGTCAGCTATATCAAACCGCATTGGCCCTATATTGTGCCAGCCCCCTATCACAACATGTACGGACCGGCCCACGTGCCACCGGCCGCGCGGGCAGAGGTCGAGCGGGACGACCCCCATCCCGTCTACGCTGCGTTCATGAACAACAAGATCGCCGCCGCCTTTCAAAAGGAAGAGACCCGGCAAAAGGTCATCCCTGCCTATATGGGGCTGATCAAGCAATGCGACGATCACCTTGGCCGCCTGCTGGATCACCTGGAAGCCACGGATCAGATGCAGAACACGATGATCGTACTGACTTCGGATCATGGCGACTATCTGGGCGATCACTGGCTGGGTGAGAAGGATCTGTTCCACGAGCAATCTGTGAAAGTGCCTCTGATCCTCTACGATCCACGTCCTGAAGCAGACGGAACCCGCGGCACCACCTGTGATGCGCTGGTCGAACAGATCGATCTGGCGCCTACCTTCCTTGAGGTCGCAGGTGGGGAACCGGCGGGTCATATCCTCGAAGGGCGTAGCCTGATGCCGTGGGTGCGTGGGGAAACACCTGACTGGCGCGACTTCGTGATCAGCGAATATGACTATAGCCTCACACCGATGCGTCAGGCGCTTGGGCTTTCGAACCCGGACGCACGGTTGTTCATGGTCTTTGACGGTCGTTTCAAGATGATCCATGCCGAAGGCGGGTTCCGCCCGATGCTGTTCGATCTGCAAAACGATCCGGACGAGTTCAACGACCTTGCCAAAACAGACAGCCACACAGATCAGATCGACCGCCTGTATGGCATGCTGGCGACATGGGGGCGGCGCATGTCTCAGCGCGTCACCCGCTCCGACACCGATCTGGACGCGATGCGCGGTCGGTCACTGCGCAGGGGCATTCTGCCGTTTCTGGTCGATGGAACCGAAGTTCCAGACGAACTGATGGAAAAGTATCGTGGGCCAGTGTCTCAGGACTTCACCCCAAAGGACAACTAGCGGGGCCCGGATCAATGGTCGAGGCGACCCATTACGCTTTCAAGATATCGCGTCGAATGCCAAGTCTGACTGGCGCAGAAGATCCCCGCGCAGCCGCGCAGTTTCAGGCTGACGGCCGAGGCGTTTTGGATTGTGCCTCGATACATTCGCCCGGTTTCCGGGTCGCGCAGCTGACCCTCCCAGACTTCACCATTGAACTTCAGCCCGGTCAGGATCAGATCACCGATCCGCGCATGTGGCGTATCGGCCTGATCCCAGACCCAAAGCAATCGACCACAGGTCGCGGCCTTGTCTGAGGGGCAGTCTTCAAACCGAACCACCACACCCAAACCCGGCGAGGCGTAGCTGCCGCTTAGATCAAACGCCTGCGACCGGTTAGCCAATAGGCCCGCTATCAGCGCAACGATCAGACCAACAATGCCCAGCCGGGCCCTCGACAAACGCGGCGCTGTTTGGGCGTAACTCTCATGATATTGCGGATGCTCGGTTTTCATCAACCGATCCCACCATGAGAAGTAAAGCCCCAGATTGTACCCCGCATGGGCATGGTGCAGATCGTGATGCGTGACGGTGGTCATCCAGCCAAAAACAGGCCGCCCATCGGACCGGGCCGGAAACACCTCGACCCCGCAATGCCCCAAAGCATTACGCAGCATCATATGGGTGACAAAGATGAACAGCGCGATGGGATGCGCGGGCAATATGATCAGCACAAGCGGCAGGTAGATCGCATTCACGATGGCCTCGCCCACGTCAAAACTGTACGAGGTGAAAGGCGTCGGCTGATGCGATCTGTGATGCAACCGGTGAAACCGCCGGAACAGAGGCGGATGGTGCAACAGGCGATGGCTCCAGTAAAACCAGGCGTCATGCAAGATGATCAGCGCCGCCACGCTGAACAGAAGATACCCCCATCCGCGATCTGCAATCTCGGGATAGATCGTCATCAAACCAGCCCGCGCGCCCAGCGCAACCGACGTCCCGGCAGCCGCGAAGATCAGAACCGTGCGCAGGCTGGCCAGCAATTCGCGCCTGATTTGCCCCTTGGGCGGGTCCGTGGGCCTGATCTTTTGCCGACTCAACCGGCGTGACAGCAACAGATTGATCAGCAGATAAGTGCCGCCAGCACCGATGACATAGCGCAGAAGGTCTGCACCAAACACCTCGGCATAAAGGGTCATGATGTTCGAAAGGGTCAACATAATACGCTCCGTCGTCTGAATAGATACGAGCGAAGGTTTGGCACCCGCCACTGCACATGACCTGCCGATTTCAAAATCCGGCGGGTTTTCTTCAGAATCGGCGAGGGTTTTCTGAAATCGACCAGCCCAAACCGTTGACCCGGGCAGGAAACGCCCGTTCTGTTGGGGTCAGAATGTCCGATCTGGCAATGTTTGATATCTTTCTCAGAGGTGCCGCCCTTGGCGCCCTTGTTTTATGCGCCTGTATCTTCCTCAACGGTCGCGTGAACAGAAAGGGACTGTCTGTCGTAGCGCTCTGCTTGTGCCTTTGCCCCTATCTGATCGTATCCACACCAGATATCCCGCTGCACCCGATGGCGCAGGCCGCGCTGATCTGGGTGGCCGCGCTGGTGCCGGTTCTGCTGTATTGGGCTGCGCTTGAGCTTTTTCAGGATCATGTAAATGTAAAGCCATGGCAGATCGGGCTTGCGGTGATGATTGTCACCTCGGCCTGGTTTTCGCATTTGCATGTCTGGGTCGCAGCACTGCGTGGACTCGCTGCGCTTTTGCTATTTTTACACATGCTCAGTGTGGTGATACGCGGGGATGCGGATGACCTGATCGCCCAGCGCCGCCAGTTCAGGCGGTGGTTCTTGGTCTGGGTTCTGGGTCTTGCCAGCGTCATCACTGCCGTTGAGATCCTGCAACTGGACCGCACAATGCCGCGCGGGCTGTTTGCCCTGCAAGCGGGCGTCATATTTCTGTCCGCGGCGGCGTTTCTTGGATGGTCGGTAGACTTGCGCCCGGATATTTGGCGCACCGCACCACGCAGCGCTTCGGAAAACATACCGGCCAACCCGGCCCAAGCAGCTTTAGCACAACGCATTCAACACGCCATGGAACAAGGGTTGTGGCGTCACGAGGGGCTGACCGTAGCCCAGCTTGCGGCGCATCTGCACACGCCAGAGCATCGCATCCGGGCCGCGATCAATCAGGGCATGGGGCACCGGAACTTCCCAGGCTACGTCAACACGTTCCGCATTATCGAAGCGCAGAAACTGCTGATCGAACCCGAAATGGAGGGCCGCACCGTGCTCAGCATCGCCTTTGATGTGGGCTTTTCCTCACTCGGTCCGTTTAACCGTGCTTTTCGGGATCAAACTGGAACAACACCAACTACATTTAGAAAACAGCACTTAGAAAGAACAAGAACGTTGGACGCGAGCAGTGCCTAGACTGCCAACGCAATAAGCAGTACTCGACTCACCAAACGTTGAAATTGTTCGCAAAAGAAAAGATTTTTGACTAAATTGTTCGCGAGGTCGACATTTGTCGATCGCGCCCATTCAATCCAAGATTTGTTGTTGCATTACGTAACCGCCTTGGTCTTAAATCTTTCGGACAGATCAATGAAATCCGCAAAACGCGGATAATCATTTGACGCTACAGGGGGTCTTGTGACCGAATCTATGAACGACGCCGCGTTTGTCGAATTCCAACGCGTTCAAAAATCTTATGATGGCGAAAACCTCGTCGTCAAAGATCTTAACCTCGCCATGCCAAAAGGTGAATTTCTGACCATGCTGGGCCCCTCGGGTTCGGGCAAGACAACATGTCTGATGATGCTGGCCGGGTTTGAAACCGCCACCCATGGTGAAATTCTTCTGGACGGCAAGCCGATCAACAACATCCCGCCGCACAAGCGTGGCATCGGCATGGTCTTTCAGAACTATGCCCTGTTCCCGCATATGACTGTGGCCGAGAACCTCTCGTTCCCGCTTGAGGTGCGCAAACTGGGCAAGTCCGAGCGCGAGGAAAAGGTCAAACGCGCGCTGGATATGGTTCAGATGGGAGCCTTTGGCGGCCGCCGTCCGGCGCAGCTTTCCGGGGGTCAGCAACAGCGGATCGCACTGGCGCGTGCGCTGGTGTTTGAGCCTGAGCTGGTCTTGATGGACGAACCGCTGGGCGCGTTGGACAAACAGCTGCGCGAGCATATGCAGTTCGAAATCACCCGCCTTGCGCATGAGCTGGGCATCACGACGGTCTACGTAACCCACGACCAGACCGAAGCGCTGACCATGTCAGATCGCGTCGCAGTGTTCGATGATGGCCGCATTCAGCAGCTGGCCCCGCCGGATCAGCTGTATGAGGAACCCGAAAACAGCTTCGTTGCGCAGTTTATTGGTGAAAACAATACAATGGAAGGCGTGATCAAATCGATTGATGGCGACACCTGCCTTGTGCAACTGGATGACGGGTCCGAGATTGATGCGGTTCCAATCAATGTGAACGCTCCGGGTGACCGGACCAAAGTGTCTATCCGGCCCGAACGCGTCGAATTCAACAAGGACCGCCTGCATGCCGATGCACATACGCTAAAGGCAACGGTCAAGGAGTTCATCTATATGGGTGATGTGTTCCGCTTCCGCATGTCGGTTGCCGGGAATGATGAGTTCATCGTCAAGACGCGCAACGCCCCCGATGCCATTCGCCTTCAGCCCGGTCAAGAGATCGACATTGGCTGGCTGGCAAAGGATTGTCGTGCGCTTGACGCATAGACCAAACCGCGCAGTACAAGCGCGGTTTCACCGAGGGACCGGCTGGCGAGAACCCGTGCGCCAGCTGACAACACAACAAACGGGACTTACTGGGAGTATCATATGAAACCGACAAAGACACTACTGACGGTGGCCGCGCTTGCGACGGCTGCTGGTGCCGTTTCAGCCGAGGAGATGACAATCGTCTCGTGGGGCGGTGCTTATTCGAAGTCTCAGCTGAAAGCGTATCACGAGCCCTATTCGGAAAAGACCGGCGTCACCATCCTGAATGATGACAGCTCGGCCGAAGCGGTTGCGAAACTGCGCGCCATGAACGAAGCGGGCAACATCACATGGGATGTGGTGGACGTGGTTGCCGCTGACGCGATCCGCCTGTGCGACGAAGGTCTGGCACTGGAAATCGACCCCGACACAATGCTGGCACCGGCACCCGATGGTACACCAGCTTCGGAAGATTTCGGTGATCTGCTGGTCAGCGACTGCTTTATCCCGCAGATCGTTTATTCGACCACCTTCGGCTATCGCACCGATCTGGTTGGCGACACTCCGCCCACCGATGTCTGCGCGGTTTTCGATCTGGAAACTTATCCGGGCAAGCGTTCGCTTGAGAAGCGTCCGATCAACAACATGGAATGGGCTCTGATCTGTGACGGCGTCGCCAAGGACGATGTCTATGACGTGCTGGCCACTGAAGAAGGTCAGAACCAGGCACTGGCCAAGCTGGGCACCATCAAAGACAACGTTGTCTGGTGGTCTGCCGGTGCTGACACGCCGCAGCTGCTGGCCGATGGCGAAGTTATCATGGGCTCCACCTACAACGGTCGTCTGTTCAGCGTCATCGAAGAGCAGAACCAGCCCGTCGCCATGCTGTGGGACGCGCAGGTGTTCGATCTGGACGGCTGGATCATTCCCGCCGGTCTAAGCGAAGAGCGTCAGCAGCAGGCGCTGGACTACATCATGTTCGCGACCGATACGCAGCGTCTGGCAGATCAGGCCAAATACATCTCGTATGGCCCGGCTCGCGCCTCCTCGGCGCCGCTGGTTGGTCAGCATGCCGATCTGGGCATCGACATGGCACCGCATATGCCGACCGATCCGGAAAACGCCAAGAACACGTTCCTCTATAACTACGAGTTCTGGGCTGACTACCGTGATGACATCGACGCCAAATTCCAGGCGTGGCTGGCACAATAAGCCGGGCTTGACGCCATAAAACCGTCGGGGGCGGTGCGCCGCCCCCAGACCAAGACAAAACAGGGTACAATGATGACGGACGCAAGCGAAAACGCAGGGCCAATGCTGGCTGCAGACGGTACGCCGCTGAAACAGTCACTGGCGCGGTCATTGCGGCGGCAAAAGCTCAGGGCTTTGATGCTGATCGCCCCGCTGCTTCTGTTTGTCATGTTCTCCTTCATCGTTCCTATCGCCTCGATGCTGTTCCGTTCGGTCGAAAACAGCATAGTCGCCGAAACCCTGCCGCTGACGGTTCAGGCCTTGGGCGAATGGGATGAAAAATCCGGTGAATTGCCGGATGAGGCCGTCTATGACGCCTTTGTTCGCGACATGGTTGTCGCCATCGACAACAAAACGCATACCCGTCTGGGCTCGCGTCTGAACTACGAAGAAACAGGCATGTCTTCGATGTTCCGCAGGTCAGGACGTAGCATCAAGAAACTGGACCCGGAAACCGATGGTCCGTTCAAAGAGCAACTGATCGAAATTCACGACGGATGGGGCGAGCCCAATACATGGGCCGTCATCAAAACCCATTCGCCTGCAATCACCAATGGCTATTTCCTCAATGCGGTCGACATGCGCCGCACCCCCGAGGGCGCGCAGTCACAGCCCGAAGACAAGCAGATCCTGATCAAGCTGTTCGGCCGGACCCTGTTCATGTCGCTGGTGATCACCGCCTCGTGCATCCTGCTGGCCTACCCGGTCAGCTACTTGCTGGCGACATTGCCGATGCGCGTATCGAACATATTGATGATACTGGTTCTCCTGCCGTTCTGGACGTCGCTTCTGGTGCGAACCTCGGCGTGGAAAGTCATGCTGCAACAACAGGGGGTGATCAACGAAACCCTTGTCTGGCTTGGTCTGGTGGCTGACGATGCGCGGCTGGTGATCATCAACAACCAGATTGGCACGATCATCGCGATGACGCATATCCTGCTGCCGTTCATGATCCTGCCGATGTATTCGGTGATGCAGACGATCCCGCCCGCGTACACCCGCGCGGCGAAGTCCATGGGGGCCACCAACTGGACAACCTTCTGGCGCATCTATTTCCCGCAATCTATTCCAGGCATCGGTGCGGGATCGATCCTCGTGTTCATTCTGGCGATCGGCTACTACATCACGCCGGAAATCGTGGGCGGCACCAAGGGTGTCTTCATCTCGAACCGGATCGCCTACCACATCTCGTCCTCGCTGAACTGGGGACTGGCCGCGGCATTGGGAACGATCCTTCTGGCGGTCGTGCTGCTGCTCTACTGGTGCTACGACAAGATCGTGGGCATTGATAACGTGAAGCTGGGATAATCGAAATGGCCGCACTTACTCCGATATCCCGCAAACCACTTTCGATAGTCCTACCCAGCGTCGCACTGGCCGGGGCCTTTGCCGGCGTCTTTGTCGGCGCAGGCAACGGATCAATTTTTCTGGGCATTTTGATCGGCGCCGCCCTGATCGCCGCGCTGGCCTGGGTCTACATCACCGTCCTGAAGAACGAGCAACTGGCCCGCTGGATCAACATCCTGGGCTTCGGGATCGGAGGGTTCCTGCTCGCCGGACCCCTTGGCGGAGTTCTGGGCCTGTTGGGCGGGTGGTTTTTTGCCTGGTTCACCTATTGGCTTTATGAAGGCCGCTATCGTCAGAAGCTGCTGCCTTATCTGACCGCGAAACAGGTGTTTTACCACTACCTGTTCCGCGTGATCTGCGGCGCGATCTTCGTGTTCCTGATCACGCCCATCCTTGTGGTCTTGCCGCTGTCGTTCAACGCGCAGGACTTCTTTACCTTCACGCCGGAAATGCTGCGGCTCGACCCCGAGGGGTACTCGCTCAAGCATTATCGCGACTTCTTTACGAACAACGAATGGCAGCGCAGCTTCAAGAACTCGCTGATCATCGCGCCGATCGCGACCGTCCTGTCAGTGACACTGGGCACACTGGCCGCCATCGGGCTCAGCCAATCCCACGTGCCGGGACGGCGCGCCATCATGGGTATTCTGATTTCCCCCATGATCGTGCCGCTGATCATTTCAGCCACCGGCATGTTCTTTTTCTACAGCGACATTGGCCGCTTCCTAGAAGGGACATTGGGCATGAATAAGAACTTCGTGGGCTATCTGAAGGTTATCCTGGCCCACGCCGTTCTGGGTATTCCATTCGTCATCATCACCGTCACTGCGACGCTGGTGGGCTTTGACCGCTCGCTGACCCGCGCTGCCGCGAATATGGGTGCAGGACCGGTACGGACCTTCTTCAAAATCCAGATGCCGCTGATCCTGCCGGGCGTGATCTCGGGCGGGTTGTTTGCCTTCATCACCTCGTTTGACGAGGTCGTCGTGGTCCTGTTCGTCGGCTCCGCCAGCCAGAAAACCCTGCCCTGGCAGATGTTCACAGGCCTGCGCGAACAGATCAGCCCGACCATTCTGGCGGTCGCCACAATCCTCGTGGTTCTGTCCATCGCGCTGCTGACCACGGTCGAGCTGCTGCGTCGTCGATCGGAACGTCTGCGGGGTCTTTCCCCCGCTTGACGGATCGCATCGTCTGATCTAACGATTTCCCTGTTCACCCTCGCTGCGATGGCGTCGCGGCACGTAAGGGGGTGATCGGCTCTCGGACCCCGAGACCGCCTGTCCTGAACGCCGGGACATGTGGCCGGGTTCTTGCTTTTCCCGGCAAAGATGAGAGACCATATGATGAAAGACCTATCCAATCGCCCCGAATTCTTCACCTGCCACAATGGTGACAAGGCCCCCCTGCCCTTTAGCAAAGGCGAATATGATCGCCGCCTGTCCAAGCTGCGGGCCGTGATGGCGCAGCGGGACATTCCCGCCGTCCTGCTGACCTCGATGCAGAACATCGCCTATTACTCGGGGTTTCTGTACTGCGCCTTTGGCCGCCCCTATGGTTGCGTCGTTACACAGGACGCCTGCACAACCGTATCGGCCAATATCGATGCGGGTCAGCCCTGGCGCCGCTCGGTCGATGAAAACGTGATCTACACCGACTGGCAGCGCGACAATTACTGGCGCGCGGTGGCCAGCCTGATCAGTGGCGCAAAACGCATCGGCATCGAAGGCGACCACATGACGCTGGCCGCCCGCGATACCGCCCTGCGCATGCTGGACGCACCCGAACTGGTGGATATCGCGCCCGACACCATGGCCGCCCGCATGGTGAAATCCGCAGAAGAGATCGCGCTGATCAAAGGCGGCGCGCGCACCGCCGATGTGGGGGGTGCCGCCATCCACGCCGCGATCCGCGAAGGCGCGACCGAGATCGAAATCGCCATGGCAGGCCGCGATGCGATGGAGGCTGAAATCGCCCGCGCCTATCCGCAGGCCGAATACCGCGACACCTGGGTCTGGTTCCAGTCGGGTCTGAACACCGACGGGGCCCATAACCCGGTGACCAAACGCGCGCTGCAAAAGGGCGATATCCTGTCTCTGAACACCTTCCCGATGATCTCGGGCTACTACACCGCGCTGGAACGCACCTTGTTTCTGGGCGAGCCCGATGCCGACAGCCTGCGCCTGTGGCAGGCCAACGTGGCCGCGCATGAACTGGGCCTGAGCCTGATCAAACCCGGCGCGACCTGTTCCGGCATCACCGCCGAGATCAACCGCTTCTTCGCTCAGGAAGGCCTGCTGCAATACCGCTCTTTCGGCTACGGTCACTCGTTCGGCATCCTCAGCCATTACTACGGGCGTGAGGCCGGTCTGGAACTGCGCGAGGATATCGACACAGTATTGGAACCCGGCATGGTCGTCTCGATTGAGCCGATGCTGTGGATCCCCGAAGGCCAGCCCGGCGCGGGCGGCTATCGCGAACATGACATTCTGATCGTGGGCGACGATGGCGCTGAAAACATCACCGGCTTCCCCTATGGACCCGGCCACAACATCATCGGCGCCTAAAGCGCTTCGGCGGGGCCCCGGCCCCGCCCATCTTTCCTAAACGCTCTTGCGCAAGAAAAAGATGTTGGATGCGATAGCTATCAAATCACGAACGAATCTCAGATCAATCTCGCGCAAATATTCGTCAATTTAGCTCGCCCCACACACATTTTTTAGTTTTCCCAATTTTGATCCATGAAAATGAAAAAATAAGCTATCTTGCATTTTCAGTGATTTACGCGGTTTCCTGACCTACCGAAAAACATTTTCGAGAAAATTGCAGTTCTGACCCCCGGATAGGACACTCTTCTCAAAGCAGAGGAAGTGACAATGTCCAACCAGAACCCGGTCTTCATTCCCGGCCCCACAAACATCCCCGACCGTTTGCGCCTGGCGATGCAGGTCCAAACTCAGGACCACCGCGCCCCGGATTTCGTTGAGACCTTCGCGCCAATCCTGGAAGGCACCAAAAAGGTCTTTGGTACCACGACCGGACAGATCGTCACCTTCCCGTCCAGTGGAACCGGTGGATGGGAGGCCGCAGTGACCAACACGCTCAGCCCCGGCGATGCAGTTCTGGTCGCCCGCTACGGCATGTTCAGCCACCGCTGGATCAACCTGTGCCAACGTCATGGGTTGGATGTTCGGATCATTGAATGCGCCTGGGGCAGCGGCGCGCCGGCGGCGAAATTTGCCGAGGCTTTGGCTGCCGATACGGGCCATGAGATCAAGGCCATTCTGGTCACCCATAATGAAACCGCCACCGGTGTGCGATCTGATATCGCCGCCATACGCAAGGCGATGGACAGCAGCAATCACCCGGCGATGCTGTTTGTGGATTGCGTCAGCTCGCTGGCCTCGATGCCATTCGAGTTTGATGACTGGGGCGTTGATATCGCAGTGTCCGGCTCGCAGAAGGGCTTCATGTTGGCGACCGGCATGGCGATCCTGTGCGTCAGCCCCAAAGCGCTTGCGGCGATGGAAGCGGCCAAGCTGCCGCGTACCTTCTTTGACTTCCGCGACATGATAAACGCCAACGCATCGGGAGGGTTCCCCTACACCCCGCCATTGCAGCTGATCTATGGTCTGCGCGAAAGCCTGAAGATGCTGTTCGAAGAAGGCCTGAACACTGTCTATGCCCGCCACTTCCGTCTGGCCGAAGGCGTGCGCAAGGCCACCGCGGCCTGGGGGCTGCAGCTGGTGGCACAGTCGCCGGATCTCTACTCGGATACGGTCAGCGCAATCTATGTGCCAGAAGGCTTCGACAGCAATGCGCTGACCGACCATGCCTTTACCGCCTATGGCGTCAGCTTTGGCATCGGGCTGGGTGAGATGAACGGGAAAGCCTTCCGCATCGGCCATCTCGGCAGCCTGACGGATGTGATGGTGTTGTCCGGTCTGGCTACCATCGAAATGGCCATGGCCGATCTGGACTATCCGATCAAGCTGGGCAGTGGTGTCGCGGCGGCGCAGGAATACTTCCGCGCAAGCCACGCCTCCCCCATGCAATCCGCAGCATAAGGTGGGGCCTGATGCTTGACGCGATGACCTCGGCTGATTGCCTGACCCTAGCCGATATGCGCGAAGCGCATGAGCGGATCAAACCACATATCAACCGCACCCCGGTGCTGCGATCCGCCTATCTGGACGATCTGACCGGCGCGCAGTTGTTCTTCAAATGTGAAAACTTTCAGGAGGCGGGCGCCTTCAAAGTGCGCGGCGCCTGCAACGCCGTCTTTGGGCTGAATGATCAGGCCGCCCAGCGCGGTGTCTGCACGCATTCTTCCGGCAACCATGCGCTCAGCCTGTCTTATGCCGCCGGGCGCCGGGGCATCCCGTGCAACGTAGTGATGCCGCGCACAGCGCCGCAAGCCAAGAAAGATGCGGTGCGCCGTTATGGCGGGATCATCACCGAATGCGAACCCTCGACCACATCGCGCGAGGCAGTTTTTGCCGAAGTGCAGACGCGCACAGGTGGTGAGTTCGTGCACCCTTACAACGATCCCCGGGTGATCGCGGGGCAAGCGACCTGCTCGGCGGAACTGCTGCACCAGACCGACGGTCTGGATGCCGTGGTCGCGCCGATTGGCGGCGGCGGCATGATCTCGGGCACCTGCCTGACCCTGTCGAACCTCGCGCCTGAAGTGAAGATCTATGCCTCGGAACCGGAACAGGCCGACGATGCCTATCGCAGCTTCAAAGCGGGTCACATCATCGCTGATGACGCGCCGGTCACCATCGCCGACGGGTTGAAAGTGCCGCTAAAGGAAAACACCTGGCACTTTGTGTCGAACTTCGTCAGCGACATTCACACCGCCAGCGAAGACGAAATCATCGCAGCGATGAAGATCACCTGGAAATACCTGCGCATCGTGATGGAGCCCAGCTGCGCGGTGCCGCTGGCGACCATCCTGAAGCACCCGGAGGTGTTCAAGGGCAAACGCGTCGGCGTGATCATCACCGGCGGCAATGTGGATCTGGACAAACTGCCCTGGATCAAGGGTTGAGGAGGACATCATGAACACGCCCGCAAACATCGAACAACTTGAAGTCGGCTACGACATCCCCGCTGCCATCGGCATGGACGCATCCGACATCCAGACCCCGGCGCTGGTGCTGGATCTGGATGCGCTGGAGCGTAACATCAAGAAGATGGGCGATTATGCCAAAGCCCATGGCATGCGCCACCGGGTGCATGGCAAGATGCACAAATCCGTCGATGTGGCCCGATTGCAGGTCGAGCTGGGCGGTGCCTGCGGCATCTGCAGCCAAAAAGTGTCCGAGGCTGAGGTTTTTGCCCGGGGCGGTATCAAGGATGTGCTGGTGTCCAATCAGGTGCGTGATCCGGCTAAAATCGACAGGCTGGCGCGGATGCCCAAGCTAGGCGCGCGGATCATCTGCTGCGTCGACGATATCGACAATGTCGCCGACCTGTCCGAAGCGGCCCAGCGCCACGGCACCCAGATCGAATGTCTGGTCGAGATCGATTGCGGCGCGGGTCGTTGTGGCGTGACCACCACCCCCGAGGTCATCGCCATCGCCAAGGCCATCGACGCGGCCTCCGGGCTGAAGTTTGCCGGTCTCCAGGCCTATCAGGGCGCGATGCAGCACATGGACCTCTACGAGGATCGCAAAGCCAAGATCGACATCGCCGTGGCGCAGGTGAAAGGCGCCGTGGATGGATTGAAGGCCGAAGGGCTGGACTGCGACATCGTCGGCGGCGGCGGCACGGGGTCCTACTACTTCGAGAGCACGTCGGGCGTGTATAACGAACTGCAATGCGGCTCTTACGCCTTCATGGACGCCGATTACGGCCGCATCCTCGATGAAAACGGCAACCGCATCGACCGGGGAGAATGGGAGAACGCATTCTTCATCCTCACCAGCGTCATGAGCCATGCCAAGGCAGACAAGGCCATCGTCGATGCGGGCCTCAAGGCGCAATCGGTGGACAGCGGCTTGCCGGTGATCTTTGGCCGCACGGATGTGGAATATGTCAAATGCTCGGACGAGCATGGCGTGGTTGCCGACCCGGACGGTGTTCTCAAGGTCAATGACAAGCTGCACCTGATCCCGGGCCACTGCGACCCGACCGCCAATGTGCATGATTGGTATGTGGGTGTTCGGAACGGCAAAGTTGAAGCGCTTTGGCCGGTCTCTGCCCGCGGCAAGGCTTACTAAGCCGCCGCACATGCGTCCCGGGCGGCAGTTTTCCCTTCCCCTGCCGCCCGGACCTGCACCCCAGAGCTTAAGGAAAAGGTCATGAAAGATATGACAGACACACCCCTGCTGATCGTCGGAGAAGACCTGTGCCAGCAACTGGTTGGCCGCGCCGAAGCGTTTGACGCCGTGCAGGATGTCTTCGCTGCCATGGCGCGCGGCGATGCCTATAACTTCCCGGTCATCCGTGAGGCCATCGGCTATGCCGACGCGCTTTATGGTTTTAAATCCGGCTTCGACCGCACCGGGCAGGTGCTGGGCGTCAAATCAGGCGGCTACTGGCCGGGTAACATGGACAAGGGTCTAACCAACCACCAATCCACCGTCTTCCTGTTCGATCCCGATACCGGGCGCCTGTCGGCGCTGGTCGGTGGCAACTATCTGACCGCGGTGCGCACGGCGGCATCCTCGGCTGTCTCCATTGCGCATCTGGCGCGTAAGGAAGCTAAGGTACTGGGCATGGTCGGCGCAGGCCATCAATCAACCTTCCAGCTGCGCGCCGCTGCCGAACAGCGCGATTTTGAGAAAGTTGTCGCCTGGAACCCCCACCCCGAGATGCTGCCCCGTCTGGGCGCGGTTGCGACCGAGCTGGGTCTGGGCTTTGAGGCCGTCACCCAGGAAGAGCTGGGCGCGCAGGCGGATGTGATCATCACCATCACATCCGCCTTTGAACCACTGCTGATGAAAGAGTGGGTCAAACCCGGCACCCATCTGGCCTGTATGGGCACCGACACCAAAGGCAAACAAGAACTCGACGCCACGCTGGTCGCTTCGGCAACTGTCTTCACCGATGAGGTCGCGCAGTCCATCACCATCGGCGAGGCCCAACACGCCATCGCAAACGGCACCCTGACCGAGGATCAGATCACCCCCATCGGGGCAGTCATCAACGGTGATCATCCGGGCCGCAGCAGCGATGACGAGATCACGCTGTTCGACGGCACCGGCGTTGGCCTGCAGGACCTGGCTGTCGCCTCGGTTGCCGCCCATCTGGCGGGCAAGGCCGGGCTGGCTGAACAGGTGGTACTCTAGACACACGCTTCTTCCAAGCGGGCTTTGGGCAGGTCGATCCGTCGGCCTGTCTGCCATGCCGGATCAGCAAGATTGCAATCAGTTTTTCTTGACTAGCCGATGCGTGTTTTTTTCAAGCAGCCCCCACCGCTCCAGCTTGTCTGGGTTTTCTCTAAGCGGATCATCGGGGTCGCGCTCTGACGGGGATTGTTGGAAGGCGATCGCACCGGATCGCACAAGCAATCTGCGCAGCTCATCATCCTCAAACCCTCTTATATGTGACTTGATGGTGTAAAAGCTTCGCAACTCCCACCCTTGGCGGTCCAGCAGATGAATGATCGCCGCTTCGGTTGAGGTTTCAAGCTTCAGTTCTTCGCGTATTCTGACATGTTCGTGCCGTGACTGATAATGCGCGGTAAGATATGCAACGATGATCGAGGCAATGATCGCCACGAACCATTGGTTTTTCGAAACCCACTCCCAAACGACGTTTAGCCAATCCATGTCTTCACCCTCAGCTACTGCTCTGACACCAAAGCCTCAGCTGCGTGTTTTGGCAAGATCGTCGCACCGGATCGCAGGATGAAGAATTGCAATGCTGCGCGCCAGGCACTTCTGGCGCCCCCTTCGGGTCGCGCCCACCGTGACGTAGAAAGGCGGCAGGATGGAACCCGCCGCCATGGACCTGGATCTACCCGTTCTTTCCAACCACCTGGATCCGTATGGACCCCATTGAGTTTGATACATACTCAACCGTGTCACCAATTTGCAAAAACCGGTTTGATGCCAGTTCCTGACGTATGAAGCTTTCGATAACGCCTTCATATCCAGACATGGATGAAAGGAATGAAGCCGAACCGATATAGTTCAACACGCCACGGGTGATCTGCCTGACCGAGGGTGGCATAAAGATCACCCCCTCCGGCGTACCGGACATCAGCGCCTGACCTTGATGAATCTTGGCATCATCCACCAGCAGCCAATTCTGATCCTGATAGACAAAGCGGGTGGATGTAGTGTCAGACAGTACCTTTTCTACCAGCTTGTCAAAGCCCAGTGTCATTTCACCACCATGGGCATCCTGTCTCAGGATACCATCTCGGTAGGTCTGGATACGCTCGGCTTTGACAAAGTCTTCCCAGTTCGATGGGATGACCAGAAACGGCCCGCTGGGAAAGAACCCAACTCCGCTTTTTGAATCGCTGAACCCAAGGCCCGAGTCAAAGTTATCGGTGTCGATCATACGCATCAGCTTGGACCGGTCCGTAAAGTCGCCACACAGGAAAAAGCCTTTCTGCGCATGCGCGAAATCTTCCATCGTCGCGATATCACGATCAAAGCGGGTGCAAATCTCTACCTCATAGTCCAGAAGAACGCCCGGTTCGTATGAAACAGTTGTCACCGGAGGGGTCGAACGCCCAAATTTGGGAAAGTTGAAAACCAGTTCGCTTTGGGTTTCTGCGGCATGTTCCGGAAAGTTGGTGCCTGAACCTATGTGCCGATCAGCGTCTCCTGCGGCCGGTAACAACTGATCAATGCGATAAGTCTCGGTCACTACATCGCCGCTGCCCGAAAGGCTGCGCTGGTACAAGCTTTGCAGTTCATCGCGGCCCAGCTGATTCAGCACGTGAAACGGGCTGACATCCAACGAAGCACCATAGGCCGACAGATCGACACCCCGTACTTCATCATTTTCCAGACCCGTCACCAGAACTGCCCTGATCTGACCTTCCGCATCCAGGGTCTGAGAGAATGTAAGCGCTTGCTCGGGCGGCAATACACCCGAGACCATGGGCTCGTCTGCAACTGAAATTGCATTCACCCGGTTGGGGTCCTCATCAAAGGCATACGCCCACACCAGAACACTGCCAAACAGCCCCGCCAAAGCGCCCAGGACGACTCGTTTCATGTTTTCACCTTGCTGTTAAGAGTATGGGCAATGCGCCAAGCTGCGAATTGCCTATCTGTGTTTTGCCCCGTCGATGACGGGCCGTGGTCAACCAGGCCTAGAAGTTAAAGGAAACTCCGATCCGAGCGCTCAAGATGTCGTCTTCATCGATGATGGGGCTGTCAGATACCTCGCCAGGAAGAAAATCAGCTCTTAGCCCGCCGACCAGAACCCAGCGGTCATTGATCGGGCGAACCGCGTTGATTTCCGCAAACGGTATATACACATTCCCCGGCGCATATGCTGGGCGGCCCGGGCGGCTTTCGGCATCAGACACACCCCAAACATATTCGCTCAGGCCGTCGCTCTGCCATCCGACACCGCCGACAAATTCCAGTGAAAGTTTGCCAAGCTGTGTGCCGTATCGCGCGTCCAGCACGATTTCCTGCCCTTCGTGTTCGCCGGTCACTTCCTGACGAAATGTTGCGCCTGCGCCAAAGCCCCGACCCAAATCATAGTCGAGTTCTAGAGCCAGATCGCCTGTGATCTCTCGGTCGATCCCGTCCAGCTCTGGTGCGTCGGTGGAAAACAGGCCGGAAAAACGCGGCACCAGCCCAAGTGAAACGGACAGACCGTTTGCATCATAGGCCTCATACTCGATCCCAAGCGTACCGATCGAAAGGGGGCCATTGCGGTAGGTGATCAGCGGATAGGGAACAACCTCGGTGTCTTCGCCCAGATAAGGGTTTGTCGCGATCCCTGCGACCAGACCAAGCTGCCACTGGCCTGACGGTGCAGCGTCTTGCGCAAAACCGGGGCTCGCAAGACCCGCAACTGACGCAGCAGCAGTGAGGAATTTTAGATTTCGCAAGTTATGTTTCCTTCTAACGAGGTTCTTGGTCTGAGATGGTGATCATCTCTGGGTGCGCGCGCAGGATTGCCCCTGCGGCTGCTGCAAGAGGTAATTGGGCTTCGATATTTCAGCAGGTGCGTTCGGATCATATTTTTGGTGCAATCGGCGCGTATCCAGACAGGTGCGACACCTGACCCGGTTTTCACCGCAATGCCTAGACAGCGAATGGAGGTGCTGCGTCAGGTTGGCAAAACACCGTATGCCGGCCACGCTCGGCCACAAATGATTTCGGGGGAACACATGAAGACAGATCACCCAGGCGATACCGACAGGCTTGTGACCTGCACCCCCTCTGCCCTATCACTTCATTATCATTGTCCGACGCACGACCCGCGTAGGGCTCAGATATTTACGGACCTGGCGCGCACCACCTGCGTCAATGTTCAGAACAAGGAATTTAAAACATGCCGATCGTGACACAGCCCTGCACCGCTTTTGCGGGCCAGAAACCCGGAACCTCGGGACTGCGCAAAAAGACGCGGGTGTTTATGGAGCCGGGCTATCTGGAGTGTTTTGTCCAGTCGATCTTCAACGCCATTGACGGTGGCGTGGGCAAAACGCTGGTCATTGGCGGCGACGGTCGGTTCTTCAATGCCGGGGCCATCCAGATCATCCTGCGCATGGCCGCAGCCAATGGCACGGCCCGGGTGATCGTCGGCCAGAATGGTCTGCTGTCTACACCGGCCGCGTCGAACCTGATCCGCAAGCGAAAGGCCGATGGCGGCTTTATCCTGTCGGCCAGTCACAATCCCGGTGGCATCGATGCGGATTTCGGTCTGAAGTTCAACGGGTCGAACGGCGGCCCAGCCTCGGAAAGCCTGACCGAGAAATTCTATGCGCAATCACAAACCATCGCCGAGTATCACACGCTAACAACCGACGATATCGACCTCAGCCAGATTGGCACATCTCAGCTTGAGGGGATGCAGATCGAAATCGTCGACCCGGTCACCGATTACGCCGATCTGATGCGCGAACTGTTCGATTTTGATGCGATCCGGGCCCTTCTGTCCGATGGCTTTACCCTGCGCTTCGACGCGATGCATGCGGTGACGGGACCTTATGCAACCACGATCCTTGAGCAGGAACTCGGCGCGCCAACGGGTTCGGTGCTCAACGCAATACCCTCCGTCGATTTCGGCAAGGGCCATCCTGACCCCAACCCCATCTGGGCCAAGCCGCTGGTCGATCTGGTCATGTCACCCGACGGGCCGGATTTTGCCGCAGCCTCTGACGGAGATGGCGACCGCAACATGATCCTGGGTAAAGGCATCTATGTCACCCCATCGGACAGCCTGGCGGTTCTGGCTGCCAATGCGCAGCTGGCCCCGGGTTATGCCAAAGGTTTGGCCGGCGTCGCCAGATCCATGCCCACAAGCACCGCGGTAGACCGCGTGGCCAGCCATCTTGGCCTCGATTGCCATGAAACTCCAACCGGCTGGAAGTTCTTTGGAAACCTGCTAGACGCCGGTCGGATCACTTTGTGCGGAGAAGAGAGTGCAGGGACCGGATCGGATCACGTGCGCGAAAAAGACGGATTATGGGCAGTACTCCTGTGGCTGAATATTCTCGCAAAACGCCGGGTTTCGGTCCGCCAGGTCATGGAAGACCACTGGCAGACCTATGGGCGGAACTATTACTCGCGCCACGACTACGAAGGCGTGGACAGCGCCAAGGCTGATCAGATGATGTCGGAGCTTATCGCACGGCTAACAGACCTCCCCGGCAGCGGCACGGATGGGCTTGTGATCGCGACCGCAGATCAATTTTCCTATCACGACCCCGTCGATGGATCGGCCAGCCATAATCAAGGCATCCGCATCGTCTTTGAAAACGGCAGCCGCGGTGTGATCCGCCTGTCCGGTACCGGTACGGATAACGCCACCATCCGCGTCTACCTGGAAAGGTTCACGCCAAAGGATGGCGATCTGGGGGCCGATCCGCAAAGTGCCCTGAGTGGGGTTGCCAATGTCATCGTCGCGATTACCAGGTTGCAAGAGATTTGCGGGCGGTCTTCTCCGGATGTGATAACCTGATTGCATGACCGGCCTATTCAGAGGTCTCAAAACGTAGCGTTCGTATGCTCGGATCAACCCGGCTGTAGGCGGCCAGAAGCCGTGCGCTCCATTTCTGGGCAATGTAATCTGCCATAAAACGCGATGGGGCGATCAACGTGGCAACACCCCCTGCCCTTTCGGCTTCGCTGAGATGTTGGAACCAACTCGCCCAAAGTTCTGGGTCTCGGCCATGTAGAATGGCTTGCACCTGAGTCCAGACATCATCTGCAGCCCCATCAGGCGATACCGGTTTGGCCTTGAAGGGCACGATATTGGTGGCCGCTTCGGGCTCTTCGGTCATGCGCGCCTGGAAATCAGTGCCAATCACAGGCCAGACCTCTGAGGTGTCCAGCATCAGCTGTTTCAAATCCAGCTCGTATACCGCCACGCGCCCGCGCGCAGCTGGTCGTTTGACCACGATCCACCCCATCGCGCGAAACTTCGCCATTTCGCGTTTTACTGTGCGTTCATTCACCGACCACAGCCGCGAGATTTCTTCTCGTCCAATCGACAGCTCATTGCTACGCCAGTTGTACCGCGTGGTGATCAGGGCGACGATACGAAGGATACTGCGCTGGCGATGCTTGTCGCCCGACAGCGCATGTACCGTCAGTGCCGATAGAATATCGTACTTGAGGGCGGGTGCATTACGCCCGACCGGTTTTGCAAGCTGCATCCTCTTTCTCACCGCTCTGGTCTGCCTCATGCGGGTCTTACCGCCGTGTCACGCTGTTTGCCAACGCTTTTCATCATCTTGCAGCGATTAGCGTCCAAAGCTTCGATTCTGTCAAGCAGAGTCTCAATTCAGACCAGTTTGAGAACAGATCCAGATCCAATCAATAAAAGAAATTTGGTGAAGTATTGGTGAAGGGGGACGTCCTGGATGTCCCCCTTATTTGGCTATGTTGTCCCCCTAAATGGGGTTACCTACACATTAGTGACCCCCTAATTGTGGGCGGGGCGGTGATGCGCGGCTGTGTCGTTCAGTGCCCCTGGCTCCGAATCGCTCAGCGTTGCGATGACCCTTGTTTTCTTACCCGTGGGTAAGTTTCATCTTCATGATATTTTCTTTTGCGTAAAGTGCAAATCGGGCGTAAATAGAAAAAAGGCAACAAATAGCGTCCTATTAAACGAGAGCTGAGGCATGTACACGCACCAAGATCTAAACGCATTGCGCAATCAATCGCTGAAACTGCAGGGCTGGATACGGCAGCAGACCTTCAGCCCCGAGATGGAGAAGACGCTCCGTCGCTTCTCTAGCTGGGAAGTGTCCGAGCTGATCTTTCGGATCAACCAGTCGACCTTCCGCGGTAAGCTTGCCGCTGACCCTTCGCTGCCCGGTGGTGAGGTCGAGCCAGATGGCCGACAGCGCTGGTTCAGCCTGGAAGAGGTGAACGAGCTGCGTCGCAGGCTCAAGGTGAACCGCAAATCCCTGATGCCGCCTCGCCCCGCTGGCAAGCGCGCCATGCGCGCGGCTGTCGCCAATTTCAAAGGTGGTGCCGGGAAATCGACCGTTGCCTTGCATCTGGCGCATGCGGCTGCGTTGGATGGGTACCGTGTGTTGGTGGTGGATTTCGACCCGCAGGCCACCCTGAGCCATTCGATGGGCCTGACTGATGTGGCCGAGGATTTTACCGTCTGGGGTATCATGGCGCGTGATCTGATCCGTGAAACAGAGCGGATGAACAACCGTCCCGCCGCGGCCGAATCCGGTACCGCCCTGCCCCGCCGGGAGTTGCCACCCGCTATCACTGGCATGGGGCTGGGTGATCTGCGGGTTGCCGACTTTATTCGGCAGACCTCCTGGTCGACGATCGATGTGATCCCGTCCTGTGCTAATGCGGCTTTCGTCGAATTTGCATCGGCTCAGTACCGGCACCTGAACCCCGAATGGTCGTTCTTTGCAGCGGTGTCGCGTTACCTGGATCAGATCCCGGATGACGCGTATGACCTGATCCTTTTTGATTGCCCGCCCGCGATTGGCTATCAGTCTATGAACGCGGTCTTTGCGGCGGATATGCTCTATATCCCTTCCGGGCCGGGGTATTGGGAATACGACTCGACCACCTCTTTCATCGGTCAGCTGGCCGAGGCGCTTGAAGATTTGGCCTATGGGTTCGACAAGACCTTACCCACGGGTAAGATCGGTCTTCCCAAAACCTTCTGCGAGCTTCGCTTTCTGCTGACGCGTTATGAGCCGGGCAACGCCCTGCACCTTGCGATGTTCGAAGCGTTCCGCAAGGTCTTTGGCGATAATGTCGCGCAGCACCCGGTGGAAATGACCCGCGCGGTTGAACAGTCCGGCCGTTTCCTAAGCTCGGTTTACGAGATGGATTACCGCGAGATGACGCGCGAAACCTGGCGCCGCGCGCGTTCGACCTTTGACAATGTCTATGAAGAATTCCGGGACGTCATGCTGACGGCCTGGGACAAGCTGGAGGATGACGCATGAGCCGTAAACGCAGAATGTTCGACATCGATATGCCGGCGATGGAGGACATCCCCGTCGGCAGGGTTCCTGACAAGATTCTGGACAAGCGGCGCGGTCCTATGGCCGCGGCGATCTCTGAAAACGCGGATGCCTTGCGCGATCAGCAATCGACTGAAGATACGATCCGTGCCGAAAATGATCGATTGGCGCATGAACTGGTGCGGTTGCGATCTGAAGGTTTGGTGACCGAGCGCGTGGCGCTTTCGAATGTCGTCACTGAAAAGCTGACGCGGGACCGCAAAGATGGACCGGATGCCGAGTTGGAGGAATTGAAAGACTCGATTCGCGATATCGGCCTGTCAAATCCAATTCGGCTGGAACGTCGCTCGGATGGGCGGTTTGACCTGATACAGGGCATGCGCCGCTTGTCTGCCTATCGTGCCCTATACGAGGAAACGGGTGAGGAGATTTACGCAGAAATCCCGGCGGGCATTTCGGACGCTGCGGATATCAACGACAGCTACCGGCGTATGGTGGATGAGAACCTTATCCGCAAGGATATCTCTTTTGCGGAAATGGGCGCTTTGGCGCGCGCCTATACAGAAGATTCGGCAAATGAATGCGCGGATGTGGATAAGGCGGTGGCAATTCTGTTCAAGTCTGCCAGCTACACCAAGCGCAGCTATATCCGAGCGTTTGCGAGTTTGTTGATGATGTTGGACAAGGTGCTGATGCATCCAAATGACATCCCGCGTAATCTCGGTGTTGAGCTGAAACGTAAACTGGACGCTGATCCTGGTTTGGTACGTCAAGTGAGCACCGCTGTGATGAGCGAACCGGAACGGGACTCCGCGCGTGAAATGGCGATCCTTCGATCGTTTTTAGAGGTTCAGACGGGGGGCGAAAAAAAACCAGCACCGAGCAGCCCTGGAAAAACACGCCGTGCAAAAACGACGTTTCAAGTCTCTGGGCGGGCAGGGGTTGCTAGATGCTCTGCTTCGAATGGGCGCATCGAATTAAAGTACGACCTTGATTTCACACGAGTGGATCGCAGCAAGTTGGAACAGGCTGTTGCCGTCTTACTTGATGGCCTTCAAGAAGAGGATGATCTTACCCACGGGTAAGGAATTCGTTTAGTAAGGCGAAGTCAAGCACCGGGCTAGAAGCCCGGTGCTTTTCGTTCAAGCTCCATCAAATGGTCAACGGCGGAGGGGGGGTAGGGCAGGGACCTACCAAAACACTCAGACCTTGGTACGGGAGTGTTTCGGTCAGACCGGATCAAGCAATCTGGCGTGTTTAATCATTTGGCGCAGGGCCAACCATTCTGTTGTCTGCAGGTTGCACGAGAGTAGGGCGGTGGCCTCCAAAGCCGCTGCAAACGGGCGCTTGGACATATAAATTATTAACAACGGATGTCGGCCTATGGCGCTGACCGAAGAAACCACCAGGAGTGAATGCTGCGCATGCGACCCGGGCTAGGCAGGGCAGGGGACGGGCTGATGAGTTCTAGCCCGCCACTTTGAGCCCCTGTCTGGGCAGAATGGGTTGCGCGTGACAACGGTTTACATTCGGCTCCTCCATGGGTGCCCAAAGGTGCTCAAAAAGTATATATTATGCGCATTAAAGTAATGTGGAGTAGGAAAAAAACGGGCGGGATGGACTCTGTTGGGATGTGTCGCAAACTCTGGGGTCTATTTGAGGTGGTTCTGTCGCAATTTTCTTTGAAGGCTGATGATATCGCGCAGGCGGGTCTATTCCCCTGCCAGTTGGGCAAATTG